>NZ_JAAKZF010000065.1 GCF_011045125.1 Allomesorhizobium camelthorni | reverse complement strand
CTCGAACGCATGCCGAGCGGATCGAACAGCAGGCTCTTGGCCAGCGGCTCCCAAGGCTGTTTCTCGGCATGGGCCACCGCCTCGGCGCCGATGGTCGTGCCGAAGTTGGCGTAGTGATAGGAGATGCGGAAGGGATCGAGCGGCACCATCCACAGGCTCCCGACGATCTGCTTGCGCTGGAAGCCGAGATCCTCGAGCTCGTCGCCCGCCGCCATCGGCAGGCCCGAGCGATGGGCGAAGAAATCGCCGATGGTGGCGTTGCCCGAGACATAGTCGAGATTGAGGCGGAAGCCGTCCCAGACCTTGCCGACCGGGGTATCCCAGTCGAAGCTGTGGTCCTTCGTCATGGCGATGGCGGCCACCGTGGCCGAGATCGACTTCGACACCGAGGCGACCTGGAAGATGGTGGTGCTGGTGACCCTAGAGGTGTCGTCCCGGTTGTCGCGAAGGCCATAGCCTTCGTCAAAGATCATCTTGCCGCCATGCACCACCGCCACGGCGAAGCCGGGAACGTTGGATGCTTCCTTGACTTTCTTGACGATGTCCGGCAGGGCGGCCACCGCCTTCTCGACGCCGCCGGGATACAGCTGCATAGCATCCTGCGGCGGCGATGGCCCAAGCTCCGGCACGTAGGACTGCGCGGGTGCCATGCCGGGCAGCATGGTAACGAGGGAAAGTACCAGGAGAGCAGCGACCTTCTTCATTGCATGTCCCTCAAACTTGCACCGGCAGATGATCGGACCATACGCGGCAAGATGAAAGATGGTTGCGGTTATTTTCTACCGATATGTTTAGGTTCCAAAGATCAGACAGAGACCGCGGCCGCAGCGGCCTTCGCTCACCTCGGTGGCTATCTCGCGATAAGACCAAGGATCCTTTGGCCGGTTGCCCCATACATCGTATCAAGGCGGTCACAGACTACCTGACTGCCAGATGCTTCGAGACTAACCTGCGCTTCCTGTGCTGCATCCGTGAACGCGGATTTGTATGGTTCAACCTCCAAATCCACCAGGTTCAAACCTACATGCACCATAGCTGTATTGAGAACTTCCTGGTTCACTCGCATCTCGCACAGTTCATCTGCAATGGCCGCATTGGCCATGTGCGCGATGGCGTCTCGCTGATCTGACAGCAGGGCCTGTGACAGGGCAATCGTCGGGCCCGCGATGAAGGTTGCAATGGTGGCAACCGCAAGAAACTTGCGAAACATTCTGTCCTCCATAGAGTTAGAGGGAAGGCGCGATCGCCTTTAATTTCAATCGCTTTATATCGGAATTCTGCCGCTGCGTATTTTGTTCCGGCCGAAACCGTAGGATGCTGGCGGCGACTGCAGAAGCCACCTTACGGCCGACAATGCGCACGCGGGATTTTCCCGTTCCTCAGATGTCGCGACAGGGTCGACTGCTGCCGATGGGCGACTGACCGCTCTGGAGAAGCGCGGGGAAAGTCGGCTCCTGGCGCGACCTTCCCGTTCCACAACCGAAACTCGTGACCCAATCCGGACACTCCTAACGCTTTCCGGCTTCCCCAGAGCTGACATTCAGCGCAACTGGCTCTTCTGACCTGGTCCGAACCTGCTCGTGAGCGTCAGATCGTCCGCGATGTGCGGACATACGCGTGGTAGCGCGGCTTATGCGCGGGAAAACCTGGGGGGTCAGCCCGCCTCTGATCTCTTCAACACTCGACTTCCAGGCCGCGCGTCCTGTGAACTCGACCGAGCATAGTCGGGAATCCTGAAGCGGCGGCGGTAGTCGCCCGGCGAGATGCCCGTCTGGCGCCGGAACAGGCGACTGAAGGAGGAGGCGTCCTCGTAGCCGACCTCGCGACCGATCACATCAACGGGGTCGGAGCCGGTCTCGAGCATCTGCTTCGCCTCCTCGATGCGCAGCGCCTGGACATAGGCGAGCGGAGAGTAACCGGTGGCCGCCCTGAACCGGCGGTCGAACGTGCGCTTGGGCAAGCCCGATACGCGCGCCACCTCGGTGACGACATCCGCGCGATCGTAATTCTCCGCGAGCCAGGTCTGGCATTTGAGGACGACGGCGTCGCCGTGGACGACATTAACCGCCATCGAGGCATAGGGGAGCTGTCCGTCGCGGTGCCACTGGTAGAGGAAGAACCTGGAAATGCGGATCGCTTCCTCGCCGCTCCCATAACGGGCGATGAGGAGGAGCGCGAGGTCCTGCCAGGACGAGGCGCCGCCGCAGGAGATGATGTTGTGGCCATCGCCGCTCTGGACCAGGATGCGATCCTCATGCAGCAGGACATCGGGGAATTCCTGGCGGAACACGGGTACATGGCTCCAATGCGTCGTCGTCTCGCGCCCGGAGAGCAGCCCGGCCGCGGCCAGCACCAGGGAACCGCCACAGGCGGAGCAAATTAGCGCGCCCTTTTCGTGCATCTTCGCGACCCAATCGATGATCCGGCGATCGAGGGCGTGAAGGTCCTCGGGCGTCAACACCACCGGGTTTGGCACGAAGACGATATCCGTCTGCTCGATTTCGTCGATCGAGTCCTGCGGAATGATGCTGACGCCGGTGATGAGCTCGAGCGGCCCGTGCTCGGCCGCGACGATGCGCGGCTCGAAGAGCGGTTCGCCAGCGAGAGGCCCATTCCTGGCCGCGGCGGAACTCGGCTCAAAGAACGGCTTCCCGGGTCGAATCTTGAAAAACCTCCCCGCCGCCCAGAGCGTATCGAAGACGCCGTAAATGATCGAGGGATCGCATTCCCGAAAGACCACGATGCTGACACGCTTCGGCACCGTTGTCCTCCTGCTTGGCCCATCTCGCACGGTTCCGGCCATTCTGCCTCTCTCGCGCGCGCCGCGCCACGTCTATTTACGCCCTCGATGTGCCAAGGGGCACGATCGCATCATGAAAAGACAGTGAACCACAGCGGCCAGCCTCAGGTTCCCTGAGCGCTCGGACAGGAGACATGGACATACAGCATACCCACCACGACACAATCGATTCCGCGAAGCTCGATGCGCTGGTCGCGCGCGCGTTTGGAGATCTTTCCGCCGGCTACGGCGGCGTCATGATCAGCATCGGCAACCGGCTCGGCCTCTACAAGGCAATGGCCGGGGCCGGGCCGCTCAGCGCACGTGCAATCGCCACGCGCGCCGACTGCGCCGAGCGCTATGTGCGCGAGTGGCTCAACGCGCAGGTCGCGGGCGGCTACGTCGCCTACCATCCGGTCAGCGACACTTACGAGCTGACGCCGGAGCAGGCGATGGTGCTTGCCGACGAGGACAGCCCGGTCTTCTTCCCCAACGCCTGGTCGGTCCCCGCATCGATGTGGGCCGACGAGGAGAAGGCTGTCGAGGCGTTCCGCACCGGCAAAGGCATTCCCTGGGGCGACCACGACGGACGGCTCGCCTGCGGCGTCGCGGCTTTCTACCGCAATGCCTACAAGGCGAGCCTTGTCCCTGAATGGCTGCCGGCGCTCGATGGGGTCGTCGACAAGCTCAAGGCAGGCGCTCTGGTGGCCGATATAGGCTGCGGCCACGGCCACTCGACGGTGCTGATGGCCAAGGCTTTCCCGGCCTCGCAGTTCCGCGGCTTCGACAACCACCAGGAATCGCTGGCGCAGGCTCGAAAGGTCGCTGCCGAGGCGGGCGTTACCGAGCAGGCGAGTTTTGCAGCGGCACGGGCCGACAATTATCCCGGCAAGGGCTACGACCTGATCTGCTTTTTCGACGCCCTGCATGACATGGGCGACCCGGTCGCCGCCGCAACGCATGCCGCCAAGGCGCTCGCGCCGGACGGCGCAGTGATGCTGGTCGAGCCCTTCGCCAACGACAAGGTCGAGGACAACGTCTCGCCTGTGGCGCGGATGTACTACGCGGCCTCCACCACCATCTGCTGCGCTCACGCGATCTCCGACGGCGGCCATCTGGTGCTCGGTGCGCAGGCCGGCGAGGCACGGCTGGCGGACGTGTTCCGCAAGGCCGGCTTCACCCGCTTCCGCCGTGCTTTCGAGACGCCGTTCAACCTGGTCCTGGAAGCGCGGCTCTGATCCTCCGCCGAGTGGCCCGGACCATACAACAATCAAAGGACCTACCAATGACTGATTACAGACATCTTCTGCCGCAGCTAGGCGGCGGCTTATTCCTGACCGATGGCGGCATCGAGACCACGCTGATCTTTCATCAGGGCCTCGACCTTCCTCTCTTCGCATCATACGTCCTGCTCGATGATGCGGCCGGGCGGGAGGCGCTGAAGCGCTACTATCGCGATTACTTCAGGATCGCCGAGGAGCGCGGCGTCGGCTTCATTCTCGAAAGCCCGACCTGGCGCTGTTCGCGCGACTGGGGCGCGAAGCTGGGCCACGACGCTCGCAGGATTGAGTCCTTCAACCGCGAAGCCATCACGCTGATGGAGGAACTGCGCCGGGAAGCCCGCACCGACGCACCGATCGTGATCTCCGGAAACGTCGGCCCCCATGGTGACGGCTATGCGCCGAAAGCGCAGCTTAGCCCGGACGAGGCAGAGGAGTATCACGGCCACCAGATCCGCACCTTCGCCGACACGGCCGCGGACATGGTTGCGGCGGTCACCATGACCCACACCGGCGAGGCGATCGGCGTGGTGCGCGCAGCACGCTCCGCCGGGATGCCCGTCGCCATAGCGTTCACCACCGAGACGGACGGACGGCTGCCCTCCGGCGAGGCCCTTGGCGAAGCGATCGAGAAGGTGGACGAAGGTACCGGTGCGGCGCCTGTCTACTACATGGTCAACTGCGCCCACCCCGATCACTTCGCCGGTGCGCTCGGCGAGGGAGCATGGCGCTCGCGCCTTCGCGGCATCCGCGCCAACGCCTCGCGCAAGAGCCACGCCGAGCTCGACAATTCGGACGTGCTCGACCCCGGCGATCCGGTCGAGCTGGCACGGGACTACACGCGCCTGCGTCGGATGCTGCCGGGTCTTTCGGTGTTCGGCGGGTGCTGCGGCACCGATCACCGCCACATCGAGCAGATATGCCTCATTTGCCTGGAAGCGGCCTGAGATCGCAATCTGGAGGACAATGGAATGTCTTATCCACTGACCGCCCTCATGCCGCGCGATTGCATCCGCCCGGCACTGCAGGAAGAAGCTGGCGAAATCGCCCGCCTCTTCCTCGTCTCCTCGTATGGGCTCGCGGCCTATATCTGGAGCAAGATGGATATGCCAGGCCTGTCGCTGGAGGAGATCGGCGCGGCCCGCTATGCGCGCACCAACACCTCCTTTTCCTTCGAGAATTGCCTCGTCGCGGTGCGCGGCCACAGGATCGCCGGCATGGTGCACGCCTTCCCGATGGAGGCGGACGCCAGCGGCACTGAGGAGACCGATCCGATCCTGCGGCCCTATGCGGAGCTGGAGGATCCAGGCTCGCTCTACGTTTCCGGCCTGGCCGTCCACGATCGCTACCGTGGCCAGGAAATCGGCGGCGAGTTGATGGACCGTGTCTACGCCCTTGCTCGTGCGCGAGGCCTGCCGCGCGTCTCACTCATCTGCTTCGAGCGCAACGAAACCGCGTTCGAGTTCTATCGCAAGCGCGGCTTCCAGGAGATCGGGCGGCGACCCGTCGTCCCGCACCCGTGCCTTCACTACCGCGACGGCGACGCGGTGCTGATGGTCAGACACTGCTCAAGCACCGATCAGGTACGCCGACCTTAACCAAAACCGACAAGCCACAGCCCATCGCGCCGGCGCGGCAACCGCACCGGCGATGGGAGAACCATGACTGAAAGGAAGAGAAAATGATGAACACGAAGAAATCCCGCCATATCCTGGCCAGCTCGCTGATGCTGGCCACCTCGATGCTCGCCGTGACCGCGGCGGCCCACGAGCAGACGAAGACGGAATTGTTCAACCCGGGCGTGAGCTACGCCGCCGGAAAGGCCGACGAGGCGGCGGCCGGACGCCCGCCGCTCTATCAGGGGCTCGGCACCATGGCGATGCCGGTCACGACGAAAAGCGCAGAGGCCCAGGCCTATTTCGACCAGGGCCTGCGGCTCGCCTGGGGCTTCAACCACGCCGAGGCGCGGCGCTCGTTCCAGAAGGCACAGCGGCTCGATCCGGAATGCGCCATGTGCTTCTGGGGCGAGGCATTCGTGCTCGGCCCCAACATCAACGATGCCATGCGCGACGAGGCGGTGGCGCCTGCGCGCGAGGCGATCGATCGCGCCCTGGCGCTCAAGGAGAAGGTCGCCCTTAAGGAGAGGGCGCTGATCGAGGCTCTTTCCAGGCGTTCTGGCGCGAATGGGACGGCGCCCCGCCTGCCCATGGATCAGGCCTGGGCCGAGGCGTTGGGAGCGGTGGCCAAGGCCTATCCGGAGGACGCGGACGTTCTGGTGCTCTATGCCGAAGCGCTGATGAACCTGCAGCCTTGGGACTATTGGGAGGCCGACGGGATGACGCCCAAGGGCCGCGGCGGTGAGATTGTCGCGGTGCTGGAGCGTGCGCTCGGGCTGGATCCGGACCATCTTGGGGCAGCGCACCTCTACATCCATGCCGTCGAGGCCTCGGCCGATCCGGGCCGCGCTGAGGCCGTCGCCGACCGCCTGCGCGGCGCGGCACCGGCGGCGGGGCACCTCACCCATATGCCGGCACATCTCTATATGCGGATCGGCCGCCACGGCGACTCCATCGCCGTCAACCATGACGCCATCGCGGCGGATGAGGCCTTCCTCGCGCAGGCCGGCGACGCGGCGAGCCCACTCTACCGTTTCGGCTATTACCCGCACAACGTCCACTTCCTCATGATTTCGGCTCAGATGGCCGGCGTGAAGGAGGATGTGATTGGCGCGGCGGAAAAGCTGGCGGAAATCACCTCCGACGAAGTCTCGCAGGAACTGGCCTGGGTGCAGGCGATCAAGACGGCTCCCTTCAGCGCCCACGCCCAGTTCAGCGACCCGGACACGATCCTTGCGCTGGCCGACCCCGGCGACCGCTTTCCCTTCGTGAAAGGCTATTGGCATTACGCCCGCAGCGTTGCCTTGGCCTTCAAGGGAGATCTCGAAGCGGCGTCCGCCGAAGCCGACTCCATTGGCCGGCTGATCCAACAGGCGGACATGAGCGGGCTGGAGGAACAGTTCCTCCCTGCCAGGGACCTGCACCGCATCGCCATGCACGTGGCGCGAGCCCGCATCGCGCAGTCGCGGCGCGACTATGTCGCCGCCGAACAGCAACTCGCGGAGGCGATCCGCCTGCAGGAGGGCATATCCTACATGGAGCCGCCCTACTGGTACTATCCTGTCCGGCAGACGCTCGGCGCTGTGCTCCTGCAGCAGGGCCGCACGGATGAAGCCGTCGCGGTGTTCGAAATGGCGCTTGCGGAAGTGCCGCGCAACGGCTGGGCGCTCTGGGGCCTGCTCAAGGCCAAGGCTGCAGCCGGTAGCGAGGATGTGTCCGAGGCGGAAGCAGCCTTTAAGAAGGCCTGGCTCGGCAACGAAACATTGCTCGTTCTTGATCATCTGTAGCGGCCGGAGCAGCGCATGCCGCGCGCGGCGCCATCGCGAGGGCCCTTCGTCTTCGCGATTGCGCCCCGCGGTGACCGGTCCAGCTCAAGCTCAACCAAGGAGAATTCCGATGAAGGGATTTCGCCGGAGCCCCCGGGCACCGACGCGGTGCACGCCCGATGCGCTCTCCGGCCATCAGTTGAAGGACATCGGCCTGTCCAGGTCCGGGATGGCATTCATGGTCGCGCGGCGGGAACCGACAGCCAAGCGTCGGTGCACCCGCCGTGCGAAAGCCCAAAGCGGCTGGCGACAGGGGTCATGGGCAGCGAGACGCATCTGGCGGCCCTTGGTGCCACGACGGCGCTTATCCATTCTGCTGTTGCATATGCCGGGACCATACGCTTCGCCGGCGTCCCTATCGTCGACGTGCGTCTCTAGCTGCATTGACGGACGAAGCCGCCTGCAGCGCGAACCTGTCAGCGAGCATCTCGCCGAAATCCGCATCTTGAGCCAAAGCGATACCGCGCGACGCACAAACCGAGGCCAAGAGCCTGTTTAGGAATCGATCATGTCGAAAAATACAATCATGCGCGGGTACATCATCCGCAATGCTCGTCAGACTGATATCCCTGCAATCCGTGCCATGCAGGCGCGCTCGATGTGGGTTCTCGGCGGCGACTTCTACGAAGCGGGAGCGTTAGCAAGCTTCCTGACCGAATTCGGCACCATGGACGACGCCATTGTGGATGAGGGCCATTTCTTCGTGGTTGAAAACGATCGCGGCGCGATCCTCGGCAGCGGCGGATGGTCCCGCTACAGGCCGGGCTACGCCAATGGGCTGGGGGTTGGCGGACAAACCGCCGACGGACCGACCGTCCGGAGCGTGTTTGTGGATCCTGCCGCCGCGCGCCGCGGCATCGCATCGGCGATCATGCTGCGAATAGAGCGGGACGCGGCCGAGCATGAGATCCAGACCCTCCATCTCACGGCCACGCTCTCTGGCGTTGCCCTCTACGAGCACCTCGGATATCGAACCGAAGAAGCCACGGCGGTGTGTTTATCAAACCAAACCCAGTTCGCCTGCGTAAGGATGGCGAAGCGGATCCCGAAACTGCGAGAGCAGGCGGCTTGAGCAATGCCTCACTTGTCCACCCTTTGCTCGTGGTCGCTTTGACAGCTTCCACACTTTGGCACCTAGATGCCGTGAGCGGGAGCATCCACCCGATCCGCTATCAGAGGTGAAATCAGGTCTGAGGGACCGTTTCGGGTCGAATCCTGCGGTTGAGCGAAGGTCGGCAATGGAGAAGCCCGCTGAATGACCGGATATGGCGCAACCTTCCTGTTCGAGAAACCGGAAGGATTGACCCAAACAGACGTTCCTAAACAGGATTCCTTCCCCGAAAGCCGACATCCGGCTCAACCCGCACTTGTGACCGACCCGGAACTGACCTTCGCGAGCCGGAATCTTTTCCAAATGCGAACGCAGGAACAGGTTGAAATGCTGGAACACCGTACCGACTTCGCGGCGTCCCTCGTCGATCTTCTTCAGATTCGGCTGGAGCCGACAAGGTCTCCAGAGATCCGACGTGGCCGGCTTCACTTCGCAAGAGCGGCTGACAAGCCTCGGCGTCTTTACGCGATGTGCCAGCCCCGCATACGAGCAAACACAATCCACGGCAGTGGAGCCGCAGCGAGCGTTGCGACAACCACTACCTGAGTGGCTTGTAGGCGATGGCCTCGATCTCAACCAGGATGTCGATCATCAGCCGCGATTCCGCGGTGGATCGAGCCGGTGGGTTCTTCTGGAAGAAGGGCACATAGGCCGCGTTGAATTCGGCGAAGTCCTCGGCCCGCTTCAGCCAGACCGTGGTCTTGACTACGTCCGAGAGCACGCAGCCGGCCAGCGCCGGG
Organism: Allomesorhizobium camelthorni; assembly: GCF_011045125.1. Classification (GTDB taxonomy): domain Bacteria; phylum Pseudomonadota; class Alphaproteobacteria; order Rhizobiales; family Rhizobiaceae; genus Allomesorhizobium; species Allomesorhizobium camelthorni. The sequence continues at coordinate 19,378 of NZ_JAAKZF010000065.1, read as the reverse complement.
GCGGCAGCGATGTTCTCCAGCACCTTCGTCGTCTGCGCGCCGACCCCGCCATCGACGATCTTGCCTTCCTTGTCGACCGGCACCTGCCCGGAGATGAAGACAAAGTCGCCCGCCCTCACCGCCGGGGAGAGCGGGACATGCGAAGTGCCGAAATGCTGCTTGGTCATGGATCACTCCCCGTTGTGGTGTTGCTGCGGAGGGCTGCGCAGTTCTCGCCATTGAGACCATAGGGATGCCGTAGGCTGGCACCCTGCGAAACCCGCAATCCGGAGCCTCCGGAACATGTGTTCGGGCCTGACACCCCGTCTCAGATCGACCTGCCGCGCGCCTCCACCGGCAGCGCGCCCTGGAGCCGTCCGCCGCTGACGATGAAGAGGCGATCGAACAGGTTGGTGACGACGCAGGTATGGTTGGGCAGGACGTGGACGCGGTCGCCGACCGAGGGAGGCGCCGAGCAGCGCGAAACGTCGAGCAGGCCGTGCTCCTCGTTCAACTGGTAGATCACGGCGTCGGGATGTTCGAGCACCAGCCCATAGCCATCGAGCCCGAGAAGGTCGGAGGTGAGCGCCTTGGAGCCGGCGTCGATGATGGCGCGCCCCGCGGTCGGCCGGCTGACCACGGTGGCCAACACCGTCATCGCGCACTGATCGAGCGTGGCCGTACCGCGCGACAGCAGCGCGCGGTCGTTATAGATATAAGTGCCGGCGCGGTACTCGGTCAGCGGCTCGAGCCCGTCGTCCTTCCACATGTCCGGGCTGCCGCCGGAAGACACCGCAGGCACGGTGAGGCCGGTTCCGCGGCATGCCGCGATGGCTGCCTGCAACGCCTGTTCGGTCTGCAGCCGCTTGCCGGCGCCGGGATAGGTCATCAGCCCGCCGAACTTCGCCCCTTCCGAGCCGGCGATGCGCAGCGCCAGCGCCGCGATGGCGGCCGGGTCGGCGAGCCCGCAACGGCCACCGCCAGTGTCGCACTCGACCAGCACGGTAATCGTCGCCCCTGCCGCCCGCGCGGCGGCGGCGGCCGCGTCGACGATCTCGGCGCTGTCGGCGACGACGGAGAGGCTGCAGCGGCTTGCGACGGCGCCGAGACGCGCGAGCTTGGCCTCGCCCAACACGTTGGTGGTGAGGAAGATGTCTGAGATCCCGGCGTCGGCCATGATCTCGGCCTCGCCCACCGTCTGCACGGTGATGCCCTCGGCGCCAAGTTCCAGCTGCCGCAGCGCCCAGGCGACGCTGCGATGCGTCTTGATGTGGGGCCGGTTAGCGACGCCGGCGCGATCGCAACGCTGCTGCCAGCGCACGAGATTGGCATCGGCGACATCGGCATCGATAAGCACGGCGGGCGTCTCCAGTGTGTCGAGCGTACGGTCGAGCGGGTGCAGCCGGGAACGCAGCGGTTCGGGCAGTCCTGTCATGGTCGGCCTTCCTCCATCACCAACACGCGCCCGCTGGCTCCTCCGTCATTTCCCGAACCAGACGTCCTTCAGGCAGCGCATATATTCGAAGATCATGCCATGCTTGCGCACGAATGCCACTTCGAGGAAGTCGCCGACGATGAAGGGCGGGATCAGGATCTCGCAGTCTTTGAGATAGGGCGCGAGTGCCTTGACGCGATAAGCGACGTGCGGATTGTCGCGCACCGCCGCCGGCACCGTGCTGTCCTCGCGGTAGCGCAGGAACTCGATGTGCTCGGGGTGGTTACGCGGATTGGTGACCCAGATCTTGCTGGCCTCGACCCAATCCTCCTGCGGCCGCGGCTCGGTGGTGGTGATGCCGACGTGGTCGAATTCGTATTCCAGCATCAGCCGATCCTCACCACGTTCCCGGTGCGCGCGGATTCCTCGGCGGCGAGGGTCGCTTCGAGCGCTGCGGTCGCGTCCCCGGGCGTTGGCTTGCCGTCCAGCGCGCAGGAAGCAAAATAGTTGAACTCGTCGCGCAGCGCGCCGCCGCGCACGCCGTTGAACATCGGCCAGTAGGTCGTGTCGGGCGAGTGCAGCCTGTTGCCGTCGACGACGCCGAGGGTCCCTGCATGATTTGAAGCCGGATCGGGCACTTGAAATGTCATTTCTGAAATCCGTTTGACTAAATAATCGGTCGGTGTAACGTCACCCTACGGAGGGGGTTGCCCGTGGCACTCAGAGGGACCAACCAGGAGTTTGGCCGGCCGTACAACCGACGGATCGTGCTCGAGTCTGTCCGCCTGCACGGTCCAACGACACGCGGCGAAATTGCCAAGCGTGTGGGACTGACAGTCCAGACTGTTTCGACGATTGTCCGGGAACTGGAAGAGCAGAGGTATCTTGTCTCCTTTCGCGAGAATCCAAAGGGGCGAGGCCTGCCGCCCACAATGCTCCGGATCAACACGGATGGAGGGTTTGCGATTGGCGTCCATATTACGCCAATCGGAGTCAATGCGGCGCTGATCGACCTGAGCGGAGACGTCGTCGCCAGCCTGCATCAGTCGGTTACGAACGCATCGCCCGCAGATGCTTTCGAGATAGTTGGCGCAATGGCGCCCAAGCTCATCAGGCGCAAGCCCAAGGGCCGCATGCTTGGCATTGGCATGGCGTTGCCCGGTCCGTTCGGCGTCGATTCCATGAGTTTCGTCGGCCCAACGACGATGACCGGCTGGGAAAACGTTGCCATCAGGGAGCGCCTGGCCGAACTGACGGGCCTGCCGGCATTTCTGGAAACGGACATGGCCGCCGCAGCACTCGGTGAGCAACTCTACGGCCTTGGAAAACATTTTTCGGAATACTACTACCTCTACCTGGGTGTCGGGCTTGGCGGCGCCCTGGTGCATGAAGGCCAGGTGATGCGGGGTGCGTGGGGCAACGCCGGCGAAATCGGCCACATCCCCGTCGTGCCTGGAGGCGAGCCTTGTCCGTGCGGCAATCGCGGCTGCCTCGAGCGCTATGTTTCGCTTGATGCCTATCGCCGTGCAAAGACGAGCGAGGCAGATTGGCTCAAGACGGTGGCGCCGATCTTCCGCAATGCGATCACGACAATCGAGAACCTGTTCGATCCGGAGACGGTGGTGCTTGGCGGCCTGGCATCGGCCGGTCTGCTTGATCGCATGGCAGAGCTGGCAGCGGACCTGCCGAACTCGATTGCCGCACGACGGGATCGTGCAACGCCGCGCGTCGTCGTCGCGCGCGGCGGTGAGCACTCGGTGTTGCGCGGGGCGGCGGCACTTGCCGTGTCGAGCGTCCTGTCGCCGCGTTTCGGCCAGATGTTCACGGGCGAACGCGAGCGCGACATTCTCGACGGCAGGGGGATCGCCGCATGACGGCGCCGCTGCTCGTGTTGGAAGACATCCGCAAGAACTACGGCGCAATCGAAGCGCTGAAGGGCATCAGTTTTTCCATCGGGAGGGGCGAGGTCGTCGCGCTGCTCGGCGACAACGGCGCAGGCAAGTCGACGCTGGTGAAGATCATCTCCGGCGGTCTCGAGCCGACATCGGGCCGAATGCTTTTCGAGGGCGAGGAGTTTCAGGCCAAGTCTCCCGCGGCAGCCAAGGCAGCCGGCATCGAGACGGTGTACCAGGACCTGTCGCTCTGCACGAATGTCGATGTGGTCGCAAATTTCTTCATGGGGCGGGAAATCACCCGCAAGTTCCTCGGCATTCCCATCCTCGACGAACGCACCATGGAGGCCGAGGTGGCGAAGGCGCTGGCCAATGCCGGGACGCGCATCCCGTCGCTTCGCGCCAATGTCGAACATCTGTCAGGCGGCCAGCGCCAGGCGATCGAACTGAACCGCTTCGTGCACTGGGGCGGCAAGCTGGTGCTGCTCGACGAACCGTTCGCCGCGCTGGGCGTGGAGCAGACGAGGCGCGGCCTCGACATGATCCGCCAGGTCGCTTCGCAAGGGATCGGCGTCATCATCATCACGCACATCATGCAGCAGGCCTTCCAGGTTGCCGACCGGATCGTGGTGATCCGCCAAGGCGTCGTGGCGGGGGATCTGCCACGGTCGAACACAAGTCCCGACGCGGTGGTCAAAATGATCACCGGGGAAACTCTTGCCGGGACCGGACCGGCAGGCGGACGGGCACAATGAAGGGGTCCGGCACAAGAGGAGCAAGAACATGAAACGAATAGTTCTGTCCGCCTTCGGCATTCTGGTATTGGCGCTTGCCATGCTGACGCCGGCCTTCGCGCAGTCGAAGGGAACTGTGTACTACCTAGTGCCGACACTGCTCGACGAGTTCCAGACCGGTTCGGTCAGTGCGCTCGAAATGTTCCTGAAGCAGGTCGGCTACGAGATGAAGACGCTCAATGCCGACAACAAGACGGACGCGCAGCAGAGCCAGATGAACGACGTCATCACGCTGAAGCCTGCAGCGGTCATCCTGGCGGCCGTCGATTTCAACGCGCTGAAACCATCCATCGAAGCGGCCCGTGCCGCCGGCATTCCCGTCGTCGAATTCGACCGTCAGATCACCTCGACGCCTTCGGACTTCACGTCGGTGGCCGGTACGGTCGAGATCGGCTACGTTGCGGCCGAACAGGCGCAAAAGCTGCTGACAGCCAAAAATGGCTCGGTGAAAGGCAAGATCCTCCAGGTGCTCGGCGACCCCGGAGATCCCTACACCCTCGATATTCAAAAGGGTTTCGAGGAGAAGATGAAGGCGTTTTCCGAAGTCACGATCATCTCGCATCCGGCCATGCAGTGGGAAGCGAGCAACGCCGGCACCATCGTCGCCGACCAGCTGCTCGCCAATCCCGACATCGACTTGATCTTCAACCACGCGGCGCATCTTTCGGTGGCCGCCGTGGCGTCGCTCGAGGCTGCGGGCAAGAAGCCAGGCGACGTGCTGATGATGAGTTCGAATGGCGCGCCGGTCGGTCTCGATCTGATCCGCAAGGGCTGGCTTAACGTCGAGGTCGAGCAACCGCTCTACGCTCAGGCTGCAGCCGTCGCGATGTTCATGGACAAGATCGTCGGCAAGCAGGAGATCAAGCCGGGCGAATACGACGTGCTCGGACTGAAGTCGACCGTGACCCAGGAAGCATGGGGACCGAACATCAAGATCCCGGGCGCTGCAATAGACAAGAGCAACGTCGATAACCCGGCCTTCTGGGGCAATCTGAAACCGCCCTCGGATACCGTGAAGCCGGTCGAGTAATCAACCTCGGTCGCCCGCGGGCTGAACCTTTCAGCCCGCGGGCGGACCATTCCAGCCGGAAAGCCTCATGAACGCACGGACGCGGAGCACCCTCGAGTTTATCCTGGACCATCTCGTCTGGTTCATGCTGCTATTCGTGCTGGCGATCTTTTCGGCCCTCGTGCCCAACTATTTTCAGATCGGAATTTTCGCCAACATCATCGAGGCGTCGAGCGTGCTCGGCGTCATGTCGATCGGCCTGGCGCTGGTTATCATCTCCGGACACATGGATCTCTCCGTCGAATCCGTCGCCGCACTTGGCGCGATGGCGGTCGGCATCCTGTTTTGCTCGGCCGGCATCGGCATGGGCATCACGCTGAGTCCCGAATGGCTGATGGTGCCGATGTCGCTGCTGGTCGCAATTGCCGTCGGCGGATCGGTCGGAGCGCTAAACGGCTTCCTGATCACCAAGGCCGGCATGAACGCCTTTATCATCACGCTCGCTTCTTACATCTGGGTGCGTGGGCTCGTGGTTGCGGTTTCGGGCGGACGTTCCGCGCAGGACCTCGCGCCAGCGATCCGCTGGTTCGCCATCCAGCGGTTCATCGGCCTTCCTCTCACGGCGTGGATCGCGATCCTCTGCTTCGTCGGCTTCTCGCTGATCATGGCCAAGACGCCGTTCGGCCGCCACCTGATCATGATCGGCGGCAACGAAACGGCAACGTTTCGCGCCGGCATCCGCGTCAAGCGCAACCTGATCATCGCTTTTGTGCTGGCGGGCTCCATTGCCGGCCTCGCAGGCTGGCTGCTTGCCATCCGCACCTCCGGCGCGACGGCCAATCTCGGCGTCGGACTGCTGTTCAACGCCTTCGCGGCCGTGGTGATCGGCGGTGTCAGCCTCAAGGGTGGCGTTGGTTCGCTGCCGGGCGTCTATGCAGGCGTCCTGCTGCTCTCCTCGATCAACACGGCAATCAATCTGATGGGCCTGCCCGCCAATTTCACCCAGGTCATCCACGGGTTGCTGGTGCTTGCGGCAGTGCTTCTCGACACATTCAAGCAGACATTGCGCCAGAGGCTCGCATGACCGATCGGTTGGAAGGCAAGGTGGCCCTGGTGGTCGGTGCTGCTCGCGGCATCGGCAAAGGCATTGCGCTGCGGTTCAAGGAGGAAGGCGCCAACCTTGTGCTCGCCGACATCGAACCTGCCGCCGGACAAGCGACTGCCGATGAATTGGGCGTGCCCTTCATTCGCACCGATATTTCGAAAATGGGCGACGCGGAAGCAGCCGTCGCCCTGGTGCTCGCGACCTTCGGCAGGCTCGACATCGTCGTCCAGAACGCCGGCATCTACCCCTGGCAGCTGATCGAAAACACAAGTTCGGAGGACTGGGACCGCGTCATGGCCGTAAACCTGCGCGGCACCTTCAACTCCGCGCTGACCGCACTCGTTCCGATGAAAGCCCAGGGTTCGGGGCGCATGCTCTTCACCTCGTCCATAACAGGACCGCACGTGACCAGCCCGGGACACGGCCACTACTCGGCAACGAAGGCCGGCATCAACGGATTCATCCGTGCCGCCGCGCTGGAGTTCTCCGGCTACGGGATCACGGTGAACGGCGTCGAACCGGGGAATATCCTGACCGAGGCCATCCAGGAGCACCGCGGCGCGGCCTTCATAAGGAACATGGAAAATGCGATCCCGCTGGGGCGTCTGGGCAGTCCGCGCGATGTCGCAAACGCGTTCCTTTTCCTCGCCTCGGACGAGGCAAGCTACATCACGGGCACGACGATCGTGGTCGATGGCGGACAGCTTCTGCCCGAAGGAGCCGACTTCCGCATTTTGCCGCTGTGATCGTCGACTTCGGCGGCGGGTTCTTCTTGCGGCACGCAACCGCGGACGATCATTCAGCGCTTTGCGAGGTCTGTCTGAAAACCGGCGACGCGGGCAATGACGCAACATGGCGGGAAGACGATCCGGCGCTCATGGGCCAGATCTACGCCGTACCCTACCAGGTGCTTGAACCCGACCTTGCCTTTGCGGTCGATGGTGCGGAAGGCGTAGCAGGCTATCTGTTCAGTGTCCTCGACACCAAATCCTTCAATGCGCGCCTAGCCTCGACCTGGTACCCGGCATTACAGCAGGATGTTGCCGACCCGGGTCCTGACCAGCCAACGTGGCGCAACAGCGACTGGGTGCGCCACGCCATCCACCATCCCAACTTCGACATCCCAGAAGCTCTGAACGCTTTTCCTTCCCACGGCCATATCGATCTCCTGCCTCAGGCGCGTGGCCGCGGCATCGGCCGACGCTGTATGAGTTTCCTTGAACAGCAACTTGCGCTCGCTGGATCGACGGGACTGTTCCTCGATGTTCACCCGCGCAACACTGACGCTCAACTCTTCTATGCCGCGCTGGGGTATGAACGCGTGTTGACACCCGCGAATTCAGCCACGTCGATGTTCATGGCAAAAGTGTTGCGACCTGAGCACCGCTGTTGCTAAGCGAGACTTGCGCGCAGAGTCCGAAGCAATCTCGCTGATCGAACCAGAGTTACCAAGGCCAGGGGCGACGATCGCAATACAGAAGGACCGCTCCCCGCCCATTGCACACCTTCCCATGCGATGGCTGCACGGCAAATCGGTGGACTGACCGGACATCGGCTTGAAAAGGGCTCAATCGAGCCGTTCATCGCGATTGACGTGGCCGACTGCAAGGGGTCGAATTCTGCGGTTGAGCGAAGGTCGGCAACGGAGAAGCCCGCCGAATGACCGGAATTGGCGCTGCTTTCTGGTTCCGATGGATGGGGACGTACGGAAGGAATCCACCCGACCCGGTCCTTTAATGCCGCTCTGGACATGCTGAGCGGCCGAAGCGTGCATCGCCTTGATCGCGCTGGACCCGGCTTTGTTCGAGGCCCATTTCTTCAAGGCGCGCTGCTGCCGGCTGCTCGGGCAGCGCGAATCGGCGACGGCGCTTTTCGAGAGCGCCTCTGACCTGCGGCCCGATGACTATCGTTGCGCGGGGCTTCTGGCGGAGGAATACAGCGCAATGGGCCGCGATCGGGAATTCAAAGCCGCGGCGTTGCGAAGTCTTCGGCATGCAACGCAGGAAGTCAAAGATCATCCCGACAATGCCGACGCCTGGGCTTTCGGAAGCAGTATTCTCGTAGAGTTGGGGGAAAACCTGCGCGGCCAAGAATGGGCAAGCCGGGCGGTGGTCATCGGTCCGAACGATTATCTGGTACACTACAATGTCTGCCGAACGTATTCGCTTCTCGGCAGAACCGACGCGGCGCTGGAATATCTTGAGCGCGCGCTCGCCGCTCTACCCATGTTCCGTCGACGACTGCTCGCCTGGATGCCGCTCGACCAGGCGCTCGACTCTCTGCGCGGGGAACGGAAATTTGTGGAATTGGCGTCGTTTGCGGGAGGGGGCGAAATCCTACCCTCTCATGACCGTCATGGGGGTGAGGAAGCATAGGTGAGCGTCGTCGATTCTACATCGACGCTGTTTGATTTCAACCTGACCGGTGTGCCGCGATCCGATCGGACGACGATTGATCATGCTTCTCTATTCGGCGGGTTGAGGTCAAGCGCTTTCGAGCTTTCCGCTTTGCCGGTATCTGACGTCTTTCGCGGGGTCTTGCTTCTCTCCGGGATCGGCGCTCAGGCTCTACCCTCAATGGGGTTAGAAGAATGAGGTGGGAACAATCTCTTATGCGTCCTGATCGCGGCGATGCGATCGGTACTGCTTGATCAGCGAACTCACCCTCATCCATCGTCCCGCGAAGGACATCTTTCCACCGGCAAGTGGAACTTTGTTATCTCCTTCTTGGCTTACGGACCAAATCAGGCCGCAACTGGCATGATTTCCTTCCTGGTCCATCGGAACTGTGTGCCGTTGCTCCAGATACGATGCATGATCACTGTGTCGCTTTGCAGCTAATTAGGTTCTTCCTCAATTTGTGTGGTTCATTCGCCGTTAGAGATCATGCCGCTATGGGCGGGCATGCGAACGAAAACGAAATGGTCGCCCGGCCCAGGGATCAAAGTTCTGGGTGTCGCGCTCACTGATGATGACAATTGGGTTGTTTCCGCCGCCGGACCAGCGTTCGGCATTTGCCCCGATTGCAGTCGGCGGACCCGAAATCGGCATGGCTGGTTCAACCGCAGCCTTCAAGATCTGCCGGTTCAGGGCAAGACCGTGACAGTGAAGCTTCGGTTGAGCCGCTGGCGGTGCGCGCGTCAGAACTGTGAACGACAAACGTTCACCGACCGGCTGCCGACGATTGCTTCGCCTTATGCGCGCCGCACAAAGAGGGTCGCGGAAATTGTCGGTCTGCTCGGCCACAGCACGGGTGGCCGTCCTGGCGAGCGCCTGATGGGACGGCTCGGTATGCCGGTCAGCGATGACACGATCCTGCGGCAGCTAAAGCGGGATGCCGCGGCCGCTCACTGCAACTCCACGATTCGGGTCGTTGGCATCGATGATTGGAGCTGGCGGCGATCATGGCGTTACGGCACGATGATCGTCGACCTGGAGCGCCGTTCGGTTGTCGATATCCTTGAAGACCGAAGCGTGACGAGTGCGGCGCAGTGGCTGGAGCAGCACCCTTCTGTCGAGATCGTGAGCCGAGACCGATGCGGGCTCTACGCGCAGGCTGTTCGCAAGGGTGCGCCGCAAGCGCGCCAGGTGGCTGATCGGTTCCATCTCATGCACAACCTGCGGGTCGCAATCGAGGAGCAGATGAGCCTTTCGGGCCGCGCCACAGGGCGGGCGCTGCTGCCGGAGCAGGGCATCGCCGGCACTCAGCCTGATCTTGATCAGCCCAACGCAACGCATCGGCGCCGGGCGCGTCACGCTCATCGACAATCGTGGCAGACAGTGTTCGATACTCTGCACGCTTTGCAGAAGGAAGGGTTTTCCTGTTCCGAGATCGCTCGTCGTACCGGCTACGGTCGGCGCAGCATCGCCAAATGGCTGACTTACGACGCGCCACCAGACCGACGCAGGGCCGAGTTGAAGCCGACGTCACCATTATATTTCGAGGCATTTCTCACCCAGTGCTGGACAGATGGCAATCGCTGCGGCCGACACTTATTCCACGATATCAAACACCGCGGCTACACGGGCAGTTTTTCGAATCTGGAGCGGCTTCTCGCAAGCTGGCGACGCGCCTCGAGGTCGAGCAAGGGCAGTGCGGCGCCGGCTCCGATCATATGCCATCAACCAGCCCGCGATGCCGTCCCGATACGGGATCCGGCGACCGGCCATGTCATCTCACCGGTAGTCGCCGCCGCCCTCTGCATGAAGCCGCGGGGTATGCTGACGATCAATCAGGCGAGGAAGGTCGATGCCCTGAAGCAGGGGTCGCATGAGTTTGCCCTGATGCGCAGCCTTGCCATGCGATTTCGCGGTATTCTCCGCGGCCGCGAATTGGACAAGCTCGACATTTGGATCGACGATGCCGTCAACTCCGGGCTCGTCCCGATTGTCCGGTTCGCGCGGGTCTTGCGCCGCGACATCAGCGCCGTCCGCAACGCCGTTGAATTACCGTGGAGCAACGGCCAGGCGGAAGGGCAGATCAACCGCCTGAAGACAATCAAGCGCGCAATGTACGGCAGAGCAGGCCCCGAACTTCTGAGGGCACGCATGCTGCCGCTCAATCGGCCTCATCACCACACAAAGTGAGGAAGAACCTAATTAAATGCTCAATTCGAACCAAACCGGCGCATTCTTACATTTAGCTGCCAAGCGACAGATTTGTTTGAGAACCAGGTCTTGGCGTCATGCCACCCTAGGTCGGATCATTCCGCCAGCTCGCGCATCACCTTTATGAGATCGGACTTGCCTTCGAAGCCGATCCCAGGAAGGTCCGGCATCACAATGCGGCCGTCCTGGACTTTCACGCCGTCCGGGAAGCCTCCGTAGGGCTGGAATAGGTCTGGATAGCTCTCATTGCCTCCCAGACCGAGTCCTGCTGCGATGTTGAGTGACATTTGGTGCCCGCCATGCGGGATGCAGCGTGATTGCGACCAGCCGAACTGGCGCAGCACTTTCAGGGTGCGCAGATACTCTACCAGCCCATAGGAAAGCGCACAGTCGAACTGCAGATAATCGCGGTCCGGACGCATGCCTCCGTAGCGGAGGAGGTTGCGAGCATCCTGATGCGAGAACAGGTTCTCGCCGGTCGCCATCGGCGCGTCGTAAAACTCTGAAATCGCAGCCTGCAGCGCATAGTCCAGCGGATCGCCGATCTCTTCATACCAAAACAGCGGGTAGTCGCGCAGCATCTTGGCATAGGCGATGCCCGTTTCGAGATCGAAACGGCCGTTGGCATCGACCGCCAGTCTTGCCTCAGACCCGATTTCTTCCAGCACCGTTTCAATGCGTTGACGGTCTTCGTCGATCGGAGCGCCACCGATTTTCATCTTGACCACGTTGTAGCCACGATCGAGATAGCCACGCATTTCGGCGCGCAATGCCGAATTGTCCTTGCCCGGGTAGTAATATCCGCCAGCCGCATAGACGAAGACACTGGGATTGGCTTCCAGACCATGACGCTTGGCCAGGAGGCGGAACAGCGGCTCGCCTTCAATCTTGGCAACGGCGTCCCAGACAGCCATGTCGATGGTGCCGACGGCCACGGACCGTTCGCCATGGCCCCCCGGCTTCTCGTTGGACATCATCGCCGCCCAGATCCGCTCGGGACTGAGATTGCTGCCCTCGTCGTTGAGTAGGCTTTCCGGCGCCGCTTCCAAAATGCGGTTGCGGAACCGCTCGCGGATTAGCCCGCCCTGCCCGTACCGACCGTTCGAATTAAACCCGTAGCCGACCACGCGACGGCCGTCGCGCACCTGATCGGTGACAACAGCTACCAAGCTGGCGGTCATCTTCGAAAAATCGATATAGGCGTTGCGGATGGGTGACGAGATCGGCTTAGTCACCTCGACGATGTCTATGATGCGCATTCTTTCTCCTCAAATTGCCTGGCTGCCTAGTCCGGCGCCTCGATGGCGGTGTCGACGACAGATCTCAACAGGTGCTCAGCCGAGCGCATCGGCTACGGCTTTGCCACAGGTGACGGTGTTCGCCGACCCACCAAGATCCTTTGTCCGCATTGCAGGCTCAGACAGGACGCGCTCGATTGCCGACACGATATTGGAAGCAGCGTCCGTATGGCCCAGATGGTCCAGCATCATCGCGCCCGCCCAAATCTGCCCCACCGGGTTGGCGATGCCCTTCCCAGCAATGTCCGGCGCAGAACCGTGGACGGGCTCAAACAACGAGGGGAAGGCTCGTTCAGGGTTGAGGTTTGCTGATGGCGCGATGCCGATGGTGCCGGTACAGGCCGGGCCGAGGTCGGACAGAATATCGCCGAAAAGGTTCGATGCCACCACCACGTCGAACTTGTCTGGATTCAGAACGAAGTGCGCTGTCAGGATGTCGATGTGGTACTTGTCGACACTGACGCCCGGATATCTCTTGGCCATTTCTTCCACCCGCTCGTCCCAATAGGGCATAGTAATGGAAATCCCATTTGATTTTGTGGCCGAGGTCAGCTTGGCGCGTGGACGCTTCGCAGCGAGTTCGAAGGCGTATTCCAGCACGCGATCCACACCGATCCGGCTCATCACCGTCTCTTGCATCACGATTTCACGGGGGGTATCGGGAAACATCTTGCCACCGATCGAAGAGTACTCACCTTCAGTGTTCTCGCGGACGATCCACATGTCGATGTCGCCGGGATATCGTCCGACGAGCGGACATGGAACTCCGGGCATGAGGCGCGCTGGGCGCAGGCTGATGTACTGGTCGAAATGGCGGCGGAACTGGATCAATGATCCCCATAGCGAGATATGGTCGGGGACAGAATCGGGCCAGCCCACAGCGCCGAAAAACAGCGCATTATGACTGCCGATCTGCGCCTTCCAGTCCTCGGGCATCATTTGCCCGTGTCTCCGGTAATGATCGCAGGATGCGAACTCAAATTCGTCGAATCGAAGATCGAGGTCATGGCGTTTGGCTGCGGCCTCAAGGACGCGAAGCCCCTCGGGCACGACTTCTTTTCCGATCCCGTCGCCAGGGATGACGGCGATGTTGTATTTCTTCCTCGTCACTATGACGCTCCATTCTAAAATAGTGCCCCGACAGGCATCCGTAGGAGCAGGACGTTCGCCATCAGCCACCAGAAGCCGATGCAGATCAGCGCACCGGAGACAATCCAGATTGCCCAGGTCTTGGCGCCCGGCCGGTCGTAGTCTGCGATAACCATGATGGCCACGAAGGCGGTGATGCTGGTTGCGAGAAATCCGAGCTCGGGCATCAGCAGTACCCAGGCCAGCATCACTACTCCGAGCGCGATGCGCCGTTTCGCACCGCTGTGCATGTCGAAGGTCTCGCCCACTCCGCCGGCGGGCCGACGCAGGTTCAGCGCGATTAGCAGAATTGAAAAAAGGATGAGAGCGGCAGCGATTGCGATCGGGAAGACCGCCCCCAGTGGCGACAAGGCGGACGCGCCAACATACATCGCGATCCCCAAGACGACGAAGAGCCCGGCGAAGATCATTCCAGGGACGTCGCGCCGGTTCGGTTCCGGCGCAATCTCGGTTCCATCATCGGCGAATTGCTCGCCGGCTTGCGCAAGCTGGGTGCGACGCTTCGACTTCCAGTTCGACCAGATCGGGAAAAGTAGCGTCAGCAAGGCAGCGCAGATGATGCCGATGCTTATTGGGCGCATGAAGAACATCTCGGTCAGGCGCCCGGAAGCACTGCCGATCAGATAGGTCTGGACAAATCCCTGTTCGGCGATCGAGCCCAAGACGAGGCCCAATACGATCGGCGACGGCTGGAAGCCATAGCGATTCAGGATCCAGGCGAGGATGCCGAGGCCGACCATAAGCTGTGCGTCGTCGACGTTGGAGTGGATCGCGAAAGCCCCGATGATAGTCAGCAGCGCCACTGTCGGGGCAAGAACGGCCTTCGGCACCTTGGTGATGGAGGAATACGCATAGCGACCGATCAGCAGGCCGACGGGCAGCATGAGGATGGTCGCGATGAGCAGCCCCCAGATGAAGGTGTAGACGATGTCGGCGTCCGTGGTGAAAAGCGTCGGCCCGATCTTGATGCCCTGTACCAGCAGCGCCCCAAGAATGATTGCGTCGGGCGGCGTGCCGGGAATGCCGAGGACGAGCGTCGGGATGAAGCCGCCGCCGACGGTGGCGTTGTTGGCGGATTCCGTGGCGATCACGCCATCCGGGTTGCCCCTGCCGAAGCTCTCGGGGTCGTCAGAAGACCGACGCGCTTCCGAATAGGCGACCAGCCCAGCGATGGACCCGCCAGCCCCCGGCAGAATGCCGATCACAGTGCCGATGACGGATGAGCGGATCAGGTTGAATTTCCGCGGCAGCGAATAGCGCAGCGCTTCGGCAAATCGCAATCCGCCGGTTTCGGACGGTTTCAGGTGAGGGTCAGCATTTGCGACCAGGTCGAGGATCACCGGCACACAGTAAAGCCCGATGATCGCCGAGGTCAGGTCGATGCCCGCCAGGAAGCGTTGCATATCCATCGTGTATCGAACGTCGCCGCCCACCACGGCCACACCGATCATCGATAGAAAAAGACCAATGCAAGCCCCAATAAGACCTTTTACGGTGTTGCCGACAGAAAGTGCCGCGATAAGTGTCAGGCCGAACATCGCCAGCCAGAAGTACTCTGTCGGTCCGAAGGCCAAAGCGACCTTGGCCAGCGGAGGCGCCAGCACCAGAAGCGCCACCGCGCCAACGATGCCACCCGCGACCGAGGCGATTGTGGCCAGCGATATTGCCAGGCCACCATCGCCTCGCCTTGCCATCGGAAAACCGTCGAAGGTCGTCGCGATGGACGAGGGTGTTCCCGGTGTATTCACGAGGATTGCGGCATATGCGCCGCCATAGATCGCGCCGGTGTAGATCGCGCCGAGGGCAATAAGGCCCGCGGCGGGATCCATGGTGAAGGTGAAGGGGACAAGAACGGCTACCGCCATGGTCGCCGAGAGTCCCGGCAAAGCGCCAATCACAGTACCGAGCACTACACCGACGAGGGCAAGCACGAGGTTGAACGGAGTCAGCGCGTCCAGAAGATAGCTGATGATGTCCATCCTCGTGCGCCGTTACTGAATGATACCCAGCGCCCTGGCGCCGTCGGTATATTCTTTGATACGCTCGGCGACGAACTCGTCCATCTCGTCATATCCGATGTCGGTCAACGCGAAGCCAGCACTCTCCATCTTTTCGACGAAAGCGGGCTGGGCGTTGATCTTTGAAATGATATCGGAGATCCGCTGCCGTACGTCCTCGGATGTGGAGGCCGGAACCGCCACGCCACGATAGGCACCGCCAACGATGTCGTATCCAAGTTCCTTGAACGTCGGGACGTCAGGGAAGGCCGGCAAGCGTTCTTCCGCAGAGACGGCGAGCATCCGCAGCGCATCTCCCTGGCTGACAGCAGAGGTGACATAGTTAAAGCCCGCCATGGTCGAACCGCCAAGGACCGCCGTGATCGAAGGGCCCGTTCCCGAGAAGGGAACATAAGTCGTCACTACATCGGCTTGCGCGTTGAACCGAACGTTGGCGAGCTGGTTCGAGGAATTCGACCCCGATCCGGCGAATGTGACCAGGCCTGGGTTAGCCTTTGCATGGTCGATGAGTTGCTGGAGCGTTGTGAACTGACTGTCCGCGCGTACGAAGATGGCATCGGGAGTATAGTGGAAGTAGTGAACCGGCGTCAGATCATCAGTGGCATAGCCCACCGATCCTGCCATCGGCTGTAGGATCGTGTGTGGCAAGTTGATGCCCATGATGGTGTAGCCGTCACCAGGCAGCGAGTTCAGTTGCGACCAGGCCTGTGCGCCGCCTGCGCCGGGCTGGTACTGGATGACGACCTGATGGCCGGTCACGTTCTCCCACTCGGACTGCTGGAAGCGTGCAGAAATGTCCGATTCGCCGCCGGCATTGAACGGGATAATGTAAGTCATCGCCTGGGCAGGGAAGTCCTCCACCGACTGCGCCGCGAGCGGCGTTGACGCCAGCAGTCCGGCGAAGATGGTTGCAAGAGCCGTTTTCATGATTTCCTCCTCACGAGCCGCGTATGAGCCGCAGCTTTCGGTTAAGGGGTGCCGTTCTGCGACTTGAGCCGTAAGCGCGTGATTGCTCCCCGTGCCTGTCCGCAAGTCTTCGTTGCTGACAGTACCCACCAACTCCTCACAGGTGGACTAGGTGACCCTAGACTAATTCATCGGAATCGTTAATTTCAGAATCGGAACATCATTAGTGCGTTGAGGTCAGTAGTGAGCGAGAGCGATCTGGGGTTCTTTGTGCTCTTGGCCAGGCGCGGAAGCTTCGTCGAAACCGCTCGCGAAATCGGGATCACGGCCTCCGCCGTGAGCCGTCGTCTCGCGCGATTGGAAAGTAGGCTGGGCGTTCGCCTGATGAACAGGACGACGCGTCGTGTGAGCCTTACTGGCGAAGGAGAGGTGTATTTCGGCAAGGCCGTGCGGCTATTGGGAGAGATTGACGAGCTGGAGAACAGGCTGCGTTCAGGACAGGAGATGCCCAGCGGACTTCTTCGGATCAACGCCACTTTCGGTTTCAGTCGTGAATACATAGCCCCCACGGTCTCGGTGTTCTGCGAAACCTATCCTGACGTTGAAGTCCAACTGGTGGTGACGGATGCGCCGATGAACCTTATCGAGCAGGCTTTCGACCTGAATATCAGGTTCGGCAACCCGCCGACGAGCAACCTTATCCAGCGCTTGCTACAGAGAAATCGTCGGTTCTTATGCGCGTCGCCGACCTATCTGGCCAAGCACGGAACCCCCGCCGATGTGAGTGATCTGAGTCGGCACAACTGCATCGTTCTTAGACAGGAACACGACATTTACGATATCTGGCGGTTTGATGATCGCGCAGGTGACAACCCATCGGCGCGTGTGAATGGGCGGCTCAGCACCAACGATGGTGAGATGGCGCGCGAATGGATGTTGGGCGGGCACGGGATCATGCTGAGATCGGAGTGGGACATTGCGCCCCATGTACGTGAGGGTCGCCTTCGTGTCGTGTTGCCTGAGTACTTCCAGACTGCGAACATCTTAGCTGTATACCCTGAGCGCCACCACTTGACCGCAAAGGTACGGGTCTTTGTTGATTTGCTAAACGAACGAATTCGGGATGCAAATGCCAATGTGCCGTTTCAAATCAGCGATCGCGAGTTGAACTGGGCCAGCGAAAAGTAGGGCCCTGCTGGTCATTATCCTATCGGGGCTAGCCAGCCGGCAATGGTCGAACACGACTGCCACGTCGCTGCCAAGTTGGGTCGCCGGACCTCCCGTGGCTTCCAGTCCCGCGTCTGTTGCTTCCATTGAGAACTGAACCGGCGTTTCCGCCGAGAAGTGACCCGGTTCAGCTATTGCTGGTGTCGGGTGCGATGGTCAGGTTTCTGCGCCTCTCCTTCCCTGTTTTGATGTCCTGCGTCGAGCTGCTCTTGAACCGGAAGCTGTCGCTGCCGGTCTCAAGGATGTGACAGTGATGGGTCAGCCGATCGAGATGAAACCGCCGGCAGGGGCTTTGGCAGAGAGCCCGTTCATGAGCAGCACAGCCTTGAGATACTTTTCAAGGGCATGAACCGCGCTCCAATAGAAGTCCAGCCAGAAGAACGGCATCGCGCGGTAATGGGCACATCGGGGCACGCGGCCCCGTCAGCCGGCCAATCAGCGCTACAAGAGCGCCTACCTGTTCGGCGCAATCTGCCCGGCGCGCGGCATCGGCGCTGCTCTCTCGCGCTGCCCTTTGCCGAAACCGAGGCCATGCAACTCCATATCGACGAGATCAGCCGGCACGTCATGGACCGCGCCGGCTGGCACACCACCGCCAAGCTCAGGATACTAGCTAAAGAACAACACATCAACGTTTGGCTATGCGTCGAGTTACTCAAGGGGCGGGGAGACGGATTTCCCATAGCTGTCGAGCACTACCGCCACGTCTCCAAGCATGCCGGACAGGGGGTGGGTTCCCTTAGCTTTAAGTCGGACGTCGGCCTTTTCAAACATCGCGAGACAAATCTCGCTTGAGTCATGGCGCGACTGGTAGGCTAATCCATCCGGACGGTCTGGGTGATCCCAGAGGGCGTCCGACCAGAGGCCGCAGGCCTCATAGGGTCCGGTCGAAATGGCGTTGTCCGTCCCGACCGTCTGCAGTCCCGATCCATATAGGCGCACAATCCGCAAGGGTCGGTCAGAGACGAGCCCGGATGCGGAGCGCCCAACGATATCGGTCATGGCCACCATGAGACGTTGCGGATTGCGCACGAGGGTTTCGGCCAGGGCGCCGCGAAGGGTCAGTCCGGCATAGAGAACTCCGAACCGCCCGCTGGCACTGTCAAAGCGGTTCGGCCTCTGAACATTAAAGGGGCACAGATATACGGCAGAAAGATCAAAAGGCGAACGTTGGTATTTCCGGGAGTCGACTATGCCCCTTCCTTACGCCGGCTTCGCGGCCAGCCGCCTCAACGCCGCCAGCCCGAGCACCGGCCCGGGCACCAGCATCACGAAAACATACTGCGGTCCAGCGGTTTCGATCAGCCAGGCAAGCAGCGCAATCGAAACGATCGTGATCGAGAAGCCGATGCAATTGGCGATCGTCAGCGCCGAGCCGACGAGCCTCGGCGGGGCGAAACGGGCGTTGAGCGTGGAGAACTGCGGGGAGTCGCCGGCAATGACCACGCCCCAGAACAACAGGAAGGCGAGGAACACCGGCAAGGGCGCCAGGAACGCCAGCGGTGAGACGAGGCAGCACAGGCCGGACGCCGACAACTGCATATAGGCAACGCGCGCGCTGCCGAGCCCCCGCGACAGGTAGCCGCCGACCATGCAGCCGAGAAAGCCGCTGGCGATCGCCGCGAAGCTCCACACCGAAACCGTCGCGCCGTCGCTGCCGAGGCGCGCCGCCAGCAGCACCGGCAGGAACGCGTAGAACGCGTAGAGCTCCCACATATGGCCGAAATAGCCGAAGGCCGACGCCCGGAATTCGGCCGAGCGGAAGATCGTCGCAAATGCGGCCGGGTCGAATTTCGCGCCCGCTCTGAGATGCGGCCCGTCCGGCACGAGAAAGAGCATCGCCAGACCGCCGGCGATCGATACCGCCGAGACCGACAGGATCACGCCCTGCCAAGACAGATCGCCGCCCAGGCCGCGGATGAGATGGGGAAGTGCCGTTCCGAGCACCAGCGCCCCGAC
>NZ_JAAKZF010000064.1 GCF_011045125.1 Allomesorhizobium camelthorni | reverse complement strand
AACTTCAGAAGGTTGCGGGTTAAAGAAATCAGCTTGTTTAAAGGTACCTCGCTAAATCCTCCAGATGTCTTAGACTGGATAACATGTAACTCAATTTTAACATCTTTTTTGAAGGGTGTCGTATCAAAATCTTCGTAAATCAGCTCGCCGTTCACAAACGAATAAATCGAATCAACTCCACCGTCGTGCTCGCCATCAACGATGCCAGCTTGAATTTCTTCGTACGAAAGGTCGAAGTCCTTTAGAATTTGCTCTGCGCAGAAAAGCTCAAAATAATCTTGATCGGATACCTCCGGGAGGAGTTCTTGACGCTGCTGAGCCAGTACGTCATCCAAAATTTGTTGGGAATTATCCGCCATTGCTTATTGCCCCCGTATCAGTGAATTCGCCACACCCAATAGCCCAAGGTATGGCATTGATCACTCGGTCAGAAAAGCCATGACTACGATGTTGATGAGTGACTGGAATCGTACGGTGAACGAACCTCACCGACGATCTTCTCCTCCTCTAAATCCTATCCCTGAGCGCGAACCAGTTGAGGGCGAGGAAGAGCAGCGGGGCTCGCAGGCGGCGGCCGCCGGGGAAGGGCGGGATGTTCAGCTCCTCGAACAGCTTCAGGCGGTCGCGGTTGCCGGCAACCGTCTCGGCGTAGAGCTTGCCGACGAAATTGGACAGCATGACGCCGTGGCCGGAATAGCCGCCGGCGGAAATCACGCCCGGCATGACTTCGCGGACGAACGGTTTGCGCGGCACGGTTATGCCGACATAGCCGCCCCAGCCATGCGTGATTTCGATGTCCTTCAGCGCCGGATAGATCTCGGCGATCTGGCGGCGGATGTGGATGTGGATGTCCTTGGGGTCTTTGACCGTGTAGATCTCGCGGCCGCCGAACAGCAGCCGGTTGTCGCGCGTCTTGCGGAAATAGCGCACCACGAAGCGCGAGTCGTCGACGGATTCGCCGCCCGAAAGCACCGGGCTGTCGGCCGGAAGCGGCACGGTTGCGCCGATGAACGAGCCGATCGGCATGATGTGCGAGGCGCTGACCGGCTCGAGTTCACCGCCATAGGCGTTGACCGCGACCAGGCATTTTTCGGCGGTGATCGCGCCGGTCGGCGTGGTCACGCGGATTTTGCCGCCGGAGGACGATAGGCTCGTGGAACGCGTGTTCTCGAACAGCCGCGCGCCGGCTTCCGCCGCAACCCGCGCCGTGCCGATGACCAGCTTCAGCGGATGGATATGGCCTGTGCCGGTGTCGCGTATGCCGCCGTAGTAATGTGTCGAGCCGACGCGCTCGGCGGTCTCGGCGGCGTCCATGAATGTCATGTGCGGGTAGCCGGCCTTCTCTCGCATGTAGTCGGCGTAGCGGCGGTAATCGTCGACATAGCGCTTCTTATGCGCGACCGAGATCTGGCCCGGCATGAAATCGATGTCGATGGCATTGACGCGCGCGAATTCCAGGAGGTGCGCCTTCGCTTCCTCGGCGAGATCGAACAGCGCCTTGGCGCGCGTCCAGCCATAGGCTGCCTCCATGTCGTCGAGCGAGCCGCGCTGGCCGGTGCCGAGCTGACCGCCATTGCGCCCCGACGCGCCGTCGCCGAAGCGGTTGGCGTCGATCAGGACGACGTCGACGCCGGATTTGGCGAGGTGCGCCGCCGCCGAAAGGCCGGTGAAGCCGCCGCCGATGATGACGACATCGGTGCGGATGTCGCCGTCGAGTGAGGCATATTCGGGCCGTGGGCCGACCGTGTCCTCGTACCACGAGATGCCGGGAGAAATCGGAGATTGGTAGGTCATGATGATCTAATTGTTCGTGGCATAAAATAGGAGGCTACCGCCCCTAGTAAGAATGCTAGGTTTGCTGCTAGCCAGATGAAAAAGAAGAACGTTTCTCTACCGTCAAACCAACCTTCTGCAGCCCCATTGGTAAAATCTCCATGTCCAAGGACGGTGCACGCGCCCAAGTTCGCGAGGAAAAAGCCGTAGCCAAGCGTCATCACAAAATGGAGTTGCCACCAAGCAACTGGAATGAGAGGGACGAAAACCAAGAATGAGATAGTTTTCCTGTTGGAAAAATAGATCAGAAGCCAACCCAGAAGATAGAGCGCCAGCGAGTACAGGCCTCCCACTAGTTCGTCCGCGGAGCCTCCCGTGCAGGTGCCTGAACCGAGTGATAGTGCGGCATTCAGAACTCCAAGATAGAGTAGCACGACCCCGACGATTGTCATCGACTACTCATCTCACACATTCAGCAGCAGATATTCCCGCTCCCACGGGCTGATAACCTCCATGAAGGTCTCGAACTCTGCCCGTTTGATCGCCGCATAGGTGGCTGCGAAGGAGTGGCCGAGGAGCTCCTTCAAATCCTCGTCGGCCTCGAACAGGTCGACAGCTTCCAGCAGGCTGCGCGGCAGGTCGATCTCGTCCTCGTTTGCGGTGGTGAGCATCGCCGCGTCGGGCGCGATCTGCTTCGACATGCCGATCAGCCCGCAGGCGAGCGAGGCGGCGACCGCCAGATAAGGATTGGCGTCGGAGGAGGGGATGCGGTTTTCGAGCCGGCGGCCGGCCGGGTCGGAGCGCGGCACGCGGAAGGCGACCGTGCGGTTGTCGTAGCCCCATTTGGTGTTGACCGGGGCGGAGGCGGCCTGCGTCAGCCGCCGGTAGGAATTGACGTAGGGCGCAAACATCACCAGCGCGTTGGGCACATGCTTCTGCATGCCGCCGATGAAATGGCCGAAAGCCTCGCTCTCGCCGCCGTCCGGGTCGGAAAAGACGTTCTTGCCGGTCTTCTTGTCGATGATCGACTGGTGGATGTGCATGGCCGAGCCGGGCTGGCCCTGGATCGGCTTGGCCATGAAGGTGGCGTAGGTCTCGTGCTTCAGCGCCGCTTCGCGGATGGTGCGCTTGAACAGGAACACCTGGTCGGCGAGTTCGATCGGATCGCCGTGGCGCAGGTTGATCTCGAGCTGGCCGGCGCCTTCCTCATGGATCAGCGTGTCGATCTCCAGGCCCTGGCTTTCGGAGAAATGGTAGATGTCGTCGATCAGCTCGTCGAACTCGTTGACGCCGGCGATCGAATAGCCGGCCCCGCCGCCGATGGGGCGGCCCGAGCGGCCGACGGGCGGCACGAGGGGATAGTCGGGATCGGGGTTCTTGCGCACCAGATAAAACTCGATCTCGGGCGCAACGACCGGCTTCAGGCCGCGCTTGTCATAGGCGGCGACCACGCGCTTCAGGACGTTGCGCGGCGTGAACTCGACGGAGCGGCCGTCCTGGTGGACGAGATCGCAGATGACCTGCGCGGTCGGGTCGCTCTCCCACGGCACAACCGACAGCGTCGACAGATCGGGCATCAGCTTCAGGTCGCCGTCATCCTCCGGATAGGCGAAGCCGTTGCCGTTTTCGGGGTAGCCGCCAGAAATCGTCATCATGAACACCGCCGAAGGCAGCGCCAGCGAGGTGTTGGACGTGAACTTCTTCGACGGCATCATCTTGCCCCGGGCGACGCCTGCCTGGTCGGGGGTAATGCACTCTATGTCTTCGATGCCGCGCCATTCCAGCCACTCGCGGGCTTCCTTCCAGTTCTTCACGCCACGCAGGTTTTTCACGAATGCGGGCGTGCGGGCGCGTCCCCCGCGGCTCGACGGGCGGACTTCCTTCTTTGCAGGCGGCATCAATCACCAGATTGTGGTTGCGGATTTCGTGAGTATAGCCGGGCCGCAACGCGGAAAGGAAGGGGGCTACTGGCGCGCCCGCTCGAGCAGGCGGTCGATGACCGGCTGCAGCATTTCGGTGGTGATCGGCTTGGCGACCACCGCGTCGACGGCGGCGAGCGGCGCCGGATCGGCCTCGCAATGCGATTTCGTCGCCAGCAGAATGACGGAGGGGGCATCATGGCGGCATGCGCTGCGCAACGAGGCAAGCCGCGCCATCAGCCCCTCGCAATCCCTGTTGTCGGCGCCGCCGTCGAGAATGACGGTGCCTGGAAAAACCGTGCGCAGCATTTTTGCCGCCGCTTCCGGCGTTTCGGAAATCGGCTTGAGGCCTGACTTTTCGATGATCTTCGACACGACGACCCGGTTTACCGGCGAGCGTCCAACGACGAGAACGCGGGAAAAATCCGGCGTCAAAGGAGCGCCAAGAGGGACAGCGTTCGTGAACAGGCCGTTCGCCGGTTCGTGGCCTGATTTGGTCATGCTGGAAATGCCGATCGTCAAGCGCTCAATTTACGGTTGCGAGGCGGGAACATAACCGGCATTACGCTTACGTCAAGCTTAAAGTCGGCGAAAATCTTGCAGGAATGAAGAAAACAAGGGCAGCCGGCCTTCAATTTGTAAAGGAAGGCTGCCCTTGTGTTGTCGGGAACAAACCTGACCGTGAGAATATCGTTATCCGGACAGGTTGTATTTTAGTCGCTTTGTCTGGACTGCGTGACGATCACCGGGATCAGCAGATCGCCCCAATTGCCATTGCCGCTATGGTGGCGCGCCGAGCGAACGAGTTCGACGGAAACGCCGGCCTCCACCGCCTTCATCACCGACTGGTTGAGCCGGTGCAGGTCGTTGGCCAGCATCCGGATTGTCGCCTGCTGGTCGGCGTTCATGGCCGATGACTGTTCCTCGGCTCTTTCCTTGACGCGACTGATCGATGCCATCTGAGATTCTCCTTCGTGCCTGTTGCGCCCTTTCGGGCGTTCCTCGTTTGGTGCCGGGGACAGTTTACTTTTTTCCGCCCGAGCCGACTTGGAGGCGTCGCGGCCTTTTGCTGAAAGAAAGTAAACTGTCCCGTTAGCCTACTCCGCCGCCGGCTTGAACTGGTCGTGCTCGGTCGATTCCTTCATCGCCGTCGTCGAGGACTGGCCGCCGGTGATCGCCATCGAGACGGCGTCGAAATAGCCGGTGCCGACCTCGCGCTGGTGCTTGGTGGCGGTGTAGCCGTTTGCTTCGGATGCGAACTCGGCTTCCTGCAGTTCCGAATAGGCGGCCATCTGGCGGTCCCTGTAGCCGCGGGCCAACTCGAACATGCCGTGGTTCAGCTGGTGGAAGCCGGCCAGTGTGATGAACTGGAATTTGTAGCCCATGGCGCCGAGCTCGCGCTGGAACCTGGCGATCGTTGCGTCGTCCAGGTGCTTTTTCCAGTTGAAGGACGGCGAGCAATTGTAGGCGAGCAGCTTGTCCGGGTGATGCCTGCGCACGCCCTCGGCGAATTTCTTGGCCTGCGCCAGATCGGGCTTGGAGGTCTCGCACCAGATCAAATCGGCATGGGGCGCATAGGCGACGGCGCGCGCAATACACGGCTCCAGCCCGTTCTTGACCTGGTAAAAGCCTTCGACCGTGCGGCCGGCGCTGTAGTCGACGAAGGGTTGGTCGCGCTCGTCTATGTCGGAGGTCAGAAGCTTGGCGGCCTCGGCGTCTGTGCGGGCGATGACCAGCGTCGGCGTGCCCATCACGTCGGCGGCAAGCCTCGCTGCGTTGAGATTGCGGATATGGGCCGCTGTCGGGATCAGCACCTTGCCTCCGAGATGGCCGCACTTCTTCTCGGACGCGAGCTGGTCCTCGTAGTGGACGCCGGCGGCGCCCGCCTCGATGAAGGCCTTCATGATCTCGAAGGCGTTGAGGGGGCCGCCGAAACCGGCCTCGGCGTCGGCCACGATCGGCGCGAACCAGGTGTCGACCGACAGGCCGTTGCCCTCGGACGTCTCGATCTGGTCGGCGCGCTGCAGCGTCTTGTTGATGCGCTTGGCGAGTTCTGGCGCGGCATTGGCCGGGTAGAGCGACTGGTCGGGATACATGGCAGACGCCGTGTTGGCGTCGGCCGCGACCTGCCAGCCCGACAAATAGATCGCCTTCAGGCCCGCGCGCACCATCTGCATGGCCTGGTTGCCCGAAAGCGCCCCGAGCGCGTTAACGAAACCCTCCTCGTGGATGAACTTCCACAGCCGGTTGGCGCCCATTTCGGCGAGGCTGTATTTGATCTGGACCGAGCCGCGCAGCCGCGTGACGGCCTCCGGCGCGTAGGGGCGTTCGATGCCGTCGAAGCGGCCTTCCGGTGCGGAGGGGACGAGGTTGTAAAAATCGGTCATAGATCGGCTCCAGTCAGTCGAAGGTTGCTTGTGGCTTCCCGTGCGGGTGGCGCATCCGTATATGACTTCATTTACATTGCAGTGCGGGACAAGCGAGGGAAATCGCCAAGTGCGGTAGAAAATAAGGGAAAACCTGTGTTGTGTTTGACTGGGGAAGGCTGTAAATTTGTCAAAGCTGTAAAAGTTGCCCTGCAGAGAGATTTCGCAAATTACGTGTAAATTCCTGTAAATATCACAGTCACGATGGTTTGAATGCCTGTTCTCCCAACTCTGCTTCTGCCGTTGGCAGCCCTGTGTCAGCTTCTGATCGTGTTCTTCTGTGTCGGGGGTTTTGCGGAACTGGTTCACCGACAAACGATGGGAGGGGACGATGTAGCCGCTGCTCGGCCGCGAACCGCCATAGGCCTGCCAGCCACCATTTCTGTGGTGCTTCAGGCGGCATTTCTTAATGGGGCTTTGCTCGTTCTCTCGTTTCCGAGTTTCGTGGCGGGCGAACTCTCAGACGGCTTACTGGTTTTATCAGGTGTTGGTTTCGCCGGAGTTGCGGTGTCTGCGATAGCGGCGATGAGTTCCACGCGATCCAGGTCAAAGCCGCTAATTGCGCAGCTTGCTCTCAGCGTCATCGGACTGATTTGCCTGTTCATTTCCTATTATCTTGGGTCCGCGGCGTAGGTCCGACCCATGGCCGAGCAAAAAATCTTCGCCGGGCCGCGCATCCGCCGCATCCGCACGGCCCGCGGCCTGACCCAGACGGCAATGGCCGAAGGGCTGGGGATCTCGCCTTCCTATCTCAACCTGATCGAGCGCAACCAGAGGCCGCTGACGGTGCAGCTCATCCTCAAGCTGGCATCCGTCTATAAGGTCGATCCGGAAGAGTTGCAGGGCGAAGCGCGCGGCTCGATCACGGCGCTGCGTGAGATGTTCGCCGATCCGCTGCTTGCCGGCGAATTGCCGGGCGACCAGGAACTGATCGAGGTCGCCGAGGCCGCTCCGAACGCGGCCGCGGCGATGATAAAGCTGTTTCGGGCCTATCGCGAACAGGCCGAAAGGCTGTCGGACCTTTCCGAGCTTCTGGCGCGCGAGGGCAGGGCGACCGCGCTACTCGGCGCCAGGCTGCCCTTCGACGAAGTGCGCGAGATTTTCGAGCGCCACCCGAACCATTTTCCGGCGCTGGAGGAGGAGGCGGAGGCGTTCACCGCGCTGCTCGATTCGGGCGACGATCTGTTCGGCGCGCTGAAGGCCTGGCTGAAGCGCGAATACGGCATCGTGGTCAAGGTGCTGCCGGTGGCGACGATGCCGAACTGGCGGCGGCGCTATGACCGCCACTCGCAACGCCTGTTCATTTCCGAACGCCTGTCGCCTTTCGACCAGTTGCGCGAAGTGGCGATGGAAGCCTGCCTGATGCGCATGCAGGTCGCGGTGGCTGGCGAGATCCAGGGGCTGAAGCTTTCTTCCGACGAGGCGCGGCGCATCGCTCGCTTCGAACTCGGCCGCTATGCCGCCCACGCGCTGATGATGCCCTACCAGGCGTTTCAGGCGGCGGCGGTGCGCGCCCGTTATGATATCGACGTGTTGAAATCACGCTTCGGCGTCTCCTTCGAGCAGGCGGCGAACCGGCTGACCATGCTGCAGCGGTCCGGCGCTCCTGGCGTGCCGTTCTTCATGCTCGAGGTCGACAATGCCGGGCACCGCTTCCGCAAGGCAGGCGCGCAGGGTTTTCCGCAAAACCGTTTTGGTGGCGGCTGCCCCAAGCTGCCGGTGCATGCAGCCTTCACCCAGCCGGGTCAGATCTTCGTCGAGGCGGTCGAGATGCCGGACGGTGCCGAATTCCTCTGCGTCGCCCGCACACTGGAAGGGCCGCAGGGCGCGTTTTCGGAGCGTCCGCGCCGCACCGCGATCCTGATCGGCTGCGACATTGGTTTCAAGGACGAGATCGTCTATGGCGCGGCGCTGCCAGGCCGTCCCGCAGGCAGTGGCGCAAAGTCAGGCGCTGTCCTCTCGACGCCGGTCGGGCCGACCTGCCGCCTCTGCGAGCGCTCAGGCTGCCTCTCGCGCGCCGAACCGCCGGTGACGCGGCCGCTCGGGCTGGACGAGATGGTGACGGGACTGAGCGCTTTCGATTTCCAGTAGACCGGCCCCAACTTTCGTCAGACAGTTTGCTCGAAAAATCTGCTCAGATCGCGGCGGCCATCGAGAACCATCACGATCGAGACGATGTCGGCTGCTTCGTCATACTGGTGGAAAACGAGATGGTTGCGGAAGATCAGAACCCTGAACTCGTCATTGAAACGTCGCCCGGACATCGGAAAGGTGGCAAGCCTATCGCATGCCGCATAAAGTCCGGCGACATAGCGTCCCCCGGCCTGCGGGTTCTCAGCAGCTATGTAATCGAGAATCTCCCCAAGGTCGTCCTTCGCTTGATCAAGCCATCGGACTTCAGCCGCCATAGCGAGCACGAAGTTCAGCGAAGAACTCGTCGTGCGGCGTCGCCCCGCCCCGTTTGACGGCAGCCTCCAGCCGCGCGTCGATTTTCTTTCTCAGCGCCATATCGAGCAGCGCGCGACCAAGTTCTTCCTGCTCGTCTTCGGGAAGTGCTTCGACCTCGCGAATGGCTTTCTTCAGCGTCTGGTTCATCGATTGGAACTCCATTGCCTGGAGCATAACACGGCATTTCCAGCAACGAAAACGGCCCGACCTCGGGCTGGACGAGATGGTGACGGGACTAAGCGCTTTCGATTTCAGTAGCGATTTCGGCTAGGGGCTCCTGGCGGTGCGAAGGATCGCCTCCATGTTGCGGCGGCCGTCGATTATCCGCGCGATGACCGCTGTCGATCGGCCTCGTAGCGGTAAAAAACGACGTGGTTGCGGACGATCGTCGTATCGACGCGCCCTTTCGGGAAAGTCACTGAGCGCAAGGCACGCACTTCTCACGGCGGCGACATATGACTGCGCGGCAGAAGGGTTAAGTGCGTTCAAATAGTCGAATAGATTGGCGAGATCGGCGCTCGCCCGCTTTCGAAATACGACGTCAGGCGCCATAGCGCTGCCGGAGGTCGCGAAACACCTCTTCGGCAGGAATTTCGCCGCCCTCCGATTCAGCCTCCGCCAGCAAGGCATCGATCTTCTTGCGGATAGCCATGTCCATCAGCGCGCGGCCAAGTTCTTCCTGCTCGTCTTCGGGAAGTGCGTCGACCTCCTGGATGGCATTCTTCAGAGTCTGGTTCATCAATTGGAACTCCATTGGCTGGAGCATAACATGGCATTTCCCGCAACAAAACGGCTCGGCCGCTCGGGTTGGACGAGATGGTGACGGGCTTGAGCGCCTTCGATTTCCAGTAGTTCCAGTCTTAACGCAACGGCGTCTTACCGATAGAATCCATAGGACAGCGGGAGACGTCGAATGCCGAAGATGTATGAGATACGTATCGAATTGCTCGATCTGGAGCCGGTGGTCTGGCGGACTGTCCTCGTGCCCGACGACATGCCGCTCGTTGGATTGGCTGCCGTCGTGCAGGGAGCCGTAGGCTGGCAGGCATCGCACATGTTCGGCTTCGAGATCGACGGCAAACGCTACGATATCAAGTTGGACGACGACGACCTCGACGATCAGGAGAGTCTGGCGATGGAGGGCGTCATCGTCCGAGATGTTCTTAGACCGGGCGTGGATGCGCTGTTCCAGTATGATTTCGGCGACGACTGGTGGCATCGTCTCGATGTGCTCGCACATCGCGAAATCGCCAAAGGCGACAAGCCGCCGCGCTGTCTGGAGGGAGCACGCGCCGGGCCGCCGGAGGACTGCGGCGGCCCTTATGGCTACCTTGATATGCTGGACATCGCCGGAGACCCGGAACACCCGGATCACGCGGATATTCGCGAGTGGCTCGGCGACTTCGATCCCGAGAAGTTCGACGTACGGAAAGCCAATCGCGAGATTTCCAAAATAGTGAAGGTTTATGCCGGCATGATGGGCAGCAAGCCGGCATAAGCCGCCCTGCCTCCGGATCGCGTCAAGCCGGGGTCCGCTACCCCTCGCCAAACGGCCGCTCGCCGGCGAACAGCGCGGAATGCGCGGTGACGAGCGCGACGATGCGGTCGATGACGGTGCGCACCTCGCGGCGGTGACGATCGTCATCGTGCATGACGATCCATTGGCCCTCTCGCAGTTCCTCGATCGTGCCGCCCGCCCGCTCCAGCAACGGATCGCGATCGCCGGCAAAGCACGGAAGCACACCCTTGCCGACGCCGGCGCGAATGAGGTCGTGCAGGGTTCGGGGCGTGTTGGCCCAGGCGGCTATCGTGATGCCCGGCTGTGCAGCGACCCAGTTGGCCGAGCGTGTCGCCCGGTCTTCCGGGGTGATGGCCACCCAGTCTTCCCGCTGGGCGCCGGGACGGTTGCGGGCGCGGAACGGCGCCTGCGCCACCTCGCCGGTGCGTCGCGCCGCAAGGTTGGGGCTGTCCGGCTGGGCGTTGCGCACGCCAATCTCGACTTCGCGGTGGGCGATATCGAGCTTCGCTTCTGTCGTCTTGAAGGCGATGCGGAACGGATCGGAAGGCGTCCACAGCCGCGCGAAATTCTCCGCGAAGAAGTTCGCCGTCCATGTGCCGGCCGAGATCCGCACGGTGGCGCGGTGGTCGTCCGCTTCGAGCCATTCCTCGATTGGCCTGGCGCTCGCCTCGACGGCAAGCGCCTTGGCGAGCAGCGCACGGCCATGCTCGGTGAGCTCGTAGCCGGTCTGGCGCCGCACGAAGAGCGGCCGGGCCAAAACCTGTTCCAGCGCCAGCATGCGCCGCCCGACCGTGGCCGGGCTGGAGCCGAGTTCGGCGGCGGCCGCCGACAGCCCGCCGCCGCGCGCCACGCGAACAAAAATCCGCAGATCATTCCAGTCCAGGTTTTTCATGGTTGAAAAACATACTGCGGTTTTCAGGCGATGAACAGCTCTAAAGTTAATCCTATCATTCAATTACGAAATGATAGCGAAAGGATCTGTCATGGATCAGATGCTTGTCTGGACCTTCATTCACCGCGAAGTGCTGCGAACGCGGGCCGACCGCAAGCCGGTCGATTTCATTGATATCTACGAAGACAATTCGTCATCGCTCGGGCTCTTCCGGCGCGTCGGCGGTCTGCTCAAGTGGGCGAGAAGCTGGCGGGTGTCGGCAAGGCCGCCAACGTGCGACAGCGGACGGCAACAGATTGCCAGCGAAAGCAATTGCCGGCTGGGCGCGGAAACCGTTCTCTTTGCCCACAACGTGCCATAAATGGAACAGTCGGCTGGACCACGCGGCGACCTGCCGTTTCGGATACGCCGCTTGTGTCCGCCTGTGCCTGTGATCCGGCGGCTCATCGAACCGCCGGCGAACCGCCATGAACGACAGAGCTTCGCAGCAAGCCGCCGCAGCGCCGCTGGTTTCGCGGCGCGAGGAGAATATCGGCCTACTGCTGGTGTTCCTGTCAGCGCTGTTCTGGAGTTTTGGCGGGGCCATCGCACGCTTCATAGAGGCCGGCGACAGCTGGACCGTGGTGTTCTGGCGCTCGTTCTGGGCGGCCGCTTTCCTGTTCGGCTTCATGCTGTGGCGCGACGGCTGGCGCGGCATGCTGAAAATGTTCGGCGACATGGGACTGCCCGGCTTCGCAGTCGCGCTGTGCTTCGCCACCGCCTCGACCTCCTTCGTCGTAGCGCTGGCCTATACGACCGTCGCCAACATCCTGTTGATGCAGGCCGGCGTGCCGCTGATCGCGGCGCTGATCGCCTGGGTGCTGTTTCGCGAGCGCGTAGCCGGCGCAACCTGGGCGGCGATCGCCGCCGTCATCTGCGGCGTGGCGATCATGGTCTCGGAATCCTTCAACGGCCAGGTGTCGCCGGTCGGCGATGGGCTCGCTCTGCTGATCGCGTTCGCGTTTTCGATCGCAACCGTCATCACCAGGCGCTTCGCCCATGTGCGCATGACGCCCGCGACCTGCCTTGGCACCGTATTTGCGGCGCTGTTCGCGACGACGCAGGCCGAATATCTGGCGGTCGCGCCGCGTGATATGGGGTTCCTGTTCGCCTTCGGAGCGCTCAATCTCGGGCTTGGCCTGGCCTTCTTCGCGACCGGCGCCAGGCTGATCCCGGCGGCCTTTGCAGCCCTGCTAGGCACGTTCGAAACCATACTCGGGCCGGTCTGGGTCTGGCTGATCCACGCCGAAGTGCCCTCGGCGCGCACGGTTCTGGGCGGGGCCGTCGTATTCGTCGCGTTGCTGGTCCATATCGGCCTCGAATTCAAGCGCCAGACGCGGCCGCAAAAGCCCGGTACGACCGGAATGCCGTCTCCCCATTGACATCGCCATCCGGGAGCGGGCAGGCTGGGTTATCGGCAACAAAAGCACAGGCGTGTCTTGCCATTTCCGAAAGCCGACGCAGCGGGCGCCGGCGCCACAGATACGTTCTACGGAAGCGTTCGCGCGAAACTTCGCGTCGCACGCTTCGCTGCCGAAACGCCGGTAAAACTCAACGTCAAATCAACAATATGCGGGGCGTACATGCGGCTTTCGGGCACGCCGATTGCCGCTTGTCGCACCGCAAAAACGCCAATAGGCTTCAACCGATACCCGGCCGCTGATCCTTCGAACGAGCCGGGACGGAACACCGCACAGAGGAGAACATTATGATCCACAAAGCGCTATGGCTATCGGCCGCTTCGGCCGCCTTGGCCGCGGCCTTGACAGTTTCCGCGCAAGCGCAGGAACGCGTCGTCAACATCTACAACTGGTCGGATTATATCGACGAGTCGATCATCACCGATTTCACCAAGGAAACCGGCATCAAGGTCGTCTATGACGTCTTCGATTCCAACGAGATCCTGGAAACCAAGCTGCTCGCCGGCGGCTCGGGCTACGACATCGTGGTGCCAACGCACAATTTCCTCGTCCGCCAGATCGAGGCCGGCGTCTACCAGAAGCTCGACAAGTCCAAGCTCCCGAACCTCTCCAACATGTGGGACGTGGTGAACGATAGGGTCGCCAAGTTCGACCCCGACAACGCTTACTCCGTCAACTGGATGTGGGGCACGGTCGGCATCGGCTACAATGTCGACAAGGTGAAGGCGGCGCTGGGCATCGACAAGGTCGATAGCTGGGAGGTGTTCTACAAGCCTGAAAACCTCGCAAAGCTGGCCGGTTGCGGCGTCTACGTGCTGGATTCGCCGTCCGACATCATCCCGACGACGCTGAATTATCTCGGCCTGAACCCCGAAAGTACGTCCACTGAGGACTTCGCCAAGGTCGAGGAGACGCTGCTTGCGCTTCGGCCGCACATCCGCAAGTTCCATTCGTCCGAATACATCAACGCGCTGGCCAATGGCGACATCTGCCTCGCGGTCGGCTGGTCGGGCGATGTGTTCCAGGCACGCGACCGCGCCGCGGAAGCCGACCAGGGCGTGGTCGTCGACTACGTCATCCCGAAGGAAGGCGCGGAAATGTGGTTCGATCAGATGGCCATTCCCGCCGACGCCAAGAATGTCGACGAGGCGCATGAATTCCTGAACTACATCATGAAGCCGGAAGTGGCGGCCAAGGCGACCAACTACGTCTATTTCGCCAACGGCAACAAGGCCTCGCAGGAGTTCATCGAGAAGGAGATCATCGAGGATCCGGCGATCTATCCCGACGAGGCGACGGCGCAGAAGCTGTTCACGGTCAGCCCCTACGACCCGAAGACGCAGCGCGTGGTGACGCGCACCTGGACCAAGATCGTCACGGGGCAGTAGCATCCGGCAACAAACCCCGGCGCGTGCGCCGGGGTTTGTTGCGCTTGGCCGTTCAAAAAGTCGGAGCAGAACATGAAGTCGCTTGGCAGCATCCGCAGGGATTTCGCGCCCTGGGCCGATCCCGGCGCCAAGCCTTACATTTCCTTCGAGAACGTCACCAAGAAGTTCGGCGACTTCACCGCCGTCAACAATCTGTCGCTGAATGTCTATGAGCGCGAATTCTTCGCGCTGCTCGGCGCGTCGGGCTGCGGGAAGTCGACGCTGCTCAGGATGCTGGCCGGCTTCGACGAGCCGACTTCGGGCCGCATCCTGCTCGACGGGCAGGATCTGCGCGGCATCCCGCCCTATCGCCGCCCGGTCAACATGATGTTCCAGTCCTATGCGCTGTTTCCGCATATGACGGTGGAGGGCAACATCGCCTTCGGCCTCAAGCAGGACAACATGCCCAAGGCCGAGATCGAGGCGCGGGTCAAGGAGATGCTGCGCCTGGTCAAGCTCGAGCAGTTCGCCAAGCGCAAGCCGCACCAGCTATCGGGCGGCCAGCGCCAGCGCGTGGCGCTCGCCCGCTCGGTCGCCAAGCGCCCCAAGGTGCTGCTGCTCGACGAGCCGCTCGGCGCGCTCGACAAGAAGCTGCGCGAGGAGACGCAGTTCGAGCTGATGGACCTGCAGCAATCGCTGGGGCTGACCTTCGTCGTCGTCACCCACGACCAGGAAGAGGCCATGACCATGGCCGACCGCATAGCCATCCTCGACAAGGGCGAAGTGATGCAGGTGGCGACGCCGGCGGAAGTCTACGAGGCGCCGGGCTCGCGTTTTGTCGCCGGCTTCGTCGGCAATGTGAACATGTTCGAGGGCAGGGTGGCGGCAAGGGACGCCCGTACCGCCCGCATCACCGGGGCGAGCGGCGCCGAGATCATCGTGGAGAATGCCGGCGACGCGGAGACGGGCAATGCGGTGTCCTTCGCCATACGTCCCGAGAAGATCAGGGTCTCGTCGCGCCGGCCCGAAGGCGCGGTGAATGCGATGGAGGGCGAAGTTTTCGATCTGGCCTATCTCGGCGACATGACCGTCTACCATGTCCGGCTCGACGACGGCCAGGTCGTCAAGGCGAGTTCGCTAAACGCTTCGCGCGTCACCGAAGACCCGCTAACCTGGAACGACCGGGCGTGGATTTCATTCACGCCGGATGCCGGCGTCGTCTTGACCCGGTAGGCCGATATGTCGGAAGCGGTGATCGATCGCGAGAATGGGGCCGTTGCCGCGGCTCAGGGCCGGTCGCTTGCTGGCCGCGCCGTCGCCGCCGTCGTCAGCCGGCTGGTCATACTGGTGCCCTATCTCTGGCTGCTGTTCTTCTTCCTCGCCCCGTTCGTCATCGTCTTCAAGATTTCGCTATCGCAGACCGCGATCGCCATGCCGCCTTACGATCCGGTGCTCAGCCTTGCCGATGGCGTCTCGGGGCTGCTGGAGCAGTTGCGGCAGCTCAGCATCGACAATTACGTCTGGCTTACCGAGGATGCGCTCTATTTCAACGCCTATGTGTCGAGCGTCGTCATCGCCGCGATCTCGACATTCCTGACGCTGCTTGTCGGCTATCCGATCGCCTACGGCATGGCGCGCGCGCCGGCGTCGCTGCGGCCGATGCTGCTGATGCTGGTGATCCTGCCGTTCTGGACCTCGTTCCTGATCCGGGTCTATGCCTGGATCGGCATATTGAAGCCGGAGGGCCTGCTCAACCAGTTCCTGATGGCGCTTAACATCATCGACGAGCCGCTGATCATCCTCAATACCCATACGGCGATCTTCATCGGCATCGTCTATTCCTACCTGCCATTCATGATCCTGCCGCTCTATTCGTCGCTGGAGAAGATGGACTATTCGCTGATCGAGGCGGCGAAAGACCTCGGCTGCACGCCGAACGGCGCGTTCTGGAAGATCACTTTCCCGCTGTCGCTGCCCGGTGTCATTGCCGGCTGCATGCTGGTGTTCATCCCGGCCGTCGGCGAGTTCGTCATTCCCGATTTGCTCGGCGGCTCGCAGACGCTGATGATCGGCAAGACGCTTTGGAACGAGTTCTTCGCCAATCGCGACTGGCCGGTCTCGTCCGCCGTGGCGGTGATCCTGCTGCTGATCCTGATCGTGCCGATCATGATCTTCCAGAGCGCACAGGCGCGCGCGCAGGAGCAGGAGCGATGAACGCGACCTGGAGCCGCTTCAACATCGTCTCGATCGTATTGGGCTTCGCCTTTTTATACCTGCCGATCGTGCTTCTGGTGATCTTCTCGTTCAACGCCTCGAAGCTGGTCACGGTGTGGGGCGGCTTTTCCACCAAATGGTACGTCGAACTGTTCAACAATCGCGGCCTCATGGACGCCGCCTGGGTGACGATCCGCGTCGGCCTGATCTCGGCCACGATCGCGACCGTGCTCGGCACGCTCGCGGCGCTTACCCTGACCCGCTACACGCGGTTTCGCGGGCGGGTGCTGTTCTCGGGCATGGTGTTTGCGCCGCTGGTCATGCCCGAAGTCATCACCGGGCTTTCGCTGCTGCTGCTGTTCGTCGCCATAGGCTTTGATCGCGGCTTCATGACAGTGACCTTGGCGCACATCACCTTCTCGATGTGCTTCGTGGCGGTCGTGGTGCAGTCGCGCCTGGTCAGTTTCGACCGCTCGCTCGAGGAAGCGGCGATGGATCTCGGTGCGCCGCCGGTGAAAACCTTCTTCCAGATCACGCTGCCGGTCATCATGCCGGCGATCGTGTCGGGCTGGATGCTGGCCTTCACCCTTTCGATCGACGATCTTGTGATATCGAGCTTCACTTCCGGCCCCGGCGCAACCACGCTGCCGATGAAGATCTACAGCCAGGTGCGGCTCGGCGTGACGCCGGAGATCAACGCCGCCTGCACGCTGCTGATAGCCATCGTCGCGATCGGCGTGGTTGTGGCTTCGCTTGCCAACAAGCGCCGCGAAGTGCAGCGCCTGCGTGACGAGCAGGCGGCGCAGCGAGGGTAAGGGCCAGCCTACTCGGCCGGCTGGGGAGGAACGACCGGCGAGATGAAGGGGGCGCTCCACGATCCGCCGACGAAGAACGCCGCAGTTCCGCCTTGGGCTCCCCTGACGGTCGGCATGACCCCGCCGGTAAGCGCAAGGCCGCGGCCGACATAGGGCACGATGCCTTTGAGCCACAGCGTGTGCCCAGTGGCTCGGGCCTCGGCTTTTTCGATCCGTGCCACGCCGTCGGCGACGCTGGCCTTGAACTCAGCGCCGCTGATCGGCACGTTTCCCTTGGACACCTCGTCGAGCGCGAAGAACCCGCCCTTCTTCACGCGCGCCAGTAGCCCGGCAAGATCAAGGCCGGCCAGCGCTCCCTGTCCGAAGCTCGCCGAAATCGAGCCGTCGGCGTTCCCCAGTATGGATTCCCACGAGGCGCCCGGCCCCTTGAGGATGACCGAAATCGTGCCTTGGCCTATCGGCACCAGCTTCGTCATGCCAGCCGCGCTGGCCAGCGCGCCGCCGTTAATGTTGGAGGCCAGGAGCCGCATTTCGGCATAGGGGCCGTCCGGCTTGCGGTCGAAACGGACGCCGGCCTGCACGATGCCGCCGAAGGCGGATGCATCGGAGACGTCGAACACCGCAAGCCCGTCCTTTACCTGCACGGTGGCGGCGACATTGGCCAGCTTGATCGTTCCCGCCACCGCACGTTCCGCCGACAGCCTGAGATCGATATCGAGCAGGCTGGAAAGGTCGGCATTGGCCTCTCCGGCACTGCCGTCGGCGGCGAGCGTCAGCGGTGTGAACGCTGAAAGCAGAGATCCGAGATCGATCCCGTCGAAAGCCAGAGAGCCCGACATTGCCGGCCGGTCGGGTTTAAGTTCGAGGTTGAGCGCGCCCACGCCGCGGTTTTCATCGAGCGAAAGCGCGACATTTTCGAACTTCACACGGGCTGCATCTCCGACGATGCGACTGCTGAATGCCACCTCGCCGCGCGGCGAGACTGGTGACATGTGCGATCCGGACCATTCGGCCGCGCGCTTTATCGAAGGGATGGAAACCTTTGTTTCGCCATCCAGATAGCCGTTTTCGGCAAGCTTTGCCGAGCCCGTGAAGGAGACCGTGGCCGGTGCGGCCGCGAAATTGACGGTGATAGGCGCCGCGCCGCCCGCAAACAGCGAAAGCGGATTTTCGGATGCGATGTCGATCTTCACTGTTTCGCCGCGCCAGAGGCCGCTGGCCGACAGTGCACCCGCCCTGTCGAGAGCCGGCCAGTCGGCCCTGCCGGCAATGCCGGTGACGATGTTCGTGACCTGCCCGTCCTGGTGGAGCGCAATCCTGCCGCCGCTGACTTCAACCGTGCCGAACGGATCGGACGCCAGATCGTCCTGCTCATCGGGGTTTCCGGCAATCGCCGCGCGGGCTTCCGCTATCGATGCGGCGATGCGGCCACCGCCGGGCAGTTCGGGCATGTAGGCGCCGTTCGCGGCTCGCTGGATATACAAAGTGGGACTAACAAAACGGGCGCTCGAAAAAACGACGTTGCCGCGCAGGGCGGCGAGCGCTGACAGTTCGATCTCCACGCGCTCGGCAGCGATGACCGGCGGGCCGGAGGGGCTCTGCCATGGCGAGAGCCGGACATCAGTGAGGATAGCCTGGAAAGTCGGCCAGACCTCGATGTCGGGCGGGGCGCCGATGCTGACGCGGTATCCGCTCCACGAACTCATCTCCAGGGCGATCCGGTCGCGGACGATGCGAGTCGAGGCGATCGCGGGAAGCAGGAGCGCGATCAGGACGGCAAGGAGAACGGCGATGCCGATCCCCCATATGCTTCGCCTGACGAGAGGTGATGGCATGATGCCCCGTTTGCTGATCCGGTCTAGATCGGATGCCGCGCTGTGCTGGACGGTCGCTCCAGCGGGTGTGGCCCGATAGCTCCCGCTTTTCAAGCCTTTGTGGCCTTGCAATGGCATTTGCGCACAAGTGGATGGCGCTACCGGCGCCACGTCTTGCCCTGCTGCGCTGCAATATGCATAACCGGGAAAGTATTGTCAGGGAGGAAAACATGGCCGGCACCGCTCCGCTCTGGACGCCGACGCAGGACCAGATCGCGTCCGCGCCCATGACCGCCTTCATGTCGGCGGCTTCGGCCCGGGCGGGAGCTGATTTCTCGAACTATGCCGAACTGCACCGCTGGTCGATCGACGAGCGCGAGGCTTTCTGGGGTCTTGTCTGGGAGTTCTGCGGCATAGCCGGCGAACGCGGCGAGACCGTGCTCACCAACGGCGATAAGATGCCGGGTGCGGCCTTCTTCCCCGATGCGAGGCTGAATTTCGCGGAAAACCTTCTGGGCAAGACAGGCGGCGGCGACGCCATCGTCTTCAGGGGTGAGGACAAGGTCGAGCGGCGCATGTCGTGGGACGATCTGCACGCGTTGGTCTCGCAGTTGCAGCAGCTGTTCCAGTCGCTCGGCGTGAAAGAGGGCGACCGCATCGCCGCGATGATGCCGAACATGCCCGAAACGGTCGCCGCAATGCTCGCAGCCACGTCGCTCGGGGCCGTCTGGTCTTCCTGCTCGCCGGATTTCGGCGAACAGGGCGTGCTCGATCGGTTCGGCCAGATCGAACCGGTGATCTTCATCGCGCCGGACGGCTACTGGTACAATGGCAAGGCGATCGAGGTGGCCGACAAGATCGCGGCGGTTTCGGCCAAGCTGCCGACCGTGCGCAAAGTTCTGGTCGTCGACTATCTCGGCACGGCGGGTGATGTAGCCGAAACCATCGACAAGGCCGACGCGCTGGAGGCCGCTCTCGCGCCTTTCGCGCCGGCGAAAGTGGCGTTCGAGCGGCTGCCCTTCTCGCATCCGCTCTACATATTGTTTTCCTCGGGCACGACCGGCATCCCGAAATGCATCGTCCATTCGGCCGGCGGCACACTGATCCAGCACGTCAAGGAACAGCGGCTGCATGCCGGCATCGAGGATGGCGATCGCTTCTTCTACTTCACCACCTGCGGCTGGATGATGTGGAATTGGCTGGTCTCCGGCTTGGCGTCCGGCGCGACGCTGCTGCTCTATGACGGATCGCCGTTCTACCCGGACGGCAATGCGATCTTCGATTTCGCGCAAGCCGAAAAGATGACGTATTTCGGCACCTCGGCCAAGTTCATCGACTCGGTGCGCAAGGCCGGATTGCGGCCGATAGAGACGCATGATCTCTCTAGCGTGCGCACCCTGTCCTCGACCGGGTCGCCGCTGTCGCCGGAAGGTTTCGCTTTCGTCTATGAAGGCATCAAGAAGGATGTCCATCTCGCCTCGATTTCCGGCGGCACCGATATCGTCTCCTGCTTCGTGCTCGGCGTTCCGACCGAGCCCGTCTGGATGGGCGAGATCCAGGGGCCGGGGCTCGGCATGGCGGTGGATGTCTGGGACGATGACGGCCGGCCGGTGAGGAGAGACAAGGGCGAACTGGTCTGTACGCGTGCCTTCCCGGCCATGCCGATCGGCTTCTGGAATGATCCGGACGGCAAGAAATACAGGGGCGCCTATTTCGAGCGCTTCGACAATGTCTGGTGCCATGGCGATTTCGCCGAATGGACAGAGCATGGCGGCATTATCATCCATGGCCGTTCCGACGCGACGCTCAATCCGGGCGGCGTGCGCATCGGCACGGCGGAAATCTACAACCAGGTCGAGCAGATGCCGGAGATCGCCGAGGCGCTGTGCATCGGCCAGGATTTCGAAGGCGACGTACGTGTCGTGCTGTTCGTGCGGCTGGTGGCCGGGGTGAACCTCGACGCCGAGCTGGAAAAGCGCATCCGGACGAAAATCCGCACCGGCGCCAGCCCGCGCCATGTGCCGGCCAAAATCGTCGCCGTCGCTGATATACCGCGCACCAAATCCGGCAAGATCACCGAGCTCGCGGTGCGCGACATTGTGCATGGCCGCACCGTCAAGAACAAGGAAGCACTGGCCAATCCGGAAGCGCTTGAACTGTTCCGCGATCTGCCCGAACTCCGCACGTGAGACGGTCGGAACATGGTTAAGCAAGAATGACCGGCAAATTTACCTCGTTTTCACGAGTGGTACACTTTCGTAAATTTTCCGGGGTTCCGGTAAGGAATTGTTAAGGGCCGGCGCTGATATTCGCACGTAACTTGACGGAGAAATCCGGTTCCTCCGCCCCCGAGGAAGCGACGTTCGCTCAAGCCCCGTTGTGACAGCATCCCATTAATTCAGGCGCCCTTTTTGGGCGCCTTTTTCTTGGTTCCGTCGCTACATCGAAGCGGCGCGGTCGCGGGCGAGCGCCCTGGACAAGAGGATGACCGGCACGGTCGCGGTCACGATAATCAGCAGCGCCGCCACAGCCCCGTCCTCGACCACCGCGCGCGAGGCGTTCTCATAGACCAGCGTCGCCAGCGTGTTGAACCCGAACGGCCGCAGCAGGATGGTCGCCGAGAGTTCCTTTACCGTATCAACGAAGACCAGCACCAGCGCGGTCAGGATCGCCGGCTGCAGCAGCGGCAGCAGCACGAGCGCGGCGCTTTTGGCCGGCGTCTTGCCGAGGCTGCGGGCGGCTTCGTCGAGGTGAGGCGGCAATTTCTCCATGCCGGAACGGACCGCGCCTTCGGCCAGCGCCAGGAAGCGGATCGTGCAGGCGAGGATGACGGCGGCGGCCGATCCGGTGAGCAAGAGCCCAGTTGAAACGCCGAAGGTCTCCCTGGCGAAATGGTCGACGGCGTTGTCGAAGCGGGCGAGCGCAAAGAGCAGGCCGAGGCCCATGATCGTGCCAGGCAGCGCGTAACCTACGGAGCCGATGCGCACCAGCCAGGCGGTCAGGCGCGAGCGCGACAGCCGCACCGCGTTGATGAGGAGCAGCGCCAGCGCGACGGTGAGCAGTGCGGCCGCGCTCGCCGTGAAGATGCTGTTGACGAAAGCCTTGGCGAGGTCTGCGTTGAGCAGATAGTCGAGCCGGCGCGAGGCGTACTGCCCGAACACGAGGAGCGGAACGCCGAAGCCGAACAGGACCGGCAGGGCCACCGTGACTAGCGCAACCATCTGGCCGGGCACGCTCAGCCTGACGCGCGGCGGGCGGGCCTTCAACTGGCTGCCGCGCACATTGTGGAAGCGTTGCCTGCGCCTGGCGAACTGCTCGGCTGCAAGCAAAAGCAGCACCAGGATGAGCATGACCAAAGCGAGCTGGGCGGCGCCCTCGAGGCTGCTGCGGTTGATCCATGTGGTGAAGACGGCTGTGGTCAGCGTGCGCACGCCGAGAAATTCGGACGCGCCGATGTCGTTGATCGTTTCCATCAACACCAGCGCGACGCCTGCGCCGATTGCCGGCCGCGCCACAGGCAGGAGCACGCGGAAGAAGACCTTCGCCGGCCTTGCGCCGAGCGTGCGCGCCACATCGGCAATGTTGCGGCCCTGCATCAGGAACACCACGCGGCTGGTCAGGTAGACATAGGGATAGAGTACGCAGGTGAGCACGAAGGCCGCGCCCCCGGTCGAGCGGATTTCCGGAAACCAGTATTGCTGCGGGCTGTCGAAACCGAACATCGCCCTCAATGCCGACTGCACCGGCCCGCTGAACAGGAAAAATTCGCCGAACGCATAGGCCGCTAGATAGGGCGGCACGGCGAGCGGCAGAACCAGCGCCCAGGAGAAGAAGGGGCGCAGCGGGAAATCGTAGCCGACGACCAGCCAGGCGGTGGCGACGCCGATGATTGCTGTGCCGACCGAGACCATGGCCAGCAGCCACAGCGTCGTCAGGGTCGCGCCGGGCAGCACGTTGCGGGCGAGGTGGGGCCAGTCCTCTCCGGTACCGGAGAGAGCGATTGCCGCCAGCGTGGCGACGGGCAGGAGGACGATGCCGCAGATCGCCACTGTCAACGCGATGACGAAGGGATGGCGATAGCGCTTGACCGGCTTGACCACCGCGAGCACGTCTTTACCGGGGGCGTTCATCTCCATTGCATTGTCTGGCGCCAGCATTGCCTCGCCCTTGGAATGGCGAAAGGCCGGACCGCTTTCACGGACCGGCCTTCGCGGGTCTTCATGAACGAGGCTTAGCTCGACGGGCCGTCATCGATGCCGACGCGGTCGACCATTTCGGAAGCGGCCTTGCGGTTCTTGGCGATGTCGGCGAGCGGCAGCGTGTCGGCTTTCAGTTCGCCGAACGCCTTCACCACGTCGGACGGTTCGAGGCCCGGCTCGACCGGATATTCGAACACCTGTTCGGCATAGATCTGCTGCGCCTTGTCACTCGACAGGAACTGGATCAGCTT
The DNA here is from genome assembly GCF_011045125.1 of Allomesorhizobium camelthorni. Taxonomy (GTDB): domain Bacteria; phylum Pseudomonadota; class Alphaproteobacteria; order Rhizobiales; family Rhizobiaceae; genus Allomesorhizobium; species Allomesorhizobium camelthorni. The sequence continues at coordinate 5,879 of NZ_JAAKZF010000064.1, read as the reverse complement.
CACGCCATTGTCGCGATTCGGCGAGTTCTTGGCGAGCGCTGCGCCCGAAATGTTCACATGCGTGCCGCCTTCCTCGAAGGTCGGGAAGATCACGTTGATGGCCGCCGCCCATTCCTTCTGCTCGGGCTCCTTCTCATTGGTCTGCATCAGACCGACATAGTAGGTGTTGCCGAGCGCGATGTCGCATTCGCCGGCGGCAATTGCCTTGGCCTGATCGCGATCGCCGCCGTCGGGCTTGCGCGCCAGATTGGCCTTGAAGCCTTTCATCCACTCTTCGGTCTTTTCCGCACCCCAATGAGCGATGGCCGCAGAGAACAGCGCGAGGTTATAGTCGTGCTGGCCGGAGCGGATGCAGATCTTGCCCTTCCACTTCGGGTCGGCGAGGTCGGCATAGGTCAGCGCGGTGTCGGTCACGCGGTCCTTCGAGGCATAGACGACGCGGGCGCGCTTGGTGAGGCCGAACCAATGGCCTTCCGGATCGCGGTATTCGGCCGGCAGATTGCCGTTGACGGTGGCGTCGTCCAGCGCCTGGGTAACGCCCTTTTCCTTGGCGTTGGTGAGGCGGGCGATGTCGACAGTCAGGATCACGTCGGCCGGCGAATTCTGGCCCTCGGCCAGGATGCGGTCTTCCAGGCCCTTGTCGAGGAACAGCACCTCGGTCGCGATGCCAGTCTCGGCCGTGAAGGCGTCGAGCACCGGCTTGATCAGGTCGGGCTGGCGGTAGGAATAGATGTTCACCGTGCCGTCGGCGAGCGCCGAGCCGGCGAACAATGCGGCAATTGCGAATGCTGCGCAGCCGGCCGCTTTCGACCGGGCTTTCGTGAAGGTCATGACACTCTCCTGTCCGTCGAGGGGTTCAAGGCCCCGGGGAACGCGTTTCCTCTGTCGGTTCCGTCGTCGAAACCGAACGTCTATTGGGCGAAATCCAGCGGAGGGTCAAGGGAAAGAGCAACAAATTCAATAGTTTAGAATTATTCTAAACTGGACTGTTATACGCAGCTTTTCAATGACTTGCGCGAATTGCACTACTTCGTGCAATGCAAATTCGTTTGCTGCGGCTTGACGTCACGTCAAGGAAGGTCCGGCTCAGTCCGCCAGCACCCGCGTGGAAGGGAAGGTTATCTCCACCAGCGTGCCTTCGCCGGGCGTCGAATTGATGGAAAACCGCGCCCGGTTGGCCTCGACCATCGCCTTGGTGAGCGGCAGGCCAAGCCCGGTGCCGTCGCCGCGCGTCCGTTTCAGCGAGTTGATCTGCTTGAACGGTTTCAGGGCCTGCTCGATCTCCGCCTGGCTCATGCCGACGCCGGTGTCGCGCACGCGCATGACGATATCGCCGGACGGCTCGTAGGCGGTCGAGATGATGACCTGGCCGCCGGCCTGCGTGTAGCGCACCGCGTTCGACAATATGTTGAGCGCGATCTGGCGTATGCTGCGCAGATCCGCGACGACTTCCGGCAGCTTGGAAGCGAAACTCGAGCGGATGATGACCCGCTCGCGATTGGCCTGCGGCTGCATCATGGCGACGGTCTCGGCCAGAGTGTCGTTGAGCGACACGGCCTCGTAGGCCATCTCCTGCTGCCCGGCTTCGATCTTGGAAATGTCGAGCAGGTCGTTGACGAGGTCGAGCACGTGGTTGCCCGAGCGGTTGATGTCGCGCAGATAGTCGCGGTAGCGGTCGTTGGCGATCGGGCCGAAGCGCTCGTCGACCATCAGTTCGGAAAAGCCGATGATGGCGTTGAGCGGCGTGCGGATCTCGTGGCTAACCCGCGCCAGGAAATCGGTCTTTTGCGACGAAGCCCGCTCGGCGAGCGCGCGCGCCTGCGTCAGTTCCTCCTCGGCGCGCTTCCACTGGGTGATGTCGCGCACCACGGCGCAATAGCCGCTGTCGTTGGGCAGCTTGCCGATGGTCATGAACAGCGGGATGAAACGCCCCTGCGCCTCCCGCCCGATCACTTCGCGGCCGTCGTTCAGAACGCTCGCCACGCCGTGGTCGGAAAGCCCGTTCAAATAGTCGCGCGCCGCGCGCTGGCTTTCTATTGCGAACAGCGAGATGAACGGCTTGCCCGCGACCTCGTCGCTGTCGAAGGAAAACAGAGCCTCGGCCGGCCGGCTGATCGAACGAATGGCGCCGTCATTGGCGATCAGCACCACGCCGTCCGTCGCCGTGTCGATGATCGTGCGCATCTCCGCCACGCGGGCGCGCAGCTCTTGCTCTTCCGCCGAACGGAGGGGCACGGGCTCGGCCGGCGTTTCATCCTCTCCGGTGCGCCGCACCACCAGCATCAGCGCCTTGCCGCCGCTCCACGGCACGGAGCGCAGCAGCGCCTCGATCGGGAATTCCAGCCCGTCGCGGGTCGAAAGCCTGAGTGAGCGGTCCGCCTCGTCATGCTGGTCGTCGCCGTAAGGATCGGAAAACAACACGTCGAGCCCGCCTGCTTCCGCAAGCTGCTCGACGGAATCATAGCCAGTCAGCGCAAGGAATTCGTCATTGGCGTAGTGGAGCGCGTCGCCCGAATGGATCAGCACCGGAACCGGCAGCTTTGCCAATATGCCGGTGTCGGCGGGCAGCTTTTTCCGAGCCTCGGCTTCCGCGGCTTCGGGGCTTTCGATGTGCTCCACGGCTTCGTCTGGCAGGGCGGCGCCACTTTCCGTCGCGTCTGAGAGTTCCGCAGGCTCCGCGGCGTCGGCCTCTTCTTCCGCGTCTGGCTTGGCCTCGGCAGTCTCAGTCGGCTCCGCAGCATCCGCGTCGGCAGTCTCCGCCTCGGCTTCCGCTTCGACAGCCTCCGGCTCCTCAGCCTCGGCTATCTCCTCGGCGGTGGCTTCTGCTGCCTCTTCGATTTCCACGGCCGCTACCGGCTCCGTGGCCGCCTGGTCCTCGGATGGGATGGTTGTTTGGGATCTCTCGGTGGTCGCCGCTTCAGAGGTTTCGTCCCGAGCGCCGGTTTCGACAGCCGAAGTTTTGTCCTCCAGGCTTGGCGGCTGCTCTTTTCCGGCGGCGTCGGCTGCCGCGCCTTCGTCGGCTTTCGGAGCGGGGGAGGCTTCCTGTTCCGCTGCTGCCGCCGTATCCGCTTGCCCCGGCGCGGCGGGCTCGCCGATCAGCCTCAGCCGCTCGCCGATTTCGCGGAACGCGCTCCGCTCTATGCTCGACAGGCCGCCCTTTTCGGGGGCGGGCTGGCGGTGCTCGGCGAGCCGGATCACCTTGTCCGCGAAACGGCGGTCCGGCTTCGGCACGATGGTCAGCACCGGCACCTCGCCCTTGAACGGGTCGGCGGCATCGGGTTTGCTTTGGCCGGCCTCGGGCTGCGCGGTCTCGGCCGGCGTTTCGCCGGACTGCGGCGCCGTGACGTCGGCGCGCGGAGCGACCAGGACAAGGCCGATCCCTTCAGGGTCGGCGACCGCTTCCGCGCCGCGGGCGACGCCGAAGCCGCGGAACCCCTGGAAGTCGCGGTCGCGGCCATAGACGGGCAGTGCGGCGAGGTCGACGGGGATTTTCAGCGCGGTTCCGGCGACCGGCCACAGCACCGAGCGTCCGGACCAGGTGTCGCGGCGGTCGAGCAGGCCGGTGATCTCGCCAGACGGATCGAGTGCGAAGGTCGCCGCAACATCCTTGAAGCGCCGTCCGACGACATCGGCCGCGAGCGCGCCGACGGCGTCGGCGAATTCGGGCGAGATGGCGCTGAACCTGCCTTCGGCGTCGGTGCGCCAGACGAACCGCATCGGCGTCGTGACGCGCTCCGCGGCAGCCGGTGCTTCCGTCTTCCGGCGTTCTGGTCCCTCGACGGCCTGTGATGGTGGCTGATCGTGGGGAGGCTCGCCCGCCGCGCTGAAATACCAGTTGTCGAGCTGCGCCGGCGGCGCTTCGCCGGCGGTTTTTTCATGGATAGCCGGCGTGGACTTCTCGTCGGCGGCTGGTGGCGCTGCCGTTTCGACGGCCGCATGCCTTGCGGCCGAATTGTCCTGCTCGACCGCGTCGGCGCTTGTCGCAGGTTCCGGCTCTTGCTCGTGCGCTGTGAGTTCGGCCGCATCTGCGCCTTCGCCGGGTGTAAATTCTTCGCCGCCGGCCCGGCGTTCGTCGATCACCACAAGAAGATGTCGCGCCGGCTCGTCGGTGAGTCGCGCCATGCCAGCCGGCAGCCGTGCCGATCCGCCGCGGATGACGCGCCGAGCGATGCGCTCCGGTCCGCCGCCGATCTCGGCGGCAAGGGCGGCGAGCGTCTCGCGCGAAACGCCGAGTTCGCCGAAGCCGGCCGAAGCCGCCTCCACTTCGCCGCGCCCGTCTATGAAGGCGACGAAATGACCGGGCTCGTTGAAGCCGGCGATCGCACGCTCGGCTGCTTCCGCCGGGCCGCGTGACGCAGCTTGCGCGATGGGGGCCGCCAGCAAAATTGCCTTTTCACCGTCCGGAAGCGTGAGCGCGCTGGCGATGAAGGCGACGGCTTGGCTGCTTACGCCGGTCGTCATGCGCACCATAAGCGGCCTGTCACGTCCGATATCGGGATACCCTCTTATGGCCATGATCTGGCGCCTTGCGGGCAGGCCGAGGCGGCTCGGCTCGCCGATGATCGCCTCGATGTCGTCATGTCCGAAAAGTGCTGCGCCCGGGCCGTTGGCCCAGATCACCTGTTCGAGGTCGATGGAAAGTATCGCCAGCGCGTCGCCGGCAGCAAAGCGCTCGCGCACTTCGTCGAGCACGACCACGTCGATGAAGGAATAGGCTTCTGACGGCATAAGCTGACTTGACCACCCTTGCATGGACGCCGCAATTAACCGTTTGTTAATAAAACCCGGCGGTTCGCGCGTCCACAAAACAGCGCATGAGGAACCCCGGAAACTCGGTGTTTGGTTAACGCGGAATCGCGGGTTTGGTGCAGCGCAACAAATATGTTGCAATGCACCATGACTTGTATTATATCCACGTCATGCATGAACGAGACGGCCTTCTTCAAGGCTGTCCACTGAAAAAGGATGGAAATATGTCCAAGACCGCAGGCAAGACCGCAGACACCATCGAGAACGTCGAATTCCCGACCTTCGACGCTTCCAAAGCCACCGACCAGTTCCGCGCCTTCGCCGAGAAGGGCGTCGAGCAGTCGAAGGAAGCCTACACCAAGCTGAAGTCAGGCGCCGAGACCACCCAAAAGGCTATTGAATCCACGCTCGAGACCGCCAAGACCGCGGGCAACGACGTTTCCCTGAAGGCGATCGCCGCCATGCGCGCCAACGCCGAAGCCGGTTTCTCGCACCTCGAAGCGCTGCTTGGCGTGAAGTCCGTCTCCGAGTTTGTTGAACTGCAGACCGCGTTTCTGCGCAAGGGCGTCGAGATGAGCGTGGAGCAGGCCAAGGATATCCAGGCCGTCACCACCAAGGCCGCCGAGGAAGTGTCCAAGCCGATGAAGGACGCCTTCGAGAAGGCGATGAAGGAACTCAAGGTCGCCTGACGCGTTCAATCGACCAGAAATACCTGAAAGGCGGTATCCTCCTCCCACCGTCTTTTAGGGATAGCGGCCAGCACCTCCTCCCGCTGGTCCGATATAGGAAAAGGCCGGCACCTCCTCCCGCCGGCCTTTTTCTTTGCCTGGCAGCAGCATTCGCCGGCAATTCGTTCGCTTTTGCCGCGAGCTATCGGCCTGCGGCGAAATCGAACGGCAACTCTGCCCCAAACATCTTGAAATGTCCTTCGTTTGCCCGTAATGGACGCTTCATTGGCGATAGGCGCCTGCGTTGGACCCGCGTGGTTCAGGCAATCCGCCCGCCCGAATGTGCGGTTGTAGCTCAGTTGGTTAGAGCGCCGGATTGTGGATCCGGAGGTCGGTGGTTCGAGCCCACCCAACCGTACCAAAGTTTCATGAACGAATTCAACGAATTATCGGGACATAAAG
>NZ_JAAKZF010000063.1 GCF_011045125.1 Allomesorhizobium camelthorni | reverse complement strand
TAGAAATCGCAAGAGAGGGGCATCATCGCAACAAGGCAGACCGCCAAAAGCGCAATCTTACTGCCTAATCTCAATGGTGCCATTATCCTTCAGAAATGTTTCAGGGTCTTGGATAAAGCTACATTGAGAACTGCTTAGCTTTATAATCTTCTCTCTAAAGTTCGGAAATTTATTATCTACATCGCCATTGAATCTCTCTATATGGACTTCTCCGGCTTTAATGCCAATCCAGTTTCGCTTTTCTGTCGCGGCCTGAGTTGAGACGGATAGAGGTATCCCGATGCCGTACCACAATCCAGCGAGTTCAATCGCAGTGACATATTGGCCGCGCGCGTTATCTATTTCCTCCATTTCCCATATTTCGCTTGTCGTCTGAAACCGAACATTCTTCGTCACCATTTCATAGAGTATTTTCGCTTCTCGGCGCGTCTGCCACAATCGCTCGATCGATATTTCGTTCGGATAATCTCCGGCCGTGCTGTAAATCCCATCGTACCAATCGAGCATGCGAGCTATACGGCGAATACTGAGATCATCATCCTTTTGAGGCCAGTCGATCGTTCCCAGGCTAACTGTGCCACGTGCGTCCTCGTAGATCAGTTGGGCGGGTGAATCGAGTAGGCGCCTCATAAACCGATATTCATCGATAAAAGTTTGCGAACTTGCGATATCACTTTTTGATGGCTTTAAAGTAACGTTCAGCAATTTTTTTATGTATTTTATTTGAACATAGCCGGCAGACCATTGAAAGAGCAACGTCGGCTCTACTCCAACCTCGCCCCCGGGCACACCTACGACCTTCACCAAGGCGGCAAACGGAGTCGTTCCGTCGGATTCCACTATAGCCAGCCGCCCTGACCCGACCGGCTCGGGTGTAATGAAAACAGTGCCCTTTTCGAAGCCATGGAAGAGATCTGGCGCTGGGAGGCCAATTGCGAATCGGAACTCCTCAGCGTGCGCATGCGCTACCTTGAGTTCTCGCAGACCCAAAAATCCATCGGTAAGTTCTTGCTGATCCGCAGCCTCGAAAGTCATTTTCATAGTGTAGCGATGTTCGTCAAAACCTAGTGTTTTTACTTGCTCACGTTTCTTAAGAGCGTAAGCTTCCATCGTAGGAATCCCAAGCTTATCAAGTTCTTGAAGCAATACCTCTTTTTCGATTTGAAGCTTGCGAGCTCCCGGAATCGGAATGCTGATTGTCGCTTTATGAAGGCGCTGATTGCCACGTTTATACTCCATCCTAAGTCGCCGCAAAACCTTGGCAATCACATCGTCAATTATGTGAATGAAAACCATATGATCCAACCGGTCTGTGCTTTTGTCATATGAAAAAACACAGATAACGGTTGGGCAGGCTTCCTTTATAAGTCTCTCGGCCGAACTCAAGGATATCGAGACCGAACGCGATCCCTTACCAACTGTCTTAACTTGGAAAATATATTTTTTAGGCTCTCCGCGCTTATCATACGATACAAAATTATTTATTTTATCCAATGGGTGCTCAACGACGAAGTCTTTTCCAGTTCGGTCCACTGTAAACTTGTTGCAGAATAGCTTTGCGTCATTGCAAAGTAAATCGAAGCGTGACTCGCCGAGACGTCCTATTCGATCACTTTCCTCGCCATCCTCGGCCGTTCGGCCCATCGCTTTTGTGTCTTTTCGTTTCATTTATCCTCCTCTTTTGCAGCGCCACCGCTGCCGCCAATCTCGGACGGTGGCGATTCGCGGCGAGGGTCGATGCCATCGTTATCTCCCCCTTGGCGGGGGAAAAAGGATTTTCACGATCTTAGCGGAGCGTTTCAGCGACGCTAAGTCGTAGAAAATCCAAGAGAGGGGGTCGCTCGTCTGGGCAAACATTCCCCTCTCTTGCGATTTCTAACACTTAGCCTGCGCCTTCGGCTTGCCTAAGATGTTGAAATCGCTTTCTCTCCCGCAAGGGGAGAGATATCGCGGCGTCAGCCTTTCCGCTAATCTCGAACGCCGGCGGTTTGAAGCGGGGTCGATACCGGCGCTATCTCCCTCTGGGCGGGGGAGAAAGCAAAGAGAGGGTACTTCAACAATGCGCCAGGCCGTCCCGCCGCAGCATCGCACCTTCGCGCGAAAGATGCGCGCCGATTCGACCAAGGCCGAGAACGTTCTGTGGCAGGCGCTGCGCAACAAGCAAATCGAAGGACTGAAGTTCAAACGCCAGGTTCCGCTTGACGGATATATCCTCGACTTCATTTGCTTCGAGGCGCGGCTGATCGTTGAGGTCGACGGCGGCCAGCATGCGGAATCCGCGCGCGATGCGGAAAGGGACCGTCATTTCGAGGCGGCGGGCTTTCGCGTGCTGCGCTTCTGGAACGACGATGTGCTGAAGGGCATCGACGGCGTTTGCCTGACGATCCTGTGCGAGGCGCAGGGGAGGTTGGGAGAAGGATAAAATCCCCTCTCTTGCGTTTTCCAAGCACTTGCTCGGGGACAAGCCCTCTCGCAAGTGCAGGAAAACGCTTTCTCCCCCGCAAGGGGGAGATAACGCGGGGCATTATCGCCGCATTCCTGAAAAACGTGGAAAGAATATCGCGAGCGTCGCCGCACGCTCTATCTCCCCCCATGCGGGGGAGAAAGCGATTTCAACGTCTTAGCCGAGTTCTTCACGAGGCTAAGCGTTAGAAATCGCAAGAGAGGGGATTTCTTGCATCCAATGCTCCTGGCAAACGCCGCCCCCTTCACCCGTACCACTTGCCCTGCACCACCTTCACCTCGGCTGCGCTTTCCGCCACCTTGGCGGCGAAGGCCTCGGGATCGCTGCCCTTGTAGTGGTAGGGATAAACCACCGCCGGCTTGAACTCGGCGACCGCCGAGCTCGCTTGGTCGATGTCCATGGTGAAGGGCAGGTTCATCGGCACGAAGGCGATGTCGATCTCCTTCAGCGCGCGCATCTCGGGAATGTCCTCGGTGTCGCCGGCGATGTAGACACGGCGTCCGTCGACGGTCAGCACATAGCCGTTGTCGCGGCCCTGCGGATGGTATTTCTTGCGGTCCTCGGTGGTGTTATAGGCCGGGATCGCCTCGATCTCGATCGCGCCGACCGTGGTCTTCTCGCCATTGGCGATCGCGGTCGCCTTCTCCTTCAACTCGGCCGGCAGCATTTCCATCACGGCGGGGTTCGCCAGCAGCTTGGTGTCGGCGCCGACCAGCGCGGCCAGCGTCTCCGGGTCGAAATGGTCCTGGTGCTCATGCGTGATCAGCACCAGCCCGGCCGCCGGCTGGCCGTCATAGAGCGCCTTGCCGCCCACCGGGTCGTTGTAGATCACCAGCCCCGGCACGCTCATCACGAAGCTCGCATGGCTGACCGGGCTGACGACGATCTCGCCGCCGTCGGTCTTGTAGCTGTCGCCCTGGCCTTGCGCTCGGGCCGTGAACGGCATGAAAACCGTGGCCCCCAAGCCTGCGAGGCCCGCCGCCCCGGCGAGCTGCAGCGTGTCGCGTCGCGAAAATTGCATGGCGAAACCTCCTTCATCCAAATGCGGCCTACCCTGCCGCGGCGTCAGCCTTCAGGCTAGGCGAAACAGCGTCTCGGGCAAACCGCTCGCGCGAACGTGAGCGCCGCGTGATCGGAGGCCTATCCTCCCCTGCGCAGCGGGGGAGGGGGACCACGCGAAGCGTGGTGGAGGGGGCGGGCCTCGCTCCAAGCTTGCCCCTGTCAGCATGTGTCAGGAATGTTTTCCTTGGTTTTATCCACACCCTCCGCCTCTCCCGCATAATTGCAGCCGTCCTTCCTGCCGGGAACGCTCCGGAGTCGTTCGAAAGCGGGGAAGGATCGGCGCTTCCGTTCCATGGCCGACGAAGCCATGGGGCCGGAGAGGCTCCGTCCAAGGGTTCCCCTCGGGACACTACGGTCCCGGCGTGCTGGAGGAGCACACAGGCCCCGAAAGCCGCAAGGTTTTAAGGGCGCAGCGGAACGGGCGGGGACAGAAATCGCCGGCGGGGCGCAAAAGTCGCGCCACGTATTTAGTTTCGGAAGGCTCGGCCAAGCGCCCCGCTTCCCGGACCACACCTTCGACCTCACCCTGAGCTTGTCGAAGGGTCGAAGGGTCAATAGCCAGGGCGGCAACGCAGCGTGGCAAAGGAGAAGCGTATGCCGGGGACAGTTTACTTTCTTTCCGCAGGAAGGCGGCGGCAGTTGTGAGTTCGCGCGGGCGGAAAAAAGTAAACTGTCCCCTGCGGCAAGCCCCGCCACCGCCCCCAACTCTTTGCAACTGGCTGTCATCTGGCGCATAGTCGAACCATGGCAAAAGCAAAAAACCAGAAACCCGATTACGAAAAAATGCTGCGCAAGGCGGGCGTCAGGATCACCCGTCCGCGCCGCATTATTCTGGGCATATTGTCGGACGCCGGCGACCATCCCGACGCGCTCGAAATCTTTCGCCGCGCCGTCGCCGTCGACGGCAGCATTTCGCTCTCCACCGTCTATCGCACCATGAAGCTGATGGAGGGCATGGGCGCCATCCACCGCCACGCCTTCGAGGGCGGGCCGTCGCGCTTCGAGCAGGCCGGCGGCGACCATCACGACCACCTGATCGACATTGAAAGCGGCGACGTCATCGAGTTCAAATCCGACCGCATCGAGCAGCTGCAGGACGAAATCGCGAAAAAACTCGGCTACGACATCGTGCACCACCGGCTCGAACTCTACGGCCGCAAGCGCCGCACCGGTTGACGAGGCGCGGCCCGCGCGTCAATCATCGCCGCCGCAATCACGAGGGAGCCATAAAATGCAGGAAGCCGAAATCGGCCTGATCGGGCTCGGCGTCATGGGCTCCAATCTGGCGCTCAACATCGCCGAAAAGGGCCACCGCATCGCGGTGTTCAACCGCACCCATGCCCGTACCGAAACCTTCGCCGCATCCGCCGGCAGCCTGCGCGGCATGGTGGTGCCCTGCGCGTCGATCGAGGAACTCGCGGCCGCCATCCAGCCGCCGCGCCCGGTCATCATCATGGTGCAGGCCGGCCAGCCGGTCGACGAGCAGATCGCATTGCTGCGCGGCGTGCTGTCTTCGGGCGACATCATCATCGACGCCGGCAACGCCAATTTCCGCGATACGGTGCGGCGCTTTTCCGAGCTCGAAGGCTCGGGGCTGACCTTCATCGGCATGGGCGTTTCGGGCGGCGAGGAGGGCGCGCGCCACGGCCCGTCGATCATGGTCGGCGGCACGCCGGAATCTTATGCGCGCGTCGAAAAAATCCTCACCGACATTTCGGCCAAGTACGAAGGCGAGCCCTGCGCGGCCTGGCTCGGTACGGGCGGCGCCGGGCATTTCGTCAAAACCATCCACAACGGCATCGAATATGCCGACATGCAGATGATCGCCGAGATCTACGGCATATTGCGCGACGGGCTCGGCATGCCGGCCAAGGAGATCGGCGCGGTGTTTTCCGGCTGGAACCGCGGCCGGCTGAATTCGTACCTGATCGAGATCACCGCCGAAGTGCTCGCCGCCGACGATCCGCAGACCGGGCAGCCCATGGTCGACATCATCCTCGACCGCGCCGGCCAGAAGGGCACCGGCAAATGGTCGGTCATCGAGGCGCAGACGCTCGGCGTGTCGGCCACCGCGATCGAGGCCGCCGTCTCGGCGCGCATCTTGTCGTCGATCAAGACCGAGCGCGAGGCGGCTGAGCGCGTTTACGGCGCGGGCGGCGGTTCGGCCTTCGCTGGCGACCGTGAGGCGGTGCTGCGCGATCTCGAACTCGCTTTGCTCGCCGGCAAGATCGCGGCCTACGCTCAAGGGTTCGCCGTCATGGACGCTGCGTCGAAGGAGTTCGGCTGGAACCTGCCGCTGCCGACGATCGCGAAAATCTGGCGCGCCGGCTGCATCATCCGCTCGCAATTCCTCGGCGCGATCGCCGAGGCCTTTGCAGGCGGCGCGGTGTCCAACCTTCTGATGACGCCGGCCTTCGTCGGCATGATGAAGGAGGCGCATCCTTCGCTGAGAAGCATCGTGGCGCGCGCCTCCGAATCCGGCCTGCCCGTGCCCGCCCTGTCCTCGGCGCTCGCCTATTTCGACCTTTACCGCCAGGGCCGCGGCACCTCGAACCTGATCCAGGCGCAGCGCGACTTCTTCGGCGCGCACGGTTTCGAACGCATCGACGCCGCCGGCGCGCATCACGGCCCGTGGGGAAATAATAAGGCAGTAGGGGATTAGGAAACGACATGGGGAAATAAGACTTGCGGGTGGTCGTAAGATGAAGACTATCTTTACTGCCCTACTGCCCTACTGCCCTACTGCCCTACTGCCCTCCACCTCCTGCGGCACCGAAAGACTCTGCAGCGATTGCGGAGATTTACCGCCGATCCAGCCCAGCACCGAGCGCGCCAGCTCGCGGCCGGCCAGCCGGAAATCCTCGTTGATGAGGTGCAGCTCGGGCCGGAACAGATGCAGGATCGGCGACGACTGCTTCGACACCACGTCGACGTCGCGCCCGAGCTTCAGCCCCGCATCCTCGATGCCCGCCACCAGCGCCAGCGTCGCCGCCCCCGCGCTGCTGATGAAGCCGTCCGGGCGGTTCTCGCGGCGCATCAGCTGCGCCGTGCGGGCGCGGATCTGCTCCATCGAATGGTCGATCGAGACGGTGTTGAACGGGATTTCGCTCGCGCCGGTCTCCGACAGCGCGTCGGCGAACCCGTCCACCGTATGCTGGTGGTAGGTCAGCCCCTGCGGCGGCGTCAGCAAAGCCAGCCTGCGCCGCCCGAGGCTCGCCAGCCGGCGCACGGCCTCGACCGCGAAGGCGTGATTGTCGAAATCATGGAACGGATGCGCTAGCCCGGTCTCGGTGCGGCCATGCGTGGCGAAAGGAAAATTGCGCTCGACCATATAGCGCACGCGCGGATCGTCCGGCTGCGTGCGCGAAATGATGATCCCGTCGGCCGACCCTGTCTCGACGACGTAGCGCACCGGGTCCATCGGATCCTGGACATGCGAATAGGGCGTCACGATCAAATGGTAGGGAGTCGCGGCCAGCACCTCCGAGACGCCGTAGATGATGTCCGACACGAAGCTCATGATCTGCTCGTCGGTGTTGAGCACCAGGCTGATGACATTGGTCTTGCCGGTTCTGAGCCTGACGCCGGCACGGTTCGGCCGGTAGCCGACCTGCCGGGCGACGAGCTGCACCCGCCGCCGCGTCTCCTCGCCGATCTCCGGCGCATCCTTCAGCGCGCGCGAAACCGTGGTGACGCCCAACCCGGTCATGAAGGCAATCGTCTTCAAGGTCGGGCGGCCGGCCTCGTCGGGCCGGAGTGTTTCATTGTCGTGCAGCACTTCCTTGTCCATGGCCCCCGCCTACCAGCCATCCGTCGAAACGACAAATGCGGCAACAAGCCTGCAGCATGGACCCGGCCGCGCGCTTTCGCAAGCATCTGAAACGTTACAGATTGTTGGATTCTTGAGAACCTCCAGCGAATGTGATTCTCCTGGTCAGGAAAGAAAGAGCTGTGGCGGAAACCCGAGCATGAGGCCAGCCTTGCGGCGCGGACCCAACGTTTCCTTGCCGCAGCGCAACAAAACCTGCTGCGCTGCAACAGCCCCGCGTGGGCGGCGGATTAATTCGCGGCGCGAAAAAAATGATGCCCGATAACGATAGGCCGTTGCGTCGAGGTTTGCATTCGCTTAGCGTACAACCTGTAACGTTTCAGATTCAGGGAGGAACAGCGATGCGTTATAGGCACATGACCGCAATTTTTGCGGCGACGGTTGCATTGAACTTCGCGGCGCCGGCATCCGCCGTCGACCTCGAAGTCACACACTGGTGGACATCCGGCGGCGAGGCCGCGGCCGTTGGCGAATTCGCCAAAGCTTTCGACGCCACCGGAAACAAATGGGTCGACGGCGCCATCGCGGGTTCCGGCGGTACCGCGCGGCCGATCATGATCAGCCGCATCACCGGCGGCGACCCGATGGGCGCCACCCAGTTCAATCACGGCCGGCAGGCGGAGGAACTGGTCGAGGCCGGCCTGATGCGCGACCTCACCGACCTCGCCACCAAGGAGAAGTGGGCCGAAATCGTCCATCCCAAGAGCCTTCTCGACAGTTGCACGCTGGACGGCAAGATCTACTGCGTGCCGGTGAACATCCATTCGTGGCAATGGCTTTGGCTCTCCAACGCAGCATTCGAGAAGGCTGGGGTCGCCGTCCCGAAAAATTGGGATGAGTTCGTTGCCGCCGGACCGGCGCTCGAAAAGGCCGGGATCGTTCCGCTCGCGCTTGGTGGTCAGCCCTGGCAATCCGCCGGCGCTTTCGACGTGCTGATGGTCGCGATCGCCGGCAAGGACGTCTTCATGAAGGTGTTCGGCGACAAGGACGCGGAAGTCGCGGCCGGCCCTGAGATCGCCAAGGTCTTCAAGGCGGCCGACGACGCCCGCAAGATGGCGAAGGGCTCCAATGTCCAGGACTGGAACCAGGCGACCAATCTCGTCATCACCGGCAAGGCCGGCGGCCAGATCATGGGCGATTGGGCGCAGGGCGAGTTCCAGGTGGCAGGACAGGTGGCCGGCAAGGACTACACCTGCCTGCCCGGTCTCGGCGTGAACGAGATCATCTCGACCGGCGGCGATGCATTCTACTTCCCGCTGCTCGAGGACGAGGAGAAATCGAAGGCGCAGGAAGCACTTGCCTCCTCCATGCTCGACCCGACGACCCAAGTCGCCTTCAACCTCAAGAAGGGGTCACTGCCGGTTCGCGGCGACGTCGACCTCGGGGCCGCCAACGACTGCATGAAAAAGGGCCTCGACATCCTGGCGAAGGGAAATGTCATTCCCGGCACCGACCAACTCATGTCCCAGGACACACAGAAGCAGAAGGAGGATCTGTTCTCCGAATTCTTCGCCAATCCGAGCATTACGCCGGAAGATGCGCAGAAGCGCTTCGCTGAAATTATCGCCAGCGCCGACTGATAATTGACATCAGCCAAAAGCCGGTCCCGCCATGCGGGGCCGGCGACCTACGCGTTAGGAAAAGCCGAATGACGACCAGACAAAACGGCCGCCCGAGCCAGCTTTTCAGGAATCTGAACGCCAAAATCGCTTCGATTCCGATGATCCTCACCGCGCTTGTCATCTTCCTCGGCGGCACCGCCTGGACCGTTTTCTATTCCTTCACCAATTCGAAGCTGCTGCCGCGCCTGAATTTCATCGGGCTTGATCAATATGAGCGCCTGTGGGCGGCGCCGCGCTGGATGGTGGCGATCGAAAACCTGGCGATCTACGGCGTTTTGTCGCTCATCTTCTCGCTGGTGGTTGGCTTTCTCCTGGCCGCGCTTCTCGACCAGAAGATCCGTTTCGAGGACACTTTTCGCACGATCTTCCTCTATCCCTTCGCGCTGTCCTTCATCGTTACCGGCCTGATCTGGCAGTGGCTGCTCAATCCCGACTTCGGCATCCAGGGCGTGGTGCGCGGCCTTGGTTGGGAAAGCTTCGAGTTCGATCCGCTCTACAATGCCGAGATCGTCATCTACGGCATCCTGATCGCAGCACTCTGGCAAGGCACGGGTCTCATCATGTGCCTTATGTTGGCCGGTCTGCGCGGTATCGACGAAGATATCTGGAAGGCCGCGCGGGTGGACGGCATACCGATGTGGAAGACCTACGTGTTCATCATCATCCCGATGATGCGGCCGGTCTTCATCACTACGCTGGTGATCATCGCCAGCGGCATCGTTCGTGTCTACGATCTTGTCGTCGCGCAGACCAGCGGCGGTCCCGGCATCGCTTCGGAAGTGCCGGCGAAGTATGTCTACGACTACATGTTCCATGCCCAGAACCTCGGCCAGGGCTTTGCCGCCTCGACCATGATGCTGCTCTCGGTGATCATCGTCATCGTGCCTTGGGCCTATCTCGAATTCGGAAGGCGGCGACATGTCTGATCCCGCAGCCCTCAACGTCGCCGCGTCAGGGTTCGAAGCCGTCGCTAAGGACGTCTCCGATCCGCGCGGCGCCAAACCACGCCGCGTCCTTTCCCGCCGCAACATCTTTCTCTATGGCACGCTGATCCTGATTGCGGTCTATTATCTGCTGCCGCTCTACGTGATGTTCGTGACGTCGCTCAAGGGCATGCCGGAAATCCGGCTTGGCAACATTTTTTCGCCGCCGGTCGAAATCACCTTCGAGCCGTGGGTCAAGGCATGGGCCACCGCCTGCACAGGTTTGAATTGCGACGGGCTTTCGCGCGGCTTCTGGAACTCGGTGCGCATCACCATACCCTCGGTCGTACTGTCGATCGCCGTTGCCTCAGTGAATGGCTACGCGCTCGCCAACTGGCGCTTCAAGGGCGCCGACATCTTCTTCACCATCCTGATCGTCGGCGCTTTCATCCCATATCAGGTGATGATCTACCCGATCGTCATCATCCTGCGCGAGATCGGCCTATACGGCAGCCTGTGGGGTCTGGTCATCGTCCATTCGATCTTCGGCATGCCGATCCTGACGCTGCTCTTCCGCAATTACTTCACCTCGGTGCCGGAGGAACTGTTCAAGGCGGCGCGCGTCGACGGCGCGGGATTCTGGGCGATTTACTTCAAAATCATGCTGCCTATGGCGCTGCCGATCTTCGTCGTCGCCATCATCCTGCAGGTTACCGGCATTTGGAACGATTTCCTGTTCGGCGTGATCTACACCAAGCCCGAGTCCTATCCGATGACCGTGCAGCTCAACAACATCGTCAACTCCGTTCAGGGGGTGAAGGAATACAATGTCAACATGGCGGCGACCATCCTGACGGGCCTCGTGCCGCTCATCGTCTATTTCGCGTCCGGCAGACTTTTCGTGCGCGGCATCGCCGCGGGCGCGGTGAAAGGCTAGCAGTATATGACCAGTGTTTCCGTCAAGGACCTGTCGCTCAATTTCGGCAACATCTCGGTGCTGAAGGACCTCAACCTCGAAATTGCCGACGGCGAGTTCCTGGTTCTGCTCGGCCCGTCCGGCTGCGGCAAGTCAACCCTGCTCAACTGCATCGCCGGCCTGCTCGATATCTCCGACGGACAGATATTCATCAAGGGCAAAAACGTCACCTGGGAAGAGCCCAAGGACCGCGGCATAGGCATGGTCTTTCAGTCCTATGCGCTCTATCCGCAGATGACGGTGAAGGGCAATCTGACGTTTGGCCTGAAGAACGCCGGTGTTGCGAACGACGAGATCGAACGGCGCGTCGTGCGCACGGCCGATATCCTCCAGATCCAGCCTCTGCTCGAGCGCAAGCCTTCGCAGCTCTCCGGCGGCCAGCGCCAGCGCGTCGCTATCGGCCGGGCGCTGGTGCGCGACGTCGACGTGTTCCTGTTCGACGAGCCGCTCTCCAATCTGGACGCCAAGCTGCGGTCGGAACTGCGCGTCGAGATCAAGCGCCTGCACCAGAAGCTCGCCAACACCATGATCTACGTCACCCACGACCAGATCGAAGCCCTGACGTTGGCCGATCGCATCGCGGTCATGAAGGGTGGGCTGATACAGCAGCTCGACACGCCGCATGCGATCTACAACCACCCGGTCAACCGCTTCGTCGCCGGCTTCATCGGCTCGCCGGGCATGAATTTTCTCGACGGCGAGTTGGAGGTCGGCGTGAGCGCCGTCGTCAAGATCGGCGAGATGCCAGTGCCGGTCGACCGCTACACCTTCAACGGAAGTGGCCGGCGCACCGGGCCGACGGTGCTCGGCATCCGGCCCGAGCACATCGCCTTTGGCGACAGCGCCGGCGCGATGCCGTTTTCCCATGAAGTCGATGTCGAGATCGTTGAGCCGATGGGATCCGACACACTGGTCTGGACAAGGCTCGACGGCCAGAACCTATCGTTCCGCGTCGACGCGGAACGGCCGCTGCAAACCGGCGACCGAGTCAGGATCGGCTTCGATCCCGCGCGCGCTTCGCTGTTCGACAGCGCCACGGGCAACCGCATCTGAAATCAAAACCTCCCCCAAAAGCACATGGAAACGGATATGGACTGGTCATTTCAACTCTACAGCGCGCGCAATTTTCTACCCTGGAGCGGAGTGCTCAAAAAGCTGGCCGAGCTCGGCTACAGGCAGGTCGAAGGTTTTGGCGGCATCTATGACGACCCGGCCGGCCTGCGTGCCGAACTCGACAGCAACGGCCTGACCATGCCGAGCGGGCACTTTTCGATCGACATGCTGGAGAACGATTTCGCCGGTGCGGTCGCTCTCGCCAGGACACTTGGAATGGGCATCATGGCCTGCCCCTATCTGGTCGCCGACCAGCGGCCCTCCGACGCGGCAGGCTGGCAGGCGTTCGGCAGGAGACTGGCCGCCGTCGGCAAAGAGGCAAACAAGGCCGGCTTCCAGTTCGCCTGGCACAATCATGATTTCGAATTCGTTCCGCTGGCCGACGGCAGCGTGCCGCAGCAGCACATACTCGATTCGGCGCCCGATATAGGCTGGGAGATCGACGTGGCCTGGGTCATTCGCGGCGGCGCCGATCCGATCGATTGGATCGACCGCTACGCCTCGCGCATCGTCGCCGTGCACGTCAAGGACATCGCCCGGCAGGGAGAGGCAACCAACGAGGACGGCTGGGCCGATGTCGGGCACGGCACGGTTGGCTGGCGTAGCCTGATGCAGGACTTGCGGAGCAAGACCAAGGCCACGGTCTATGCAATGGAACATGACAATCCGAGCGATTTCGAGCGCTTCGCCAAGCGCTCGATCGACGCTGCAAAAACATTCTAGCCGCCAGTCATACCCAGGAGCATTTTCAAAATGGCAAAAAAACTCGGAGTCGGCGTTATCGGCTGCGGCAATATTTCAAAGGCCTATTTTTCACTCTCGCCGATGTTTCGCGGTATCAAGATGCGTGCCTGCGCCGACCTCAACGAGGCTGCGGCGAAAGCTCGCGCCAAGGAGTTCGGCCTGCGTTTCGAGACCGTGGACGGGCTTCTGAAATCCGATGACATCGACATCATCGTCAACCTGACGATCCCGGCGGCGCATTACGATGTGTCGAAGCAGATCCTCGACGCCGGCAAGCATGTCTATTCGGAAAAGCCGTTCGTACTGGCGATCGACGAAGGGCTCGACCTGAAGAAGAGGGCGGAGAAGAAGGGCCTGCGCATCGGCTCGGCTCCGGACACGTTTCTTGGCGGCGCGCATCAGCTTGCGCGAAGCCTGGTCGATTCCGGCAAGCTCGGAAAAATTACCAGCGGCACCTGTCATGTCATGAGCCACGGCATGGAGCACTGGCATCCCAATCCGGACTTCTTCTTCGTCGCGGGCGGCGGACCGATCCTCGATCTCGGGCCATATTATATCTCCAACTTGATCCAGCTCATCGGCCCGGTGAAGCGCGTCGCGGCGCTGACCGCTATCCCCGCGGCCGAACGCACGATCACGTCGAAACCGCGCGCCGGCGAACGAATTCCGGTGACCACGCCGACGACGATCCATGCGCTGATGGAATTCGCAGGCGGCGCGGTGGTGACCTTCAATGCAAGCTGGGACGTCTGGCTGCACGGCCATTCGCCGATGGAGCTTTACGGCGAGAACGGCACCCTCCACGTGCCCGATCCGAACTTCTTCGGCGGCCAGGTGCGCTACAGCAAGGCAGGCAAGCCGATGAAAAAGCTGCCGAAATGGGACCACCCCTTCCAGAAGCCGAATGAGCTGCATGCAAGCGGTCTCCTGGCGAATTACCGCACCGCGGGACTCTCCGACATGGCGATCGCCATCACGGAAGGCCGGCCGCATCGCTGCTCGCTCGAAGCGGCGCTGCATGCCATCGACGTCATGACCGGCGTTCTGAAATCGGGCGAAACCGGACAGTTCGTCGACATGCAGACGACCTGCGAGCGCCCGGCCGCACTCGGCATAAAAGAAGCGAGGGCGCTTCTCGCCAAGATAAAATAGCGCTATCGGAGGGGGCGCGAGCGCGCTCCCTCCCCCGCTGTTTACCAAGGACAAGATCATGACATGGCATCCGGCCGAGAACCGCTATGAAACCATGCGCTTCAACCGCTGCGGAAAATCCGGGCTGAAACTGCCCGCAATCTCGCTTGGCCTGTGGCACAATTTCGGCGAGGACACGCCGCTTCGCACCAAACTCGCGATCTGCCGCAAGGCCTTCGATCTCGGCATCACCCATTTCGATCTCGCCAACAATTACGGCCCGCCGCCCGGGTCGGCCGAGATAGCTTTCGGCGAGATATTGCGCACCGATTTTGCCGGCTTCCGCGATGAGATGATCATCTCGACGAAGGCCGGCTACGACATGTGGCCCGGACCGTATGGAGAATGGGGCAGCCGCAAATATGTGCTGGCGAGCCTCGACCAGAGCCTGAGGCGCATGGGGCTCGACTATGTCGACATCTTCTACTCGCACCGCTTCGATCCGGAGACGCCGCTGGAAGAAACCATGATGGCGCTGGACCACGCGGTCCGGTCCGGCAAGGCGCTCTACGCCGGCATCTCATCCTACAATTCGCAGCGCACGCGCGAGGCAGCTGCGATATTGCGTGATCTCGGCACGCCGCTCCTGATCCATCAGCCCAGCTATTCGATGATCAATCGCTGGGTGGAGGATGACGGGCTGCTCGACACGTTGGACGGGATCGGCGCCGGCTCGATCGTGTTCTCGCCGCTGGCGCAGGGCATGCTGACGGTCAAATATCTCAACGGCATTCCGCAGGATAGCCGGGCCGCGCAGGGCAAGTCGCTCAAGCAGACCTTCCTCAACGACCGGACGCTCTCCAACATCCGCGCGTTGAACACGATCGCAGAGAATCGCGGGCAGACGCTCGCCCAGATGGCGCTGGCCTGGGTGCTGCGCAAGGGCAGGGTCACGTCGGCGCTGATCGGCGCCAGCCGCCCCGAGCAGGTCGACGACTGCGTCGGCGCGCTGAAGGCGCCTGACTTCAGTGACCAGGAGTTGGCCGAGATCGACCAGCACGCCCGCGACGCCAACATCAATCTATGGGCCAAATCGGCAGAGCGGGAAGGACCGGCGCGGAAATAGCGCATGCCTTGGCGAACCCCGGCCGTTCGCCGTCGGGATCAGGTGGGAAACCGCCGCCGGTAGTGTTCGACCGCTTCGGGATTGCAGAGATTGACCGGGAGCCCGCCATCGAGCACCCGGATCGCCTCCTCGGCCGCGCCGACACCCATGCGCATCATGCTTTCCTCGGTGATGCCGGCCAGATGCGGCGTGACGATCACATTGTCGAACGAAAAATAAGGATGGTCGGCCGGCAGCGGCTGCGTGGCGAAAACGTCCAGCGCCGCGCCGCCGATTTTCCTGCCGGCCAGCGCTTTGAGCAGAGCGGCATCGTCGATGACAGGGCCGCGCGACACATTGACCAGCAAGGCGTCCGGCTTCATTTGCCGGACGCGATCCTGGCTGATCAATCCGGTTGTCTCCAAAGTCAGCGGACAGCAGAGCACGATGATGTCGCTTTGCCGGACCAGATCGTCGACGGTGGCGAAAGCCACGTTATCGGGCAGATTCCTGCGATCGCGGGTGTTGGCGATCACCTCCAGGCCAAAGCCGAAACGTGCGATGCGGGCGACTTCCGTGCCGACATTGCCCATGCCGATAATACCCACGGTGCGGCCGGCCAGTTCGCCGGCCGAATTGGCGCGCTCACGCCCTGCGAGCCAGCCTTTTGCCCGCAGGTCGCGGTCCATCGCGCGAAATCGCCGGAGCAGGGCCAGCGTCACGAAGAAGACATGTTCGGCGACGGAGCGCGCATTGACGCCCGGCACATTGGCGACCAGCACGCCTGCTTTCGTCGCGGCCTCGATGGGGATCATGTCAAGCCCCGCGCCGTGCCGGATCGCCGCGCGGAGCCTCGGCGCGTCTTTGAACAGTTGGGGCGGCAACGGCGCGCGCACGATGACGATCTCGGCGTTCGCCGCTTCCCGCGTCAGCGTATCGGCGTCCAGCGCCGAAGCGATGACGAACTCGCCCGCGTTGGACAGCATATCCGTCGCCTGGCGGTGCAGTTCATGCGTGGAAAAGATGATCGCCACGGTTCAGGCCGATTCTTTCGTCGGATCGGGCTGCTCCGCTCCCATGCCGCTGATCAGGCCCTTCCAATAGCTCTCCGCGCCCTGCAGATGGGCGCTCATCAGCGCCTGGGCGAGATTGCCGTCGCGTTTGAGCAGCGCGTCAAAAATCTGCAGGTGCTCGGCATGCGATCTCTGGCCGCGGGCCGGATCCTTGAAATAGATCGGCAGCCTCTGCTCGCCCATGACGTAGTAGACGCTGCAGACTTTGTGAAAGACGCTGTTCTTGGTGGCCCGCACGATCTCCAGGTGAAAGTCACGGTCCTCCTTGGCCAGGCCCTCGCCGGCCGCGAGCCGCTCCTCGGAGGCACGCAGGATCTCGCGCAAGCGTTCGTAATTCTCCTCCGTGGCCCTGCTGCAGGCAAGTTCCGCCGCCTTGATTTCGTGGATCTTGCGCAGTTCGACCGTCTCGTAGATCTGGATCGGGTCGAGCGGCACGCCCGCCTTGGCAAACAGCGCCATGGCCTCGACGCTGGCCTGGCGCGTGGTCAGGTAGATGCCGGATTTGGCGCGCCTTTCAACGATGCGCATCGCTTCCAATATCGCCAGCGCCTCGCGGATCTGGCCGCGGCTCACCGAAAAATGGTCGGCGAGCTCCCGTTCCGACGGGGTGCGTCCGGTCTCGGAGTTCGAGCAGGAGAACAGGTAGGCGGCCAGTTCGGCGAGCAGGTTCTTGTCTTTCATTGTCGCGCGCTCTGTGCGTGGGCCTTCAGAAAACGTTCGGAGACCGTGAAGCCCAGGCCGGGAGAATCCGGGATGGCGATCATACCGTCCTGGATGTTGACAGTCTCCTCGACCAGATCGTGGATCATCGGATTGGCGCCAACCGAATACTCGATGGTGAAGCTGGCCGGCGATGCGGCGCAGACATGCAGGCCGGCGAAGAAGCAGGGCGCTCCGGCCCACAGATGCGGCGCCAGCCGCAGGTTGAACGCACTGGCGATAGTGCCGATCTTCATCGCCTCGCTTATGCCGCCGCAGAAGGCGGGGTCCGGCTGGAATATGTCGGCGGCTTTCAGGATGGCAAGGTCGCGGAAGGCGTAGCGCGTCGCCTCGCTTTCGCCGACTGCGACGGGAACGCTGGAAGCGGAGCGCAGCTCAGCCATACCAGCCTTGTCGTCGGCGATCACCGGCTCCTCGAACCAGGCAAGATCGCAATCCGACACCGATTGAGCGAAGCGTTTGGCTTCTGCCACCGTGTAGGTGCCGTGGGCGTCGACCATCAGCTCGACTTCCGGTCCGAGGGCTGCTCGAGCGGCGCGAACGCGGGCAGCCGAGATGTGCGGCGCGCCGTCCATCGCGCCGACGCGCATCTTAACCGCTTTGAAGCCGCCCTCGCGGATATAGGATTTGAGCTGATCGCCGATCTTTTCGACAGGCGCCCAGCCGCCGGAAGCATAGGTAGGCATGCGGTCGAGCTTGCGGCCGCCGAGCAGCCGCCAAACCGGCTGGGCGAGCGACTTGCCGAGAATGTCCCACAGCGCGATGTCGACCGCGCTGATAGCCGCGATCGACAGGCCGCGCCGCGCAAGCTGCGGCATTGCATGACCCGCGGCCGCCGCCGTCTCGTGGCGCACGCCATTGTAGAGCATTTCCCAGATGACGCCGATGTCGCCGGCGTGCCGGCCGATCATCTGCGGTCCGACCTCATGGTTGAGCATATGAACGAGCGCGCCGTAGGAGCCGGCGCTGCCCGCGGCATTTTTGCCTTCTCCCCAGCCGACCAGTCCGTCATCGGTTTCGATGCGCAGGATGGCGGCGTCGAACGTCCGCACCTGCCCGAAATCGCTGCGATGCTGGCGGCTTGCTTCGATGGGCACCCTGACCCACCAGGCTTGGACCTGTTTGATGCGCATCCGGATGCCGGGACCTTCGCCCCTTACCTGATCAACGGCAGGATCGTTTCTGCCGTGATGCGCATCTGATCGGCATAAAATTCCTCCGTCAGCAGGCTCGAGCCGTGGTCCTGGATGAATTTCAACTGTTCCGGCGGAATGTCGACCGGATTGCGCTCGACCATGTTCTTGTATTTGGCCGCCGGCGTGCGATCGACCGGGGCGACGAATTCGTTGGTAAGCGCGCCGTCATAACCGATCTCCTTCAGCGTGCCGATGATCTTCGCCCAGTCGAGCTGGCCGAGGCCGGCGGCGAAGCGGTTGTTGTCGGCGACATGGAAGTCGAACAGACGCTTTCCGGCCAGCCGGATCGCGTCATACATGTCCTCTTCCTCAATATTGAGGTGGAAAGCGTCGAGGCAGACGCCGCATTCCGGGCTGACGGCGTCGGCCAGCGCCAGAGCCTGCGCGGCGCGATTGAAGAAATAGGTCTCGAAGCGGTTGAGCGGTTCGATGGCGATCCTCACGCCCTTCTTCTGCGCATGGGCGAAACATTCCTTCGTGGCGTCGACGACCCACTTCCACTCTTCCTCTTCGGTGCCGTCGGGCACGACCTTGCCAACGGTAGCTGGGACCAGCGTGATGATCTCACCGTCGAGGTCGGAGACCATGGTAATGACGCTCTTCACGTAGTCGACCGAGCGGGCGCGCTGACCCTCGTCCCTTGCCGCCAGATTGCGTTCGCCGAGCGTCAGCGTGACCGCGCCCCAGCAGCGGATGCCGTGCTCCTTCAGGAGCGAACGCGTTTCCTTGATGTCGTACTGGGTCGGCTCTCCTGAGATCTCGATGCTTTCATAGCCGTATTTCTTGATCCGCCGGAGCGTTGTCGCCAGAGGTTCCGCGCGCATCCAGTTATGCGTTGAAAGATGCATGGTTCTCTCTCCCAGAATTCGCCCGCATTGCTTGCACCGTAAGGTGAAAGCATGATTTCCTCCCCGAACGGCACGCCAGCCGATCAGACGAACTGGTTCTACCAATTGGGTGTGGGGCGATATCTAGCGCATTTCCAATGTCGCCGCAAGGCGAGCCCAAGCGGGCCGCTTGCCAAGTGTCAAGTAGCTGATAACAAACGAAAAGAATCGAGATGCGCTTGTCTATGCGGCCTCGTTTCGGAAGAATAGCTGGCTTGACCGGCTCGCAGGATTTGGTATTACCAGAAAGGTAATCGAGAACGGCATTTGATCTCATTGTTGCGAATGGCCCGGCCCGTTGCGGCCGTCAAGGAAATTCGCAGGCTTGATTTGGAAGGGAGCGAGGCATGGCGGCGGCGACGATGAAGGGTCCGGGGATATTTCTGGCGCAATTCGCGGGCGACGCGGCTCCTTTCAATTCGCTGAAGAGCATAACCGAATGGGCCGCAGGGCTGGGCTACAAGGGCGTCCAGATCCCGACCTGGGACGGACGCCTGTTCGACCTGAAAAAGGCGGCAAGCTCGAAGGATTACTGCGACGAGGTCAAGGGCGTCTGCGCCGATGCCGGCGTCGAGATCACCGAATTGTCGACGCATCTCCAGGGCCAGCTTGTCGCCGTGCACCCGGCCTATGACAGCCAGTTCGACGGCTTTGCCCCTGCCGAGGTGCATGGCAATCCGAAGGCGCGCCAGCAATGGGCGGTCGAGCAGATGCTGTTCGGAGCCAAGGCGTCGAAGAATCTCGGCCTCAAGGCGTCAGTGTCGTTTACCGGCGCGCTGGCGTTTCCCTATCTCTATCCCTGGCCGCAGCGTCCGGCCGGCCTGATCGAGGAAGCTTTCGCCGAGCTCGGCAAGAGATGGAAGCCGATCCTCGACGCCTATGACGATGCCGGCGTCGACATCGGTTACGAGATTCATCCTGGGGAGGACGTGTTCGACGGCGCGACTTTCGAGATGTTCCTCGACGCGGTCGGCGGCCACAAGCGCTGCAACATCAACTACGATCCCTCGCATTTCCTGCTGCAGCAGCTCGACTACCTCGCTTTCATCGACATCTATCACGAGCGCATAAAAGCCTTCCACGTCAAGGACGCCGAGTTCAATCCCGACGGGCGGCAGGGTGTCTATTCGGGCTATCAGGGCTGGGTCAACCGCGCCGGCCGTTTCCGCTCGCTCGGCGATGGACAGGTGGACTTCGGCGGCATTTTCTCAAAACTTGCGCAGTATAATTACGACAGCTGGGCAGTGCTCGAATGGGAATGCTGCCTCAAGCATCCCGAGGATGGCGCGGCCGAAGGGGCGCCTTTCATCCAGCATCACATCATCCGGGTGACGGAAAGAGCGTTCGACGATTTCGCCGGCGCGAAGCCCGACCGGGCGGCGCTGAGAAAAGTGATGGGTATCGAAGGTTAGCGAGGGGGCGCTGGGCGGTGGATGAGGAGGTTAGCCGGGGGGCGCCTCCTCATCCGGCCCACCGGGTTGGGGATCCTCCGAGGGAAATCGATTGCGGCAGGCTGCGGGTTTCGGCCGAGATGGGTCGGGGATAAGAAGCAGCGAACAGCTTTATTGAGAGGGAACATCATGGTCGGCGCATCGAAGACTGAAACCGCATCCGGACCAATCCGCTACGGCATGGTCGGCGGCGGGCAAGGCGCCTTCATCGGCGCGGTGCACCGCATCGCCGCCAGGATGGATGGCGAGTTCCAGCTTGTGGCCGGCGCGCTGTCGTCCGACCCGGAACGCGCCAGAGCCTCCGGCGCCGAAATCGGCCTCGATTCGGAGCGCAACTACGCTTCCTTTCAGGAGATGGCGAAGGCCGAGGCGAAACGGCCGGATGGCATCGAGGCGGTCGCCATAGTCACGCCGAACCACGTCCACTATCCGGCGGCTAAGGCGTTCCTGGAAGCCGGCATCCATGTGATTTGCGACAAGCCGCTGACCTCGACGCTGGCCGATGCCAAGAAGCTCGCGGCGCTGGTGGAAAAGACCGGCAGGGTATTCGTGCTGACCCACAACTACACCGCCTATCCGATGGTGCGGCAGGCGCGCGAGATGGTCCAGAAAGGGATGCTCGGCGAAATCCGCGTCGTCCAGGCGGAGTATCCGCAAGACTGGCTGACCGAGGATCTGGCGGCCACCGGCCAGAAGCAGGCGGCATGGCGGTCGGATCCCAAGCAGTCGGGCGCCGGCGGCGCCACCGGCGATATCGGCACGCACGCCTACAATCTCGCGCGCTTCGTCAGCGGACTGGAACTCGGCAGCCTGTCGGCCGATCTCGACGCCTTCGTGCCTGGCCGCAAGCTTGACGACAACGCCCATGTCATGCTGCGCTTCGTGTCCGGGGCCAAGGGCATGATCTGGGCGAGCCAGGTCGCGCCGGGGCACGAGAACGGGCTGAAGCTCCGCGTCTATGGCGCCAAGGGCGGCGTCGAATGGGTGCAGGCCGACCCGAACTATCTCTGGTACACGCCGTTCGGTCAGCCCAAGCAGCTGATCACCCGCGCCGGTGCCGGGGCAAGCCCGGCTGCCGCCCGAGTCAGCCGCGTCCCGTCTGGCCATCCGGAAGGCTATCTAGAAGGCTTCGCCAATATCTATGCGGAAGCGGCCAGGGCCATTCGC
This sequence comes from Allomesorhizobium camelthorni, assembly GCF_011045125.1. Classification (GTDB taxonomy): domain Bacteria; phylum Pseudomonadota; class Alphaproteobacteria; order Rhizobiales; family Rhizobiaceae; genus Allomesorhizobium; species Allomesorhizobium camelthorni. The sequence goes on along the minus strand of NZ_JAAKZF010000063.1, from coordinate 7,893 downwards.
GCGGCGCGCAAGAAGAACGGCCAGCCGCCTCGCGACGTGATTTTCCCGACCGTTCAGGACGGCGTCGAAGGCGTCGCCTTCGTCGAGGCCTGCGTCAGATCATCGAAGAAAAACGCAGCCTGGACAAAACTTTAACAGATCCACAGGGGGTAGGGCGGGCGGAACGGGGGTAGGAGCGATCCTGCCCCCGGTTTACTTTGTGGCGCCAAACTCCGGCGGCCAAATTATCTGCTTGCGCTACTCATAAGTAAATGCTTATCTGTCCGCATGAGCGAGACAGACATCTTCCGGGCCTTGGCCGATCCGACCCGCCGCGCGGTGCTTGAGCGCCTTGCTGCCGGCGAACTCAACGCCACGGAAATCCGCGACGGGCTCGACATGTCCCAGCCGGCGGTCTCCCAACACCTTGCGGTGCTGCGCCAGGCAGGGCTGATCAGCGAAGAGCGCAGCGGCCGCAATGTCAGATATCGGATTCGCGCTGCCGGCCTTTCGCCGCTGCATGACTGGCTGGGGCGGCACCGCGCCTTCTGGCCGGAGCGCATCGACAGGCTGAAGACGCTGCTCAAGGAGATGGACCAATGACGCCCTCGCCCAAGCCCGACGAAAGCGTAACATTCGAGTGTGAACTCGACGCGTCTCCCGAAAAGGTCTGGCGGGCGCTGACGGTGCCCGAACTTCTTGCCGAATGGCTGCCCACCGATGGCCCGACACAGGAGGATGCGCCGGACAAAGGCTGCTTATCCGTGGTCGAGACGATCGAATCCAGGCCGCACGAAATGCTCCGCTACAGCCTGCGCGAGGAAAACGCCGAAGCCGGGCTGGAGGACAGCACCGTCACCTTCGAACTGCGCCCAACGGCAAATGGCGGCACATGGCTTCGGCTGGTGCATGTCGCGGCAGAGGCCCGTCCGCGCATTCGCGCCCCTGCCGCCAATGGCAATGTGCTGATGCGCGCCGCAGCCTAACCCACAATCAAATCGCTATCTCGAAAGGAACTCGCGCATGCGCGACATGATGAATCTCGTCCCTATGGTCGTCGAGCAATCGAGCCGCGGCGAACGGTCCTTCGATATCTTCTCGCGGCTCCTGCGCGAGCGCATCGTCTTCGTGACCGGTACTGTCGAGGACGGCATGGCCTCGCTGATCTGCGCCCAGCTTCTGTTCCTGGAATCGGAGAACCCCAAGAAGCAGATCTCCATGTACATCAATTCGCCGGGTGGCGTCGTCACCAGCGGAATGGCGATCTACGACACGATGCAGTTCATCTCGAGCCCGGTGGCGACGCTGTGCATGGGCACTGCTCGGTCCATGGGTGCGTTCCTGCTGATGGCCGGAGAGCCCGGCCTGCGCTCGGCGCTGCCCAATTCGAGCATATTGGTTCACCAGCCTTCAGGCGGATTCCAGGGGCAAGCCTCGGACATCGAGCGTCATGCCGAAGACGTACTGAAGACCAAGCGCCGATTGAACGAGCTTTATGCCAAACACTGCGGCAGGAGCTATGACGAGGTCGAACGCAAGCTCGACCGTGACCACTTCATGACCGCCGAGGAGGCGAAGGAGTGGGGCATCGTCGACCAGATCCACACCAGCCGCGACGTACCTGTTCTGCCGGCCTTCTGAGCCCTTACGCCGCCTCGCGCACCTGATAGTCCTTGACGGCGGTGAAGCGGATCGCCTTCCAGCGCTCCGCTTCATAGTTCAGCGAAAACGCATGCTGGGCCAGAAACACCGGGTCGTCGTCCAGATCGCGGGCGATGTCGCCGCGATGCGCCTCAATGAAGCGGGTGAGTTCGGTCGCGCTGTCGGCATCGATCCAGCGGCAGATCGAAAACCGCGACATCTCGAAATCGACCGGCAGCGTATATTCGACATTGAGGCGTTCCTTCAGCACGTCGAGCTGCAGCGCGCCGACCACGCCGACGATCGCCGGTGAGCCGTCCTCCGGCGAGAACAGCTGGACGACGCCCTCCTCGGCCATCTGGTGCAGCGCTTCCTTCAGCTTCTTGGCTTTCATGGCGTCGCCGAGGCGGACGCGGCGCAGGATCTCCGGCGCGAAGTTCGGCACGCCGCGGAAAAGAATGTCCTCGCCTTCGGTCAGCGTATCGCCGATGCGCAGCGTTCCGTGGTTCGGGATGCCGACCACGTCGCCGGCATAGGCCTCGTCGGCGGTTACGCGGGTGCGGGCGAAGAAGAATTGCGGCGCCGAAAGGCTCATCGGCTTGCCGGTGCGCACCAGCTTCGCCTTCATGCCGCGCTCGAGCTTGCCCGAGCAGACGCGCACGAAGGCGATGCGGTCGCGGTGGTTGGGATCCATATTGGCCTGGATCTTGAACACGAAGGCCGACATGTCCTTTTCGGTCGCCTCGACCTTGCGGGTGTCGGCCTCTTGCGCGCGTGGCGCGGGGCCGTAGTCTGCCAGCGCCTCGATCAGGTCGCGCACGCCGAAATTGCGCAGAGCCGAGCCGAAATAGACCGGCGTCAAATGGCCGTCGCGGAAAGCGTCATTGTCGAACGGTCGGCATGCCCCGCGGGCAAGCTCCAACTCCTCGATGAAGGCCTCACGTTCATTGTCCGGCAGCAGGCCGGCGACCCGGTTGGAATCCGGACCGTTGACCGGCGTGCGTTCCTTCTCGGCGTCGCCGCGGCGGACCGCATTCTGCGCCAGATGATAGGTGCCCGAGAACGTCTTGCCGCGGCCGATCGGCCAAGTGATGGGGGCGGTGTCGAGCGCCAGCTTCTGTTCGATCTCGTCAAGGATTTCGAACGGGTCGCGGCTTTCACGGTCCATCTTGTTGACGAAGGTGACGATGGGGATATCGCGCAGCCGGCAGACCTCGAACAGCTTCAGCGTGCGTGGTTCGATGCCCTTAGCGGCGTCGATCACCATGACGGCGCTGTCGACTGCGGAAAGCGTGCGATAGGTGTCGTCGGCGAAATCCTCGTGGCCGGGCGTGTCGAGGAGGTTGAAGACCGTGTCGTCGTACTCGAAGGTCATCACCGAAGTGACCACCGAGATGCCGCGTTCGCGTTCGATCTTCATCCAGTCGGAGCGCGTTTGGATACGGTCCTTCTTGGCCTTCACCTCGCCGGCGAGTTGGATGGCGCCGCCGAACAGAAGCAGCTTTTCGGTCAGCGTCGTCTTGCCGGCGTCCGGGTGTGCGATGATCGCGAAGGTGCGGCGGCGCGCGACCGCCTCTTGTATCGTCTCGGGCATGTGATCTGGAAATCCGTTTGAAGCCGGGCTTTTACCAGCGGCGGGCCGAGGTGTCGAATGCGAAATGAAGCTGGCTTTGGCTGCATTGCGCCGAAATGCGTCGTGAGGCTCTCGTGCCGGTGGAAATTCGCCGATCGGATCGTCGGGCCGGTTGACGTGGCGGCGTCGCGGCACGATAGAACCGCTTTATGAAAAGCCCGGACCGAAAACGACCAAAGCTAGCTATCGTCCGCCTGCCGCACGGCGAGAATCTGCCGCTGCCGGCCTATGAGACCGCCGGAGCGGCCGGAATGGATTTGCGAGCGGCGGTGCCGGAAGACCGGCCACTGCTTATCCTGCCCGGCAGGCGCGCGCTGGCGCCGACCGGGCTTGTCTTTGAAATTCCCGACGGTTTCGAGGGGCAGGTACGTCCGCGCTCCGGCCTTGCTTTCAAGCACGGCATCACCTGCCTCAATACGCCCGGCACAATCGACAGCGACTATCGCGGCGAGATCATGGTGCTGCTGATCAACCACGGCGACGAGGCGTTCGCGGTAACACGAGGCATGCGCATTGCCCAGATCGTCTTCGCCCCGGTGACCCGTCTCGGTACGGAGGAGCGCGACCTTGCCGGCGCAACTACGCGCGGCGCCGGCGGCTTCGGCTCCACCGGGACGTCCTGACGCCTGGTCACCAGTTCGGCGGCAGATGTCAGGAGTGATCTGGCTCCCGCCGATTCCGGCTTTGCGCAGTGGCGGCGTCGGCACTACCGTCCGGCCTGACTCGGCCAATCGGAGGTTTGAACCATGGACAAGGGCGCTATATTCAGACAGCTGCACGACAGTGCGTTCGTCATTCCCAACCCCTGGGATATCGGTACGGCGAAGTTCCTGACATCGCTGGGGTTCAAGGCGTTGGCGACAACGAGCGCGGGCTACGCCTTCTCGCGCGGCCTGCCGGACGGCGGCGTCGGTTTCGAGGCGATGATCGACCATTGCCGGGAACTGGTGGCGGCGACCGATCTGCCGGTATCGGCCGATCTTGAAAACGGCAAGGGCGACAGCCCGGAAAGCGCTGCCGAAACGATCTTCGCGGCAGAAGCGGCGGGTTTGGCTGGATGTTCGATCGAGGATTACTCCGGCGATCCCGGCAGGCTCTACGAGTTTTCGCAGGCGGTCGAGCGCGTCACGGCAGCGGTCGAAGCTGCCCGATCGCTCAAGCGCGATTTCGTGTTCACCGCGCGCGCCGAGAATTTCCTCCGGAACCGCCCGGACATAGACGACACGATCAGGCGGCTGCAGGCCTTCGAGGAAGCCGGCGCGGATGTGCTCTATGCACCCGGCATCGGCGACATCGAAACCATTCGGACCGTCTGCTCGGCCGTAAGCAAGCCGGTCAATGTGCTGGCCACGCCGAATTTCACCGTGAAGATGCTGGCTGAAGCCGGCGCCCGCCGCATATCGCTTGGCTCGAAGCTGACGACGACGGCTTTCGGCGTGCTGCAGGCAGCCGCACGGGAGATGCTGGACAATGGAAGTTTCGAATTTTCAAGGCAGGGCGTTGCGTTCGGTGACCTCCAGGCGCTGTTTGCGAAACCCGACAAATACTGACGGAACTCGTGAACGAAATCGCTTCGTCCGCGTTTTGTATAACGCCAGGGCGAGGGCGGCGACATCAGGTTCGGCCGCCGAGTTGCGGATCATTCTCGCGGCTGGACGAGGCGGCGCAGGCGCCTGAAAGGGCTGCCGCGCCGCTTTCGCTTGACAATCGCAGGCATCCTTCCATGCATGCGGCATGGAAAAGCTGACCGTCATGGACATGCACACCGGGGGCGAACCGCTGAGGATCGTCACCGGCGGCTATCCGCCGATTCCGAGAGGCACGATCCTTGATAAGCGCGCGTACGTTCGCGACAAACTCGATCATCTGCGGAAAATCCTCATCTTCGAGCCGCGCGGCCATTACGACATGTACGGCGCGCTGCTGGTCGAGCCGGATCTGCCTGGCGCCGACCTCGCCGTGCTGTTCATGCACAATGAGGGCTACTCCACCATGTGCGGCCACGCCATCGTCGCGCTCGGCCGCTACGCTGTCGACCAAGGCCTTGTCGCTGTCCGCGAGCCCGTTACCACGGTCAATATCGAATGCCCCTGCGGCATGGTCGTCGCGTCTGTCGAGGTGAAGGACGGCAGCGCTGGCGCCGTGTCGTTCGAAAGCGTGCCGGCATTTCTGTTCGCACGCGATCGGTCCGTGAAGTTGCAAAGCTTTGGCGAAATCCTGTTCGACATTGCCTATGGCGGCGCGTTCTATGCGCTCGCCGATTGTCAGCAGTTCAGCCTCGAATTCGGCCGGAATCGCGCTCGCGATTTCGTCGATGCGGCGACTGCGCTGACGGAGAAGCTGAAGGCCGAATTCCCGCTGTCGCATCCCGACCACGACGACCTGGCCTTCCTCTACGGGACGATCCTGACCGACGGCGGCGACGGCTCCGGCGGCCGCGCGACCAAAAATGTCTGCGTCTTTGCCGAGGCCGAGGTCGACCGTTCGCCGACCGGCTCGGGCGTGACTGCCCGCCTGGCTGCCATGCATGCCGAGGGCGAAATCGCCATCAGCGAGACGCGGATTTTCGAAAGCATCGTCGGCTCGCAATTTACCGGGGCGGTCGTTGGCACGACCAAAGCAGGCCCGCACGACGCGATAGTCGCTCGGGTCGGCGGCAGGGCGTTCTACTCCGGAAAGGCGGAATTTAGCGTCGAGGACGACGATGTTTTGGGCCGCGGCTTCCTGGTCCGCTGAGTTTCAGGCGGCGCGCCGGACAGTCGTGGAGGAGGCGAGCTTAGGGAACTCTGGATCGCTGGCCGACACCATCTTGTGAAGGTGCACCATCATCGCCGCCGCGAAGAGCGGCGTCAGAAGGTTGAGCACCGGCACGGCGAGGAAAGCGGCGATGACCAGCCCGGCCAGGAACACCGTTCCAGCGTGGCGGCGACGCAGCGCCTTGGCTTCGGCTTCCGGGCGAAAGCGCATGGCGGCGAATTCGAAGAATTCGCGCCCGAGCAGATAGCCGTTGACGACGAAGAACGCACCGATATTGACGCCGGGAACAAGCAGCAGGAGCAGCGCGACAAAATTGCCGAGAACGACGATGCCAAAAAATTTCAGCGACATGATGATCGCAGGAATGACCGGCATGGCGCTGCCGGGCGGGTCGGCCGGATAGTCGCTTTCCTCGACGACGGCCGCGGCATCGTCGAGGAACAGGCCGGCGATGATGGCCGTGACCGGCGCGACCAGCAGTGCGAGCCCCAGCGCCAGCCCTATGCCGGCCAGAATGGCTGCGATCAGTCCGAGCCAGCCGGCCCAATCAGGAAAGCCGGGCAGCAGCATGTCGATCCACGGCAGGGCCAGCCAGTCGAAGAGTTCCTTCAGCCCGAACCACAGGGCTACAAGGACGAGAAGCGTCAGGCCGAGGGTCTTGAAGAAAACCGATCGGAATTCGGCGCTGAACAGCCGGCTGAAAGCGGCGCGGGCGGCGTCAATGATCATACTTCGGGCCTCTCCATTCGAGCTGAAATAGGCGCAGGGCCGGCCGCCCGCAAGAATTCACGGAGCCTGCCGTCGAAAGTGGTTCCACTTTAAAGGGTCATGCGCTAGACCCGCCCGCGGCCAGCGTGCCAGATGCCGGGAGCGCCGGCCAATCGCGGAGACCTTGATGAGCCAGTATGACGTTCTTTGCATCGGCAACGCCATTGTCGACATCATCGCCCAGTGCGACGAAGCCTTCCTGACCGAGAACGGCATCATAAAGGGCGCCATGAACCTGATCGACATGGACCGCGCCGGCCTGCTCTACGGCCGCATGGGGCCTGCTATCGAGGCGTCGGGCGGCAGCGCCGGCAACACCGCCGCCGGCGTGGCGAGCTTCGGCGGGCGCGCCGCCTTCTTCGGCAAGGTCTCCAAGGATGCGCTCGGCGACATCTACTATCACGATATCCGCGCCCAGGGCGTTGCCTTCGACACCAAGCCGCTCGACGGCGAGCCGCCGACGGCTCGCTCAATGATTTTCGTCACGCCCGACGGCGAGCGTTCGATGAACACCTATCTCGGCGCCTGCGTCGAACTGGGACCGGAGGATGTCGAGGCCGACAAGGCGGCGGGCGCCAAAGTCACTTACTTCGAGGGCTATCTCTGGGATCCGCCCCGCGCCAAGGAAGCGATTCGGCTGACCGCCAGCCACGCGCACGCGGCCGGCCGCGAGGTGTCGATGACTTTGTCGGATCCGTTTTGCGTCGATCGCTACCGCGGTGAGTTTCTGGACCTGATGCGCTCGGGCACGGTCGACATCGTCTTCGCCAACAGCCACGAAATCAAGTCGCTCTACCAGACCGCGTCCTTCGAGGCCGCACTTGCCGCGATCCGAAAGGACTGCAAGATCGCCGCAGTGACCCGCTCGGAAGAGGGTTCGATCATCGTGCGCGGCGACGAGACCGTCCTGATCGACGCGATCGGCATCGAGCAGCTTGTCGACACCACCGGTGCCGGCGATCTTTACGCGGCAGGCTTCCTGCATGGCTACACCAATGGACGCAGCCTGAAGGAATGCGGCGACCTAGGCTCGCTGGCGGCAGGCCTGGTCATCCAGCAGGTCGGCCCGCGGCCGCGGCAGAACCTGCGCGAGGAGGCGCAAAAGGTCGGACTTG
>NZ_JAAKZF010000062.1 GCF_011045125.1 Allomesorhizobium camelthorni | reverse complement strand
TTCCTGGGTCGAATGCCGCACGGTTTGATGGTCAGCAAAATTATGGCCGATGGTGGTGAATGCCTTCCACTCATCACTCATCAGATGGGCCTCAAGCTGGACCTCCTTGCCGAGCACGCGTGCGGCCTCGAGCGCTGAAAGATCGTCGATGATTGTGGCGCGGGCATCGCCGGCCGGCGCTCCGACCTTGGTACTGGGTGGCCGCTGCACCCTGGCCATGGCGGGCGATTTCGTGGTTTGTGGCTGTCCTTTTCGCCCGCGGCCTGGAGGCGGCTCACCAAGGTCCTTCTTCGGGCGACCGCCAAGATAGAACCAGTCGACCTCAACGGTCCCGCCAAGCGGGTTCTCCCGGGCCACCATGAGACGTAGCGCATGCCCCATGCGCCACGCTGTTGGCTGGCTCACCCCGAGAGCTTCGGCCAGGCGCACCGAGGACAAGCCCTTGTCGGATTGGAGGATCAGCCACAGCGCCTTTAGCCAAAGGCGCAGCGGCAGCTTGGTCGAGTGCAGGGGCGTGCGTGTCGTGACCGTGAATTGATGCCGACAATCGCCGTTGGAGCATTGGTACAAGCCCGGGCGTGCCCGGCGCTGACCGGTGTTGCGGCCGGCCAAGGCAATCGAACGCTTGTAGCCGCAAGCCGGACAGATCCGGCCGTTCGGCCAAACCATGGCTTCAAGCAATCGTCGACAGTGCTCTTCGTCGCGGAAAGCCTCGACCATGTCCTCTACCGTCCGAATGTCGGACAGCACCGCGTGCATCTCTTCAGGCATAACGATCCCTCATCTCAAAGCAGCGATCAGAATCGCACGCAACGACTACCATTTCAAGGAAATTGCTGTCTTTGGTTGATAAGGGCGAACAACGCTAAGTGAGGACGGGGCGAGAACATCGCTGTGCGTGCCGTTTGGTTGAGAGATTGAGCGGTTTGCGGTTCGTTGTCTGCGCGGCGCGATCCCAAAGTGGCGCCAAGGATTAGCACCGAGGTCGCGGGGGATCGTTGGTTTTGGGGGAACCTCGTTCCTGCCGGCGCGTTGCGATACGGTCCGGGTCAGCGAGGACAAACCAGCATGCAGAGTCGCGAACCGTTGATAATACCGGCCGCAAAGGGCGTTTTGGAACAGGTGGCCGACGGTCTCGTGAGCGATCGCCATTTTGCGGAGTTCAACGACGAACTGACGGACAGAGGTTTTCTTGTCACGTCTGCCGATGACCTGATCACCTGGGCCCGTACCGGCTCATTGATGTGGATGACTTTCGGGCTCGCGTGCTGTGCGATCGAAATGATGCAGATGTCAATGCCCCGGTACGATGCCGAGCGGTTTGGGTTCGCGCCTCGCGCAAGCCCGCGCCAGTCGGATGTGATGGTTGTTGCCGGCACGCTGTGCAATAAGATGGCTCCGGCCCTCCGAAAAGTTTACGACCAAATGCCAGAGCCCCGCTATGTCATTTCCATGGGTTCGTGCGCCAATGGCGGCGGTTATTACCACTATTCCTACTCGGTGGTACGTGGCTGCGACCGGATCGTTCCAGTCGACATCTATGTTCCTGGCTGCCCGCCGACCGCCGAAGCGCTTCTTTACGGGGTGCTGCTGCTCCAGAAGAAAATTCGCCGTACCGGCACCATCGAACGTTGATCATGTTCCGGCCGACATTGCCACTCCCGCTTGTTTTGTCGGATCAGGCATAGGCGGAACCGTTCGACAGCTTCAAACGCTCGGTTGAGCAGTAGAATTTGTGCTGTGGGATGCATGATCTTCGGCCGAATCAATCGCTCGATCTTCCTGCCACGTTGGTGGCAAAGCCCCGAAATGCGACACAATGCAACCGCCGGATGTGTTGCAACTTTTTGATTACCGGCGTTGTGGCAAGGAACGCCTCCGAAAATGATCGAGGGTTGCGATGTTCAAAGGCCGTCAGTTTGACCAATCAGTGATCCTGCTGTGCGTGCGCTGGTACCTGGCCTACAATCTGAGCCTGCGCGATCTTGAGGAGATGATGGCCGAGCGCGCCATTGCGGTCGATCACACCACCATCCACCGCTGGACCGTTCGTTTCTCGCCCTTGTTGCTGGTGCGCTTCAACCGGCGCAAGCGTAGCGTGACCGGCAAATGGCATGTCGACGAGACCTACATCAAGGTCCGCGGCCAGTGGATGTATCTCTATCGCGCCATCGACGGTGTCGGCGACACCGTCGATGGAGCAACGGTGATCGGCGTTGGTGCATGGATGCGGCATGTGGGGCAATAGGGCCTAATCGGCCCGAAGCTGGGAATTTGGCCAAGTTGCAGAACGATTGGGGAACATTATGCCTTGTGTTTCGATTGGGTGATGAACATGACGACGTTCTCGGCGCTAAATTTGAAGCCCTTACGATCGGGAATGCGTTCTGCGGAGATAGGGTAGCGTGGCCGGCGCGGATCGATGCCGCTAACTCGGAAGCGTTCACCGCCGGCAGTAAATTCGCGCCCGAAGTCGCCTGAGGACAGCCCGTACCGTTCGGCCAGAAGCATGAACATATCTTTCTCGAGACTGATGGCTCCGCCATCGGGAGCTGGGACACTCACCCTAAAGACAGGCTCGAAGGAGAAGCCGATATCCACGTTGTGCCACCCGGCGGCTTCAATAACGAGGCCATGATCTTCGGCGATCTTGTGACAAGCCTCAAGCATTTGAGCCTGGATCTGCTCGCAGGTCGCGGGCATCAGGCGGGTTATTTGCTTGCCTTTCGTCATGCCGCTTCTTTCTGTTCGAAATCGATGCGCCGATCCAAATCGAGCTCGAAGCGGCCATAGGGATTGACGTGTCCGTAGATCAGCGGCGTCAGGCCGCGGTAGTCATCCGGCGTCAGCCGCGCTGACCATTTCGGCTCGCTCAGCACCGACTGCATCATGCGCGTGTTCACGTAGACCAGCGACGCCTGCAAAAGATGCAGCGCCAGCACCGAGATCTCCTGGTCGTCGAGCCGGTTGCTGGCAATTTCGCCGCCCTTGCCGAAGAATACGAAGCTGGTGGCGCTGTTCCAGTTCTCGACCACGTTCAGGCCTTTGTGGATTTCGCGGCGGAATTGCTCGTGGCGCAAATACCGGCACAGGAAGATCGTCTTGATCGCCCGGCCGAGCTCGGCAAGAGCCTTGTAGGTGGGATGCATCACCTCGGCTCGGGCAAACCGGCGCAGGATCGCTTCCGGATCGGCGATCCCGCTGTGCATGGCGGCGGCATATTTGACCATTTCGTCATATTGGTGCTCGATCTCCTCCCAGTTGATGACGCTGGCAAGAACCGGAAGCAGGTTCGGCAGTTCGGCGCGCAAACCTGCATGCGGCAGCGCCAGCTTCTGCCGGGCGATCGCTTTCAGGCGCGGGGCGAGTTCGAAGCCGAGCAGATGGCAAAAGGCAAAGCCGACGGCGCTCTGGCCATGGCTGTCGACATATTGCCGCTGGATCTCCATGTCGGTGCAGTGTCGCAGCACGCCCTTGATCATCGAGGCGACCTCCGAGGACGAACAGCGCTTGAGCTGCGAGAAGATGCAGGTCGAACCCTTTTCGACATGCCAGTAGATCATCACGCCGCAACCGCCATAGCGGACATGCCATTCCGTCATCAGGTTGCCATCCCAAGCGCCGAATTTCTTGGAATCCGACGCACAGGCTGTGCCGGTTTCGCCCCAGATGGCGGTATTGCGGATCGCCAACGTTGCATTGGCGACTCGCCCGCAAGCCGCCTCGAGCGAGTCCCGGTGGATGAAGCGCCGGCCGACGTGCAGCAGCTCCTCGTAGCTGACATCCGGGCATCCGGCCGCCACCCGTTTCAGGCCGGCATTCGTGCCCAACCCGTAGAGACATAAGATTAGCCGTCGATCGAGATCGCCACGCGAAAGCGCCACGCGGGAAGCGGACGTCTCAAACGCGTCCAGAAAGCCGGTGTCGAGCGCCGACTCCTTCAGCACATCGAGGAGTCCCGTCATCGGCCAGCGGCGCCCGATCTCGGTCTTGACCGATTGAAGGCTACATGGTTCCAGCAGTGGCTGGAACGGTGTGACCGAGATGCGGTTTTCGCCGCGCCAGAGAATGCGCACCTTGTCGTTGCGTGGGAGTTCAGCATTCAGCAGCCGTAGTTCCCGCTCAAGTTCGGCCTGGATTTTGCGCGTGAAAGCTCGCGCATCCGGCGTCAGGTTGAGCACGCTATAGTAGGCTGCCCGCCGGGTGTCGAAATCCTTGGGCAGATCGTCGTCCGGATTGCGATAACGGTCCGCTCCCACCACCCATATCTCCTTGGCCCGGATGCGGTCGCGCAACTGGCTGAGGACGCAAAGCTCATAGCTGATCCGGTTGATGCGCCCGTCCTTGCCGATGATCGCGCTGCGCCATTTCGGCGGAATGACGCCTTCGATCGGCACGCTGTTGCGCGGCACCACGCGGCATCCGGTTTCGAAAGCCCGCCGGATCCAGTCCAACGCCTCAAGCACCGGCCGATGCACGGAATTGTTCGAGCGAAACTCCAGAACCGGAAGCAGCTTGGGCACGACCCGTCGATAGTGACCGGCATAGGAGCCACGCATGATCTGATAGATACGCCGCTCCAGCGTTCCCTTCGCCCGATGCTCCTTGACGATAGCCGCGAGCTTTTCCTTGCCCGCCACCGGAAAGATCACATCGCGGACCCGGCCGTCCGGCATCTCGATTGCTGCGCCCGCAATATCGACCAGCAACCGTTCCTTGCCGTAAATCTTGTCGATGTCCTTGGCGATTCCGGCCACCACCTTGCGCTTCGAACGCATCCCGATCTTGTGGATGGTCTCCACCAGGAGATCGATCATGCCGTCGATGATCTGCGCTTCGCGCACCATCAGAAAGACGGCATAAAGGCCCAGTCGCCGCCTCGGGACATGGCGGCGCATCTCCGACGCCTTCTCGGCGCCGACCCGCCGGACGATCTGATCGACCCAGGTCTTGCCCACGGTGGATAGAATATTCCGCGGCAAATCCACCCCCTTGATGAAGGCCAGCCGGTCAGCCAGGGCAAGCATATTGTCCAGCGTTGCCGCGCCCACGTCTCCCTTGATCGTATGGAACCCGGTCGCACTATCCGGCTCGGCCAGCGATGCCTCCATCAGTGCGACCGTTTCCGGAACAAGCCGATCCGCAACACCGCCAAGGAACGATTCCGCGAAGCGTTTGCGTTCGGAGCGCACCAGCCGCTCCATCTCCTTGCGGTGGGGACCAAAAATCCTGCGATCCCGACACCAGAGAAAGGCGTCCTCGAGAATCGTGCTGACCGACATGCCGCCAGGGCAAAGCTCCGTCGTGATCCAGTCCGCAAGGTCTGCGCGATCCGACCGCTTCATCCGGCGAAAGCCGAGATGGTGCAGGATTTCCGCGCAATGGCGCCGTCCCGAACGCCCGGAAAAATCGTAACCGAGAAGGTCGCTGGTGCTGACGCCGAGTTGCTCGGCCAGATAGGTTACGGCCTCGTCAGGAATGTCGGCCGCTGCGGTGGCGAAAAATCCGTACGCGGCAAAGAACTTCAGCTGCGCCGCCAGGCCGAGCCGGGTTGCCGTCGGCTTGGCGTTCACAAACTCCATGTCGACAAACGAGAGGCTCCACTCCTTGGCCAGTTCCTTCGGCAAAACATGCACACCCATACACTCACTCCCTGCTTCAGGAGTGAAAGTCTCAGGCGATGATGCCTATGCGGTCAATCTGTTCCGGCAACGTTCCACAACTTGGCCAAAATCGCAGCTTCGGGCCGATTAAGCCTTCCTGGCTATGCGAGGAGCGCCGGCCCATTACGGCATCTAGGATAGATGGAACGCGTTCTTTGCCGCACCGCAATGGCTGCGACGTCTCGCAGCAACATTATTGATCGCCGTATGCAATTAGACTTAACATCCAATACTCTGGGGGCCACTTTCAACATTTTCGGGCCTAGAAAGGCTACGGCTCTGTTAAAATCTCGAAAGGAGACGGCACTATGCCGCGGAAGCCGATCATCGGCGTGATTGGTGGCAACCAAGTGCAACACGACATCGTAAGCGCGGCGGAGGCTGTTGGTCGCGCTGTGGCGATGGAAGGTGCAGTGTTGCTTACCGGTGGCCAACCTACAGAGGGCAACGACGTCAAACGAGCAGCGATGCGGGGAGCATTTGCTGCGCAGGGTGTCGGTGCAGCTACCGCTCGGCTCATTGGCGTGCTGCCGAGCGCTGAATCGGCACCACGCCTAGGAATTGACGCTGCGACGCAGCGATTTATCGAGACAGACCTTTCCAGCTTTCAACGCAATCCGATTAACGTACTAACGTCGGACGCAATAATCGTAATGGTGGGAGGAGGAGGCACACTGGCCGAACTCGGATTTGCGCTGGTGGCGTGCAAGCCGGTTTTCTTCGCGGGTTCGTTCGGCGCGCTCACCAATACCATTGTCGCGGAGCGTGAAAAGATGCGGCAGGCCTTGATCAAGGGGATACCAAAATATGTCGAATTCTGTGGCAGGCCTCTTACCTATGAACTCGTCCAAGCGCGTTTAGAGCGCCTTTTCGCACCCGACAACAGGATCAGCGGAACCGATTGTGACGTCGAAAAAGCCGCCCGCGAGCTTGTCCAAAAGGCAATCGATGGGCTTGGGGATGCTTATCGTTTCCTGGAATCGGGATTCCCCGGCTTGCCAAGCGTGCTGACCAAACAAGATCTAGAGGTATGGCTCAGTGAAATGCCTTAGCAACGCCCGCAAGCCTGGATAAGCTAAATATCAATGAAAACCGCCACCCTGTAGCATGCCTGCGAATGTGACGTAATTGCCGACCCGCAACGGCACCGGAAGATTGGGGTCGCAATCCTCCACAGGATTTCGGACATGTCGTGGAAATTGTTGCGTCCGTAGATGATTGCCCCCATTCGGCTGGCGGCGCTGCTTCAGCATTGGGGCGCCGGATGCCGGAATTCAACACCCCGGTTGCGACTTCCGCTTCTTTCGCGGATGAGGAAAAGGAATGTTGAACGATGGCGCGATTGTCGCTCTTCATCACGGCCAGCCAGTTTGCCAGGTAGGCGGCGGTGTTGTCCCCCGGATCATGCTCGACGCCAAGATCGGCGCATAAAAAAAGCCGCCGTACATTCGGCGATGCACTCTTCCATCGCTTATGCTTCATTGCCGAACCTGCCGGTCAGATCGCGGTCAAGACGGTGCTTGGCGCCTGAAAAATGCGCAACCTCGTGAAGCAGGGTCGAGTTTAGGTGAACCTCACTGTCGAAGCGGTTGGCTATTTGAACGGCATCCGTCTGTTCAGTGTGGAAGACGGCGCCCATGCCTCGGGCCGAATTGCGTTGTACTGTTGGGGCAACAGCGCCGCTCACTTCAACGAACTGCTGGTGACGCCCGTCGCGGCCCAGTTGCGTAACCGGTTGCCGCAACCGTTGAGGCGATGACCGCGCCGCCGGAGCTGAGAAGCAAGGCGCGGCGGTTGATCCTGGACATGGTGAACTCTCCTCTTCACTTCATGGGCAGGCTGACAGATCGGTGTCGTAAACACCGGCCGGCCGCGCTCACCCTAGCACGACAGTTGGCCCATTCCTGTCAGGATGGATCGCACTGTCGTGCGCGCTACAGCCGGAGCATGCCAGTGCGACCGCGCGGATCGGGGCTTGTTGGGGACCTGTTCGATCGATCAATTCCCCTCGGACGTCGAACGCGAAAAGAACGACGCGTTGCAGAAGTTCGTTCGACCCTGACTAATTCACGCCCATGACCCGAGGACGACCTGCGTGTTGCATGAGTAAACGGCAGCGCTGCGCCTAATGTCCGCCGTTGCGAAGGTCATCGCCGCTTCTTAAAAGCGGAAATCATCGCGACCACGCTGAAGTCTCTCGGGCGACCCCGAGTACGCGAAACAGATCGTCATGGGCTCGGCGGGCCGCTCAGACATCTCATCTGTAGTGAAGGGCGCGGCTGTGGTCTACCTGCCGCGAAAGAACCAAGCGTTTAAATCCTCGGCGGCATCGTCGCCTTGTCTATCCTGCGGTGGATGAAGGGGAGCAGAGACAGCAGGTCCTCTCCGTCCCCCTTATTCGTCTCCCAATCCTTCCGCGGAGCATGCGCGGTAGGATTTCTGAAGGTCCCGTCAGGCAGAAATCGGCCTCGCAGCCGTCGTCGGTCCGTTCAAAGGAACTTTCTGGCTGTTGAATTAATTGCTGAGCTTCACTATTGTTCCAGATTAATAGGCGCGTGTTATTTATTTCGACGTGCCAATGGACTGGAAGTTACTGATTACATTATAGAGTTTCCAAATTTCGGAGTCCGCTTTGGACAATTCGAAAGAGAATGGGAACAGGTCTGCTTGGGGGGCTGGCTCGTCTGAGCCGCCGTCAATGCTTCAAAGTCATGCGCCGGCGATCAATTTGCCCAAAGGGGGCGGCGCCATCCGGGGGCTGGGTGAAAAGTTCGCCGCCAACCCGGTCTCCGGTACTGGTTCGATGTCGATCCCTCTGGCGACGAGCCCGGGCCGGTCAGGCTTCGGCCCCCAGCTGTCGCTCTCCTACGATTCAGGTTCCGGCAATGGTCCGTTTGGCTTCGGCTGGTCCCTCTCGCTGCCGTCGATCACGCGCAAGACCGACAAGGGTCTGCCACGATACCTCGACGCCGACGACTCCGACGTTTTCATCCTCTCGGGCGCTGAAGATCTTGTGCCGATACTCGAGGAGGACGTCACCGGCAAATGGGTAGTCCCACATCCCAAGCTCAGGGTGGCCGCCGGCCAGCGCTACAGCATTCGCCGCTACCGTCCGCGTATCGAGGGGCTCTTCGCCGTCATCGAGCGCTGGAGCAACGTCGCCGATGCCGCCGACATGTTCTGGCGCTCCATATCCAGGGACAATGTCACCACTTGGTACGGCAGGACGGCCCATAGCCGCATTGCGGATCCGTCGGACCCGAGCCGCATCTTCAGTTGGCTGATTTGCCTGAGCCACGACGACAAGGGCAATGCCACCGTCTATGGCTACAAGGGCGAGGACTCCGCCCGCATCTTCGAGGATTCCGCGGGAAACGGGGCTCCCAGGGTCCACGAGCGTAACCGCACGGCCCAGAGCCGTGCGGCGCAGCGCTATCTCAAGTTCGTCCGCTACGGCAACCGCTCACCATATTTCCCCCGGCTGCTGGCTGATGCAGCCTGGCCCGAACCGGCCGGCGCAAGCATCGGAGAGGACGGCAGCGACGCTTGGATGTTCGAAGCCGTTTTCGACTACGGCGAGCATGACGCTATCTCGCCGACGGCCAATGACGCTGGCATCTGGCCGGCGCGCGTCGACCCATTTTCGTCCTACCGAGCGGGCTTCGAGATTCGCACCTATCGCACCTGTCAGCGCCTGCTGATGTTTCATCACTTCCCCGGCGAAGCGGGGGTCGAGCGAAACTGCCTGACGCGCTCGATCGCGTTCAGTTATTCGGACGAGATCAATCCGAGTGATGCACGAAACCCAACATATACATTCCTGAAGGGGGTTGCCCAGAGCGGCCACCGGCGCACCGAACACGGCTATGAAAGCCGCGGTCTTCCCCCGATCGAGTTCGAATACACCGAACCCATTGTGCAGGAGACGGTTGAGGAGGTTGATCCGGCCAGCCTTGCCAACCTTCCCGTGGGCCTGGATGGTAGCGCGTACCGATGGATCGATCTGCACGGTGAGGGCACACCCGGCGTCCTCACCGAGCATGCGGGCGGCTGGTTCTATAAGCGCAATGTAAGCCCGCTGACGGGCGCCGCCCGCTTCGCACCGCTTGAGATAGTGGCCGTCAAGCCGAATGTCGGGCTCAGGGGCGACGCCGAGTTCATGGATCTGGCCGGTGATGGGCAGCCGGACCTTGTGGTGATGGAAGGCTCCACACCTGGCCTCTACGAACATGACGACGGGGAGGCCTGGCAGGACTTCCGACCCTTCACCTCGCGTCTGAACCGTCAGTTTCGCGACCCCAACCTCAGGCTGGTCGACCTCAACGGCGACGGGCATGCAGATGTGCTGATCACCGAAGATGATGCCCTGGTCTGGCATCCCTCGCTTGCCGAACAGGGCTTCGGCTCGCCGAGCCGTGTCGCCCAGGCGTCCGACGAGGAAACTGGTCCGCACATCGTCTTCGCCGACGGCACACAGGCCATCTATCTGGCCGATCTCTCGGGCGACGGCCTCAGCGATATCGTGCGAATCCGCAATGGCGAAGTCTGCTATTGGCCCAATCTCGGTTGTGGCCGTTTCGGCGCCAAGATATCGATGGACAACGCGCCCTGGTTCGATCTGCCGGACCACTTCGATCACAAGCGCATCCGTCTGGCCGATATCGACGGCAGCGGCACCACTGACATCATTTATCTGCATCGCGAAGGGGTACGGCTCTACTTCAACCAGTCGGGCAATGGCTGGAGCCAACCGCAGGTGCTGCAGGTGTTCCCGCGCATCGATGATCTGCTGAGCATCGTGCCGACCGACCTGCTCGGCAACGGCACCGCCTGCCTGGTGTGGTCCTCATCCTTGCCGGTCGATGCGCAGCGGCCGATGCGCTACGTCAACCTGATGGGGGGACGCAAGCCCCACCTGCTCGTCAGGACCGTCAACAATCTGGGCGCCGAAACCCGTATCGACTACGCGCCCTCCACCAGGTTTTACCTGCAGGACAGGCGCGACGGCAACGCCTGGATCACCCGGCTACCCTTCCCGGTGCATGTGGTGGAGCGCGCCGAGACCATCGATCACGTCAGTCGCAACCGCTTCGTGAGCCGTTACGCCTACCACCACGGCTATTTCGACGGCGAGGAGCGCGAGTTCCGCGGTTTCGGCATGATGGAGCAATGGGACACCGAACAGTTCGCGACCCTTGCCGATGGACAGGCTCCGGCCAGCAATATTGAGGCCAGTTCGCATGTGCCGCCGGTGCATACCAAAACCTGGTTCCACACTGGCGCTTACCTCGACCGGGAGCGCGTTTCCCACCAGTTCGAGCGGGAGTATTTTTGTGAGCCGGGAGCAGCTGGCAGGACCGCGAAAGCCATGCTCCTGGAGGACACTCTCGTTCCGCCCGAGCTGTCGCTAGAGGAGGAGCGCGAGGCCTGCCGCGCCCTCAGGGGCTCGATACTGCGCCGGGAGGTTTATGCGGTCGATGGCGTCGGCCAGAGCGCGCAATACCCATCCGGCATGCCCTACACGGTCACCGAGCAAAACTTCGCCATCCGCCGGATTCAACCGCGTGGCGGCAATCGTTTCGCCGTTTTCGTGACGCTTCCGCGTGAAGCCATCACGTTCCACTATGAGCGCAATCCGGCAGATCCCCGCATACAGCACGCGCTGACCCTCGAGGTGGATGACGTTGGCAACGTGCTCAAGCAGGTCACCATAGGTTACGGCCGGCGCGCGTCGCCCTTGGCGGAGCCGTGGGATCGCAACCAGCAGACACGGGCCTTGCTCTCCTATGCCGAAAACCGCGTCAGCAGCGACCACGACACCGGCCGGCACGCAATCGACCGCGACGACCACTACCGTGTCCCTTTGCCCTTTGAGACGCGAACCTTCGAGCTGACCGGCTATATGCCCACCGGCGCGGCCGGGCGTTACCAGGCCTCCGATTTCGTCGAACCCGATCTCGCCGATCCGGGCCGCTGGCGCCACAAGTTCATCGACGAGGTGCCCTACGACGCGGCCGCCACGACCAACCCGTGCCGCCGTCTTGTCGAATGCATGCGCACGATATACCGCCGGGATGACCTCACTGGCCTATTGCCGTTGGGCGCTTTGCAACCCCTCGCCTTGCCGGGCGAGACCTACAAACTCGCCTTCACGCCAGGGCTGCTGGACCAGGTTTTCCTGCGTCCGCGTCAAGGCGAACCAGACGACGCCTTGCTGCCGGCAGCGGAGCGCGCGACCCTTCTTGGCGGACAGGAAGGCCATCAGGGTGGCTATGTCGACCTGGACGGCAATGGAAACTGGTGGATTCCATCGGGCCGCTCGTTCTTCAGCCCGAACCCCGACGACGATGCGGCCGAGGAACTGGCCCAAGCACGGGCCCACTTCTTCCTGCCACGGCGATATCGCGACCCCTTCGGTCAGAATGCCTATGTCGACTTCGATCCCGTCGACCTTTTGATGCGCGAAACCTGGGATGGGCTCGGCAATCGTACCACCGTCGATGCCAATGACTACCGCGTGCTGCAGCCGCGGCTGATCAGCGACCCCAACCGCAACCAGACAGAGGTCTGCTTCGATGCGCTGGGCATGGTGGTCGGCACGGCGGTTATGGGAAAGCCGCGACCCGCGCGGCCGAAAGGCGACACGCTGGCCGGCTTCGTTCCCGACCTCACCCAACAGCAGATCGACCGCGTGTTCGGTGCTGCCGACCCGCGCTCTACGGCGGCGGCGCTGCTCATGGGAGCCACGACCCGCGTCGTCTACGACATCGACCGGTTCCACCGGACGCAGCAGGCGAACCCCGATGAGCCGGACAAGTGGCAACCCAGTTGCTCGGCCATGTTCGTTCGCGAAACACACGTTCACTCTCCCTTGCCGCCGCAGGGGCTGAAAATCCAGCTCAGCTTCAACTATTCCGATGGTTTCGGTCGCGAGATCCAGAAGAAGGCGCAGGCCGAGCCGGGCCCCCTCGACGTCACCGACCGAGAGGCGCCGAGCATCAATCCGCGCTGGGTTGCCAGCGGCTGGACCATCTTCAATAACAAAGGCAAGCCGGTCCGCCAGTATGAGCCATTCTTCAGCGCGTCGCACCGGTTCGAGTTTGGTGTGCTGGCCGGCGTCAGCCCGGTCGTGTTTTACGATCCTGCCGGCCGCGTCGTCGCGACCCTGCATCCCAACCACACCTACGACAAGGTCGTCTTCGACCCTTGGCGGCAGATCACTTACGACGTCAACGACACCGGCACCGCCCGCAACCTGGAGACTGGCGACCCACGCACCGATCCCGATATCGGCGGCTATGTCGCCCATTACTTCGAAGCGAAGTCGGACACCTGGCAGACCTGGCACCAGCAGCGAATCGACGGCGCCCTTGGTGGGGACGAGCGCACCGCCGCCTTGCGCGCCCAGGCGCATGCCGACACGCCAACCACGGTGCATTTCGATGTTCTCGGTCGCGCCTTCCTGACCGTCACGCGCAACCGCGTCGTCTGCCCGGGCCATGACCTCGACGGCACCGAGGAGAGCCTGGCCACCCGTGCCGAGCTGGACATCGAAGGCAACCAGCGAGTCGTGCGCGACGCCATCGCCCAGGCCGGCGACCAACTCGGCCGGATCGTCATGCGCTACGCCTACGACATGCTCGGCAACCGCATCCGTCAAACTAGCATGGAAGCTGGCGACCGCTGGATGCTGAACGATGTCGCCGGCAAGCCAATCCGCGCGTGGGACAGCCGTGGCCACGATTTCACGACGAAGTACGACGCGCTGCGCCGTCCGACCGAGCATTATGTACGCGGCACTTTCAGCGATGCCGATCCGCGCACCTGCGACCGCGACATCCTGGTGGACCGGATCGAGTATGGCGAGGGTATCCCTGATGCCGAAGCCTTGAACCTGCGCACCCGCCTCTACCGGCGTTTCGATTCCGCGGGCATCGCCACCAATGCGCGCCTCGATGCGACCGGCAAGCCGCGCGAGGCCTATGACTTCAAGGGCAACCTGCTGCGCAGCACGCGGCAATTGATCAGCGACTACACCACAATTCCCGACTGGGGTAACAGTCCGCAACTCGATGCCGAAACATTCGAGGGCGGCACCCGCTACGACGCCCTCGACCGCCCTATCCAGTTGGTCGCGCCACACAGCAGCGCAAAGAGGGCCGAACATCGTGCCAAGTTCAATGTCATCCAGCCGGTCTACAACGAGGCCAGTCTGCTGGAGCGGCTGGACGTCTGGCTGGAACGCGACTCCGAGCCCAGCGCGCTGCTCGACCCGCGCAATGACGCTGCGTCCCCGGTGGGTGTTGCCGCTCTCGATTACGACCCCAGGGGGCAGCGTCTGCATATCGGCTACAAGAACGGCGCCGGCACGTCCTACAGCTACGATCCGCTCACCTTCCGGCTGACACAGCTGCTCACGGTGCGCGACGCAAACGCTTCTCCCGATGATGACCCGCAACCGCCATCGCCCGGCTGGCCCGGCCAGCACCTGCAGGACCTGCGCTACACCTACGATCCCGCCGGCAATATCACTCACATCCACGACGATGCGCAGCAGACCGTGTTCTTCCGGAACAGACGTGTCGATCCGAGCAATGACTACGTCTACGACGCGCTCTATCGCCTGGTCGAGGCGGATGGACGCGAGCATCTGGGGCAGGCGCGCGGAGCCCCGATCCCGCATTCGCCCGGCGATCTCGACCGTGTCGGGCTGCTGCACCCCGGCGATGGCCATGCCATGGGCGCCTATACCGAGCGCTACGTCTACGATGCCGTCGGCAATTTTCTTCAGATGCAGCATCGCGGCAGCGACCCGGCGCATGCGGGGTGGACACGCCGGTACAGCTATACGGAGCTGAGCCAGATCGAGGATGGCAGCGGCGGAGCGCTATCCAAGACCAGCAACCGCCTGAGCAGCACCACGCTTAACCCCGATGATGGCGGCGCGGCGGCGGGGCCCTATCAACACGACACCCACGGCAACGTGGTGCGCATGCCGCATCTGGGTGCCGGCGGGCCTGAGCCGAACATGCACTGGGACTACAAGGACCAGTTGCACCGGACCGACCTGGGCGGCGGCGGCACGGCCTATTACGTCTATGACGCTTCAGGCCATCGTGTGCGCAAGGTGTGGGAGAAATCGC
This sequence comes from Allomesorhizobium camelthorni, assembly GCF_011045125.1. GTDB lineage: Bacteria > Pseudomonadota > Alphaproteobacteria > Rhizobiales > Rhizobiaceae > Allomesorhizobium > Allomesorhizobium camelthorni. The sequence continues at coordinate 14,873 of NZ_JAAKZF010000062.1, read as the reverse complement.
CGGGCCTTGTCGAGGAGCGCATCTACCTCGGCGGCTTCGAAATCTTTCGCAGGCACCGCGGCGCCATCGGCATCGGCACTGCCGAGCTCGAGCGCGAGACGCTGCATGTGCTGGACGACAAGCAGCGCATCGCCCTGGTGGAGACGCGCACGCTCGACGCCGCCGGCAAGGACGGAACCGCCCGGCAACTCATCCGCTATCAGTTCGGCAATCATCTCGGCTCCGCGAGCCTGGAACTGGACCGGCAGGCCCGGGTCATTTCCTACGAGGAATACGCCCCCTTCGGCAGTTCGACCTATCAGGCGGTCCGCAACCAGACAGAGACAGCAAAGCGGTATCGCTACACAGGCAAGGAGCGCGACGAGGAGAGCGGCCTCTGCTACCACGGTGCCCGGTACTACGCGCCGTGGTTGGGCAGATGGACGAGCGTTGACCCCGCCTTTCTGGCGGCTCAGGAGGGTCAGCCTGTCGACCAGACGTATCAATATGTCTCAGACCGTCCAATTGTGGCTTCAGACCCCGATGGCCGAATTATCTGGTTCGCAGTTATAGGCATTGTCGCCATCGCCACGGTGACCGTCACAAGTGACGCGAACGCCCCCACTAGCGCTGAGGACGCACGTAGAGCCAAGCCGGCCGTCACGAATGCTGAATTTGCAGCGCGGACTGGAGTGATCGGTGTGTCTTGGTTTGCCGGCGGCGCCGTGGGCGACAAGATTTTGCTGGGCACTGGCTCAAAGGTGCTTGCCGGCGGGGGAGGCGGTGCGTTCGGTGGCGTGGTGGGTTCGCCCGGCGACCTGCTCGTTTCAGACTTGTTTAGAGGCAAGGTCAGCTCCGGAGGTGAGTATGTGTCCCGTACGATCGGAGGCGCAATTGGTGGGGCTGCGCTGGGTGTAGCCTTCGGCGGTTTCTCGAGAGCCGTTAGCGGTCCGGCTACCCCACCGCCCGGTGGTTTCGGATGGCACAACGTATTTGGCCTGCGGGGCATGCGGCCTGGCCGCGCTGCAGACATTGCAGAAAAGTTCGAGGCCCGTTTCGGCGATCCCCCCGAAGGAATGTATGTGGTGGGAAGCCGGGCGGAGGCTCACACCACTGGAAAGTGGCCGGAAGGGTCGGGGCCAACAAAGAGCGACATTGATGTAGTTATTCAGTCTGAAGTTCCCAACGTAACCAAGTGGACACCCGAAGGATTCGAATTCCTCAAAGAAATCAATCCAGGCAGGGTCCCGCCTGGGGTGACTGGTATTGGCCACGGACCAGGAAAGACACTCATTGGATCAGAGCCAGGTAATATTCCAAAGGCAGGCTTGGTTGATCCATTTATCGGGCGTTCGGCCGACCTGCCGGATCTGAGCCTTGGACCGGCAATAAAGGTCTGGCCACCTCCGTCCAGTCCCCCGCAAAACCTCAGGTCACTCGCTGAGCGCCTAGCGGGTCCTCTTGCCGGTCCACTGGTTGACTACGCCTGGCAAGCAATATGGGGCAGCAGGCCTAAACCGACGGAGGGCTCTCGGTGATTGCTCCGCAAACATTGCGGGGTCGATGAAGGTTTTGAAGGAGAGGTCTCATGCCACAGGTCATAATCGTCCGACTCGTACCGAAGGCGCCCACTGACGGCGCCACATTCAGCAGTTACCTGGCCAATCTGACGATCCGGGCGTTTGATCTGTCGTTCGGAAATTCGGCAAACGGCACGCCTGTAGGGCAGGCGACGGGCGCCTGGGTTCCGACCACCGGCATCAACGCAACCGGGCCGGCGTTTACGCCGGCTTCACAGCGCATCGCGCAGCATTTCACCGACTATCCGGTGCAGGTGAACCCGTTGCCCGCGCCTCCCGATCCGGACAGGCGTCTGGAGGCGGTGGCTACCGCGATCATCGAGCTGACGCCTCCGACAGCCGAGTTCAATACGACCGACCTCCGTCTGGAGATCACGCAGGGGACGCAGCTCGTCGCCTATGAGCGGCTCAATTTCAACGTGAAGGTAGAGCCGAACGCGCCCATCTCGAACAATCCGCTGACCTATACTGCGGCCGAACCGCCGGCGGTGGTGGTGATGCTGCCGGACCCGGCTGTGGCGCTCGATCCGAATGCCGCCTTCGTAGAGCTTCCGTCGGACGGTTCGCCGCCCAGGTTTGTGCCGCTCCGCACCGCCATCGACAAGGTGCTGGCCCAGGATCCCGGCGGCGGCGCCACGCTGGCCAACAGGAGCCCGCTGACGGCCGCCCAGGCGCGCCAGGTCGCACGCGAAATCATCTGGAACCGCCTGATCACCCCTGCGCCCGAACGACCGAACAACCGCCGGCTCGAGGACATGTATACGCGCCCCCATGCCGACACCTCGTTGAGCGCCGACGAGCGCGACCGGGCAGACATGGACCGCAAGCAGTACGAAGCCAGCCTGCTCGGCTACCACGCGCTGCAGGACGCCAATTCGGATCGCCTTGCGCAGTATGTTTTTGCCGCGTCGGCCGCGATATGGGCGGAGCAGCAGAGTGCCAGTCCCGGCCGCGTCGGCCTTCGCTTTCCTGTCGAAACCGGCACCCCGCCGATCCCGGGCGCCCGGTTTCGCGAGGCGGAGGTGGTGCTGGTCGATGACGGCGCCCTGACGCTCGATTTTCAGGTTCCGGCCGAATATTTCTATGCGCTCTCGGCAATCGTGGCGACGACTGTTACCAGCGAGCAGCGCTACCGGATGGCCACCGATCTCCAGGAGTCGCGCGCCGCGGCCGCGATCAGGGAGGCGATCGATGCCAACATCATCGCCGCCGCAGCGATCACCCCCGAAAACGCCGCCCGTCGTCTGGTCGCCATCGGACGCGGCCGCGTGCAGCGTCCCCCGCTATGTCCGCTCAACCCCGACGTGAACGCGCTCGTCACGGCATGGCTCGCGGTGATGGGGCCCTCGATCGACGCGTTCTGGCAGCAGACCCCGTTTCCTGCCGCGCTCGCCGCCGGGCATCTGGACCTGGTACTCGCTGTCGTCACTCAACAGACAGCGATAACTCCGGCGTCTACGGCGCTGATCGCTGCAATTAAGGCCATCCCGGTCGCAGATGTAGCCCAGCTCAAACAACGCAACGCTCAGCAATGGTACGCCTTCTTCCTGCCTGCCAATGTCGGCTTGCTTCCCGAATTTACGAAACCGGGCACGCCCGAGGAGCGCGTCGAGGCCTTCATCCGTCAGCTGCGCAAGTATTTTGAGGTGCTGTCGGTCGTGCCTGTGCCCCCGGCCGGATCGATCCCCAGTGCCCCCTCGATCCCGATTGCGGACAGCGACGCGTTCGCGGCCTTTTTCGCCGCTACCCCGGGTTTCGCTTTTCCGGTGGCCAACTGGAACGCACCGGCGATAGTAAATGGCCTTCAGGCGGTTTTCCCCGGCGATCCGGATGCCCAAGCCTGGCTGCTCAATGCGCTGCAGACGACCGACGAACTGCTGCGCGCAACCAACGGGGTAGGGCCCGCTGCCCTGCAGTTCTCCCTGCTCGAAGCACTCTACGCCCGTGGCTTCACCGCGCGGGCGCAAATCCAGGCGTTGTCTGCCGCCGAGTTCGAGCATGCCCTGACCGGAACGGTAGCCTATCCGTTTGCAGCGGCAGTTCAGGCGGCTGCAGGCGGCTCGACCGCCGGTTCCGAGTCCGGACAGCCTGGTCCGTTCACGCCGATCAACCCGGATGGCTCGCTCATCAACTGCATCCCGCCCTGGCACCTGTCGCCGCTCGGGCCCGTCAAGTATCTGCAGGACCTGCTTGCAACCGGGATCGGCGCGACCTGCGATCACCCGACCGCCACCGGCGCCTCGCTTGATGCGCTGATCGCGACGCGTCGTGGCGCGCTGGGCAATCTTCATGCCACCAGCGCGAATGTCCACACCACGCTGCCGTTGATCGATATCATCAATGAAAACCTCGAGGCTCTCGCCGCCAATGGCGCGCCGGGTGTCGTCTACGACACCAATGCAACAATGCTGGGCGGTCACGAGCTGAGGCCTGTCGCTGACGAGGAGGGCACCGGACACGCGCCCGATACACTGTTCTCCGCTCTGCCCGAGCATTCGAGCCCGGCGACGCCGGTGAAAAGGCCCAACGCCTATGTAAAGCTGGCTAGTGATTTTTCCTCGCCGCTACTGCCTTACTCGCAGCCGCTCGACATTTCGCGGTCGTACCTGTGCGCCATGGGCACTTCTCGGTTCGAGACCATGCGGACGTTTCGCAAGTCGATCACTGAATTTGCCATCGACGCGAACGAGGAAGCGGCCGACTTCCAGAAGCACCTGTGGCGTTATCCGGTGCGGATCGAACTGGCGATCGAGTCCTTGGGGCTGTCGCCGGTCGAATACCAGACGCTCTATGTCGATCCGATCAGCGCGACCGATCTGCGCGAGATGTACGGCTTCCCGTCAGACACCGTGGATGGCGTCGACTGGACGGTGTTCGTCCTGCAGGTCCCCGAGTTCCGCAGGCGCACAGGGCTGGAATATTGCGACTTCCTGGAATTGTGGAAGTCCGGCTTTGTCGAGTTCACCCGCCTCGACCGTCCGATCAGGACCGCCTCGGGTCGGGAGGACGGTGCACCCGCCAATGCGGGCTTCTCCGATTGCGAGCCGTGCTGTCCCGAAGACCTTGTCATCCAATTTCCCAACCCGCGCGAGGCCGAAGACGCTCTGCGGAAGCTGATGGTCTTCATCCGCCTGTGGAGATCGCTCAAGTGCCTCCCTGGGGCGGGTTACAGCTTTGCCGAGCTTCGCGACATCTGCGAGGTGCTCGGCCTCTTCCACGGCAATGCGGTCAATCCCGGGTTCATCCGCCAACTGGCCGCGTTCCAGATTCTGCGGAACGACTGGCGGCTGGATTTGGGTATCGACCCGGCCGCCGCGCCGAACGCCAGTGGCGCTACGCGGATGCGCCTGTTGGGCCTGTGGAGCGCAGTGCCCGTTTCATCGTTCGACTGGGCCGTGGACCACTGGCTGGGCCGCATCGAAGACCGGGCCGAGCGCGAATGCGCGCCCGGCCGGCGGCCCGGCAGCTATCGCCGCCGTCGTCCGCCCGAATTTATCAAGATCCTGCGCGAGAATCTCGAAACGCTGTCGCTATTGAGCGGCTTCGATCCGGCCGCCAAGCCCTGGAACCTCTCGCCGACCGGCACCCTGCGCTTCACCGAAATCCTGGCCAAGATCTATGGCTCCTCGTTCACCACGGGCGAACTGCTCTACCTGTTCTCGGTCGATCAGCACCTGAACGGCGACGATCCGTTCTTCCAACAGGACCGCAACGAGGCGCTTGATCAACCCTTCGACTTCCCGGAGGAGGGCCATCCATACGACCTGTGGTGCCTGCGGCAGAAGCTGCTGGACGTGGAGGCGAGCGACGAAGAAATCGATGAGGTGACGTGGGTCGGCCTCGCCGCGAGGATGCGCGCCGACTTCGGATACGCCCCTCCGGCCGGTACCGATCCGCTGCAGGAATTGGGTCAGCACTTCTTTCCGGACACGTTGGCGCAGGCGGGGATTCTGGCAGGTCCGCAGGCTCGTCAGTATCGCACCGCGCTGCCCGTCACGATCGGCGGCATGTGGAATTTCCCCCAGCCTGGTCCCTTCCAATACGATGTGGCGGCCAAAGAGCTGGTGACGGCGCTGCCGCTGCGTGACGAAGAGGTTCTCTTCAAGCTCAATGCGATCGAACAGCTGACCGATGCCGAGCAGAAGGCCGTGCAGCAACTCTATTTCGCGCCGCGCGCCGACCTTGCTCGATTCTCCTTCCTGTTTCCCAGCCTTGCCGCGGCCGAACAGACGCTCGTCGAAGAGAGCGACGAGAGCAAGCGCTGGAGCTATTTCCGCAAGGCGTTCGCCGTATTCTCACGCCGCGCGCAGATCGTCGCCGAACACCTCGCGGCCCATGCAGGCTATGCATCGGATAAGAGTCCCGCCGAAGTCGATCTGGCCTGGCTCATACTTCGGCGCCTGCTCGGCGACGAAAACCAGGCTGCGACGGCCTGGGAGCAGGATAGCGGGGACGCGCCTGCGGCCTTCATGTGGGCGCGGCCGGCCGGCGGGGCCTTTGCCGCGTTGACAGGCCTCACCGGCACGGGGCTGCTGGGCGAGGTCAGGGCCGCGAGCGGGAGCGTGTGGCCCGAGCTGCGCGGACCGATGACCGTGTTTTCGCCCCAAGGCAACGATTGGAATGCGCCGGTCCCCACCATTGCGCCCGAACTCGATTTCACGTTGCCGCCGGCGGTCCTCAAATTCGCGGTGCTGCGGAACGGGCTCGCCATACGCGAGGCCGATGGCTTGCCGCTCGCCGGTGCCGAAGGCTTTACGGCGCGCTGGACTGGCGTGCTTGTCGTCGAAAAGACCGGCACCTACACATTCTTCGCCGGCGCGCCGACACCGGACGGCGAAGCCCCCGATTTCGGGAAGTGCGATCACAACAAATGGCGGGTCAACCTGCGGCGGGGCCAGAAGACGTTCCGCCTGTTGAATTACCGCTGGGCCGACGAACCGGCCCCCGATCGGGCGTCGGGCCCGCTCCACCTCAAGCGGGGCGCCTACTTCATCGATGTCGACTTCGAGGAGTTGCCGCCCGAATTCGACGAACCGGCCGAGCTGGTCCGCGCGCGCACGGGCTTCACCGTCAAGTATCAAGGCCCCGATACGGACGACAGTATCCTCGCGTTGCCGGTCGAGCGCCTGTACCGAGACGTCTCCCAAGGGTTGCTCGAGAGCGCGCATGCCGTCGTGCCATCGGCGCAGGCCTATCTCGCCCTGCAGTATTCGAGCAGCCTGCGGGACATCCGGCGCACCTATCAGCGCGCCTTCAAGGCGCTGCTGTTCTGTCATCGGCTTGGTTTGTCGGCGGATCGTGTGGCGCGCGCGAGCGTGTCCGAGATCGAATACATGCTATCGTCTGCCAAGCAGTTCGCCGGGGCGACCTATGTTCCCGGAACGCCCTACACGTCTCACCTAGCCGATCTGGACTTCAACCTCCTGCCGGTCGGCGACACCTACAACGGAGATCCGGAGCGTCGGCCGCCCGCCCCGTTGGATCAGCGGGCAACGCCCTCGGTCAAGCGCCGGCAAGCACTCTTCGACTTGTTCGAGCGGCTCTACGACTATTCAGTGATGCGCGGTGCGGTTCGCAAGCGTACCGACCGTCTGGTCTGGCTCTGTTTCGTCGAAGCCGCTAACCAGCAGCCGGTCGATCCGGTACCCCTGTTGATGGATCTGGGGATCAACCTTGATCATTCCGCGATCGTCCTCGATTTTCATGACGGCGTGACTGTCGATTGGCAAATGCTCTCGGACGAGCGCTGGACGATCCGGGTATGGCGCGCAGCGTCGTGGGTTCTGCGCCTGCTCAAGGCGTTCGTGCCACTGGACCTCGCTTTCGCGCAACCGGACGTCTGGGCATCGAACGCGGCGGCGGCGATGGCTGCCGGCAACGAGAACCTGACGAAGTTCTACCGCGACGGCGCCATCGAGCGGGGTAGCCCCCAGCGCTATGCCGATATCGAGCATCTCAATAACTCCTTGCGCGAGCGCGCGCGCACCGCGCTGGTCGCCTATCTCACTGGAATGAACCGCATCGCCCTGCCGTTCGCGTCGGGAACGTTCGCGGCGTCGGCCAAGGACCTCGGGGACTTTCTGCTGATCGATGTCGAGGCCGGCATTTGCCAAAAGACCAGCCGCATCGAGGAGGCGGTTACGGCGGTACAGACGTTCGTGGAACGTGCACGCCTGTCGCAGGAGCCCAGCTTCGTGGTCACCCGGGCCTTCGCCTCCGCCTGGGACAAGCTCTTCGCGACGTTCCGCATCTGGCAGGCCTGCCGCCGCCGGACCCTGTACCAGGAGAACTACGTCGAGTGGACCGAGCACGAGCGCGCGATCCGTACCGAGGCGTTCCGCTTCCTGGAATCCGAGTTGCGGCGCGGCACGTTTACGGCTCCGGTGCCGGGTGGCATGGAATACTGGCCCGCGCCGTACTGGCCGGCGCGTCCCTCGCTGATCGCGCTGCAGCATCGCGAACCGTCTTATCTCAGGCAGGTGCCGCAGCCGCAGAACCTTGGCCTGATGGGGCAGCCCGAACGCCACGGCAGGCCGAGCTGGTTGGCGCCCTCGGCGCGAAGGCCATCCGAACGCCCGCAGCCGGAAACGCCGATCGGGCTTACCGATGCAAGGCCAGCGGCCGTGGCGAACGAAGCGCCGGCCAGTTCGACCACTGAGCACCTGCCCCTTTGGCTCCAGGCGGCTGTCCGCCTGGGGACGCGCTTCCTGCGCGTGGCGGCCGCCGGAGAGCCGCTGGCGACATCGTCGTTTGCGCCCTTGCAGAATTCATCCACACCCTGCTGCCGCGAGTGCGGGCGTGTACATCCGCCGGTGATGGACGAGTATTACTTCTGGCTGGTGAACTCGGAATACCATGATCCCGCAGTTCTCAATCCTGCCGATCCTTCCCTCTATCAGGACGCGGACTGGGGTGTTCAACCGCCCGACCTGACATCGGATTGGCATCGCCGTGAAAGGCTGGCACAACTCTTGGTGTGGCCGCGGCGTCCGATGGTGAAGCTGGCATGGTGCCGGGTGCACAATGGCGAGTTCCAGACGCCACGGTTCACGGACGATGGCGCCAATGTTAATGTCGCCGGCGGCGAGCCGCAGCTCGAATTCCTCGGCCGAGACGGCGATTCCTTGCGCTTCCGGGTCACCAACGCGGCGGCGTCTCCCCCCGACCATACCGATCCGTCGCCATGGGGTTTCCGCTACGATATCGCACCGGATACTGCGGTTGTCCTACCCGAGGTGATCGCCACGCCACCGGCACCCGGCCCATTCCCCGCGCCTCTGTCGGCCTATCCGTTCTTCCTCTACTTCACCCCGGGCGCGCCGCTCGAGCCGTCGATCTATTCGACCTCGATGGTCGTCGCCGGTGCCCTTCGCGCCCAGTGCCGCCAGGAGGCGGCGCTGAAATGGTACGAGCTGTACTTCGCGCCGGGCGACAATGACCTGCGCTGGGCGACATGCCGCACGCGGCCCGGCGGGGGCGGCGATGGCGACGACGTGCCCGAAACGCCGCCGGGAAGCAACGTTCCCGGCCGAGGCAACCCGAACATTCCGGCCGCCCCCGAGCGGCCCGCCCGCCGGAACGTTCCCGTGCAGCCACTCGCTGTATCGGTGCGCCGCGGGCGTACCGATCAGGACCCGTGCTGCGACACGCGGGTCAAGAGCGATCTCGAGGCGCGCCGGCGCAGCGTCGTGCTGGCCTATCTCGAAACCTTGCTGCAACACGCGCAGGCGGCGATGTGCGGAAACTCACCCGAGGGTTACGCGACTGCGAGGCTCCGCCTCGACACGCTGGCTAGGTTCCTCGGCGACCGGCCGCGCACCATCTTCGGCCAGGATGACGGCAAGGATACCAAGACGGTTGCGGCGTTCGTTCCACGCTTCCCCTCGCTCAATCCGCGCCTAATGGAGATCTATGATCGGGTCACTGACCAGCTCGATGCGCTGCATCATTGCCTGACCAAGGCACGGCTGACGAGCGGCGTCCTGCACCGCGACACCTCCTATTGGGGTGACGATCCGGTGCGGCGCGGCTGGAGGAGCATTGCCTCCGAATGTTTGGATGATGACGGCTGTTGCTGTCCGCCCAGTCCCTATCGGTTCGCGATCCTCGTTCAGCGGGCGATCGAGACTGCGGGCGAAGTGCGTGCGCTTGGCGCCGAACTGCTTGCGGCGTTCGAAAAGGGCGATGCGGAATATCTCGCAGCCATGCGAGCAGCGCATGAACGGCAAATGCTCAACCTGACCGAGGAAATCCGCAACATGGAGTTCCGCGAAGCCGACTGGCAGGTACAGGCGCTGCAGAAGACCAAACAGGCGGCGCAAGCGCGGCGGCAATATTATGCGGATCTGATCGCCAGCGGGCTGATTGCTAATGAGCAGGCCTACCAGAACCTGACCGGGCTTTCGATGGGCACGCGCGCCCAAGGCAATGTCGTGGAAGCCGTCGGGCAGTCGATGAACCTGGTTCCGGACAACACGACGGGCGTCGCCGGCATCGCCTCGACCCCGGTTTCGGTATTCCAGATGCCGATCGGGACCAAGCTGGCACATGCCTTCGCCGCTGGCGCCAGGGTTCTCTACACTGTGGCCGATATCACCGGCACGCAGGCCAGCCTCGCGCTGACCGAGGGCGGATGGGATCGGCGGGAGGCGGACTGGGTCTTCCAGGTGGGCGTTCTCGACATCGAGATACAGCAGATCGAGCGGCAGATCCTCGCTTCCGAGCGGCGGCGCGATACGGCGCTGCGACAGCTGAACAACCTGGTGCAGCAAAAGCAGCAGGCAGCGGAACTGCACGATTTCCTGCGCGACAAGTTCACCAATCACGGGCTCTACCTGTTCCTCCAGCAAGAGACCGCCGCGCTGCACCACCAGATGTTCGAGATCGCTTGGTGCTGGGCGCGACAGGCGCAACGTGCCTTCCAGCTCGAACGCGAGTTGACGACGCAGACCTTTCTGCCGACGAACAGTTGGGATGGGCTACACGAGGGGCTGCTGACTGGAGAGCGGCTGTCGGCCTCCCTGCGCGCCATGGAGAAGGCCTATTTCGACCAGAACAGGCGCGAGCATGAACTCGTCACGCGCCTGTCCCTGCGGCTGGATTTCCCGCTCGCATTCCTCCAGTTGAAGGCCACCGGCAAGTGCGAGATTGAGATTCCCGAATGGCGCCTCGACCGGGAATATCCGGGACACTACCTGCGTCGCATCAAGTCGGTCGGTCTGACGATACCGGCCGTCGTAGGCCCCTATGGGGGCGTCCATTGCAAGCTCACGCTGCTGAGCAGCGCGACGCGGGTAGAATCCACCCTGCTTGACATCGAAGACTGCTGCCCCGGCACGTGCACTTGCGGTTGCTGCGAGAGTAGGCGCTACGAGGCCATCAGCGAGGACCCGCGCATCGTCAAGCGCTACGGCGCGACGGAGGCGATCGCCACGTCCTCGGGGCAGAGCGACACCGGGCTGTTCCAGCTCGATTTCCGCGACGAGCGCTATCTTCCGTTCGAATATGCCGGGGCGGTCAGCCGCTGGCAAATCGAGCTGCCGATCGAAACCAACACATTCGACATCGACACCGTCAGCGACTTGATCTTCGAGTTGAGCTACACCGCGCGCGAAGGTGGCGAAGTGTTGCGGAAGGCGAGCTGGGCCTCCTCCTCCTGCCTGCTTCCGGGGGCTGGCCTCCGCTTCTTCGACTGGAGACAGGACTTCGCCGACACCTGGCATCGGTTCAAGGCGAGCCAGCCAGTTGGTGACGCGCCCGATTGCAGCCGTGCACTGACGCTGCGCATGAGCCGCGGCATGTTCCCGTATTTGCCGGGGCAGCGGGCAGTGCGTATGCGGCGGCTGGAATTGTGGTTCGAGGCCCAAGGCCGTGAAGGAGTGCGCAACCACGAGATCGAGTTCGTGCCGAACGATGAGGATGGCGATGCGGAGTGCTGCGATCGCTATTTCCTGACCTGCGTGGCGAGCGAGGACTGGCCATGCCTGTTCCACGGCGTCATCGACTATCCGTTCCCTTTCCTGGGCGACGACCGTCAGGTCGCGATCGGTGATTTTTTGTTCCCGGACAGCGTGGGCACGGTTCACCGCGCTTATATCGTGTGTTCGTACGAGGCCGGTCCGCCCGAACGCTGCTTACCGGAAGTTCCCGGTTGTAGTTGCGCCTGCGACAAAAGGCTGACTGCTGACATAAGCTGGGCGGGGATCGAACCCGGGCCGTAACAACAGGAGCAGACCAATGGCCAGAGCCGCCTCCGCATCGAAAACGCGAGCCTCCCCGCGTGGGCAAAGCCGCCAGGCAAAATCGACGCCTCCCCCACCGGAGAGCAGAATGCCCGCGATCAATCTCGTCGAGATCAGGCCCGGCCTTTTCCTGAACGGGGACCACATTGTCCTTGTGCGGGTGCTCCCGCGGGAGGAGCGCGGCGTCTATGCGGTCCTGCAGCTGTCCAATGGCGACAAGCTGGACCTGACGCGCGGGGAGTTCACCGCAATCAGCGGCGAAGAGCCACGCCCGGCGATGCGGCAGCAAGTGCCGGTGGCAAAATAGCCAGGGTGGAGGTGGTTGTGGCCCTAGGACAACCAAGCCTGCAATTGAACGGCCCTCAAGCGGTAGGATGCGACAGGGCGGCGTCATCATCTCAAGCGCTGGCATAGAGGCGATTGGGACCGGCAGTTCGAGATCCAATGAGTCGACGCCGGCTGTGGAGGCGTCTTTTCATCATCTTCCGGAGACCTAGAGTCCGCTCCTGGGCCCACTCTCGGACGTAAGTTCACTCTTTGCTCTTACCCATAACCAGATGCTTAAATTCAGCGCTATGTAGACCGCTTTGCGCCTAAACTCGGGCCGGCAGCGGCGCACTGGCGCGGTCCCGAAAGCGGCCATTCGCTTGGCTGCCTCAAGCGACGGTTTGAGCATTGCGGACTTCCCCCAGGCGTGCTTGATGCCAACAAATCGCAGAACGCCGTAGTAGCCGTGTGTGAGCTCGGCCTAGCAGAGGGTTTTATGAAGCAGATTGCTATCTTTAATCACAAGGGCGGAGTCGCGAAAACTACGATGACATTCCATTTGGCATGGATGTTATCACTGCTGGGCAAGCGGGTGATGGTCGTTGACTGCGACCCCCAATGCAATCTCACGGGGGTTTTTCTCGGCGATATGGATACCGAGGACTATCCATTCGAAAGTGCGTCGCCTCAGAAGCCGCGAAATATTCGAGACGCTGTGCGACCAGCCTTCGAATCTCGACCATATATGATCGAGGCGACTGAGCTCCATGAGTCGCCGGCCCAAAAGGGTCTATTTTTGCTCCCTGGCCACGTGGGTCTGTCCGAATATGAAAGTCAACTTGCGGTCGCCCACGAACTTAGTAACACGCTGTCGGCTCTCCAGAACATTCCAGGCGCTCTGCATCATGCCATTAGGAAATCTGCAGTCCCTTACGGTATAGACTATGCCCTAGTCGATATGAGCCCAAGCCTAGGAGCTATAAACCAAAACCTGTTTATGACGAGCGATGCCTTCATTCTGCCGATGGCGCCTGACCTGTTCTCGGCGATGGCACTTCGCTCCCTGGCTCGCACGCTTCCAAAGTGGGCAGAATGGGGGCGAAAGGCTTCCGCCAATGCGCTATTGAAAATTGCTGATTACCCATTTCGCCCAGTTACGCCGGCCTATTTGGGTTCGACCGTAAACAATTTCCGAAAGCGGGCGAGAGGGGAGGAGCAGGCGAAGCCGACCCAAGCATTTCAAAAGTGGTTTGACCGGCTCGCGGAAGCGAGAAGCACTGATCTGCTGGTCGCCCTCGAAACGTCGAAGATGCTTCTCCCCACTGAGGCATATGCTGCCGCAAATGCACCAACGAACGAGTTCCTGATGGAGATCGGGTCGTTGGACGGCTTGATCGCGACGGCACAGGAGTTGGCTAAACCGGTGTTCGCGATCGATCTCGCGACCGACACCAACTTCCGAGGGAACGTAGCCGATACTTATCAAATAAAAATAAATGACGTTTATCATGGGTATAAATCCGGCGCGGAGAAGGTCATCGCCCTGACGGATATGTTCTGAACATGGAGCGGTTCAGCGGTGCGACGGCTACCTTCGAGCACGCCATCGAAAGGGCGCGTCAGATGGTTACACTATTCGACGCGCTAACAGCGTTGCGGCCCCACGAGGCTGCAAATGATGACGCGCTCAGGTCCGCCTATTTTCTGGCTGTCAGTTCGTTTGATTTTTTTGCTCACGAACTCGCCGCCGTAGAAGCCAAGCACCGTTTCACCAACGGTTTGAGGACAAGAAACATTCACCTTCCGATGGATGTTATGACTATCGCCGACGAGGAGGCACGCATAGCAACAGCCGAGACCCACGTTCGACAAACAAATTCTTACAAAGCGTTCGTAGACCCGGCGAAGTTGGCGGAACTGCTATCTTGCTACTGTTTGAAGCCGTGGGACAGGTTGGCAATACTGATTAATTCCAGCCTCCCAGAGACTGAGCGTAAATCCCCAGAGCACATAAAGGGGCAACTCAAAAGCGTCTGGAAACGGAGGAATCAGATCGCTCATGAAGCTGACGTAAACCCAACGCTCGCCGGAGTTTCACTTTGGCCAATCGACAAGGTCGACACAGAAATATCGATCAGTTTCATTTCCTCGATCGGCGCGCATATGCCGAAGGTGATTTCTGAGCCGCTATTGGATGATGAAGTGGAATAAAGCGCTCGCCACTAGGCTCGTGGACAAAGGGCAGCCATCGTTTGATTGAGGCGAGCGCCACGAAGCCAAGATAGCATTCCTTGGTCTTATCGTAGCGTGTGGCAATACGGCGCCAGTTCTTCAGTTCTTCAGCTTGTTAAACAGACGCTCGACGAGGTTGCGCCAACGGTATTTCTCGCGATCATGCGGGGTGGGGGCGCGGCGGTTGCTTTTGGCGGGGATAACCGCCTCGACGCCGGCTTTGGCGATCTCTTCGCGGATGGCGTCGGAGTCATACCCCTTGTCCGCCAGGAGCGTCTCAATACGGTCGGCGATCATTCGAAACAGCGGACCGAAGCCTTGAATATCATGCGCCTGGCCAGGTGTCAGGACGAAGCCGAGAGGTCGGCCTCTTCCGTCGCACCGCGCCTGGAGTTTGGTGGTGAAGCCGCCGTGCGATCGGCCAAGCGCCTCAGCTTCCTGAGCCCCCTTTTTGGGCGGCCCGTTGCCGAAAGCTGCCAGTTAGTCGTTGGCTTCCGGCGGCAGGAAGTCGACCTCGTGGGCCGCGGAGACTTTCACCACTTCCGCCGGATCGGAAAGATTGTCCAGCTTGCCG
>NZ_JAAKZF010000061.1 GCF_011045125.1 Allomesorhizobium camelthorni | reverse complement strand
GGGCACAGAGCGGGCATTCGCTGCCACGGAGCTGCGGCGTATCTACGAAGCTGGAAGGCAGCCACTCAGAATCACCTTCACGATTGTCTTCTGAGCAGCCTCATAGTCAGTCAAAGAGAGCCTCGCCTTCTCCAGCGTCACGGCTGCGACTTCTGCAAAGTCCGCGTAGAATTGCGTCGTGGCCCACAGCATGATGAAAAAGTGGTTCGGATCGATGGGCACTATCTTGCCGTCACGAACCCAGCCTTCGACCACCCGAACCCGCTCGCGTGTGATCTCCTGCATGTGACGCTTCTGCGCGCGCGAGAGAAAGCCACCGCCGCGCAGCATCTCGTTGGCGAAGAAGCGGGATTCGACCACGTGCCTGCGCGAATAATCAAGCTTGGCGGCGACATAGGCCGATAGAGCCTCCCTTGGATCGCGCTCGGCCGTAATGTGCTCGAGCGCCTTATCCCAGCCCTGCAGGAGCCGTTCAATGAGCGTGGTGTAGATCGCCTCCTTGGTGGAGAAGTAGTAATAGATATTGGCCTTGGGCAACCCACACGCTTCTGCGATTTCGGCGGTGCGCGTGCCATCGAAGCCCTTGCGCGAGAACAGCTCGACCGCCGCCTTGAGGATTTTCGCCTCGTTGCGCGCCCGTATGCGTTCTTCCGGCGCCTTTCGCGACGGCGCCGATTTCGCACCCGCCATGGTGACTGCCTCCCATAGTTTTTTCGCCCAGCCTGTTGAAGCCGCCTTTCCGGCGGCTCGTCCCTAAGCGGGATACACCTTCACCCGCTCGGTTCCAAGCGGCCGCCGGACGACATTAGAAAAATTGACGATTTGGTCAAGAAATTCGATTCAGGAAGTTGACTTTCCGGTCAGGTTTTGACTTAACTGGCGCAAGAGGTGTTCGGGAGGCTTGTGAAGGAATGCCGGTCAAGCTGGTCGATGCGCTGAGCGAGATGCTGTCGGGCTGGCAGGAGGATCTGCCCGAGCCGTGGCAGCCGGTTCTCGGCGATGTCCGGCTCGGCCTCGACGCGTGCGATCCCGAACTCGAACTCGACCATTGGGAACCGATTTTCCCCGCCAGGCATGGCCGCATCTTTCCCGGCGCGCCAAAGAGCGCGCACGTCTTTCGGGCTTTCGACAGCATCACGCCAGCCGATGTGCGCTGCGTGGTCTTGGGCCAGGACCCCTATCCCGCGCCGGATTTCGCCACCGGCAGGGCTTTCGAAGCCGGCAATGTGGCGGCGTGGCGCGAACTCGACAAAATGTTTTCAAAGAGCGTGCGCGCCTTCCTCCAGCTTGTCTGCGCGGCGCGGACGGGAAATGCCGCCTATGCGCGCTCTTTCGCCGACTGGCCAATGCTGCTTGCAGACATTGAGCGCGGTGCGGTGGATCTGGAGGCGCCGGAACAGCTTGCCGACCGCTGGGTCAAGGACGGGGTGCTTCTGCTAAACTCTTCCTTCACGCTGTCGCGGTTCGCCGTAGAAGTCGACCCGCATCAGTCGCGGGGCCATCTGCCGGTCTGGCGGCCGCTGATCCTGAGGGTGCTCGAACATCTCGCGCGCAGCGGGCGGACAATCGTTTTCCTTGGCTTCGGTGACGCCGCGGTCGAGAATCTCCGGCTTGCTGGCCTAACTCAGCCGGACGCACCGTTGGCAACGATCCAACGCGCTCATCCGGCTGCGGCCGATGCGGTGCTGGCGCTAGAAAATCCGTTCGTCGCGTGCAACCGCTTCCTCGAGAGGATGGGCGCTCGGCCCGTCGCCTGGTGATCCGATGAGCCGGACGGAAACCTTCGACTACATTATAATCGGTGCGGGCTCGGCGGGCTGCGTGCTCGCCAATCGTCTTTCCGCCGACCCAGCAGCGAACGTGCTTCTGCTGGAGGCCGGCGGCAGGGACCGCAATCCGCTCTTCCGGCTTCCGATGCTAATGGGCAAGCTGTTTCAGTCTGGCATTTACAACTGGCACTATCACACCGAGCCGGAGCCGCATCTGAACGGCCGCTCGCTCTACTGGCCGCGCGGCAAGGCGCTCGGCGGCTCCTCGACCATCAACGGCATGATCTATGTGCGCGGCAACCGCCACGACTACGACCGCTGGGCGCAACTCGGCCTGTCCGACTGGTCCTACGAAAAGGTCCTACCGGCCTTCCGCCGCTCGGAGGGCCATATCGAGCGCAACGACGTCTTCCACAATGGCGAAGGCGAACTGACCGTCTGCCGGTCGCGAAGCAAGAGCCTGCTGCATGATGTCTTCATCGAGGCGGGCGTCGAGGCGGGGCACCCGCGCAATGAAGATTTCAACGGGGCGGAGCAGGAAGGTTTCGGCAAGTTTGACTTCACGATCAAGGACGGCAAGCGCTGGTCGACATCCTTCGCCTTTCTCCGCCCCGTGCTGCACCGCAAGAACCTGACGGTCGAGATCGAGGCGCTGACGCACCGCATCCTTATCGAGAACGGCCGCGCCGTCGGCGTCGAGTTCTCACAGCGCGGGGAGGTGCGCACTGCGCGCGCCTCGCGCGAGGTGATCCTGTCTGCCGGCACGGTCAACTCGCCGCAATTGCTGATGCTGTCGGGCGTCGGCCCAGCGGACGAACTGGCCAGCCACGGCATCAACCCGGTCCACGATCTGCCGGGGGTCGGCAAGAACCTCCAGGACCATGTCGACTGCGTCATGGTCTGGGAATGCAGCAAGCCGGTGACACTCTATGGCGATCTGCGCGCCGACCGGCTGGTCTGGTCCGTCGCGGAGGGCATGCTGTTCGGCCGCGGCGTCGCCACCACTTTCCCCTACGAGGCGGGCGCCTTCATGAAGTCGCGCGCAGAACTCGCCGCGCCCGATATCCAGCTCCATTTCATGCCGGCGCTGGAGAAGACCGCAAACCTTCATTTCCCCAACCCTTTCAGGAAGAAGCAGGCGATCGAGGCCAATCACGGCTTCACGCTGCGCGTGGGGCCGGTCAATCCCGAAAGCCGCGGCGAGATCACGCTGCGCTCGGCGGACCCGTCTGCGGCGCCGCGAATTACCGCCAACTATCTGCAATCCGATTTCGACCTTCGCACAATGATCGCCGGCATCCGCATGACGCGCGATGTGATCGTGCAAAAGGCCTTCGCCCCCTATCGCGGCAAGGAACTTGCGCCCGGTCCAAACGTCGACACCGACGCCGACATGACGAAATGGCTGCGCGCCACGGCCATGACAACCTTTCATCCAGTCGGAACCTGCAAGATGGGCAGCGATCCGATGGCCGTGGTGGACGCCAGGCTCAAGGTGCGCGGGATCGAGCGCCTGCGCGTTGCCGACGCCTCGATCATGCCAATCATCTCCAGCGGCAACACCAACGCCCCGGCGATCATGATCGCCGAAAAGGCGGCCGACTTCATTCTCGGGGAGGCGCCACGATGATCGTCGAACACCGAACCTATACGTTCCGGCCGGGGTCGGTCGATGGGTGGTTGAAGAAATACGAGGCGGAAGGCTTGCCGATCCAGAAGCGGCACCTGAACCGCTTCCTCGGCCTCTATGTCAGCGAGATCGGACGCCTGCACACCACGGTGCTGATGTGGGGCTACGACAGCCTCGCCGATCGCGAGGCGCGGCGGGCGGCGATGTACGCCGACCCCGAATGGCAAACCTTCATCGCCGGCGTTTGGGCGCTCGGCGCCATTCAGAGTCAGGACGTGATGATCATGAACCCGGCGCCCTTCTCTCCGGGTGCCTA
Organism: Allomesorhizobium camelthorni; assembly: GCF_011045125.1. Taxonomy (GTDB): domain Bacteria; phylum Pseudomonadota; class Alphaproteobacteria; order Rhizobiales; family Rhizobiaceae; genus Allomesorhizobium; species Allomesorhizobium camelthorni. The sequence goes on along the minus strand of NZ_JAAKZF010000061.1, from coordinate 26,819 downwards.
AATCGAACGCGGGGCGCGGGAAAACGCCCCGGAGTGGAGAGAGATGCGGCGGCAGTCGGTGCCGCCGCAACCAGAAAGAACCGAAAATCGGCGACCCCTAGAGCAAGGAACAGGACCAATGACAAGCAAATTCCGAACTGAATCGACCATGCTGCGGACACCCATCGACCGCCGCTTTCTCCTCAAATCGACGGCGGGCCTCGCGGCCCTCGGCGTGGCCGGCGGCCTGATGCTGCCTACCGCGCGCGCCCAGACGGGACTCGTCGCTCTGGTGCATACGCAAGCGGCGGGCGATGCCGGCCCGGTTGATTCCATGATCGCCAGGCTGAAGCGGCTTTCCGAGGAGAAGGGCTTCGAATACCGCGCCATCTACGCGCAGGATCCTGCGACCTACGAGACCATCTTTCGCACGCTGGGCGACGCCGGCGCGGCGGTGATCGTGTCGACCTTCAACGAGGTCGCCGAACCATTCAAGGCGGTGGCGCCAGCCTATCCCGATACCAAGTGGATCCAGCTCTTTGCCGATCCGTTCGAGCCGCCGATCCCGAATGTCGTGACCGTCTCCTACGACTACTATCTCGGCTGCTACCTCTCCGGTATCTTCGCCGCCCGGGTCAGCAAGACCGGCAAGATCGGCTTCATCGGCGGCATCTCGATCCCGCCCATCAACGCCGACTTCAACGCCCTGAAGGCCGGCGCGCAGTCGGTGCGCCCGGACGCCACGGTGACGGCCGCCTTCGCCGGCTCCTTCCAGGATCCCGCCAAGGGTCAGGAGATCGCCGCGCAGATGTTCTCGGACGGCATCGACTATATCCAGACCGATGCGGCCGCGACCGATTTCGGCATCATCGCCGCCGCCAATGAAGGCGAAGGCCGCATGGTCAGCGCGCTCGACCCGGCCCAGTTCCCGATCGGCCCCAAGTCGCTGATCTCGATCGTCGGGCTCGATTTCGGCGCCTCCCTCTATAACGAGACGACGAAAGCGTTGGGAAGCGATTGGGCCGGCGGCAGCCACGTCTCGACCGGGCTCGACACCGGCGTCATCGATTTCATCCTGTCGCCGCTCTTCCAGGAGCAGGGACAGGCGGATATCGTCGCCAAGGCCAAGGAGGCCTGGCCCGAGATCCAAAAGGCGAAGGCCGGTATCCTGGATGGCTCGATCAAGGTGCCGTTCAATACCGCTCTTTGAGCAGTCACCCAGACGCTGAACCGGATCATGCCGCAATGAGGGAAGGCGCAGGCCCCGTTTTCGCTTGCCGTGGCGTCACCGTGCGCTACGGCCACGTCGTGGCGCTCGCCGGTGTCGGCGTTGACTTCGAACGCGGCATGATCCACGCCGTGGTCGGCCAGAACGGTGCGGGAAAGACCACCTTTGCCTGCGTCGTCGCCGGTCTCGTCGAGCCGGAGTCCGGCGAACTCTCGATCGACGGGCAGGCGCTATCGGGCGGCGACGTCAACGAGGCGCGAAGCGCCGGCGTGGAACTTGTCCACCAGAGCTTCGCCCTACCACCCTCCTTCACGGTGGCGGAAGCCATGCAGTTCGGCGCCGAAGGTGGCGGGCTCTACACGAAATCCATGCTCGAAAAGCGCTGGCAGCCGCATCTCGACGGGCTCGACGTCAGGGTCTCCGCCAAGCGGCGCATCCGCGACCTTCCGATCGAGACGCAGCAGGGCGTGGAGATCGCGCGGGCGCTGGTCACCGACGCGAAGCTGCTCATCCTCGACGAGCCGACGGCTGTGCTGTCTCCCGAGGGCGCGCAGAAACTCTTCGAGCGGGTGAGGCGGCTGAAGGCGCTCGGCGTCACCGTCATCCTGATCCTGCACAAGATCCGCGAGGTGCTGGCGGTCGCAGACACCGTCACCGTCTTGCGTGGCGGGCGGCTCGTCGAGGGACCTATCCCTTGCGCGGGGGTTGATGCTGGTCGCCTCGCCGAACTCATCATTGGCCCTGCGGCACACAGCTTGGGCGAAGAGGAGAAGGCCGCACTGACGGGCGCGGCGATCCCCACGCATTCGGACGACATTTCCGCGCCGGCTCGCGCAGTCCCGATCCTGGAGATGAAGAGCGTCTCGACCCGGCCCGATTCGGAAGGGCCGGCGCTCGACGCTGTCAGCCTTGCCGTCCGGCCGGGAGAGATCGTTGGCGTGGCTGGTGTGGAGGGTAACGGCCAGCGCACACTCGTGCGCGCCATTTCATCGCTGATCCACGTAACGAACGGACGTATCGCCATCGAGGGCCGCGACATGACCGTGGCCCCGCTCGGCGAACGTCGCGCGGCGGGCCTGCGGGTCATCCCCTTTGAGCGCAATGTTGAGGGGCTGAGCCTGACCAGCGCCCTGTGGGAGAACTGGTCGGCGCGCGGACTGCTGCAGAAGCCGCTGCTGTCGGCGATCAGCCCTTCCGGCCTTCGCCGCCGCTGCGCCGCTGCGCTCGACGCTTGGGACGTGCGTTATGCCGATGTCGGCCAGCGCGCCGGCTCTCTCTCAGGCGGCAATGCGCAAAAGGTAATCCTGTCGCGCGAGATGGACGAGGAAGCGCGGTTGATCCTCGCCGCACAGCCGACGCGCGGCCTCGATATCGGCGCGACCGCCTTCGTGTGGGATGCCCTCCGCAAAGCCAGGGCGCGCGGCTGCGGCATTCTCTTCGTCTCTTCCGATCTCGACGAGATATTCGACATTTGCGACCGCGTGGTTGTCATGCTGTCGGGCCGCATCGTCGCCGAATTCCGGCCACCCTTCGACATCGCAGCCGTCGGGGCAGCCATGACGGGGGTGACGCGATGACCGACCGCATCGTGTCCGTGTTGCGCGCGATCGTGTTCATCGGCATCGGGCTGGCGCTTTGCGGCGTGATCTTCGAGATCGCCGGCTACTCCGCGCCGCTGATGTTCCAGTCGATTGCTGACGGCGCCTTTCTCAGGAGTGGCGCGCTTGGACACGCACTGCGCTGGGGCCTACCGCTCTTCATCACGGCCGTCGGCGTCGCCATCTCCTTCCGCGCCGGCTATTTTAACATAGGCGCGCAGGGCCAATTCTACATGGGCGCGATCGCGGCCGCCTTCGTGGCAGAATGGCTGAACGGCTGGCCGGCCATGATCGTCATCCCAGCCTGCTTCGTCGCAGGCATGACTGGCGGCGCGCTGTGGGCGCTGTGGCCGGGCCTTCTGCGGCTGAAATCGGGCGCGGATGAGGTCATCACCACGCTGATGGGCAATTTCCTCGCCAGCCTCGTCCTCGTCTACGTCACCTCGGGCCCGCTAAAGGACCCATCGGGCTCCGGCCAGCAGGCCTCCAGCCGTCCGCTCGACGCCGCCTACCGCATCAGCACCTCCTACGGCCTTTCGCCGACCATCGTCGCACTCGCCGTGCTGGTCGGCGTGCTGATGTGGCTGCTCGTTAACCGCACCGCCTTCGGCGTACTCGCGGGGCTCGCCGGGCGCAACCCGACCATGGTCGAGTGGCAGGGCGCGCGCATCTGGCGTATCGGGCTCGCCAGCTTCCTGATCAGCGGAGCGCTGGCTGGCCTCGCCGGCACGATCGAGCTGATGGGACCCAATGGCCGTTTGGCTGGCGGCTTCCTGCCGGGTCACGGCTTCACCGCGATCCTGATCGCGCTGGTCGCCGGCCTGTCGGTGGCCGGAACCGCCTTCGTGGCCCTGTTCTTCGGCGGGCTGGCCTCGGCGGCGCTCTTCCTTCCGGTCATGGCCGGGCTGCCCTCGGCAGCGATCGACATCATCAACGCCGCGATCGCGCTTTTCATCACCGCCAAGTCCGGCATGATCGACCGGATCGTCAAATTCGGGAGGCGCGCTTGGACGAGATCATAGTCGCCATTCTGCGCTCGGGCACGCCGCTCGTCTATGTCACGCTGGCCGGCGTTATTGCCCAACGCGCCGGCATCTGGCACCTCGGCCTCGAGGGACTGATGATCACAGGCGCCTGCGCCACAATCCTCGGCATCGTGCTGACCGGCTCGCTAGCATTGGCGCTTCTCATCGCGGTCGTGCTCTGTATCGTCGGCTCGATCCTGTTCTGGTTCGTGGTCGAGAAGCTTAGGGCCAACCAGATCATCGCGGGCCTGGGGCTGACCGGGCTTGGGCTCGGCGGCACTTCGCTCGCCGTGCAGTCGATCTTCGGCGCGCAGGCGGCGGTAACCGCTCCCTTCGGCCTACCGCGTCTCGGGCCCGCCTTCGGAGCCTATGGCGCGCTGTCGGTGCTGGTGCTGTTGATGCCTGTCTTCGTCTTCGCCATCTGGGTGCTGCTCCGGCGCACGCGCTTTGGCCTGAGGCTCGCGGCTTCCGGCGAGCATCCCTTTGCCGCCCGCGGCGTCGGCGTGAACCCGTCGATAATGCGGCTGGTCGCGCTCGTGCTCGGCGGCGCGCTCTGCGCGCTGGCCGGCGCAGAGCTGGCCGCCGGCAGCCTCCAAATATTCGCCCAGAACATGACCGCCGGCCGCGGCTTCATGGGTTTTGCCGCCGTCATCTTCGGCGCGGGGCATCCGGTCGGCGCGACCTTCGCGGCGATTTTCTTCGCGGTCGTCGGCGCGATCGGCATTCGCGCCCAGCTCGTCTTCGGCGACCGCATCCCGCACGATCTGCTGCTCGGACTGCCCTATATCGCCACCGTCTTCGGCATCTGGCTGAGCGCCAAGCTGCGCGGCGGCGCCAGGGCCGCGGTCGGTTTCGGCGAACTGCGCGATCCGTAGGACAGGACGTGAAGAAAAAGCTCATCATCCTTACCGATCCTGGCCAGGATCAGGCCGCGGCGATCCTCATGATCCTCGGCGCTCCCGAGGCCTTCGAGGTGCTCGGGTTGGTCGCCACCGCGGGCAACATCGATCTCGGCCATACGACAGCCGATTGCCTTAAGCTGCTCGAACTCGCCGGCCGGACCGATATCCCGGTCTTTGCCGGCTGTCCGCGCCCGGTGCTGCGCGGGCTGGTGACGGCCGAGCACGTTCACGGGCCGACAGGGCTCGACGGGCCGGACCTGCCTGAGCCGACGACCACGATATCGCCGGTCCACGGCGTCGATTTCATCGTGCGCACGCTCCGCGAGGCCGAACTTGGCGCGATCACAATCTGCTCGCTGTCGCCGCTGACCAACCTCGCCATGGCGCTGGTGCAAGCGCCGGACATCGCGCCCAGGATCAGCGAGATCGTGGCGATGGCCGGTGCCTATTTCGAGGTCGGCAACATCACGCCAACGGCCGAGTTCAACGTCTATGTCGACCCAGAGGCCGCGCGGATCGTACTTGAGGCCGGCATTCCGACCACGCTGCTGCCGCTCGACGTCACCCATAAGATGCTGTCGACGCCGGCACGGCTCGCCGCCATGCGCGCGCTCGCCAACCGCTGCGGGATCGCGACCGCCGAGATGCTGGAATTCTCCGAAAGCTTCGACCTGGACAAATACGGCTGGGATGGCGCGCCGCTGCATGGCCCCTGCGTGCCGACCTTCATGCTGTCTCCCGACATCTTCTCCGGCCGGCGGATCAACGTTTCGGTTGAAACGTCAGGCGCGCTCACGCTCGGCATGACTGTCGCCGACTGGTGGGGTATCACCGACCGGCCGAAGAACGCCTTCTACGTCCGCGACGGCGACCCGGACCGCTTTTACGCCCTGCTCCTCGAATGCCTCGGAAACCTGCCATGAGCCAGACCCTGATCCGCAACGCAACGATCATGACCATGGATGCAGAGCGCGGGACCGTGCCCTTCGAGGGCGACGTGTTGGTGGACGGAACGACGATCAAGGCGATCGGCACGGACCTGGCGGCGGAACCCGGCGCGACCGTGCACGACGGGCGGCGCAAGCTGGTCATGCCCGGCCTCATCAATGCGCACACCCATTCGAGCGAGACCTTCTTTCGCGGCCGCTACGAAAAGATGCCGCTCGAGGTCTGGCTGCTCTATGCGTACCCGCTCTTGATGGGGCCCGTTATCGAGCCGCGGCTGCTCTATCTTCGCTCGCTGCTGCTCGCCATGGAATCGCTGAAATCGGGCGTGACCACCATGTCCGACTGCTTCTTCGATCCACCTCGGCACGAGCTCGATCGGCTGGGGACTGTCTTCCAAGCCTATGACGATGCCGGCATCCGCGCCAATGTGTCGAGCGGGGTGATGAATATCCACACCCTCGACGCGCTGCCCTTCGCGCGTGAGGTAATCCCGGCCGAAGTGCAGGAGACGCTGCAGTTCGGCCCGCCGATTGCGGCCGAGGCGTATCTCGACTATTGCCGGGCCGCGATCGAGGCATTCGACGGCATGTCGGGGCGGCTGAAGTTCATGATCGCGCCATCCGCTCCCCAACGCTGCACCGCCGATCTGCTTACCGGTTGCTACGCGCTCGCTTTGGAACGCAGCCTGCCCTTTCACAGCCATGTGATGGAAACCATCACTCAGGCGGTCACCGGACCGGAACTCTATGGCAAGAGCCTGGTGCGCTATATGGCCGATCTCGGCGTGCTCGGCCGCAACACCACCATCGCCCATTCGGTCTGGGTCGACGACGCCGACATCGCGCTGATGGGCGAGGCCGGCGTCACCGTCGTCCACAACGCGGTGTCGAACCTGAAGCTCGGCGCGGGCGTGGCCCCGGTGCGCCGGCTGATGCAGGCCGGCGTCTCGATCGCGCTCGGCACCGACGGCATTTCTTCCAACGACACGGCGAGCATCTTCGACGTCATGCGCGTCGCGGGGCTGCTGCACGGCGCCAGCGGGCCGGACCACGCGACGTGGCTGTCGGCCTCCGAACTGCTGCAGGCGGCAACGGTGGGCGGCGCGCGCAGCGCGATGCTCGAGCGCGTGACCGGATCGCTCGAGTCCGGCAAGGCCGCGGACCTGATCATGCTCGACCTCGACGCCTACGCCTTCACGCCTCTAAACGACATCGCCCGACACCTCGTCTACGCGGCGAATGCCGGCCATATTGACCTGGTCATGGTGGGCGGCGAAGTCGTGGTGCGCGATGGTCGCCTGACGCGGGTCGACGAGGGCGCGGTTCTGGCCGAGATCCGCGAACGCATGCCGGCCTATCTCGCCGGGCATGCCGAGGTGGAGGCACGCAACCGGGCGCTGGAGCCGTGGTTTGCCGAAATCCATCGCCGGTCTGCAAAGCGGCATACAGGCGTCTACCGCTATGCCGGCGACGCGACGCTGTGGCCGCGAAATTGGTGAGCGCAGGTAGGCTGTCTTTGCATATGGAATGGAAATGTCCCAAAATCGGTGGGTCTGATTTCGAGGTGAAGGACCGCCCCGCGATCAGGAGCGAGCCTTGGTTGTTTCGGAACCCCCCAGATCAAAGATCACACTGCCCTAACCTGCGAACAGGAATGTCTGGTGTGATCTCGACAGGCGACTTCGGACGCATCACCTGAGGGTCCGGCCCTGCGGCGATCTCGCCATTTTGCGAACGATCGGATTGGTCCGTTACCGACAAGCGGAAAAATACGCCGTTCATCCGCAACGAGTGGAAGCTGCCGTTGGGCCTGGCTGGCGGAAGGGCCAGATCGCTGCCGCAAGCGGAGCCAGTTCGACACATTTGGCAGTCGTCTGAAAACTTCCGCGGCCCGAAGCGCGTAGTCTGGTACGGCATCTCTCGCTTGTGAAACCCTTCGGCGACACTGGCACAGATAGCGTTGCCGAAATGGCAGCGGCCAAGCCGAATCATTCTTCTTTATTCGAACGTTCATTGGGATCATCATTTCACTTGGACTTTGTAAACAAGGGCGCAGGGGAACGCGCCAGAGGCCCACCAACGGGAGATCCGGACATGCCTCACAGCTTGAAAACGCGTCGCGAATTTCTCCAGGCGGCCGCGGCCGTCGGCGGCCTCGCCGTCACGCACAGCCTAATCGGCGTCACGCCGGCCATGACGCAATCGCCGGCCAAGGTCGGCATGCAACTCGGCTGGCTGGCCTCCAACGGCATCCTGGGCGAAGTCGTCGCCATCAAGAAGGGCTTTTATGCGGAGGAAGGCGTCGAACTCGAGATCACCCCCGGCGGCCCCAATATCGACGGCGTCGGCGGCGTCGCCGCCGGTCAGCGCACTCTCGGCCAGACCTCGTCGAGCCCCTCGGTCATGCTGGCGCGCTCAGCCGGCATTCCCATCAAGGCTTTCGCGGCCGGATATCAAAAACATCCCTTCACCTATTTCTCGCTCGAAAACGCGGCGATCCGCGAGCCCAAAGACATGATCGGCAAGACGATCGCGACGCAACCGACCGCCTTCATCCTGCTGCGAGCACTGCTCGCCAAGAACGGCATCGCCGAGGACCAGGTCACCGTGGTCAATATGGGTTCCGACATGAATCAGCTTATCACCGGCCAGGCCCAGGCGGTGACCGGCTGGCTGACCAACACCAACGCACTCAAGGTGCTGGGCGCCGACCGGGTCGACATGATGCTGTGGGACACCGGCATCCAGCTCTATGCCAACGTTTATTTCGCCACCGACAAGACGCTGACCGAGACCCCCGACGTGCTTGAAAAGTTCGTGCGAGGATCGGCGCGGGGCTGGGGCTATGCAAAGGAGCATCCTGAAGAAGCGGTTGAAATCCTGGTTGAAACATATCCGAATCTCGACAAGGCGAGCGAACTGGACGCCGTTGGGCCCGTGCTAGACTTCAGCTTCCGCGACACCACCAAGGAACACGGCTGGGGCGGGATGACTCGCGAAAACTGGACAGCGCAGGTCGACACCTACGCCTCGCTCGACCAGTTCAAGGGCGCGGTGCCGACCGTCGACGACGTGATGACGCTGGCGATTCTCGAGGCGACAGCCGACATCCGCAAGAAGGTCGGCTAGGGCGATGGCCGCGACCGTCTTGGCCAAGGTGCCCGCCTCGCCGGCAGCCGCGCACGCGATGGGAGCCGTCGCGGTGTCGGTCAGGGGCGTGGACGTCGTCTTCGGCGGCGACAAAACAGCAGTCACCGCCCTTGCTGGGGTGTCGGTCGACATTCCCGTGGGATCGCTGGTGACGATGATCGGGCCGTCTGGCTGCGGCAAGTCGACCCTGCTTCGGACGATCGCCGACCTGGTTCCGGCCAGCGCGGGGGAAATAACAGTGCTCGGGCGGTCGCCGCAAGAGGCGCGGCGCGAGCGCAATTTCTCCTTCGTCTTCCAGGACGCGACGCTGTTGCCCTGGCGTAGCGCCATCGACAATGTGCGCCTGCCGCTCGAAGTTGGCGGCGGCGGCTCGGCCCATGCCGAGCCGGCCGAACTCCTGAAACTGGTCGGCCTCGCGGGGCGCGAGCGCGCGCTGCCGGCCGAGCTGTCGGGCGGCATGCGCCAGCGCGTCGCCATCGCCAGGGCGCTGGTGTCGCGACCGAAAATCCTGCTCATGGACGAGCCTTTCGGCGCGCTCGACGAGATCACGCGCGACAAGCTCAACGAGGAACTTCTGCGCATCTGGCAGGAGACGGGTACGACGATCATGTTCGTCACCCACTCGATCCCGGAAGCCGCCTTCCTCGGCCAGCATGTGCTCGTGCTCGCCTCGCATCCGGGGCGGGTGAAGGAGTTCATGACCATCGACCTGCCCTATCCGCGCCGTCTCGCGGTGCGCGACACGCTCGAATTCGTGCGGATCACGGCTCGCCTACGCCAGCTTCTGGAGGAATGCTGATGGCCGACACCGCGCATCGCACCTCGGCCCTGCCGAATCAGGGCCTGTTCGCCTTCGCCGACCGTTTACGTGACAAATGGCCGGCGATCGCCGCCGTCATCGGCCTGCTCACCTTCTGGCAGCTCATCGTCTGGGGCTTTTCCGTGCCGACTTACATGGCGCCAAGCCCTGTGGAGGTGCTGAACGCGTTCCGGCAGGACGGCTGGACATTGTGGGCCAATTTCTGGCCGACGCTGTTTGAGGCCCTGCTCGGCTTCATCTTCGGCAATCTGGTCGCCATCTTGCTGGCGGTGTGGTTCGTCCACAGCCGCACGGCCGAACGCGCCTTCTATCCGATCGCGGTGTTCATCAACACGATCCCGATCATCGCGGTCGCGCCGATCCTGGTGCTGATCTTCGGCAACGGCATCGCGCCCAAGATCATCATTGCCGCGCTGATCTGCTTCTTCCCGACGCTGGTCAACATGGTGCGCGGGCTGAAGGCGGTGACGCCGGCCACCCTCGACCTGATGCGCGTGCTCTCGGCCTCGCAATCCGAGATCTTCTGGAAGGTTCGCATCCAGAGTTCGCTACCGTTCCTGTTCGCCGCGCTCAAGATCGCCAGCACCACCTGCGTCATCGGAGCGATCGTGGCCGAATGGATCGGCTCCAATTTCGGCCTCGGCGCGCTGATTATCGAGGCGACCTACAATTTCCGCGCGCCGCTGCTCTACGCGACCGTGTTCACTGCGGCCCTGCTGGCGGTGTCGTTGTTTTCACTCGTCTCGATCGCCGAGACGCGCCTGATCAAATGGAAGGCGTCCGACGTCCACTGACGACGTGCCGCCGCCGACAGGAAATCCGGAGGAAGTCATGGTTACGCAGACCATCAGGGAAGCCGCGCGCGAAGCGCAAGTCGCGGACAGGTCCGACGTCGTCGTCGTCGGGGGGGGGCCGGCCGGCATTTCAGCCGCCGTGTCGGCCGCGCGCAACGGCGCGTCGGTGACGCTGCTCGAGCGCTATCCCTATCTGGGCGGGCTCGCCTCGGGCGGCATGGTGCTGGTGCTCGACGATATGCACAACGGCACGGAAGTCACCGTGCAAGGCATCTGCATGGAGATGATCGAGCGCATGCGTGCCTGGGGCCTGTGCGTCACGCCGCCGGACGAGGACCGCAAACCCGGAGCGCGTGAGACGGATGCGATGTGGCGCAAATGGGCGCGCTGGGGCCTGTTCGATTTCCACACCCATTCCATGCCGCATCCGATCTGCTTTTCCGCCGCCTTCGATCCCGACGCCTTCAAGCGCGCCTCCTATGCCGTCATCGGCGACGCCGGCGTAAAGCTCAGGGCGCATAGCTGGTTCTCCTCGGCGATCGTTGAGGACGGCGCGATCAAGGGCGTCGTCTGCGAGACCAAGGAAGGCCGGCAGGCGATCCTGGGAGACGTGGTGATCGACGCCACCGGCGACCTCGACGTCGCCGCCAGCGCCGGCGCAAAATCGCAGGAAAGCTCCTTCATCCTCACCACAGTGTCGCGCTGGGGCGGGGTCGACACCGACCGAGCCGAGGCTTTTCAGTTTGAGAGCCCGAAAGAGTTCGCTGCGCTCGATCACGAGGCCAAGCGCATCATCGGCGGCTGCTGGAATTTCTGGTGGCTGAAGACGCCGCTGCCGGGCGTGGTGTGGCTCAACTGCCCGCACATCCCCAAGCTTCATGGCTTGAAGGTCGCCGACCTGACCGCCGCTGAGATCGAGGGTAGGGTGCGTATGGAGCGCCTGATGGAATTCGCGCGCAAGAATCTTCCCGGCTTCGAGAATGCCTATGTCGTCGACTTCGCGCCACAGACCGGTGTGCGCCAGACGCGCCTGCTGCAAGGCGAATACGTCGTAACCAAGGAGGACGTGATGTCGCGCCGGCATTTCGCCGACACGGTCTGTCGCGGCCGCGATTATTACACGCCTTACCGCGCCATGCTGCCGCGGGAGGTCGATCAGTTGATCGTCGCCGGGCGGCATTATTCGGCGACGCCGCAGGCGCAGAAGACCTCCCGCGAGATCCCGCCGTGCATGGCCATGGGGGAGGCGGCGGGCGTCGCCGCGACGGTGGCGCTCAATGCGGGAGTCACGGTGCGCAAGGTCGACGTCAGGGCGATCCAGACAAAGATGCGGGCGCAGGGCGCCGATCCCGGCGATGTGCCGTCCGACAACGCTACATTTCTGGAGGCCGCCGAATGACCACTCTTCCCCTCGACGGCGTCAGGGTGATCGACTTCACGCAGGTGATGCTCGGTCCCTGCTGCACCCAGGTTCTCGCCGACTACGGCGCGGAAGTCATCAAGATCGAGAAGGAGAAGATCGGCGATCTGTCGCGCTGGTCGCTCGGCTCCGATCCGGACGGCCTGAATAATCCCGTATTCTGTTCGCTCAACCGCAACAAAAAGAGCGTCGCGCTCGACCTCAAGTCGGACGAGGCGCGCGCGCAGGTGCTCGACCTGATCGAGGGGGCCGACGTTGTGGTCAGCAATTTTCGTCCCGGCGTGATGGAGCGCATGGGCTTCGGCTACGAGGATCTGAAGCGCCGCAATCCGGGCATTATCTTCGCGCTCGGCACCGGCTTTGGCCTCGAAGGCCCCAACCGGCACAAGGGCGGTCAGGACATTCTCGCGCAGGCCATGACCGGCCTTATGGCGCGCAAGTCCGATCCGGCGCTGCCCACCTCGATTTATTCGACGCCGCTCTGCGACTACTCGGCCGGCATGCATCTCGTCCAGGGTATCCTGCTCGCGCTGCTACAGCGCCAGAAGACGGGCGTCGGCCAGGTCGTCGCCGTCAGCCTCTACAATTCCATGCTCGCCCTGCAGATGCAGGAAGGGGCGGCGCACATGATGCGCGGTAAGGATCTCAACTGGGGTGCGTTCCCGCTGACGGGCGTGTTCGAGACCACCGACCGGCCGATCGTTATGGTCGGCGCGTTCAAGCAGAACCCGCTGCGCGACATCTGCAATGCGCTGGAAATCGAAGACCTGTCGCTCGAGGAGCGGTTTGCGGATTTCGACCGCCAGGCGGAGAGCCGACCCGATTTGCAAGCGATTTTCCGCGCTCGGTTCGCGGAAGAGGGATCGGCCCATTGGCTGAAGCGGCTGGAGGGCGTGGATATCCTGTGCGCGCCGGTGCGCACGCTGGGCGAAGCGCTGGAGGACGAGCAGACGCTTGTCAATCGGATGGTCATCGAGGCGGGACGTACCGCCGCTGGACCGGTGCGGCTCATCGGAAGTCCGATCGAAATGTCAGCCGCGCCGCTGGAAATCCGCCACGCGCCGCCGCGTCTCGGCGAGCACAATGACGAGGTGCTGGGCGCAGTCGCCGAATTGCGTAAGGTGGGCGCGGCGTGACCGTCACTCTCGACATCGCCGATCGCGTCGCGCGCATTGTCATCGACCGGCCGGAACGACTGAACGCGATCGACGCCGAGGCCGAGACCGAACTGGAGGCGATCTGGCAGGAGCTCGAACGCCGCAACGATGTCAGCTGCGTCGTGCTGACGGGCGCGGGCGAGAAGGCGTTTTGCGTCGGCGCCGACCTGAAGGATGTCAGCAAGTCCGGGCTGGAATACTGGACCGCTGCCCGGCCGAACGGCTTCGGCGGCATCGCCTACCGGCGCTCGCTCGACATCCCGCTGATCGCGCGCGTCAACGGCTACGCGCTCGGTGGCGGATTCGAGATGGTGCTCGGCTGCGACATCGTGATCGCGTCGGAAACGGCCCGGTTCGGCCTGCCGGAAGCGCGCGTCGGCCGCATGCCGCTCGACGGCGGCATGGTACTGTTGCAGCGCAAGATCCCGCACAATCTGGCGATGGGCGTCATGCTGTCGGGCCGCCGCTTTTCCGCCGCCGAGATGGCGGGCTTCGGCATCGTCAACGAGGTCGCCGCGCCGGATGCGCTCGACTTCGTCGTCGATCGCTGGGCCGACGACATTGTCGCCTGCGCGCCGCTGTCGCTGCGTGCGATCAAACAGACGGTGAACCGCACTGGCCATCTGTCGCCAGCGGATGCGCAGGCGCTCAGAACGCCGGCGCTGGTGGCGGCGCTCACGAGCGAGGACGGCAAGGAAGGCGTCCGCGCTTTCAACGAAAAGCGTGCGCCGATTTGGCAGGGCCGCTAGGATCGCTGCGACAAGTATCCGCCTAGAGGAAGGTCAACGCGGGATGCACGCTGCAGTCTTGCGCTATTTCGTCGCCGTCGCGCGCGTCGGTTCCATCCGCAAGGCGTCGGAAGAACTGCATGTGGCGAGTTCGGCGGTCAGCCGCCAGATACAGAAGATCGAGGACGAACTCGGCACGCTGCTTTTCGAGCGCCTGCCCAACGGGCTACGCCTGACGCAGGCTGGCGTCGTTACGCTCAGGCACGCCAAAGCGACGCTACACGATTTCGATCTGTTGCGGAGCGAACTCGGCGCTTTGAAGGGCAAGAAGACCGGCCTCGTCACCATCGCCGCCCTCGACAGCCTGTTCGTGCGATTCCTGCCCGAACAGATCATTGAGTTCCACCGGCACCACCCGGCGGTCAATTTCCGGGTCCACAGCGGCGTGCAGAGCCGGATCGCCACTATGGTCGCGGAAGGCGAGATCGATATCGGCATTACCTTCAATCTTCCGCATCCCGAGGATACGGAATTCATCGCCGACGTTCCGATGCCGCTGATGGCGATGGTCGCGGCTAATCATCCGCTGGCGGGGCTGGCGTCCGTATCGCTGAGTGAGTGCGCGCAGTACAATCTGCTGTTGCAGATGGATACCGAGCCGCTGCGCTCGCTGATCGAGATCGAGCTTTCGTCGCTGGAAAGGACCGGCCGAGCGCTGGTGACATCGAACAATCTCATGCTGCTCAGACCGATGATCGAGGCGGGTGTCGGCGTCGCATTTTACACGCCGCTCGGCATGGCCGACGAGATTAAGGCCGGCACGATCGTCGGCGTGCCGCTCAAGGGCTCGCGGCTCGGCGGCTTGCGGCTCGGCCTTCTTGTGCCGCGGCGGCGGCAACTGACGCAGGCGGCTGAAGCGATGGCAGAGCAACTCGGCCGGACGCTCAGCCACTTGAGCCAGGCGTGGAAAGGATCCGCAGTAAGATGAATGTCGAGCTTGCCGTTGAACGCTGGCTGGCGAAGCCAGGCCATGCGCCGGCCGAACGCGACGCGATCCTGCGCGCCGACAACGTCATTAGTGTCCGACCAGGTTGGTGTTTGGCGCAGCTTCGCCTGCAATCCAGTCGCTTGCGATCAGATTGGCATGGATAGTCATTTCGTGCCTTGTGCAATGTTGCTTACGGCAGCTATTCCGCAGCGAGTTTAACACCGGTCAACGCCGTCTTCTGCGCTTCGGTCAGCGGCAGATGTGGCGGCAGAACCCGTTCGAACGCCGGGTCTTCATGGAGTCGCGCCACCAGACACTTCACCGCAGGGATAAGCGGATGGGCAGCGATTGCGCTGCGCGCTTCTACTACTCTGGTCGCTAAAGCCGCATTGCTGGGGGCGGCCCAGTATTCGGCGACAAGCGGCGCCGTGACGCTGACGGTCGCGGAGATGCATCCGGCATAGCCGTCGGCATCGGCCTTTGCGATCGCCGTCTCGCTGCTCGGAAAAACGTCGAAACCATCGATTTTGGCAAGCTGTGACGTGTAGGAAAGATTGCCGGAACTGTCCTTAGCGCCGGCAATGCGCTCGGGGAATGCAGCCTTGAGTCGCCGCACGAGTTCGAACGAGAACGGGACGCCGGTCAATTGCGGAAAATTATAGAGATAGACCAGACCCGGTGCATCGCGGGTTGCGAGGATTAGCCGCTCGAACCAGGCGAACAGGCCGTCATCTGACACGCCCTTGTAGTAGTAGTAGTAGTAGGGCGGCAGCACCAGCGCGGCCGCGAAGCCTACATCACAGGCATATTTCGTAAGAGCGATCGTGGTCGCGAGATCGGGCGTCCCGGTCCCAACCATAAGCCGGCTTGCATCTAGTTCGGCTGCCGCAGCAGACATCACCGCCTTCCGTTGGTCAGCGGAAAAGGAGTTGGCCTCGCCCGTCGTGCCCAGCACGTTGAGCGCATCACAGCCATTGGCGAGCGCCCAACGGGCATGATGCAGAAAGCGACCAACGTCCGGTTCGCCCCCGGCGGTGACGGGTGTGGGGACCGCGGCAATCACGCCGCGCAATCCTGCAGATGCCATAAACTCCCCCTGCCTGGTGATGCTAGCTGGCTGTGATTGCTTGACGCGACCGCCAGTCGGCCACAGCCGGGTGATCGAGTTGAGTCGTGTGGGCTGCGTCCCATCCGCCGGGCGAACCCCATCCGGTGACGGCGTCGCCAAAGAAGTCGCTATTAATGGCTTCGAAGAGCTTCATCGACGCTGGCAGTTCACCGTCCCAGACGATTGCGTCGACCGGGCAGATCGACAGGCAAAGTCCGCAATTTATGCATTCATCCGGATGGATATAAAACATCCGGCCGCCCTCATAAATGCAGTCGACAGGACAGACGATGGTGCAATCGCCATCCTTCACGTCAATGCAGGGCTCTGTGATGATGTAGGCCATCTTCCGGTACGTCTGGCTCAGGGTTCCCACGCAACCATCGCAGGCCAGAGCGTTCGAAAGAAGCGCCAATTTTCGCTTGCTGCATTGCCGGAATGGCAATTGATCAACATCATCAATAGCCGCCCTCGCGGTGGAAAGTGCGTAGGCTCATGGGAAACCGCCTCCCGTTCCTCATGCCCATCATAGCTGGAATGCCGCGCATCGCGTTCAGTTCCCGCCTGTGGGCTCGCTGGCGGTCCCCAGCAGATTGTTGAGGCCCTGTGATATCCAGTCAAGGAAGCGCAATTGGACGTTGATCGCCACGGAAGGCGGATAACAGCTTGCGCTTCGCTAGGTCATTTGGCGCTCCATTTCCACCTCGGCCTCCAGACTTTCGATGTCGCGGAAGATCGACGCGACAGCCAGCGTGCGCCCTTCGCGCGTGAAGCGGAGCAGGCAATCCTTGGCAATGATGTCTCCATCGACCGCGATCTCGTCCCATTGCCCGGCATAGCCTACATAGTTAATCGGAACATCGTAATGCTGGCTCCAAAAGAAAGGCACGGCGATGAATTTCTCGCGATGGCCGAGCATGTTGAGCGCCGCGGTTCGCCCCTGCCTCTCTGCAACCACCCAATGCTCGACCCGAATGTTCTCGCCACTGTGAGGATCTGGCCACCGCGCAATGTCGCCGGCCGCGAAGATCCCGGGTGCGCTCGTCTCCAGAAAGGCGTTCACGATGACACCGCGGTCGAGGCTGAGCCCCGCCTTTTCGGCAAGCCCTGTCCGAGGTCGCACGCCGATGCCGGCGACAACGAAATCCGCCGTCAACGTACCGCCACTGCTGAGTTTCGCGTTTCTGCCGTCGATGCTGCTCGCGGTGTTCTCGAGATGGAATACGACACCGTTCTCCTCATGGAGGGCGCGGATGAAGTCGCCCATTTGCGGACCCAGGATCCGCTCCATGGGTCGTTTTTCCGGCGCCACGACATGAACTTCGATATCGCGCGAGCGCAGGGCTGCGGCAACTTCTAGGCCAATGAAACTGGCACCAAGCACGATGGCGCGGCGCGCAGTCATGGCTCGTTCGATGATCGCTTTGCAATCTGCGAGCGAGCGCAGCGTGTGGACGTGTGGCTGGTTGGCGCCGGGTATGGCCAGGCGAACCGGTTCGGCTCCAGTTGCAAGGAGCAGCCTGTCGTAAGGAGTCCGGACCCCGTCCGCGAGTACAACCTCGCGAGAACGTGTATCGATGCTGGTGACGTTCGCATGGAGACGCAGGTCGATATTGTTCTTCGAGTAGAAGCTTTCCCCGCGGAGCGGAATCCAATCCTCTGGTGCTTTGCCGGCGAGATAGTCTTTGGAAAGATTGGGCCGATCAACCGGCGGCGCTTCGTCGTTGCTGAGCATGACGATGTTGCCATGATAGTGTTCGCGCCGCAGTTTTTCGGCCGCTGCGAAACCGGCAGCGCCGCCGCCGACAATGACGATTTTCTCGGGAACCTGGCTGGGGCCTCCAACGCGTTGCTTCGGTGCCGTCCGTTTGCGCTTCTCGCCCACGAATATCCGATCATCGCGTTGTTCCACCGACCAGCAAGCGAGTGGATTGAAGGCGGGGGCGCGCAAGGCCTCGCCCTCGCGTAAATCGAAGCACGCGTGATGCCAAGGACACCGGACGGTATCCTTCACAACAAGACCGTCGACGAGCGGCCCGCCGTAATGTGTGCATGTCGCGCCGATGGCGAAGACCTCGGTCCCGCGGCGCACCAGAAGTACCTGCTCGTTGCCGCAATGGCCGACTACTTTGCCGCCATCGGGAAGATCGGCGAACGCGATGCCCTGGACCAGATCCGGCCCGTCTAATTTGGAATGACCTTCAGCCATTTTCTTCTCCCTAGCGACCCCGGTGTCAAAATCGCCTGCACGGCCGAGAAGTGAGAAATCTTCAGGTTCAGCCTCGGAAGACCCTCTGCCTGGCTAGTGCGCCCTTCAGGTACTCGACACCAGTTGTGCCCAAACGTTCGGCAATGCCATTCGTTGCGGATTGGGCAGTATGCACACTCAATTCGCGTCATTTTGGGTACCCTGCCGATCAGGAAAAACCCTGGATGCAATACAAAGTTCGCAGCAAACACATCGATTTTTGGAATGACACGGGTTCATGGCGGACGGTACCTTCGTGAACGACAGCGAGCTGCACCACGGCGCCATACTCTTTTTTTCGGGAGCGATAGTCGCAAGGACCGACGTGAGCTCGGCGGCGGGCTCGGCATCGCCACTTGCCTAGTGTCGCATGGCACTAGTGTCTTGATCGACAAATCAGTTACATTCTCGCGACTATGAAGCACGCGGGCTGCTTGCACCGATTGTTGGTTTGTGGATCGCGGTGAAAATCGTCGGAACTGCATTTGGTTAACAGGATCTTCTATTGCGAACCCTCCCGAGTGATGTAGACGCCGAGGTTGTTGTCGCGTTTGATCGCCTTCTCGATGGACACCCCAAAATAAAGCCGGTGTCCATCATGTGGCTGATCGACGAAGTGCGTCAGAACTTGGGGTCACCCATGTCCAACGACGCTTTGGAGTTGCTTGCAGTCGAGATGGCGACAGCGAGGAACCTGCCAATCATGCTGGATCGGGTCATCAAGCCGCGTCGTCGTCGGACTACATCCCTGAGATGAATGGACAATGGACACCGGTGAGCAATGTTGGCTGGTGTTCATTCCGCCTTTAATGCCGACGCTTGTCGAAGGGCCGCAGCAAGGCGAGGGTTGGATCATCCGAAGTGGCTCGCTAGCCTGCTCGGCGTCAAGCAGACGCTTGGCGGCGTTCCCCAACCCGGCGATGAACGATCCCGCTCGAGTGGTCATGACGGGCCGCAAGATGACGAAGCAGTAGGGTTGCTATGCAGCCCACTGATCCTTGTTGGCCACGATCGCGCGCAAGCCAGCCTTGTCTTGGATGCCATATTCGAAGGCACGGTTGTACGGATCAACAACCCTCTGAGCGCCTATTTGCGCCGTAGGGCACCAACCAGCGGCGGTCTGATTTGGTTCCCAGCCAGTCCTTTCCCAACACACCACGACCGCGGTGCGGGAAAGCAAAGGGGATATACTTTCGCTAGTCGGGGCGATTGTTGACAAACTCGTCGGCGAATTACCTTGCGAAGGGGCAGCAACGGAATAAGGTCAACAGGTCGCCCGCCATCCTCTGGCATACGGGCGATCGAAAGAGCCGATCACGCTTTCGCCTAACAGGCAGGAGGCGTTCGTGGCTTTCACCGGAATATATAAGCCCCAAGAACTGGCGTTGCTCCGCAAGGTCTTGGATGACGCAGGCGCTGGTATCGAGCGGTCCAGCCTTGACCACCTAGACGCCAGCTATCTTGTCTTGTCGCTTTTCGAAAAAGGCGCGCAGACCGCCGAAGAACTGAAAGCGGCTCTGGACGCCGCTTTGGCAGGCGACGAGCGGCGACAGGCCTAGGGCGATCGCAATGCCGGTCATAACGTTTCCTGCAACGCTAACAGCAACAGGACGCCAGTCGAAGGCCGGCCCGACACTCAAATTTTGTTCCTGCAGGTGGAAGCAGGGGGGCGTCACTCGCGCCTTTAATCCTTGTCGCACGTGAAGTGATCAGCCGCGGCCCGAAAACCTGGAGCGCACTCCTGCCGGCCTTTCTGCCGTCGGCGCTCGGCGTGTGCCTCAAGGGTGCTGGAAAAAGCCGGCGTCCACTTTTCCTTTGGGGAAAAGAGCGGCTGGACGCCGGCCAATGCCATATTCGAGGGGTATGGCAATCAGAGTGTATATTAGCTGCCACAAATAAACAGCCGTATCTCGGGCGGCGTCTAAATCAGAGGTCAATGTTTCGGCGGCTTGTACCCCGGATGCTGGTCGAACCTCGGGGTCTGCATCCAAGGCGCTTTGTTGCCGGTTACGGCCTCAATCGCCGTGACGATTGCCGCATTCAGTTCTGTCAGCGCGCGGGAATGGTCACATGACGGGGCCCAATAACCTGCCTCCGCAGTAGCGGAGCGTTCATTCGTCCTCAGCCGGTAGGCAACCCGCCTCAAAGCCGAAGCAGGGGTGATCGATGAGATCACAGGGAACTGCGATGCCGCAGGCCTGACATTGCTCCATGTGCTGCGTGAGCGTCTGGACGCAGCGCGTCTCGCCGCCCTTGCAGGCTCGGATTTCGATGGAAGCCTCGACCGGAACCGTGATCTCGTGTCTGGTCCGCAACTGTCGGTTTGGAACCATGCTTGCTCACGTGGTCATCAAAGCAACGGCGAATCGCCATTGCACGAGTACAGTGTGACAGACTTGTCGGCCTAGCGGAATCCTGGCCGAGAGCGTGGTAGCGGGTCAGTCTGAAAGAAGATCCACGACGTTGAAGCCCTGCGACTATGACTTCGGAGGATAAAAGCCCGCTGCGGGGAGGTGCAGCGGGCTAGCCGGTATGTGAGATATGCCACGGACGCCCCATAGAAGAACTTCTAACGTTTTGCTCGACCCTCTCCCGACGGTCAACTTAAAGGCCCGACGGATAACGCCCTTCGGCCGGGCCTTTTTTTGGGTGGCTCGAGCCGGGATACCCTCGGGTGGAGGAGGGCTGGGGTGTGAACACGACGACCGATTTTGGGGGTGTCGGCGCGTAGCTTGGCTGCGACGAGGTGGGTTGGGTGGCAGCTTCAACCGGTTGAGTGCCAAGGATGCTCGTGGTATTATGCGACAATCGAGGAATAATTTTTAGTCTCGTGACGAAGTCGAGTCGAGCGTCTAAAAATAGCTCAGTCGTATTGGGCCAAATGATGGTGTCGAAATGCGGCCTATAAGTCGTAGCGGCAAGATTTCTCTCCGTCTGACATTTGAGAAATTGGCTTTTGTAGGGCCGAGATCATCTTTAGTTTGCTTGTGTGCTTGCCTGCTCCTCATGGTCATACCTGCGCAGGCGCAGAATGCGTCGCTTGGTTCCGATTCAGGCCCGCAAGCGCTTCCCGACACGCCGGCGCCTATCGAGGACATTGTCCTCGCGAAGCCGTTCAATCTCTCCGAAGGCTACACCTTCGACTGGAGTAGCACGGCGCCGACCGTCCGATCGGGCACTATTCTTGTGCTGAAGGTGGATCCTGCGCTCGTGGTGCCGCGGGACGCGCTACAGCCAGTGCTCTACGCCGGAGACAGCCCGGTGCAAATCATCAACGACGGCTACCCCTCCGGCACGCTCATCGGCATTGTTCCCGGCAACATCGACCTCAGCGAGGTGCCGATCTGGTTTGGCCGTCCCGGCTTGCCGGAGCGCGTTACGCCTGAGGTCATCAAGGAGGAGAGGGCACTCGCTGAACGGGCCGGGATCGCGCCACTCGGTGAGGAGGCGATGGCGCGCGCCAGCGCCGCGGCGGTGGAAAGTGGCGACCTCGCCTCGCTCCTGCGCGAGGAGGTTGCGGACATTGTCCGGGATTATGCGCCGGAGGAAAACGAACTTGCCAACAGGTTGCAACTACCGGTCGTCGGTCCGGAAGCGGCGCCAAACCAGCAATAGATTTCACTAGACGTCTTTCTTTGTCAGAATTTGTGGAGGAGCGTAAATGAGACCCGTTCGTTTGCTCCCCATTATTGCAACGGCCGCGCTTATCGGCCACGGATCAGCGGCACAGGCTCAGGCCTTGCGGACCGAACTCGCCGGCAACCCTCTAAGCAGCTATCCGTTCTTCGAATACGTGCGCGCGTTCAACAGCAACGCGCCTGTCCATGTAGCCATCGACCCGTCGCGGTTTGCTGCAGTGGCGGGCGAAACCTGCGACATCTATGTGGCGAACACGAAGAGCGCCGCGCAGTGGGGCGCGGACCCCAGCCTGACAGACGTCACCTCTGGCGGCGCACAGACCGAAACATTCTCGGCTGGCACTATCCAGTCGAACACCTTCCAGGTCGCTGTGGCCAACGAACTCTCGGCCGACGCCGGCACGGGTCTCGGCGTCGGCTACGACGTGGTGCTGGACTGCGACCAGAACGGAGTCCTGTCGAATGCTGACTTCATCGACGGCCTTGGCGAGGTAGCGGGACTGTACGCGGTGCACGACACCGCCGCCGCCGGGCCGCTGGCGGTCACCTCAACGTCGTACAACCTGGCTGCCGCGGTGGGCGCGGGCTTCGGCATTCCCGCGACAATGCTGAGCGAGGAGCTTTTCTATCCGACGAATATCGGGTCGATGGGCCAGCTTCCGATGATCATCATCAGCCATGGCAACGGCCACAACTTCGACTGGTATGACCACATCGGCGAGCACATGGCTTCATACGGCTACATTGTGGTCAGCCACGCCAACAACACCGCGCCCGGTCCACAGTCCGCCGCAACCACAACGCTGGGTCACACCGATGCCTTCATCGATCAGGTGATGGCGGGGACCATCGCCGGCGGTGCGCTCGCGGGTCACCTCGACAACAGCCGCATCACCTGGATCGGCCACAGCCGCGGCGCCGAGGGCGTAGCAATCGCCTACGACCGCCTCTTTGACGGCACGCACACGCCGACCCACTTCCAGCGCTCCGGCATCAGGCTCATCTCGAGCATGTTGCCCACCGACTTCGAGGGCACCGACTCCGCCAACCCCCATGACGCCAACTATCATCTGTGGACCGCGTCGGGCGACGATGACGTCAACGGCTCGGCGGGCAACGAGTGCAGCGGCTTCGAGCTGTGCCAGACCTTCCATCTGCACGATCGGGCAACCGGCTATCGACAGTCGACCGTCGTGCAGGGCACCGGTCATACTTGGTTTCACGACGGTCCGGAGACGCCGGACTGGTTCACGGGCCCGTGCTCTATCGGCCCGACCAACACGCTGACGCATCAGATCCAGCTCGGCTACTTCCTGCCGCTCATCAAGCACTACGTCGAGGACAACGTTCCCGCGCTCGATTTCCTCACTCGGCAGTACGAGAGCTTCCAGCCCATCGGGATGCCTAACGGCAATTCATGCATCGTAGTCACGCACGAGTACCGCAACGGCGCCGCAGTTGGGAACTTCGTCCTCGACGATTTCCAGACCCAGACGAATTCGGGGATCAGCAGCTCCGGCGCACAGGTGATGTTCGACGTCGAGAACCTCTCTGAAGGCCGCTTCGACGACGCCAGCCAAGACTTCGTGTGGAACGCCTCCGATCCGTTCAACGGCGCGACCCAGGCCGGCCTTTCCGACTCGCTGACCACCCGCAACGACGACAGCCGCGGCGTGGTGTTCGACTGGACCGACCAGGACCGCTTCATCGAATGGGAGGTGCCGACCGGGCGGCGCGACTTCACGGCGCACACGTTCGTGTCTTTCCGAGGTGCGCAGGGGACGCGCCACCCGAACACACTTGCGGTGCCCGGCGACCTCACATTCTCGGTAACGCTGCGCGATCTCACCGGCATCACGAGCACGATCAACATCGGCGCCTATGGCGGCGGGCTCGAGCAGCCCTACGCTCGATCCGGCGGCTGGCACAACGAGATGGAGACGGTGCGCCTACGGCTGACCGACTTCCTGAACAACGGCTCGGGGCTCGACCTGCAAAACATCTTCGCCGTCCGCGTGGACGTCGGCCCGTCCTTTGGATCGAGCCGCGGCCGCATCGTCGTCGATGACCTGATGCTGACCAATGACAGGCTACAGGACGCGCCACCGATCCCGGTGCTGCGGGTGTCCGAGGCAGTGCTCGACTACCGCGAGGTGGAACTCGGTTTCGCGTTCACCAAGGCGCTAGTCCTGCACAATGACGGTAACGCGAATCTCAGCGTGTCGGTCGCCCTGGACCCGACCTCGCCGCCTGCCGACGTGATGCAGTGGTCGCAGCTCAACACCTCGCCCACGGTCACAATCGCTCCCGGCGATCCGCCGCTCACGCTTCTGCAGATGTACGAGCCGCAGGCGCTGGGCACCCACACGATCCACATGACGGTGACGAGCAGCGATCCCGCCGCACCGAGCGTGCCGATCACCTTGACCGGGACCGGAACCGACCCGGTCCCCATCGACACCATGCTGGTGATCGACCGGAGTGGCTCGATGAGCGACCCGGCGGGTGACCGCATCAAGATCGAGGCACTCCGCGACGCCGCGATGCTTTACACGGACCTGATGCGACCCGACATAGGCGGCACCGGCACGGGCGACCGGCTCGGCTTCTGGAAGTACAACCAGTCGAACAGCCAGTACCTTGCCCTCGACTTCATCGACCAGACCGACAAAGACAACATCGCGGCTTCCGAACTGAGCAACGCCGCGCTCACCGACCCCAACCGGCTGCAGCCGACGGGCGCGACGGGCATCGGCGGTGCAATGCAGAATGGGGCGGGCGCCATCGGCGGGCCCTTGCCGGATCGTGAGCAGGTGTTGGTGGTCCTCACCGATGGAATCGAGAACGTCAGCCCCTATATTGCCAATGTCCTGCCCGGCATCGAGGCGGCCAATCCCGACCTGCAGCTCTACAGCGTCGGCCTCGGCTCGAACATCGAGGCGGGCAAGCTGCAGTCGATCACCAACATGGGCACCGAAGGCTACCACCAGGTGGCCGACGCGCTCACCGGCGAGAGCCTGTTCGATCTCGAGAACTTCTATTTCAAGATCTTTGCCAACGCGGCGGGCATGGACCTCGTCGTCGACCCCACGCACGTGGTCAACCTGCTGTCGCCGGGACCCATCCTGGTAGACAGCGCACACGTCATCTCCTCAGACCGGCGGGCGGACTTCCTAGTGCTCGACGATCCCGTGCTGCGCAGGTTCTATGACCTCGAGTTCGTGACGCCGTCGGGCGACGTGATCGTGCCCGGCGTGACCGTTGGCGGGATTCCAATCCAGCAGATGCAGCGCAACAACTATCGGATCTACAGGGTGATTTTCCCTGACGTCTCGCAAGCCTCGAGCTACGTGGGCAACTGGATCCTCCGCCTGAAGCCGAACGGCCGCTGGAGCCGCGGCGCGGTGAAGGAGGCTCTGGTTGAGTCGCGCTTCCGCTACTCGAGCTTCATCGACCCGAACCGGGCACTCGTGCCCATCGGTTTCACCGCCGCGGTTAAGTCGAATTACGAGCTCGATGTCGCGGTCACAACCCCGACGTACTTACCCGGCGCCGAGCTGCGCCTGCATGCGGAGCTCACCGACCGTGGCTGGCCGGCGCCATCGGGTCACGTCAACGTCACCGTCGACGCCCCTGGCGGGCAAAGCCAGCAGGTCACGCTGTACGACGACGGCACCCACAGCGATGTGACCGCGGGTGACGGCATCTTTACCAACCGCTTCGTCGACACCGCGGTCGATGGCGTCTATCGCCTGCTGTTCCGCTCGGTCGGCGAGAACGCGCGCGGCGAACTCGCCCCGCGCGAGGCCTCGCGCTTCGTCACCCTTGCACAGGTTGAGCCGACGCCGAGCGACGACGGTCACGGAGGAGAGGGCGCTGCCGGGGGTGCGGTGGCGTCTTACCTGATCGGCACCTATGAGCTGCGCATCGCGCGCACGACGCTGCACGTCATCAACCCGACTGCCAAGGACCTCGAGCTTGTCATCACCTTCTTCGATGAGAACGGTAAGCCGCAGCGCTGCCTTGAGGAGAAGCTTACCGCCAACGACCTCCTCGCGCTCGACGTGGCAGAGGCCGAACCCGGCTTTGCCCGTGGAGTAGTCAAGGTTGTGGCCTTTGAGCCGGGCACTCGCAGGCCGGCCATCGGCATAGTCGGCAACCAGCGGCTGATTTACCCGGAAGGCGGCGTGAGCGAGACCCAGCTCCACCCCATTCCCCAGAAAATACTCGAGGAGGATCTCAAGGTGATCCTCGCATTGTGCCGATAGAAGGGGAGCTCTCGGACTTGCACCGGCTGCGGACGCTCGCGAGAAAGTCTTCCGTCTCTTCGGCGAATAGAGCCTATGGTCCGTCGTGCACGATCCGGACCAACAAGGTGGAAATGGCATGCCTCAGTCTCATCGCCTTGCCTTCCGAGCCTCCCATGGCGTCTCAAAGTCGCCCTGCCACATGCCTCGCCGATCGGCCTCTGCTTCGGCCTGCTCGCCGGCATACGCGCCACGGCTGTACAGCGGCCAATCATGGGCTAATCCATTTCGTACGAGCCAGGCATTCACGCCTTCGCCGTCGGCGCGATAGCAGTCGCCGACAAATCGGCCGTAGCGGTCGCGATCGGCGAACTCGCAACGAGTTGGCCTGGATTGCGCGAGGTAAGCGTCCAGGGCGTCGGCCGTGATCTTGCCGCAACGATATTCCGCACCGGCCCGGTCGATGCAGGTCTGCCAGCTCTCGGGCGCGTCGATGCCGTTGAAACGGATCTTCTCGCCGGCGATCTCGATCGTGTCGCCGTCGATCACCGAGGCGCGGCCGATGATTGGGCCTTGGGCAAAGGCGATCGGGGCAGGAAAGCTGGACGTCGCGATGACGCACCACGCGAACGCGGCGCATCGCAGCAGCGATAAACAGAGACGCGAGAACATGTTGAAGGCCCAAACCGGCAAGCATCCTACGCCTGGTCAGGTTGGCAGGCAATTGATGGCAGCGGCGGACCTATGTTGCCAAAGGCTACTGCCGGTCGTGAAAAGGGGGCGACGGAAATGGCGGAGTGGCTGCGCACGAAGAGGCTTCAGTAGGGCCATCGCTGCGTTGC
>NZ_JAAKZF010000060.1 GCF_011045125.1 Allomesorhizobium camelthorni | reverse complement strand
CATTGAGTCATTGAGCCTCGTATTTCAAACAGCTCCTTTCCCCGACGGCTTCTGGTGCCGAGGCGCTATGGATGACTAAGGGCCCTCCCCCGCTGGGACACTATGACGAGAAAGCTGAGCTCGTCTCCTGACGCGTGGACGACGTCCGCGGCCAAAGCGGATTGAGTCACCTTCCGAGAGAACTGAGATATTCGATCCATGAAGGAAGCTTACGCCGATCCCAGGACACCCGAGCGCCTGAGGTTCTCGATCCTATCCTCGTTGTAGCCGAGATCGGATAAGATGTTTGTGGTGTGCGCTCCGAGGGCTGGTACAGAAGTCAGTTCAGGCGACGGTGTTGATGAGAAGCGCGGAGCTGCAGTTGCTTGTAAGACACCGTCGACTGTTCGGTAAACATCGCGTGCCACCATATGAGGATGCACCGCTGCCTCTGGCATCGATAGGAGAGGCGCGAAGCACGTATCGGTACCTTCGAGCAACTCACTCCATTCCGCTCGGGTTTTGGTCTTGAACAGTGCGGCGAGCTCCTCTCCGAGCGGTCCCCAGACGCCCGGGTTGTGTCTTTGATTTTCGGCGAAACGCCCATGGTGATCGAGACCTAAACGCCTGATAAGTTCCGTGTAAAATTGGGGTTCCATAGCCTGCAAAACGATCCACTCACCGTCTGAGCAGACGTAAGTACGGTCGAAATGCCTCCCGAGAGCCCCTGGCCGGGTGTTTGCGATAGAGAGGTCGTATTCGATGGGAAGAAACGATACTAAGAGGTTCAACAGGTGGGCCGAGCCATCGACCATAGCTGCATCGATCACCTGCCCAGTGCCATCTTTTCTAGCCCGCAGTATTCCAGCGAGAATTCCAACAGTTAGATAGAGAGCCCCTCCGGCTATATCGCCCAGGATTGTGGGAGGTGCTTCAGGAGGCTGACGAGGCTGGGTTGAAATCCATAGAGCGCCGGAAAGAGCAATGTAATTAGCGTCGTGTGCCGCAGCCTTCGACAAAGGACCATACTGTCCCCATCCGGTCATCCGGCCGTAAACTAGTGATGGCCGACGAGCGAGGCAAACATCGGGTCCTATTCCGAGGCGTTCCATGACACCTGGGCGGTTGCCTTCGATCAAAGCATCGGCACCGTCGATCAGTTCCAAGAACGTGTCCACTGCTCCCGGCTTCTTCATGTCCAGAACAATTGAGCGTTTGCCACGACTGCATATCGACCAAGGTCGCGGAGCGCCCGCGTCTTTTGCTGGGCGCTCCACCGCAATCACGTCAGCCCCTAAGTCGGCAAGTAGCATGCCGCAAAATGGCCCCGGCCCCATACCGACCATTTCCACGATCTTGACGCCGCTGAGTACTCCCATCGATCATATCCCTGTTGGTAAAGTTTCGTAGACCATACGACAATGGCTAGCGGAAAAGGCGCCACATCAAGTATTTGTCCGTATTGCGCGAAAACCGCTCGCTAGGAAGGCGAATTAAAGTCATTTGCCAAGTGACTTTTTTGCGAGCTTTTGGCCTATGTTGAGAGCACGTTCCTATATATCAAGCGCTCCATTCCCCTGTTCAGGATGGAGAAGCATCGAGTTTTCCCTACCTTCCGCCGCCGGACGTCTTATTAGCCGGTCTCCAGGTTGGGCAGTGCGCCTTCTCACTAAGAGGTCAGAAGACGAGGTGGCATAATCTCCTAAGCGACTTGCTCTCATCTGCAACATAAATACAGGCGTCCCAACACACTCGCAGTATCCGTACTCTGGCGACGGTCGTTCGTGATTCATGCTCTTCTCGCGAGCATGAGCTCCCGGTTGACAATGTGACGCTGGATCTCAGAGGTGCCTTCCCAGATCCGCTCAGCCCGTGCATCACGATAGATCCGCTCCAACGGAAGATCAGTCATCAAGCCCATACCACCGCAGGTCTGGATCGCCTGATCTGCAACGCGCCCTAGCATTTCGGAGCACCAGACTTTTGCCATCGCGCAGTCTTGAGCGACCGAAGGAAATTTCTGGTCAACTCTCCAAGCCGTATTCATCAGAAGGAGGTCGCCAAGCCGGATATCGATTGCCATGTCAGCCAGCGGAAAACCTATTCCTTGAAACTTGCCGATCGGCTGGCCGAATTGCCGGCGCCGGGCAGCGTAGTCGGCAGCAACTTCAAAGGCCCGTTCGGCGCGCGCCTGACACACTGCGGCGACGGAAAGGCGGCCGCCTCCCAGCCAATCGGTGACCAGTTTGAAACCCTCGCCCTCCTCGCCAACCATCTGCCAGCCGCCAACCCGTACATTGTCGAAGTGCAGGATGTCGTTGGTGTGTCCGCGATGGCCCAACTGGTCATAACCCTTCGCGACTGTTAACCCCGGCGTATCAAGATCAATAAGGAAACAAGAGACTGTTTTCTTAACTCCAGTCGACGTCTGCTCCTCGCCGGTCGCGGCGAAGAGGATTACAAACTGGGAGCGCAGCGCATTCGAGATAAAGTGTTTGGTCCCATTGATAATCCAATCGGATCCGTCTTTGACGGCCCGGGTCTTCATCCCCCTCAGGTCAGATCCTGCATCGGGTTCAGACATAGCTATGCATTCGCGCTTCTCGCCGCGCATGACAGGTTCCAGGAAATGAGCAATTTGGTCGCCCTTGCATGCCGCCATAATATTGAAGGGTCGACGTACAGCTTCAGCCAATGCATTAGAAGCGCGCGAAAGGCCCTTCTCTACAAGCGTCAATGATACGCAGTCGAGTCCACCGCCCCCGACACTTTCGGGTAAATTACAGGCATGAAGGCCAATGGCGATACCCTTACGGCGGATTTCCAAATCTAGCTCACGTGGAAGGTCCCCCGTCCTCTCCAGCAATTCCTCGTGTGGAATTAACTCTCTCTCACAAAATTCCCTAGCAGTGTTATAAATAAGCTTTTGCTCGTCAGTAAGTTCGAAGTCCATATGCGCTTTCTATCTTTGTTTTTTCGGAGACCATTTTTCCGTCTGGCTAAAATGAAATCAAAAAATAGGAATGAAGGGGCGCTGGGGCGCTGGCGCTGATCTAATCCCGGTGAAACCCGTGGATTAGTGACGAAGCCAAGAAGACGCGGCGTCGAATGCTATCGCCCTTTCCACACCGGCTTGCGCTTTTCGGCGAAGGCCCGCAGGCCCTCGCGCTCGTCCTCCGAATTGAATACCTTCTTAGCGATCGGCAGCTCTATTAACTGTTTCTCGTCTGCCTCTGCATCTCGATTGAACAACTGAAATATGATCTCTTTACTTGCCGCCACTGCAAGCGGTCCATTTTCAAGCAGCGATTCAGCCAACTTCAGCGCTTCCTCGAGGGCTTTGCCTGGTTCGGTTAGGTAATTCACGATACCAAAGCGCTCCAAGTAAGGAGCATCCTTGAAAGCCCCTGTGAGGCAGAGTTCCATTGCTAGGTGGTACGGCATTCGCCGTGGAAGGCGTATTAGACCGTTGGTCGCCAGCAAGTTGTGACGAACCTCGGGTAGGCCAAACTTGGCGTCGCGTGCCGCCACAATCATATCGCATGCCAAACATGTCTCAAAGCCGCCGGCAAGCGCATAACCCTCAACCGCCGCGATCAGTGGCTTTGACGGCGGACGTCCCATGATTCCAAAGTCCCCCCGCTCAAGTGCGGGAGGAGGTCCATCCCTTTCTGCCGCTTTCAAGTCCATGCCAGACGAGAAATTGCCCCCCGCGCCGGTAAGAACGCCTACAAACAGATCGTCCTCGTTATCAAGTAGATCCATCGCCGCCTGCATTGCCACGGTCGTAGCTATGTCGAAAGCATTTCTCACTTTGGGGCGATTAATAGTGATGACTAAAATATGGCCCCGGCGCTCGGTTAAAACTTGACTGTATTCCTCGCTCATTTAACTCTCCTGTACCCAATCATGCGGGATCATAGATCATATTGTTCCCTCGCCCTTCGTCAGGGCCAGTGCGGCAGCTACCGAGCAAGACGCATCACTGCATCGACGGCGACCGCCCCCTGCCCCAGGGGCCGCACGATCAGCGGATTGATTTCGGCTTCGACGAAACAGTCCCCGTTTGAGATGGCGAACTGGGCAAACTTTTGGATGGTGTCCACCGCCGCTTCGACGTCGCCCTTCGTCCGCCCTCGCCAACCGTCAATAAGCTGGAAGAGTCTTAGACCGCGCAGAGTCTCGGCAATCGTAGCACGCGAGGCGGGCAGCAGGACTGTGGCAGTGTCTCGCAGGAGTTCCGCCTCCGTGCCACCCATGCCGATGGTTAGGGCGAGACCTATCCCGTCAATCCGGCGTATGCCTACAAGCAACTCGCCGACTCCGTCCTTTACCATCTCTTCGACCAGGTAGTCCGAAACGGCGATCTTTTCGGCCGATTCCTTCAATCTGGCTGCTATGCTGCGAACGGCTTGCCACGCCTCCTCCGGCGTACCCAAACGAAGCACAACAGCACCCAACTCGCTCTTGTGGGAGAGATCCGCGCTGAGCGCCTTGACCACTACTGGGAACACCAGGCCTTCAAGGCTTGTTGACTGACTCGTTTTCACCACGACACTTCGAGGCACAGGAATTCCGACGTTGGCAAGTTCAGCTTTCGCCGACGCCTCGTCGAGAGCAATTGAGCTGGTCACATTTACCGAATTGAGCGGCAAAAGGATTTCCTCGTCACTCTTTCGCGCAACGATTTCCGCAAGTTCCGACGAACGGATAGCATTCGAAACCGCACGTAGGCCGTCTTCCAATCCCTGAAGCGGTGCCAATCCGTTAGCAATCATGCGTTCGCGGACACTTCTTGAAAGCATTTCCGGCATCGTGTTGACAAAAGCTGCGGGCAAGCCGCGCTCTCGGGCAGCTTGTGCGAACACCGTTGTGTTAATGTCCCAAGTCGTTGGGTCCCAACCGCCCTCTGGCGGGTAGCACATGATATTTACTGCGACGTCAAGGTCGTCCGACAGGAAAGCCCGGTAAATATCGAGAGTCCGCTTTTCATCCTCGGCCGAACTAACAATATCTAGAGGGTTGGCAGCATGGACGTAAGGCGGCAAGTGCTTCTCTATTTCTTTTGCCGCCCCTGCTGAAGGAGGCTGAAGATCAAGACCGTTCGCTTCGGCAATATCAGAACCGAGTACTGCGTACGTCCCTGAACTCGTGGCGTAGGCAGTACGGCGTCCTTTCACCTTTGGCGCATGCACGAGCATCTTGAGGGTTTCGAGTGCTTCGGTGTGAGTACCCACCTGAACAAAGCCAAGTCGCCTAAACAGCGCCGAAGCTACCGTGTCGTCGCCCGCAAGCGAAGCTGTGTGCGATTGCGTGGCGCGCTGCCCGGCAGTTGTGCGCCCGCCCTTGATGGCGATCACTGGAATTCCTTTACGCGCAGCCCTAAGCGCCGCAGCGGACAGTGCGGCCGAATTTCTGATGCTTTCAAAATAGATATTCACAGCGCGAATGCGTTCATCGTCCAAAACTACGTCCAGGACGTCGGCTGCAGTTATCATCGCCTGATTACCGAGGCCAACAGAGTAGGCTACCGGCAGCGACCGATCGGATGAACCCAAGTCAGAGAGGTACGATCCTCCGTTGCTTATGAGCGCAACACTTCCGTTTTGATCATGCTCCCCGAAATGATCCATCATGAAAACAGATCGATCGGCGAAATTGGCAACACCCGGACAGTTCGGACCGATTATGGGCATTTCACCGGCGGCAGCCACCAGATCGCGCTGCGATTGTTCTCCACCACGCATTTCTGAGAAGCCAGCACTGTTACAAATCGCACCAGCGACACCAATTGCCGACAGCTCACCTACCACGCCTACTACGTTCTCCTTTGGCACAGCTATGAATGCGACCTCCGGAACGTCTGGAAGGCTGGCGATGTCAGGCACACAAGAAATGCCCGCGAGGTCGCTACGACGCGGATTGACGACATAAATACGTCCTTGAAATCCGCGCGCACGACAATTCTCAATGGCCGGTATCAGCGACGCTCCGCCGATAAATACCGC
This sequence comes from Allomesorhizobium camelthorni, assembly GCF_011045125.1. Lineage (GTDB taxonomy): Bacteria > Pseudomonadota > Alphaproteobacteria > Rhizobiales > Rhizobiaceae > Allomesorhizobium > Allomesorhizobium camelthorni. The sequence goes on along the minus strand of NZ_JAAKZF010000060.1, from coordinate 24,548 downwards.
ACTCTGCGGCGCCAACATGCGTTTGAGACGTGCCCGCCTGTTCTCCAGTGCGATGTTGCTGTTCAAAACGTTGACTCCCCTTAGTGCTGTGTCGTGGCATGCTGCTCAAGCCCGAGGCCATCCTCATATAACAACGAGGCTCACCCGGAGATTCGAAATAAAATCATCCGGTTGATTACTTTTTTACGCAACTCGCAGCCTGCGGCTCTGATAGAGTATAAAACGCCTTCTATACGATAACAGGTCGCCACGCCCGAAAGAGTTGGAATTGGTCATGGATCAGCCGATGCATAAGAATAATATGCAAGTCGAGGCGGGGGAGCTGCTAGGCCCGGGTCTTATGCCCTATGTCGACGGATTCCAGGTTTACAGCGGATCTGCGAGACGAATCGCGCAGAATGGATATCCAGCTTCCAACTGAGGTACGCCGTGCCGAAAGCTTTGCCCCTGTCCGTCGCAACCGAATGGTACGAAATTTCGGAGATAGGCGCAGGCGTGAGCCGCATCGTGGAACGTCATATCGTGCCTTGGATGCGCTGCAACATGTGGCTGATCCATGGCCGCGACCGCGACCTGCTGGTCGATAGCGGCATGGGACTGAGGCCAATGAAGCAGGAGCTCGCGGCACTTCGGGGGCAATGCGTGCACGCCGTGTGCACGCATTGCCATTTCGACCATATTGGCTGCTTCCACGAATTTGACGTACGTCTGGGCCATGCCTTGGAAGCCTCAGTCTATGCCGAGCCTGACCTGGATAACAGCTGCGCTCGGGCCTGGATCGGTGGCGAACTGCTGACCGCGCTACCGCGTGAAGGCTATGTGTGGGACAGCTACCGACTGACGCCGGCGCCGCTTACGGGATATCTCGATGACGGCGACGTGCTGGACCTCGGAGACCGCGTCTTCCAGGTATTGCACCTTCCCGGACATTCGCCCGGCTCGATCGCGCTGTACGAGAGAGCGACGAAGACGCTGTTTAGCGGAGACGCGGTCTATGATGGAGAACTGATCGACAACGCTTGGCACTCCGACCCGGAATCTTTTCGCGAGTCCCTCCACCGGTTGCGCGAACTGCCCGTGGAAACCGTGCATGCCGGCCACTTCGCCTCATTCGGCAGCGAACGGCTTGTCGAGCTAATTGATCTGTACTTGGCCGGCGCCATGCGCATCGCGAGCGTCGACGACTGGCTGGCCGCGCAGCCGGGGCCGGCATGAAGGCCGCGCTCTTAATGATCTAGGTACTTGGTCGCGCGGCAAACTTTGCCAAAAGGCGTTGCTTTGTGTAGGCGCATCAGTCTCCTTGCTGCCGCGGTTCGCCCTATGGCTCGACTGGACCGCAAATCTAGGGGCTATCCAGAGATTTCAACTTCACGGCAGACACCGCGGCGGCAGAAGGCCTTGGTGGGAAGTAAACTTTCGCACTTGTTGCACTTGTTGCACTTGTTGCACTTGTTGCATCAGTGAAGCAGGAGGCGCACTTCACGCGTACCTTCCCAGAAGTGACGCCTTGGGAGTCGGTGCGGCAACTTGCCGAACAATTTACTCATGAAGAAAAATTTCTGCTCGTTACGTGGAGAGCGAGCGCTCGACCGTAGCTTTGCCGTTGTTGAGGACGACAACGCCACGTTCGCGAACGCTACTGCGAAAACTGACAGTCGAGCCGTCGCGCCACATTTCGGTACGAATGGTATCTCCGGGATAGACGGGAGCTGAGAACCGCACCTTCATTGCCGTCAAACGGGAGGGATCGTATTCACAAGTCTCACGCAGTAAAGCATGACCAGCGATGCCGAAAGTGCAGAGACCATGGAGGATTGGAGATTCGAACCCTGCAACGCTGGCCACTGCCGGATCCACGTGAAGTGGATTATAGTCGCCGCTCAATCGATAAATGAGAGCAGCCTTGGCATCCGTTTTGAAATCCCAGACCGCATCAGCAGCTCGGGTGGGGATGGGATGAGGTGGTGGTGCGCCATCAGCCCTGCCACCGAAACCGCCGTTGCTCCTGCAGACGTCAGTTGACGTTAAGGTCGCGATCTTTCGACCCGTCGACGCCTCTCGCAGCTCATTGGTGGAGTAGATGAAGGCGCCTTTTTCGGCGCCACGGTCCAGGATGTCATTCACCCTGGTGGTGCCAATGACAGCACCTTCAACTGGCAGAATATCGTGGAGCTCAAACCCTTGCTCGCCGTGCAACACATTTTCCCATATGATGCCGAGCGACTCGTCCTGAAGCCAGAATCCAGGCGTGGCAAGAACGACAGCCATGGTCGGTAAAGCCAGCATCCGCTGCTCATAAACAAAGCGCAATTGCCGGGGATCTGTGGGACTCTCACCTAGCCCCACACCTAAGGCGTACAAGGCTGTATCTCTTCGGGAATAGTGGTGTTCGACTGGCTCAAACTGCCGGCTCAGCACGCATTCTACGGAGAAATTTGTCATTTCACATCGCCCGCCAGATAATTTCCTTCATGATCTCGTTGGTACCGCCGTGTCTCCGCTGGATCTTGCGTCGGCCACATCCGCGCGATCGCCAAGTCCAGGGATAGCAATATCCTCAACCACGTCCCGATATCGCCGATGAGATTCGAAACAGCTACACGCACAGCTGGGGAGGAACAGTAGCTATCTGGTGCACGATACACGATATCGGACGGATGCCGGTCGTTTTACCAAGCTGGACCACTTGCGGCCTCATTTGCATGACCGGCGCTTACGCCGACCCTAGAACGCCCGTGCGCCTGAGCGCCTCGATCCTTTCCTCGTTGAGTCCAAGCTCGGATAAGATGTCTGCCGTGTGCGCTCCGCGGACTGGTATAGATCTCAGTTCAGCCGACGGTGTTGCTGAGAAGCGCGGAGCAGGGTTTGGCTGCAAGACACCGTCGACAGTTCGGTAGACATCGCGTGCCAACATATGTGGATGCACAGCTGCCTCTGGCATGGATAAGACGGGAGTGAAGCACGTATCGGTGCCTTCAAGCATCTCACTCCATTCCGCACGTGTTCTTGTCTTAAAAAGCGCCGCAAGCTCATCTCCGAGCGGCCCCCAGACGTTTGGGTTGCCTCTTTGATTTTCGGCGAACCGCTCATCGTGATCGAGGCCAAGATGCTTGAGGAATTCCGCGTAGAATTTTGGCTCCTCGGCCTGCACCACGATCCACTCACCGTCTGAGCAGACGTATGTACGGTCAAAATGCTTCCTGAGAGCGCCAGGCCGGGCGTTTGCGATAGAAAGATCGTAGTCAGTGTGAAGAAACGATAGCAAGAGGCTCATCAGGTGAGCCGAGCCATCGACCATAGCAGCGTCGATCACTTGGCCAGTGCCATCCTTCCTGGCGCGGAGAATTCCGCCGAGAATGCCAACGGCTAAATAAAGCGCACCTCCTGCCGCATCGCCCAGAATTGTGGGAGGTGCTTCAGGTGGTTGCCCAGGCTGGGTTGCTAGCCATAAGGCACCGGAAAGAGCCACATAATTGGCGTCGTGTCCTGCCGCCTGCAAAAGAGGACCGTACTGTCCCCAGCCGGTCATCCGGCCGTAAACCAATGATGGCCGGCGGGCGAGGCAAACATCCGGACCTATCCCGAGGCGCTCCATAACACCTGGCCGATTGCCTTCGATCAAGGCATCGGCCCCGTCAACAAGTTTCAAGAACGTATCGACAGCCTCGGGCTTTTTTATATCCAACACGATTGAGCGCTTGCCTCGACTGCATAGCGACCATGGTCTCAGATTACCCACGTCTTCCGTAGGCCGCTCCACCGCAATCACATCAGCACCGAGGTCGGCGAGCAGCATGCCGCAGAATGGTCCCGGCCCGAGCCCGGCCATTTCGATGATCTTAACGCCGCTGAGTACTCCCATCGATTGGGCTTCCTTTTGCTGAAGTTTTTTAGACGCTGACAAATAGGGCGTATAGAGATCGGCCGCATCTTTTACCGTTCGCTGTTGCAAAATAAATCTATCGTCAGGAAGGGTCAATACAAGTCATATGCAGATTGACATTTTTGCGAAATGTTTCACCGGTGCTGATCAATTCGCAAGCTTATCCATTGCACCTATATTCTTATGAGTTCGTCTCGCAGACCTAACGGAAGACCCCCAGTCTTCTCCGTTGCGATACTCGGCTAGGCACAAATTATATTCGTATCTTATACAAACGACTCCATGTTACTCTTCATGTCACAGCGGTACACTGAAATGGCACTACACCACTTATGCACCTCTTTCTCGCATAAGTTCCCGGCTGATAATGTGGCGTTGGATCTCAGAAGTCCCCTCCCAGATGCGCTCTGCACGTGCATCACGATATATCCGCTCCAGCGGGAGATCAGTCATCAAACCCATGCCGCCGCATGTCTGGATCGCCTGGTCTGCGACGCGCCCCAGCATTTCGGAGCACCAGACCTTTGCCATTGCGCAGTCTTGCGCGATCGAAGGGTAGTTTTGATCAACTCTCCATGCAGTGTTCATCAGGAGCAGATCGCCGAGGCGAATATCGATTGCCATGTCAGCAAGGGGGAATCCTATTCCTTGGAACTTGCCAATTGGCTGACCGAATTGCCGGCGCTGGGCAGCATAGTCGGCCGCAACTTCGAAGGCCCGCTCGGCGCGCGCCTGACAGACGGCGGCAACGGAAAGGCGGCCTGCTCCAAGCCATTCGTTGACGACCTTGAAGCCATCGCCCTCTTCGCCAACCATTTGCCAGCCGCCAACGCGGACATTGTCGAAATGAAGGATGTCGTTGGAGTGACCCCGGTGTCCCAACTGTTCGTAGCCCTTGGCGACGACCAGCCCTGGCGCATCCAAATCAACGAGAAAACAAGAGATTCTTTTCTTAATTCCGGTCGGCGTCTGATCTTCGCCTGTCACGGCAAAAAGGATTACAAACTGAGAACGCCGCGCGTACCCGATAAAGTGCTTAGTCCCATTTATAACCCAATCGGATCCGTCTTTGACGGCCCGCGTTTTCATTCCCCGCAGGTCCGATCCTGCATCGGGTTCAGACATGGCTATGCATTCGCGCTTCTCACCGCGCATGACAGGTTCTAGGAAGTGAGCGACCTGTTCACCTTCGCACGCAGCCAGGATATTATTGGGTCGTCGCACGCACTCTGCCAGTGCAGTCGAGGCACGCGAAAGGCCCTTCTCAACAAGCGTCATCGACACACAATTGAGCCCACCGCCGCCTACACTTTCAGGCATATTGCAGGCATGGAGACCAATCTCCATGCCCCTACGTCGGATTTCCAAGTCTAACTCGTGCGGAAGTTCCCCCGTCCTTTCCAGCAATGCTTCGTGCGGGATCAATTCCTTGTCGCAAAACTGCCTGGCAGTATCGTAAATTAGTTTTTGTTCTGCGGTAAATTCAAAGTCCATCAGTCTGTCCTGTCCTGGTTTGTCCGGCGAACATTCCCCGTGGGGGTGAACATAAGGGAACTAAAGAAAAGGTGTTCGCTGATAGGACCTTGAGCCCGCTTGGACACGGATGAGCGGCCTCAATCAGACGAATAGCGCTTGGTCTAGGTGTTCTCTGCAATCCGGTCACGATTCAAGGGTGCAATCCTCATAACCATGCGCTAAGGCCACAGGGCCTTCCCCTTATAAACAATGAAGCTGATCTGACGATTGGAAATAAAATCATTCGGCTGATTACTTTTTTACGCAGCCGAGCGGCCCTGATAGCGTACATGACGCCGTCTCCACGATATTAGGCCGCCACCCGTCCGAAAGAGTTCGAACCGTTCCTGGGTCAGCCGATCGATAGAATTTCACGGCTTCCGGCGGCATAGTTTGAGGGTTCGTCGGCGACTTTATTATCTGGCTGCGCGAAGCGATGAGCAATCGGCTGGGCACCACAGTTACCGTGGTCCTCACGATGGCTTGATCGGCCACTTCATATCCCTGGGGCCCGTTGATGTCTGGCGGTCCTCAAAGCAGTGCGAAGCCGTTTAACCGAGAGCGGCCGCTTCGGCGTCGAGCAAGCCTACCAGGCCTGGAGGCGGCGATTATCACGCGTCCCGAAGTGACGCTTCTGCATCGACTCTGCAGCAGCGAAATTGTGGAAATCGCGTAGCGAACCATGAAGGTAAGCACGCGTAGGCATTCGAAATAGAAGGCGACAATTCATTGATGCGGCGTCCGAGGCTCCGTGGACCCGCCCGCCTCCTCACCGGTTATTGTCGCTCATTAATTTAGGCGTAGAGTTCATTGACTTGCGACATTCTGGAGATCAGAAATTAGCTTCGCGGTTTCGTTCATCGCCGTGTGATATTCATCGGCAATTTCGTCCACTACCTCCCCCGCTGGTTGGATTTCGGATACGACGGAAACTGTATGACCGGCGCTCCAAATATCGGCCCATCGCTTCGGCCCAGTTCCAGCAAGGTCAGCGCTGAACCTCTTCCGTGCTTCTTCAACGCTCAGCGGTATTGCCAACTCGGCGAGATCGAGCCCAACTTCCAGGATCGACGACCGGAGGTAATTGGCATCGAATCCATTGATCGCTTTCGTTAACAGGATGTCGTCGATACCTGAATCGACCACCATTTGCTTGTGACCCTGCGGCGCCAAGCTCTCATGCGTTGCGATGAAACGTGTACCCATCATCCCGAAGTCGCACCCCAGCACGCGTGCTGCCCAAAGTGCATTGCCGTCGGAAAGGCCGCCCGCGAGCCCCACAGGCCCGTCATAGATCGACCGAACCGCCCTGACAAACGACAAGCCGTTTAGCCAGCCGGTCTGTCCTCCGGCGCCGGCGGTCAGAAGTACCAGACCATCCGCACCCACTTTGATCGCTTTTTCCGCGTGTCGCATTGTGGCGACATCTGTCAGGACCGTGCATCCAACATCATGCAATTGAGGGATGATTGCCTCCGGCGATCCGACGCTCGCAAGCACGATTCTGACCCGATGCTTGACCAAAACATCTATATCGGCCTGAAGGGCTTCAGGTGATCTACGCATGACGATGTTGGGACAGCATGGTGCCGAAACGTCATCCGACTCAGCACAAGCTCGCTCTATCCTCACCAGCCACTCGTCCAGCTGTTCCGGCGTCCGTGCATTTTGCGTTGGAAAAGACCCGATGGCACCCTTCCGGCAGACCGCGGCAACGAGTTCAGGCCCCGATACATGCTGCATCGGTGCCGCGATCAGGGGAATGCGCAGCTGCGAGGTGATTGATGTAGGCAGTCCCATGTCGCTTTATCCTATTTTGCGAGTGATCCCGTTCGTACATCCACATTCACCGTCAAAGCCCCCGATATCTCTAGCGTTGGAACTTCCCTATCTGCCGTTGAGAAATCCCATCACTGCAGATTCGTATCGCACGTGGGCAAGGTGCGGAGACGACCTGTTATAACCAGGCACTCCGGCGGGAAAGGCCGAAACAACATCGTTCACCCGTGCAATCGGGCCTGCGATGCGTGCGCCAGCTGAACGGACGCGATCGCGAATTTCGTTTTGTACGCGGCGCTCTTCTTCCCCGATTTCGCCAAAGCCCGCGGCGACGCAGACAAATTAGCGGTTTTCGATCTCCGATCCCTCATCTATCGCTTGCGCGACCTGAGCCGCGGGAACGCAAATTGCAGCCAGCTCGGGGCGCCTCTGGAAGTGAACGCAACGACGTGTATGACCTTTCCCCGAGTATTGTCTCCACCCGCGGGTTTATGAGATCGATGCTGCGCTTTGAGGCTCCGAGCAATCGGCGAGCATACGCAAAGCCTATTTGGTCGTGGTTGACGACGCGCAACCAAGGCAACAGAACGGGGGTTGAACCAGCCGTTGAGCGAAGGTGAAAGTCTGTGGCCTTCAATGTCCAGTCTTGCCTCTCGCATTGCTTTCAATCAAAAGGACGTCACGGCCCTCCTGGACCGTTTCACCTGTCTGTTTGGTCACCGCAACCTCAAGCGTCACTACGCAGGTGTCTGGCCGACTCTTCGACCGACGTGCTTCGACAACCTCGTAGTTGACCGTTATTGTGTCCCCGGGGAAAACAGGGGCAATAAAACGCCGCTGCGTCTCCATGAAGCCGATCATCGCATAGTCGTCGAGCCGGCTACGCAGGCCCGTGACAATGGATGCGGTCAGCATCCCGTGAGCTATGCGACGTTTGTAGATCGTCGATTCTGCGAACACGTCGTCGACATGAAGGCGGTTAAAATCGCCACTTATTCCAGCAAATGCGACGATGTCCGCATCGAGGACGGTACGACTTGCTGATATGAACTTTTCACCAACTTTGAGGTCGTCGAAGACAGTCATGTCGCCAAACTCGCTTCGATCGGCTTGAAGCACGGGATCTTCTTGCCGGGGGCGATCTCGATGAACGTAACCTTCACCCGGTCGCCAATGCGCACCTCGGATGGCTCAGCGTCTACGATATGGCATGTCATACAAACGCCCTCGTCGAGTCGCACCACGGCGAAGGCATACGGTGCCAGAATCGCTGGGTAGAAGGAGCGATGAACCACCGACACGTTTTCGATCGTGCCGGTTCCGGCTACCGCCTCGAAAGCGGGAGCCGCATTCTGCTTCATCGGATCATCGAGCGCATGTGCGCGCGGATAGCTCTGCCAGTTGCCGTTGGAGGTCTTTTGCACGACAAGCCGATCTTCGGCGACGGCTTCCCAGAAGACCTTGTCATGGGCGCAGGGGATTGGGATCGGTCGGTCCATTTCTTTTGGCCTCCTCAGGAACGCGCGAGCAACATAGTGGATGCAGCGGAGAAAAAACCGCCGATGCCGTGGGCGAGCGAAACTTCGCAATCCTTGACCTGAAGGCCAGGAGACTCATCCCAAAGCTGGCGAAGGGCCTCGATGAGGACGAAAACACCGCGCTTGCCAGGATGGTTCGACGAAAGGCCTCCCCCGTCGGTATTGATCGGAATCGACCCACCGGCCCCGATCGCACCGCTCGCGACGAAAGCACCGCCTTCGCCATTCTTACAGAATCCGAGATCCTCAAGCCCGATTAGCGGCGTGATCGAGAAGGCGTCATAAAACTGGGCCACGTCGACATCCACCGGAGTGAGACCTGCCGCATTGAAGGCCCGCTGACCCGATTGCAGGCCCGGCGAAGCGGTGAAATCCGCTACCTGATTGGTATGGATGCAGCCGATTGCCTCGCCATAGCCAAGCATCCGAATTGGCTTCTTGCGCAAGTCGTTTGCGCGATCACGCCTGGTCAGCACGACTGCCCCGCCGCTATCGGTCACCACGCAGCAATCAAGCTTGTGGAACGGGCTTGAGATCATGCGGGATTCAAGCACGTCGGAAATCGAAATCGGATCCCGCATTAGAGCATTCGGGTTCAGTGCTGCATTTGCCCGGATTGCCACCGGAACAGAAGCCAGCTGCTCCGGCGTTGTGCCGAACTGATGCATATGACGGGCGGCATAAAGACCGTAGGCGGTGATGCTCGAGATGCCATACGGCATCTCCGATGCACCAGGTCCGACTGGCCAACTCATAGGGTTCGTTGGGCCCAGCGGAAACCACCTCGGGCATGCGGCATACGCAACCACGACCGTGTCGGCCATGCCGCACGCGATTGCCGCGGCGGCACGCGCGGTTTGGACAATGGCACTGCAGCCACCGACATCCGTGGAATCGACAAACCGCGGAGAAATTCCCAAATATTCCGCAACCTCAATCACATCCTCAGTACTACCGCCTTCACCCACGTCGCCGGCCGTCACGCAGAGGCCGTCCACGTCGGCAAAGGTCAGACCAGCATGCTCCAGCGCACCGGCAATGACTTCATGGAAGATTTGGAATGGATGGATATCATTCGCCTTGCGACGAGGTGATTCATAGGCACCAACGATTGCTGCGCGAGAGAGAAGATTCATGTCCATTGGGGTCTCCTTAGCCTGCGCCCACAAGGTCAGCGCCATCGGCTTCATTCAGCTGACCAGAAACGACTGCGTTGTCGTCGGACGCCAGAAAGCAGAACAATGCGGCGATTTCCTTTGGTTCAGCGAAACGGCCCAAGCGGGACTTCGCGAGCCAAGGGGTCCTATCAACCTCGGCGACGGTCGCAAGGATTGGCGGGTTCACATTGTGAGGCGCGACAGCATTGACAAGGATCTTGTTCTTCACGCCGTCGATGGCCAATGTGCGCGTGAGTCCGATTATCCCGGCTTTGGCGGACGAATAGTTCGCCTGCCGAAACCCGCCGCGATGGGCCGGGGATGAAATATTGACCATCCGGCCCCAGCCTTTGGATTTCATGGCTGGGAAAACCGTTTGAGCGCCCAGGTTCCGCGCAAATTCACGGCCTTAACCCAACTCTCTCGCTTCGCTACGTCGAGTTCAACAAAGATCGCTTCGTGACCGCTGTCGCGAAGTGCCTGGGCCGCCGCCTCCCCTGCCTTGACGTTGAGGTCTGCTATAGCCACCGCGTCGCCACGGCGCGACAACTGCTGGGCGATTGCCAGGCCAATCCCGCTGGCCGCACCGGTTACGAATGACACATGACGTTGCACTAGATACTCCGAGTTGACGTTTTTTCCTGTTGACTGAGGTGGCAAAGTTAATAACTGCGCCACGGTATCGTGGTGATGGATAGTACTTTATCGTTACTTGGTTTTGCTGAGTGCCGCTGCGAGGCGGCTCTATCCACCAATCCCATTACCTGCCCGGCCCCGTCATCATGAAAGCAACTGAGGAAGTTGCGGAGCGCGCCTGATTTCGCTCCCCGAAGTACATCTTCAGGGGGGAACCTTCTTCGCGGATCACGCCATCAGTCATTGAAAACAATCTTCGTGGCCACGTCGCGCGCAAATGCGATTTCGTGAGTAATCACCAGCATCGTCCCGACCTCTTTCGCCCCTCATGACACCCGGCACCTCACCAACAAGCTCCGGATCGAGCGCTGAGGTCGACTCATCGAACAGGAGTACCTCCGGCTCCATCGCGAGCATCCTGGCGATCGCAACGCACTGCCGCTGTCCGCCAGACAGTTCACTCGGATAGGCATCGTTGTCCGGCCTGACCGCAGCATGAAAAGGTAGTCGCTTGGGAGTACTTTAAATGTTCTGATCTTGCTTCAATGCGCGCCGCAGATATCGTGCGACGCGCCGGCGCTACTCGCTCAATCGAGGTCCTTGTAACGAGCTTGAGCGTGATCCAAAGCAGCCCGTAGGCCCTTCTCAACCGTCATCTTGGTTAGTTCGACATATTCAGGGACCGGCTGTTGGCCCAACACTGCAACCAGTTCCAGATAATAGTCCGTCGCGGTTCTCAGCCCCTGAATTTCGTAGAGGCGGTTGAGATACATCTTATGCATTTGCTGCATTTCTCGTGGGATTCTGGCCATCAGCATGGCTTTACGTTTTGTTGCTTCGTGCAAGTCCTCAGGTTCCACCACCTCTGAGATTAGCCCCAACACTTTCGCCTCATGAGCGGGCACTTCGCGTCCAGTTAGCAGGAGATCCTTCGCTGTCTTCATGTTCACGAGCCAAGGCATGAACAGACAATGGGCCGAAAGACCGTAGCGGACTTCGCTGTATCCCATCTTGGTATCAGAGGTCGCGATCGTATAATCGCAAAACAATGAGAACTCGAAGGCTTTGCCTATCGCGTACTTGTGCACCGATGCAATCACCGGCTTGCTCAAAAGCCACGGAGTTATAAATTCCTCGAACTGGCGAATGTATTTCAGCCGATAGGGGTAGATCGAGGATCGGTCGTCCTGGCTGTCTCCATCCAGGTCGTAGCCCCCTGAGAAGCCACGGCCAGCGCCGCGTACTACGATTACGTTCACGTCGTCATCCTGATCGGCGCGGAGCAGAGCCGCTCGAAGTTCAAGGATCAGACGTTCGCTCATAGCGTTGGCTTTTTCCGGGCGATTTAACGTCAGCCAGCAAATATGCTCGGAATCAACCTCATAAAGGATGTCTTCGTACTTTCTTGTATCAGGGGTGATCTCGGCCATGTAACCTCGCTGGATGTAATTTTCCCGTCTGGTAGGTAATCTACTCTGCAGGCGCGGCTTCTCACCTAGCAGCGGTGCTGCGGCGAGACCGCATAGGGATAGCACCTATTTCGGCGACGAGTGCCCGCAAAAAAGTAACCTGCCCGGTGATTTTGTTTCAGATAAGAGCTGCACCCCAGACTTTCGCTATGCAGCTTGCGGAGATCGAGATCGACGCGTTCTTATCCGCAAGCCGAAGCAGCCGGTGTATCCGCAAGTAGATGGTGCAATCCCTTTGCTTGCTGTGCCCGCGGAAACGTTCACCCAGGCGCCGACGCCCCTTTCTGATCGCTGCCAACGGCGGGATGCCGGATTGATCCTTTCATGACGCCTCCTCCGTTTTGGCGAGTGCCGCGGGTTTGCACTTCGTCCATCGCTGAGAATGCTTGTTTCGCCGAAGACTTGCCCGCCTATTTGGCTACTCCCAGGCGGCTGTAGTTGCGGCAGGGCAAGCTCGGTTCATCTCCGGACAGGTGGGCATCGAACACCAACTGTAGGCTCGCACCGACATTTCAGGGTCAGACGGAGCGGCGTTTCACCGGGCAGGCCAATATGCCAGCCAGCAGCCTAATACGCGCAATGGGCTCTACAGTTGGAGGCGCTGGTCGAGATCGAGGTCGCGGTTGCAATCCCGGATTGACAGGAAGCGGACAATGCCGCTCAAAAGGTAGGACCTTGTAGCCGGGACGACGGCCTGAAACGGGGTAGTCGTTGGACCGTCTGAACGGCGGATCGTTGCGCCAGCGAGGGAGGAATTGTGCGAGCATTCGGATTTCATAGGCACGGCGGAATGGACGTGATGACATTCTTCGACAAACCGCGGCCGAAGCCGAAACGCGACGAGGTCCTTATCGTGATCAAGGCAAGCGCCTACAACAGGCTCGACATCTGGGTTCGCGAGGGTTGGCCAGGCTTGGATTTGGAACTGCCTCATATTAGCGGCAGCGACGGTGCCGGGGTGGTCGTTGAGCGCGGTGAAGACATCACCTTTATAAGGGTCGGGCAACGCGTCGCCATCGACCCCGGCATCAACCATTTTCAGGACCAATTTACACTCTCCGGTGAGCGCACGCTCAGTCGTGGCTATGGCGGTATTGGTGAGGACAGTTCCGGAACGTGCACGGAATTCCTATGTGTCAAGGCAACAAATGTCATTGCAATACCCGACCACGTAACCGACGAGGTCGCCGCTGCGGCCAGTCTTACTTTCCTTACCGCCTGGCGGATGCTGGTCAAACGCGGCCAGATACGCGCGAGCGAAACTGTCCTGATTCTTGGAGCCGGGGGCGGGGTCAACAGCGCGGCAATCCAGATCGCCAAGCTGGCGGGCTGTACTGTTTATGCGACCACAAGCACCACTGAAAAGATGCAGTTGGCGAGGGACCTTGGGGCCGATCTGGTACTTAATTACAAAGACGATCCCGGATGGGCCACCACGATCTACAAGTTGACGGACAAGGTCGGCGTCGACATCGTCATTGACAACGTTGGGGCTGCAACAATGAGAGACAGTCTGCGGGCGGTCAGGAGAGGCGGTCGGATAGTCTGTGTTGGCAATACCAGTGGTGCCTTGGTCGAGCTCGATCTTCGCTATATTTTTCAAAAGCAGATCAGTCTCATTGGTAGCTCCATGGGGAACCATGACGACTATATGACGGTGATGAATCTGATTTTCGACGGCCGATTACGACCTGTTATCAGCAGCGTCCTGCCGTTCGAACAAGCCCCTACCGCAATGACGATCCTCGAGAAGGGGGACCAGTTCGGAAGTTGGTGCTGGCGCACTAGACTGACCTCCGATTGGCTTCCGCACACTGCCCTTGTTGATCTTGGTACCAAAATGGCGCCCGCTGGTATCGTTGCGCCCAGCCGATCCTGGCTGGGCCGCCCACGGCTTTGTCGGTGTGCTTTCGAGGGTGGCGTGAGCCTAGCGGCCGTGATGGCAGGGAGCGAGAGCGGGCAAAGCCTTCTCATCGGCGGCGTTGGCACGGCCGTAGTCAGCCAGTACGGTTCTCGATCATCCGATTTGGGACTCTTCCTATCTGGTGTTCGCAGTGTAGGCGGCCATCGGGCTGCGGGGGCGGAGTCAAGGCCAATACACTACTAAGTTCAGCAACGGCGGACGGCAGCGGCGGTCTGCCCGTTGCCATTGCCCCCCGACCGCCGGGGCTTCAGAAATTCTCCACCCACGGCCGCAATTCGATCTCCGACGTCCAGGCGCTTCGATGCTGGAGATGGATCGCGAGATAGGTTTCGGCAATTGCGTCCGGCGAGAGCCACCGGTCGGGCGGCGTCGAGTCCACTGACCGCACAGGATCGCTGGAGGCGATGCCGCCATCGATGATGAAATGCGCCACGTGGATGTTCTTTGGCGCGAGTTCCCGAGCCATGGACTGCGCCAGCCCCCGCAGTCCAAACTTCGGCATCGCGAAACCGGCGGATTTAGCGAAGCCTTTGACGCTTGCCGTTGCTCCAGTGAACAGGATGGAGCCCGCGCCACTGGCCTGCAACCGACGTGCGGCCTGCTGACCGAACAGAAAGCCGCCATAGGCACCCACGAGCAGGGCTTTTTTCACCGCCTCCGGATCGAGATCGGCAATGCCTCCGCGCACGCGGCCAGCCGCGTTGAAGATCGCCAGCGACAGAGGGCCTATGCCGTCCGCTGCGTGGAACAGGTTTTCCACCGATGCCGGGTCCGAGACGTCGGCGGAGACCGCCTCGGCGCCGGTCTCATTGGCAAGCGCGCCGAGCTTCGCCAAATTGCGCGCCCCAAGCACCAGCTTGAATCCTTCGCGGCTGAACACCCTCGCCAGCGAGGCGCCAAGCCCGGGTCCCACACCTGCGATAATTGCAACTTTGGTTGTCATGGTCTTCCTCTGGCGTTTGCGGCCTTTAAGGCGGAGACAAGCCCTCAGTCCGGCAGATGAATGGCACGTTGGTTGTAAAGGATCTTGCGGATGCGGGCCTATTCCTCCGGCGAAAGCCGGCTCTGGTGGGTCGACAGGTCGGCGCCCATCGCAGGTCGCGCTGCACGCCCGGCGCGCCCCAACCTCCTCGAACCAGCGTTTGAAAATGCTTGTCTGAAGGCTGCAGCTGGACCAGCCATGCCGATTTTGGCTTCGCCGTCCACGATCACATCGTCGGCTACCTTTGTTGAAAGCTACCATTGCTCCGCAATCCGGGAGTCGCTAACACTTTAAGAAGATGCAGTCCCCTGGTCTACAACAAGGTGCAATGTCGCAATCTGGGCCTTAGGTGATAGTAAAATCAGCGAAGGATGTACGGCAAAGCGCCACGTTGGTTTTGATCGACTGCAATCTTGCTCTTGAGCGGCGGGACGGCGCGTTGGACGCAATTCAGTCGTTCACAAATGCGGCATGAAACCCCGATCGGGTCGAATGCCAGCCGATTGTTCAAGTCAATACCGTCGGCATAGACGAAATCTTGCGCGTAGGCGACCTCGCAACCCAGGGCGATGGCGTAACGGCGTTGGGGCGCGTTGAAACCGCCGCTGCCTTTGGCAATTTCAGTCGCAATGCTCAGATAGCGGGCGCCGTCGGGCGTCTGAGCCAGTTGGCGGATAATACGTCCCGGGGTTTCAAAGGCCTGATGTACATTCCAGAGCGGGCATGCGGCCCCGAATCGCGCGAATTGAAGTTTAGCCGCGCTATGGCGTTTGGTAATGTTCCCCGCGCGATCGATGCGGGCGAAGAACACGGGTACACCCTTGACGCCCGGCCGCTGCAAGGTGGAAAGACGATGCGCGACCTGTTCAAGGCTCGCGCCGAAACGCGTCGCAAGCAATTCGAGGTCGTGACGGAGGTTTTTCGCCGCCGCTAGAAAATGTTGGTATGGTAGCGACAGCGCGCCTGCGAAGTAATTACGCAAACCGATCTTGCAAATCTCACCAGATTCATGCGTGCGGAACTTTGCCCGCCGGATAATCGCGTCGATCTCGGTCTCCAGTTCCAAGGCGGCCACTTGAAATGCCATCTGAAAAGTTCGCGTCGACGCCGGCGAGTACGGATTGAGGAAGAGCGCCCGGGAAGCGCCATCATATCGGCGCAAGACATCCTCGCCGGGCTCCGCGCGCAATATGCGCACACCGTGCCGGCTCTCCAGATGGTTCGGCAGGACAAGCGCAGCCTCGCGATCGGGGATGCCGAGGCTCGCCGCCAGCCGTTCGGCGGCGAGATCGAGGTCGGGAATGTAATTGTCGACGAAGTGGAAGAAATCGCGGACTTCTTCGTAAGGTGTCGGATCACTCTGCGCATTGGTCCGAACCATGTGATCGTCGAGGCTGGCAAGCTGTTCGCTGTTACGGCGATAGGCCTGGTGGCTGGCAATCAGCGCGTGGGCAAAGCCCGGGGCATTCTGGGTGACGAGTTTCAGTTCCTGCAGGCTCGGCGAATAGGCATCGAAGACCGGGTCGGCGAGCGCTTCAGTCAGCGCCGACAACAGGCGGTCGCTGTCGCTCCCGGACATGGATCCGATATCGATCTTGAAGTTCTCCGCCAGCGTCAGAAGTACGGCTGCCGATACCGGCCGCTGATTGTTTTCGATCTGGTTGAGATAGCTGGTCGAGATGCCGATGCGCTCGGCGAAGGTGGCTTGGGTCGCCTTGCTGCTTTCACGCAGATCGCGGACCTTTCTGCCGATGAAGAGCTTGCCGAAAGCCATGTCGCAGTTTCGCAAAATTCAGTTTGCAAATTTCTATACTACGCTTGCCTGCCTGTTCAAATGTTTTCTCGCTCGGGTGCGTCGCTTAAAGAACGGGCTTATCGGTTCCGCGCTTGGACAGGAGAAAAGAATGACGATTTATAGCGCCATCGCCGCGCGATTGGGCACAACAAAGTTCTTGGTTGATGGCGCTGCCGTGGTGGCGACCTCGCTGCTGCTCGCGGTCTCGGCAAAGATTGCGGTGCCGTTCTATCCGGTACCCGTAACGATGCAGACCTTCGTGGTCATCGGCCTGGGACTGGCCCTGGGCCCCGCGCGCGGCCTTGCCGCCGTTGCACTTTATCTGGCCCAGGGCGCGGCGGGGTTCCCCGTCTTTGCCGGTACGCCGGAAAAAGGCATCGGCCTTGCCTACATGATGGGTCCGACGGGCGGCTATCTCCTCGGCTATGTGCCGGCGGTGCTTCTCGCCGGCTGGCTTGCGGTGCTCGGTTGGGATCGCAATCCGTTCTCCGCCATGGCCGCAGCGCTGGTTGCCGGCGCCGTCATTTATGTGCCGGGGCTGCTCTGGCTGGGCGCGGTGCTTGGTTTTGACAAGCCCATTCTTCAGTTCGGCCTATACCCCTTCATCTTGGGTGACATCGTCAAGGCGATGTTGGCCGCGCTTGTTTTCCCACTCGGCTGGAAGACTCTCGAGGCATGGTCCAACCGCTAATGCGCGCGGTTCTCGAACAATTGGAATCCCGCCGCGCCGAGGCTCGGCTCGGCGGCGGGCAGAAGCGCATCGACGCGCAGCACGCCAAGGGCAAGCTTACGGCGCGCGAGCGGCTCGACGTGCTTCTCGACGAGGGCTCGTTCGAGGAATACGACATGTACGTCACCCACCGCGCGACCGAGTTCGGCATGGCCGGGCAGAAGGTGCCGGGCGACGGCGTGGTGACCGGCTGGGGCACCATCAACGGCCGGCTGGTCTATGTTTTCTCCCAGGATTTCACCGTGCTCGGCGGCTCGCTGTCGGAGACACACGCCCAGAAGATCTGCAAGATCATGGATATGGCGGTGCGCAACGGCGCGCCGGTGATCGGGCTCAACGATTCCGGCGGCGCGCGCATCCAGGAGGGCGTCGCCTCGCTCGCCGGCTATGCCGAGGTATTCCGGCGCAATGCCGAAGTCTCCGGCGTCATTCCGCAGATCTCGGTCATCATGGGTCCCTGCGCCGGCGGCGCGGTCTATTCGCCGGCAATGACCGATTTCATCTTCATGGTGCGCGACAGCTCCTACATGTTCGTGACCGGTCCCGATGTGGTGAAGACCGTCACCAACGAGATCGTGACGGCGGAAGAACTCGGCGGTGCGCGTACGCATACGCAAAAGTCTTCGGTGGCTGACGCGGCTTTCGACAACGATGTCGAGACGCTCGAGGAAGTCCGCAGGCTGTTCGATTTCCTGCCGCTCAACAACCGCGAGAAGCCGCCGGTGCGGCCGTTCCACGACGATCCCAACCGCATCGAGATGCGGCTCGACACGCTGGTGCCCGACAGCGCCGCAAAGCCCTACGACATGATGGAGCTTGTCCGGGCGATCGCCGACGAGGGCGATTTCCTGGAGATCGCCCAGGCTTTTGCGCAGAACATCATGACCGGCTTCCTGCGCATCGAGGGCCAGACGGTGGGCGTCGTCGCCAACCAGCCGATGGTGCTGGCCGGCTGCCTCGACATCGACAGCTCGCGCAAGGCGGCGCGCTTCGTGCGCTTCTGCGACGCCTTCTCCATCCCGCTGCTGACGCTGGTCGACGTGCCCGGCTTCTTGCCGGGCACCGCACAGGAATATGGCGGCGTCATCAAGCATGGCGCCAAGCTCCTGTTCGCCTATTCGCAGGCGACGGTCCCGATGGTGACGCTGATCACCCGCAAGGCCTATGGCGGCGCCTATGACGTGATGGCCTCGAAGCACATCGGCGCCGACGTCAACTATGCCTGGCCGACCGCCGAGATCGCGGTGATGGGGGCCAAGGGCGCGACCGAGATCCTCTACCGCTCGGAGCTCGGCGACAAGGACAGGATCGCGGAGCGCACCAGGGATTACGAGGCCCGCTTCACCAATCCGTTCGTGGCGGCCGAGCGCGGCTTCATCGACGAGGTGATCATGCCGCATTCTTCCCGCAAGCGCATCGCCCGCGCCTTCGCCGCGCTGCGCGGCAAGAGCGTCGAGACGCGCTGGAAGAAGCACGACACGATACCGCTGTGATGGGAAAAAATTTGTTCAAGAAGATTCTCATCGCCAATCGCGGCGAGATCGCCTGCCGGGTCATCAGGACGGCAAAAAAACTCGGCATCAAGACCGTCGCGGTCTATTCCGACGCGGATCGCGACGCGCTGCATGTCAGGCAGGCCGACGAGGCCGTGCATATCGGGCCTGCACTGTCGAGCCAGTCCTACATCGTCATCGACAAGATCCTCGACGCCATTCGCCAGAGTGGCGCCGATGCGGTGCATCCGGGCTACGGCTTCCTGTCGGAGAATTCGAGGTTCGCCGAGGCGCTGGAGAAGCTCGGCGTCGCCTTCATCGGCCCGCCGGTGCGCGCGATTGAGGCCATGGGCGACAAGATCACGTCGAAAAAGCTGGCGGCCGAGGCCGGTGTTTCCACCGTGCCCGGCCATATGGGCCTGATCACCGACGCCGACGAGGCGGTGAAGATTTCCGCCGAGATCGGCTATCCTGTGATGATCAAGGCCTCGGCCGGCGGCGGCGGCAAGGGCATGCGCATCGCCTGGGACGACGCCGAGGCGCGCGAAGGCTTTCAGTCTTCCAAGAACGAGGCGAAATCCTCCTTTGGCGACGACCGCATCTTCATCGAGAAATTCGTCACCCAGCCGCGCCATATCGAAATCCAGGTTCTCGGCGACCAGCACGGCAATCTTCTTTATCTTGGCGAGCGCGAATGCTCGATTCAGCGCCGCAACCAGAAGGTCATCGAGGAGGCGCCGTCGCCTTTCCTCGATGACGCCACCCGCAAGGCGATGGGCGAGCAGGCCGTCGCGCTCGGCCAGGCGGTCGGTTACTTCTCTGCCGGCACGGTGGAGTTTATCGTCGATGGCGACCGCAATTTCTACTTCCTCGAGATGAACACGCGCCTGCAGGTCGAGCATCCGGTAACGGAGTTGATCACCGGCATCGACATCGTCGAGCAGATGATCCGCGTCGCGGCCGGCGAGAAGCTGGCGCTGACGCAGGCCGACATCAAGCTCGACGGCTGGGCGATCGAGAGCCGGCTCTATGCCGAAGACCCGTACCGCAACTTCCTGCCGTCGATCGGGCGCCTGACGCGCTATCGTCCGCCGGCCGAGGGAAGACGCGAAGACGATACTGTCTTGCGCAACGACACCGGTGTCTTCGAGGGCGGCGAGATCTCGATGTACTACGACCCGATGATCGCAAAGCTGTGCAGCTGGGCGCCCGACCGTCTGACGGCCATCGACGCGATGAGCAGGGCGCTCGACGATTTCGAGGTCGAAGGCATCGGCCACAATCTGCCGTTCCTGTCGGCCGTCATGCGGCAGGAACGGTTCCGTTCCGGCAGCCTGACCACCGCCTACATCGCGGAAGAATTCCCGGACGGCTTCTTGGGTGTCAAGCCGACAGAACGGGACACCGAAACGCTGGCGGCTGTCGCTGCTTTCGTCAACCTGTGCTCAGAGCGCCGCGCCGTGTTGATTTCAGGCGCGCTAGCCAACCATCCGCGCAGCGTCGGCAGCGACTGGGTCGTGGCCATAGGCGGGCAAGACCTTGAGGTTTCCGTGCGGAATGAGGCCGACAAAGCCATCGTCAAATTCAAGGATGGCCGCTTTCTCGACGTTTCCAGCGACTGGCGGCCCGGTCGTCAGCATGCCCGCTTCTCGGTCGGCGGCGAAACGATTGGCGTGAAGATCTCTTCGGCGGGCACCGGCTGGAGACTGCGCTGGCGCGGTATGGATATCGTCGTTCAGGTCCGTTCGCCGCGTGTCGCCGAACTCGCACGGCTCATGCCGAAGAAACTGCCGCCCGACACCTCCCGAATGTTGCTGTGTCCGATGCCGGGCGTCGTGACCGCCATCAACGTCGTCCAGGGGGAGACGGTCGAAGCCGGCCAGGCGCTGGCCACCGTCGAGGCGATGAAGATGGAAAACGTACTGCGCGCCGAGCGCAAGGGCACGGTCAAACGTGTTGCGGCAAAGGCCGGAGCCAGCCTTGCCGTCGACGAACTGATCCTGGAATTCGAATGATGGCCCAACGTACACGACTTTCGAGCGTGCCCATGACCCCGAAACCGGACCTCTCCACCTGGCAGAAGCTTGCCGAGCGCGAACTGAAGGGCCCGCCGGACGATCTCGTCTGGCAGACACCCGAAGGCATCGCGGTCAAGCCGCTTTACACGTCCGCGGACCTCGACGGCATCGATCAACTCGATTCCCTGCCGGGCCTGAAGCCATTCCTGCGCGGGCCGCGCGCCACCATGTATGCCGGTCGACCCTGGACGATCCGCCAGTATGCCGGCTTCTCGACGGCGGAAGAATCGAACGCATTTTACCGCAAGGCCCTCGCCGCCGGCCAGAAAGGCCTTTCGGTGGCCTTCGATCTTGCCACGCATCGCGGCTACGATTCAGACCATCCGCGCGTCGAGGGGGATGTCGGCAAGGCGGGGGTTGCGATCGACTCGGTCGAGGACATGAAGATCCTGTTCCACGGCATTCCGCTGGAAAACATGTCGGTTTCCATGACCATAAACGGGGCGGTGATCCCGATCCTGGCCAATTTCATCGTCGCCGGCGAGGAACAGGGCGTTTCGCGCGATCGACTGTCAGGGACCATCCAGAACGACATCCTGAAGGAGTTCATGGTCCGCAACACCTACATCTATCCGCCCGAGCCTTCGATGCGAATCATCGCCGACATCATCGAATACACCACCAGGGAGATGCCGAAATTCAACTCAATCTCCATTTCCGGCTATCACATGCAGGAAGCCGGATCGACGCTCGTTCAGGAGCTTGCCTTCACCCTGGCTGATGGGCGCGAATATGTCCGGGCGGCCTTGGCAAAGGGGCTGAATGTCGATGATTTCGCCGGCCGGCTATCCTTCTTCTTCGCCATCGGCATGAACTTCTTCATGGAAGCCGCCAAGCTGCGCGCGGCACGGCTTTTGTGGACCCGTATTATGGAGGAATTCCAGCCGAAGAAGGCATCCTCGCTGATGCTGCGTACCCATTGCCAGACGTCCGGCGTGTCGCTTCAGGAGCAGGATCCCTACAACAACATCGTGCGTACCGCCTACGAGGCGATGGCGGCGGCGCTTGGCGGCACTCAGTCCCTGCACACCAATTCCTTCGACGAGGCCATCGCCCTGCCGACGGAGTTTTCAGCGCGCATTGCCCGCAACACGCAGCTTATCCTCCAGCACGAGACCGGTGTGACCAGGGTCATCGACCCGCTCGCCGGCTCCTACTATGTCGAAAGCCTGACCAACGAACTCGCTGAAAAGGCCTGGTCGTTGATGGAGGAGATCGAGGCGATTGGCGGCATGACCAAAGCTGTCGCCGCCGGCCTGCCAAAGCGCATGATCGAGGAGGCGGCGACGCGCCGTCAGGCAGCGGTCGACAAGGGTGACGAGGTTATCGTCGGCGTCAACAAATACCGGCTCGACGAGGAAGACAGGATCGACAGCCGCGACATCGACAATGCGGCGGTGCGCCGTTCGCAGATCACCCGTCTTGAACAGACAAAGCGTCAGCGAGATCCCAAGCGCGCTGACGCAGCCCTTGCCGTACTTGGCAAGATCGCGGCCAATGGCAAGGGCAACATCCTGGAAGCCGCTGTCGAGGCGGCTAGAGCGCGCGCCACGGTCGGCGAGATTTCCGATGCCTTGCGCAGGGCCTTTGGTGACCACGCGGCGGTTCCCGAAGTTGTCAGCAAGGTCTACGGCAAGGCCTTTGAGCGCGAACCGGAATTCAAGATGATGGTTTCCCGCCTCGAAGATTTTTCAAGCTCACGCGGGAGCAAGCCAAGAATCATGGTGGCGAAACTCGGCCAGGATGGACACGACCGCGGCGCAAAGATTATCGCCTCGGCTTTTGGTGACATTGGCTTCGAGGTAATCGCAGGGCCGTTGTTCCAGACGCCGAACGAAGCGGCTGAACTGGCTATTGCATCGAGAGTGCACGTCGTCGGCGTCTCTTCGCTGGCAGCTGGCCACAAGACGCTGCTGCCGCAGTTGATCGATTCACTTAAGATCAAGGGAGGCGAACACATCATCGTTGTTTGCGGCGGCGTTGTGCCCCGCCAAGACTACCAGTTCCTGATAGACCATGGAGTGGCTGCGGTGTTCGGCCCAGGCACGAATGTGCTGGAGGCAGCCCGCGCAGTGCTCGACTTGATAGAGGGCCGACGCCGCAATCAATGAACGCCATAAATAAGCTGGAGAAACACCCGTGCTGCCCCGCGTCCATGCGGGATCTGGCAAATGACCCAACATCTGATCCTGCCCGGATGGCAGGTTGCCACGTTCTGAAAAGCCATCAAAGAAGGGTAGAGCCTATGCTGACGTATCAATTCTCGCCGTCTTTGATCGATCACATCAGATCTATGTTGTTGCAATTTGCTCCGTGGAAATCCTCACATTCAGAGAAGCTAAAACAAGCAGCAGTTGGAATAATTTTAGTTGCGGCCGACGACGGTTCAAACGAGACCTCCTTTTTGCTTACGTTGCGCTACGCTAAAATGCGATCACACGCAGGCCAATACGCACTACCGGGAGGACGCATCGATCAGGGGGAAAATGCAGTCGACACAGTTATCCGGGAGTGCATGGAAGAAATCGGTCTGAAGCTTTCGGCAGATCAGGTATTGGGTATATTAGATCTCTACGCGACCCAATCTGGCTATGCCATCACACCGGTCGTTTTTGCAGCTACAAGGGAGCCAAACTTCTTTCTCAATCCAAACGAAGTGGAACAGGTTTTTAGGATCAAGCTCTCTGATCTCTCGGGTGAGCGGTCAGCGCAGTTTTTCAGTCAAGAAGAAGGTGGGCCACTTCTCATACGCTTTCCAATTTTTGATCACCACATACACGCACCGACAGCTGCTATTCTTTATCAATTCGTCGAGGTGGTAGCTGGTCGATACCAGCAGGTTGACAATCTCGCAGCTCCGGACTTTGCGACACGCTAATACCGTCCGTGCGCCGGCTCGACAGGTAGCGGCGGCGAGAAGTCCGTGCCGTAACCACGCCTTGGAGTTCAGGAAAAATAGTCCTCGCGCTCGACAATTCCGTGCCCACTCAAGATACGTACCCCGCCAAGCGCGATTCATCGTGAAGCTGCCAGGGGACCACCGGTGGTCTACCATTCCTCGCCAGAGGTGCCGAGCGGCCGCATGTGCGTCGTATCCAGCGAACGCTTGCTATTTCGATCCCAATTGCCGCTCTGTTTGAAGGACATCCAGGGAGGAGTCGCATTGTCGTGCCGGCGACATGTCTTTCGGTATCCGCTCGTTAATCGACGAGACGAACTTGGCGGACGGTTCGACTTCGCCGCCGTCGACATGCGAGACCTCGATGCGCTGTGCGCGGCCGCGCACGTGGTGCCGACCGGGCTCGTCTGGATCGAGACGCCGTCCATTCCGATGATCCGCGTCGTCGACATCAGGGCCGCATGCCGGATCGCGCATGAGGCCCGTGCGCTCGCCGCGGTGCACAATACATGGGCGACACCGGTGCTTCAGTGCCCGCCTTGAGCTTAGTGCCGACGCCGTCATGCATTCTGCCACATCGGCGGCCATTCGGATCTGATGGCGGGCGTCGTCGTAGTCCCCGAGGCGTCACCGCTGGAGCACTCCCTGCGCATGATCCAGCGGCACAAGG
>NZ_JAAKZF010000006.1 GCF_011045125.1 Allomesorhizobium camelthorni | reverse complement strand
CAGAAAAAGCGCGCCTTCCCCAAAAAGAGCGGGCGCGGCGCGGCGCTTCCAGTGGCGACCAGTGGCAAACACTCACAATTCACTATAACGGTACCCGAAACCGCGCACAGTTTGAATGCAATCCGCGCTTTCTTCACTCAAGAGCTTTAGTTTTTTCCTCAATCTGCTTACGTAGACGTCCAGCGTCTTGTCAATAGAATTGTATTCTCGAAAGAATGCGTTCTTGTATATAAACGATTTTGAACAGTTTCTGTTTCGATACGCGTAAAGCACTTCAACAATTCGTGTTTCTGCGTCCGTAAGTGTAACTTCATTACCTTTGTATGACATGATTCGTTTTTGCAGATCACAGCAGACAGGACCGAGGAAAACTTGTTCTCTTCTTGTCTCCGGCCGCAGCTTCGGTCTCTGAGCCGCGAGTCGCGTTATCCGGGCCTGCAATTCCCTTGTATGGAACGGTTTCA
The DNA here is from genome assembly GCF_011045125.1 of Allomesorhizobium camelthorni. Lineage (GTDB taxonomy): Bacteria > Pseudomonadota > Alphaproteobacteria > Rhizobiales > Rhizobiaceae > Allomesorhizobium > Allomesorhizobium camelthorni. The sequence goes on along the minus strand of NZ_JAAKZF010000006.1, from coordinate 168,159 downwards.
TGACGTAGTCGTCAGCGCCAAGATCGATTGCGTCCGCCCGACTGTCAGCGGTTCCACCGCCGGAAATCAGAATGAGTGGGACATTTGTTTTCCGCCTGATGGAACGTAGTATCTCTATACCGTTTCCATCCGGAAGATTTATGTCAACGATAATACCATCGAAATAGTTGATTTCCGAGCTGTGTATGAAGTGCACTGACTGTTTATATGTTGAGATGAATCGAAGACGGTCAGACGGGACCGGCCATGTCCTTCTGATCGTTTCAGCCGCCAAAGGGTCGTCTTCAATGACAAGTATATCCATGAATAAGCTCTTTGAACAATATTTACTTTTGAACTTCTGCGCATTGCGCATTTCCTGCGAGCGCTTTCCATAGCCCGATAGCGTCTCCCCGAGCTCAGTCCAGCATGTTTCCAACTGTTGGTTGACGTTCGACAACGACACAACGACTGGATTTTTGTTCACTTAAAGGATTGTCGCTCCTGCGCGTTGGGCGCTCCTCCAGGCCAAGCACATTCCGGACCGCTGCCTCTACCCACGCCTCGCTAGCTAGCTAGCTGCTAGCAACAAGTCCAGAGCTTGGCTCGGCTACAGTTGCCAAGGTCGAGGTCTTCACGGCGGAAAAGCTCACTGACTTATTTTCTCCCCAGATTTCGCTTTTGCCAGTCATCCAGAATGCTTCTGACCTTCGCGGCTAAATCTTGTTTCCGATAGGGCTTGGGAAGCAACTGCAGACCACAGTCCAAGCTGCCGTCGCGGAACGCTGTGTCCTCTGCATAACCGGACGTAAAAAGCACCGGCAGGTCAGGGCAAAGCCGCTTGGCCTCGTCAGCCAGTTGTGGTCCGCTCATACCCCCCCGCATGACCACATCCGTAAACAGTAGGTCAAAGGCGTCTTCCCGCTTGAGCACTTCGAGCGCCTCTGAACCGCTGGGGACGCTTACGACGTGATAGCCCAGGCTCCGCAGTTGATCCTGCGCATGGTTGCGCACCATATCGTCATCCTCGACCAGCAGGACTTTCTCTGATCCCTTAGGCGCGAAGCTCCCCGAATCGTCCGGCTTTTCGAGGTCATCCGCATCACCGGGCGCGTGCGGGAGGTAGAGCCTGACGGTCGTTCCATGGCCAAGCTCGGAATATATCTTCACATGCCCTTTGGATTGCTTGACGAAGCCATAGACCATGCTCAAGCCAAGTCCGCTACCCCGGCCTACCTCCTTGGTGGTGAAGAAAGGCTCGAAGGCATGCGCCGATGTCTTCTCGTCCATACCCGTGCCTGTATCGGATACCGCAACCATGACATATCGGCCCGGCACGAGATCGTCATACCGCGCCCCCATCTCTTGATCGAAGTGGATGTTCATGGTCGAAATCGTGAGCCGGCCGCCCTCGGGCATAGCATCGCGGGCATTCAGGCAGAGGTTCAGAACAGCACTCTCCAGCTGAGCTGCATCGACAAGCGCCTTCCACAGGCCATCACCGGGAACAAACGCCATTTCGACATGCTCGCCGAGCGCTCGGCGAAGCAGCTCATCCATTCCACAGATCAGTCTGATTACGTCGGTTGCATTCGGATCGAGTGTTTGCCTACGAGAAAACGCAAGCAGCCGGTTCGTCAATTCGGCGCCGCGCTTGGCCGCCAACTTGATCAGTTGAGCAAGTGGCTGGAGTTGGCCTTTGGAGGGGAGTCGCTCGGCAAGGGCATCGGCATTGCCGAGAATGATCGTTAGAAGATTGTTGAAGTCGTGCGCGACACCTCCAGTCAGCTGGCCTACCGCCTCCATCTTCTGCGCAGTCGCCAGGGCCTGCTCCTGACGCTTGGAGCCGGTGATGTCAAATAGCAGGCCGTATCCGGTGACACGCCCGCCCGCCTCGCAGACAGTCTTCATCGTGTCGCGGACCCAGATGGGGTTGTTGGCGGCCACGGCAATGCGATACTCAAGTTCGGCATCCACAAGGTCTTGGGCGGCACGGCCCCGGGCGGCAGACAACTTGGCGGCCTCCTCGGCAACAACGTAACCATTCCAATCCCTGCAGGAGCGGCATTCCTCGGATGTGTAGGAAAGGATCTTCTCGGCCTGCGGTCCGATATAGTCCAGCATGCCAAGCGACAGATCCAGCGTGTAGGGAACTGCGCCTGTGCTTTCGACCAGATGTCTGTATCGGGCTTCGCTCTGTTGGAGCGCGCGGTTGGCTTCATCTACCTTTCTTCGCTGCTCGCCTTCCCATTCAGCCAGCCGACGACTCCTCGCTGCTTCGAATGAAAGGAAAGTAAGCAGAGCAGACGCTGTTCCAACAAGGGAAATCAGGAGCCACGTCGAGGTCACCTGGAGCTTGTCCAATCGCTCGTTGAGCTGGCGCGCGACCTCACCGCGCGAAGCGGACATGGACACTTCGGTCAAAGCGCTCTCGAATGGCTTGAGTGCGTGTCGGATCTGTTTGGCCGCCTCGGTATCCCCGGGAGCGAGGGTGTTCAGCTTAGCTTCGATCTCGTCCAGAACGCTCAGCAGCCTTGCAAAGGTCTCGGGAACACCTTGTACCGAACGAATGAGGGAAGATTCCGGTCCGTACAGGGCAACAGTCGGCCGGCTGTAAAGTATTTCGAAACGCAACATCAGATCACGAAGTTCGCCGTCTCCGCCATGATGTTCAAAGTGATCCACGGCCAACAGAAATCGCAGGTACTCCTTCTCAACTTGCCATGCGACCCACGCGTTCGTACGCAAAAGCTCGACGTTTATCTCGCGTTCTTTGTTCTGCCATAGAACGAATGCAAGCACTAACGTGACAAGGGTGAGCCCTGTCGCCAATACCCAGGTAGTCCGGTTCTTGGCAGAGGCCTTCAGCCAGCCAGCGACGGCGTTCATCTAAACTCCAGCCGCGACAGCTGCCAAACCATGCGGTCGTTATAGGGGTTTACTTTGCTGGATGAAGTCTGTGCAGATGGATAGATAATCCATAGCGGTCCCTTGTCGCGAATTCGCATATACTGTCCGTTATGCTTGATGGCTATTAGAACTGAAAGTTCATATGCATCCGACACGGGTATATTTGCCGCATAGTCATTGAGGGCCCTCGCCACAATCTCCTTGCCCGAGGCTCCTACCGCCTCAATCAGATCCTTGAGAAGAACCCCGGAAAATATCTGCAGCCCCTCCGTCCAGTCGGTATGTGTTCTTAATTCCGTCTGCGGAAGCTTCTCAAGGTCTTCGATGCTAAAATCCACTTCCTCTGCGTCACGATCTGCTTCCGCCCTAGGTGAAATCAAGCCTGAAACCGTAAGAACGGCAAGAACGGCGCCGTGATCCGAAGCATGAACAGAACTTTTGGCGCCAAAAAGTGGTAAGGTAACAAGCACTATTGCCAGTGTAAGGGCATTGATTTGTCTCATTTTTGGCTCCGCGATATCCCCGAGGTGATGCGTCCTGGTGAGTAGCGAATCGCTGTCGCATTCAGCTCGTCGCTACCGGCTGTACTCTTCCGCAAAAACGCTTATGGGGAAACTAACCGCGGGCCATTGATTTGAGCGTTTTACGCTTTTTTACTTTTGATTCATGTCCTGGCAACGCTTGGAACGGCAGTGTGCCACAAGCGCAAGCATCAGCACTTTCAGGCCGCTTGCTGTTCCAACGCGACGCGCCTCCGCCTCCTGTGGAGGATGCCCGAAAGGAATCTGCACCGGCAGAGGCGTGTTGAAGGGACTTTGTGGTAAATGAAAAGCGGAGCGTCCAAAATGAAGAAGCTTATTACGCGCTTTGGCAAGGAAAACCTTGGAGAAGCAGCGGTCGAATACTGCTTGCTTGCCGGCTTGGTTGGTTTTGCCGCTGTTGCCGGTGCTTCAGGGCAGGCTCGCCTGTTGAGCGTGAAGCTCGATCAAGTTGCTGGAGCCTTAGCGGCATTGCAGCCCGAAGAAAAAGAAGCGTCGAATTCGGTCCGCGTTCGGGTGCAGGAGCAACAGCACGTGCCCGGCCGCATAGTAGTAGAGCGCAAGCCGCAGGAGGCGCCCTGGTAAGGATCGCCAAAAGGGCAAAGGAGCGGGAGAAAACAGTGCATATCCCAACAGCGGTGCTGGGGCCACAGTTGCCTTAGGTCTTGGAGCCTGCGCCCTTTAAGTGCAATGACGTGCTCCTCGACACAAAGCCGAGGGACGTTATCGCCTCTCCAGGCAGCGGGATTACCGAGAACCTGGTCCACGAGGCGAGAAGGCTCGGGATGCCGGCTATGAGCCTGCCTTCTCTTTTCGTGCCAGCGTCTGATTGGTGCCGGCGGCTGGTTCATCCCAGATGCCCCAAGGCAACCACTCAGTGTGTCGCCAACATGTCAACATATGCCTTGATCTCCGATGAAGCGACCTCGAGAAGTCCGATGAAGGAGCAGTTGACCGAGTTACCCTTTTTAACTTGGCTTCCGCTGCCATTGTCACGCAATGAGCCCGAGGGCTATCGAGGGGAGTTCGGAATGAAAGGTTCACAGCAGGACAGGCTTAATAGCAGCGCAGACGTTATGGCATTCGATGCGATTATCATCGCGATGTTGGCGCGACTACAGAGGCTGGATCCCGCCGTGCGGGTATTGTTGTCGCAAATCTTGGAAGATGCCGCTAAATTCGTCGAGGCGCGAGCAACTGAATTCAGTGGAAATCGAAGAGAGCTGCTGTCGGCGTTAAACAAGATAGAGAACATTCGCGAAATCGCATTAGCAGTGGCAGCGGAAGTGCCGGACAGCGACGATTTCGGCAAGGCAAACTCTAAAGAAACGCTTTCTATAACACATTAACACATCGTGCGCTCTGCCTTGTCGGCTTCCGGCCTCAAGGCCGAACAACTTGCGCTCGAGATCACCGAATCCGTACTGCTTAAACATAGCGAGCAAACATTGCAAATTCTTCGGAACTGCAGTCAACAGGTGTGCGGAACTTGAGCCAATGCCCCACAATATATTTCTCATTTGAATATTGCTTGCTATCGATTGTTAAACATCGTCCTGCAATAGCGCTCTACATCTTTGATGTTAACAGAAACAACACCTCTGATTGGTGTAGTTCAGGACCGAGCGCTCAATGTCGTCGTGGAGTTGCATGTCATTCTTCGACACGGCGTTGAGGAGGGCAGCACATTGGACGAATTGGACTTGCCGCTACGCCCGTCGTTTCCCGAGACGGGACCGACCCACCTGGCGCGGCAAGGCGCACTGGCCCAGCTCTGGCTCCGGCTTCGTCGCCAGGCGACGCTTCTGTGGGCGGGATTGACGTTCCTGTCGCTCGCGCTTGCCGCCTTCCTGCTGTCGCAATCCGCCTCTGATAAGGCCATGCAGATCGCGCACGAGCGTTTCGAATTCAAGGCCAGCGAGGCTCAGTTTGCGATCCGGCAAAGGCTCCTTGCCTATGAGCAGGTTCTGCGCGGTGGGAGCGCGTTGTTCGAGGCGACGGCAAGCAGGGTCTCGCGCACGATGTGGCGCGACTATGTGGCGGGACTTGCCATTGACCGCAACTATCCTGGCATACAGGGCATCGGCTATTCCGAGCGCGTCTTGCCGCAGGATCGGGGGACGGTGATCGCGCGCGTGCGCGGCGAGGGCTTTCCGGATTTCGACATCGTGCCGTCCGGGGAACGCGAGGAATATACCTCGATCGTGTTTCTGGAGCCCTTCGACTGGCGCAACAAACGCGCCTTCGGCTACGACATGTTCTCCGAGCCGGTGCGGCGGGCAGCCATGGCGAGAGCGCGCGACAGCGGACAGCCTGCCGTTTCGGGTAAGGTCATTCTCGTGCAGGAGACGCAGCGGGAGGTCCAGAACGGCTTCCTGATGTACCTGCCGCTCTATCGCGACAACGCCCTCCCCGAGACCGCTGCCGAGCGTCGTGCGGCCTTGCTCGGATTCGTCTATGCACCGTTCCGCATGCGCGACCTTATGCAGGGCATACTCAGAAACGAGCAGCTCTCCAATATCCGGCTGGAAATTTTCGATGGGCCGGCCGCCACCGACGAAGCCCTGCTCCATGACAGCACAGACCGTGTGGCCTCCGCGTCTGCCCTCAACGCCGATCGTCAACTTCAGATCGGTGGCCACACCTGGACTATCCGTTACACGTCGCGGCCCGCCTTCGACGCCACCATCGACCGCCAGACACCGCTTATGATCCTTCTTGGCGGCTCCGTTTTGGCCTTTCTAATCGCTGCGATTGTGTGGTCGCTTGCGTCCAATCGCAGTCGCGCCCGCGAGCTCGCGCAAGCCAACAACGCCCTTCACGAGGAGATCGCCGAGCGCATGAAGCTGGAGACCGAGCTCATCGGGGCCAGGGACGCGGCGGAGGCTGCAAATCGAGCCAAATCCGCGTTCCTCGCCAATATGAGCCATGAGCTGCGCACACCTCTCAACGCGGTGCTCGGCTACGCACAGATGCTGGGCCGAGACAAGAGCCTGAGCGAGTGGCAGACCGGCGCCGTCGACACGATCCGCCGCAGCGGCGAGCACCTGCTCACGCTGATCGGCGACGTTCTTGACCTGTCAAAGATCGAGGCGGGCAAGCTCGAGCTCACATCGCGGCCGGTCTCGCTGACGGGCTTGTTGCGCGGGGTCGCCGAAATCGTGCGCGTGAGGGCGGAAGAAAGACAGCTCTCCTTCTTCTTCGATTTGCCATCGAGCCTGCCGTCCTTTGTGAACGTCGATGACAAGCGTCTACGCCAGGTCTTGCTCAACCTGCTCGGCAATGCCGTGAAGTTCACGGACTGCGGACATGTCCGCTTCGCGGTCGACCGGCTGGACGAGTCCGACCGCGAAATCCGGTTGCGCGTCAGCGTCGAGGACACTGGCATCGGCATCGAGGAAGACCAGTTCAAGACCATCTTCGAGCCCTTCGAACAGGTGTCTGATATCGGCCGCCGCTCGGCGGGCACCGGCCTCGGCCTCAGTATTACCCGCGACCTCGTACGCCTGATGGGCAGCAACGTCGAGGTCGCGAGCACGCCCGGCGGAGGGAGCCGGTTCTGGTTCGAGCTGACCCTGCTGATCGCCGAACGGCAGGACGAACGCCCGATCGCGGCATCCTCGATGAAGGGCTACCGTGGGGAGCGCCGGACGGTGCTGGTGGTGGACGACACGCCCGAAAACCGCGCGGTGCTCTGCGACCTCCTTGAGAAGGTCGGCTTCGGCGTGGTGCAGGCGACGAATGGCCTGGAGGCGGTCGAGACTGTCGAGGCGTCGGCGCCGGATCTGGTCCTCATGGACGTGATGACGCCGGTCATGGACGGTCTGGAGGCGATGCGACGCATCCGCGAACGCCCATCGTGGCGAGACCTGCCGATGATCGCGGTCTCGGCGAGCGTTGCGAGCGACGACCGAGCGAGGAGCCTTGATGCCGGCGCCGATGCTTTTCTCGCCAAGCCGCTGGACCACCTTCAGTTGCTCCGGGAGATGGGCAGGCTGCTCGACCTCGACTGGATCGAAGATGCCGCGGACGAGCCGGACGACGAGCCGGACGGGGCCATCGTCGCGCCGCCCGAATCGGCGGTGGCCGAGCTGTCCGATCTCGCCCGCGCAGGTAACATGCGCCGCATCAGGAGCCGCGTGGCGGAACTGGCCGAGCAGGACAGCCGCTACCGGCCATTCGCGGCCCGGGTCATGACGCTGGCCGCCGAGTTCGATTCGCCGGCGATATTGCGGCTCATGGCCGCGCATCTGGAAGAGAGGAAAGGAGCGGCCTGATGAGTGCGCTGAACACGACGCTTCCGCTGGAACCGACCGTCCTGATCGTCGACGACAATGCCTCGAACCTGCGCCTTGCCGCCGATTGCCTGGAGGCGGGCGACATGTCGGTCGTGGTGGCGCGCGATGGCGGCGAAGCGCTGGCTCGGGCGAGCTACGTTCGGCCGGACCTCATCCTGCTCGATGTCAGGCTGCCGGGGATGGACGGTTTCGAGACGTGCCGCAGGTTGAAGCAGGCGGCGGAAACCCGCGACATCCCCGTCGTCTTCATGACTGCGCTGGCCGATACCGCCGACAAGCTCGCGGCCTTCGAGGCCGGCGGCGTCGACTACGTCACGAAGCCGGTGCAGGCGGAGGAGCTGCTGGCCAGGGTCAAAACGCATCTGGCCCTGCGCGAGGCCCGCAGTCAGCTTCAGAACCGCAACGCGCAGCTCAGCACCACATTTGACAATGTCGAGCAAGGCATCTGCTTCTTCGATGCGGAGCAAAGGCTGATCGTTTCGAACCACCGCTACGCGGAGATCTATGGCCTGACCCCGGAAAGCGTCCGCCCGGGGATGACGCTCGGCGATATCCTCGAACTGCGTGACGCGGTCGGCTCGTCACCGGACATGCCGCGCGAGGATTATCTGGCCTGGTTCAATTCGGTCAACATCGACGGCGGGCAGCAATGCTGGACCACCGAGCTTCGTTGCGGCCGCTTCGTGCAGGTGCGACATCGGGCAACGGCCGACGGCGGCTGGGTCTCGACCCACGAAGACGTGACGGAGGCCAAGCGTGCGGAGAAGGCCGTCGCCGACGCGCGCGCCGAGGCGGAACGCGCCGAACGCGAGGCGCGGGAAGCTCACTTGCGGCTACTGGACGCGTTCAAGGTCGTTCCCGAGGGCCTCGCCCTCTTCGATGCCGAGGACAGATACGTGCTCTGGAACGAGCGTTACCAGCAGATCTATGCCGAAAGCGGCGACAATATCGCCAAGGGCATGCGCTTCGAAGACACGCTTCGGGCCGGTCTGAAGCGTGGACAATATCCGCAGGCGGTGGGACGCGAGGAGGAATGGCTCGCCGAGCGTCTGGCACGCCACGCACAAGCCAGCATCACCCACGAACAGGAACTGCCGGGCGGCCGCTGGCTGCGGATCCACGAACGGCGCACGACCGACGGCGGCAGCGTCGGTGTCAGGATCGACATTACCGATCTTAAGCAGAGAGAGACATCCTTCCGGCTGCTGTTCGAGAGCAATCCGGTTCCGATGTGGGTCCACGACCGCGAGACGCTGGCCTTCCTGGACGTCAACCAGGCGGCCGTCGATCATTATGGCTACGCGCGCGAGCAGTTCCTGTCCATGACGTTGCTCGACATCCGGCCGCCGGAGGAGCGGCAGGCGCTCAAGGAGGTCCTTGCCATCCCCGACGAGCAGCGTGACCGGTGCAGGAGCTGGCGCCACCTCAAGGCGGACGGCAGTCCCATTGACGTTCTCGTCTATTCGACCCGCCTCGGCTATCAGGGCCGGGACGCGTCGCTGGCGTCGGTCGTCGACATCACGGAGAGGAAGCGCGCGGAAAACGAGCTGCGCACCACCCGGGAGTTCCTCGACACGGTCATCGAGAGCGTGCCGGTGACCGTCTTCGTCAAGGACGCGGCCTCCCAGCGCTATCTTCTCGTCAACAAGGCCGGCGAGGAGTTCGTCGGCCTCTCCCGGGACCAGATAGTCGGCAAGACCGTCGACGACATCTTCGCGCCGGACATCGCGGCGGTGCTCCGGAGACTGGATGACCAGCTGCTGACGGTCGGCGGACCCGAAAAGATCGTCGGCGCGCCGATGGAGGTACCGAACAAGGGGCAGCGGATCGTCAACTCGTCGGCGATCGCTATCAGGGAAGACGACGGCGTCCCGAAATACCTACTGCGCGTCGTCGAGGACGTCACCGAGCACAGGGAAGCCGAACAACGCATTGCCCACCTGGCCATGCACGATGCGCTGACCGATCTGCCCAATCGCGCTGCATTCAGCGAGAGACTCGAGACTTTGCTGAAGGAGAGCGCCGCAGTCAGGAGCCAGTTCGCCCTGATCTACATCGACCTCGACCGTTTCAAGGAGGTCAATGACGTCTTCGGCCACAATGTCGGCGATGAGTTTCTCTGCCAGGTCGCCGAGCGCCTGCAACGGGCGGTCGACGGCGCGTTCCTCGCCCGTCTGGGCGGCGACGAGTTCATCCTGCTCGTGGATCAGGGCAAGCAGCCGGCTGCCGCGACGGCGATGCTCGACCGTATCCTTGCCGCCCTCGCGGAAGAGGTCGACATCGACGGCAACAGGATCAAGGCCGGCGTCAGCATGGGCGTCGCCGTCTACCCAGTGGACGGACAGAGTGGCAGTGCGTTGCTTGCCAATGCCGATGCGGCGCTCTACCGCGCCAAGCAGGAAGGGCGCGGAAGAGCCAGGTTCTTTGAGCCCGAGATGGACAGGCAGCTCCGCGAAAAGCGGTCGCTGCAGCGTGACCTTCAGGCGGCGCTGTCCAGAAGGGAACTGCATCTGCACTACCAGCCGCAGGCCAGCATCGATGGCCGGATCCTGGGCTTCGAGGCGCTGCTGCGATGGCAGCATCCGAAGCGCGGTGCCGTGTCGCCGACGACGTTCATTCCGGTCGCCGAGGAAAGCGGCGTTATCATGGAAATCGGCGAGTGGACATTGCGCGAAGCCTGTCGCGAGGCGACCAACTGGAGCGGCGGCCTTCATGTGGCGGTCAATCTCTCGCCGATCCAGTTCAGGCACGGCGACCTGCCTGGCCTGGTGCACGCGATCTTGCTCGAAACGGGGCTCACACCAAGCCGGCTGGAGCTCGAGATCACCGAAAGCGTACTGATCGGCGACCACGCACGCGCCATCGCCATCCTGCGGCGGCTCAAAGCCCTCGGCGTCGGCATCGCCATGGACGATTTCGGAACCGGCTATTCCTCGCTCTCCTATCTGCAGTCGTTCCCGTTCGACAAGATCAAGATCGACCAGTCCTTCGTCATGAACGTGCACCAGCCGCAATCGGCGGCGATCATCCGCGCCGTCATCGGGCTTGGGCGTGGCCTCCACCTGCCCGTGACGGCGGAGGGCGTCGAGACCGACAACCAGTTGGCGTTCCTGGCCGCGGAGGGCTGCGAACAGGTTCAGGGATATCTAATCGGCCGTCCGCTTCCGATCGAGGACTATCGAAGCCTGGTGGGCCACCAAGCGGCGGACGCCCGGTCGACAGGAACCCGACGATGCTAATGTTGGCGGACAACTGCATCTTGAGCACCTGAGAGATGTGGGAACCCCAGGCTCTCATCGCTCGATGCGAAGAGGCGGATCGCTGAAAGGATCGAACCGGCGGACCCGCAGCCTTCAAATCCTTGATGTTGCAGGTGACAAGGACGAGATCGTAGACACGCGCGGTCGCGGCGGGAGCGAGACCTGTTGCACTCTGCTAGTACCGTTTGTCTTCGCAGGTGTGACTCCGTTTCGAGGCACAACAGAAGCGGGCCTTTGGCGTTCAGCTGCGACTTCACCTGATCGAGCATCGGCGTCCAAAGCTCGATCCATTTTTCGGAGCTTACGAGCCGGTTGCCTTCCTCGAAGGCTCGCCGAATGCCTCGATCGATGGCCGTTGCCGAAGGCTGAAGGAAGCCGGTGCAGCGTGACTGCAGCAGCGTATAGGATACGAAGCGATCCGCGTGAATGTCCGCGGTGGGCGCCTGCGTCGGCGAAGTTACTTCCGGTCCGTTCTGTTCGAAAACTTCGATGCCTAGCGCCCGGGCGCGTTCCGGGGTCAGCAACAGGAACTCTTGAGGGCCTGCGACCGTGAAGTAGCGGATAGCTTCGATTCTCAGCCCCAGATGCGTCAGGAATGAACCGATCTCGGCATTGGCGACACCGCTTTCCCGGTACTCGCCGTTCTCCTCACGGTAGGCAGCATGGAATCCGATTTTCGAGTCCGGCGACATGTACCGCCGCGCGCCCGACACCCAGATCAACCCGCAAGCCGAGTAGCATTCGCCATCGGCGAACACCATTGTGGCGAAGTTCCGGAGCCTGATTTCCGCACCGATCTGCAGCGCTTCGCTGACGAGCCCACCGGGACTTTGCAGGACCACGGACACCCGGCCGCGACCGCTCGCGACGTCGTTGAACCGATGCGCGTCCCCGTCGGTGATCTCGCCTTCGATGCTGACGATGTCGACCTCGCCAGGAAGATCGAGAAGTTCGATCTCGGCCGCTGTTGCGCCGCTCCACGTGAGCGCCCCGAAGAACGCACTGATCAGTCCAAGTCGCCACATGCTCGCCAGCCCCTACCCCTGCTTCGTGATATCAGGGTCTGCTGGTCGATCAAGATCGGTCCACCATTCGGTAGCAACCGCCACCAAATGACAGGCTGCGTCTGAGAGGCACCCAGCCAGTCAGGATGCTGCTTAAGTGCACGAAGCCAACTCTCCAGACGCCGTGACCCCTTCGGATACGCGCCGGGCTACGACACGGTTCAGGAGCTCGACAAATCGGCCGTTCTCCTGGGCACACTTCCAGAAGTTCACAAATCGGCACACCAGCTGGACGTTCCCGATTGCATAATGACCATTGCTGTCGATGCGATCAGCTGAGGCCAGCATGTCGTGCTCAAAACCGTCCTGTCCGTCGAGGTGCATCGGGAGCTTCGTGATCGCACAGAGTCCCTGCTGGCTCTTCATAAGATCGGCGAGATGGGACCGCATCTCCGCTTCCGAGCATAGGAGTTTCTTGTCCTTCAGGGTCTTCAGAACGAGTTGACCGTTCGAATTCTTGACGGTGTCCCTGATCGAAAAAATCATGCGGGTTATCGCCATTTCGGAAAGCTCAACGTTCTTTCCAAGCGACTTGCCCTTGCCCTCCCCAAGCCGCTCCCTCCAGTCCGGACGTGTGTGCCACTCGTCCAGACCGGAACCATCGATCAGCGCACGCAGGTAGGCCTTCATGTCCTCGTTCGCGACCCTGAAGATCGCCTGTTGCGTGACCAGGTAGTCCTTGGCTTTCGGGTGTATTGAATTCCATGTGAGGGCGACGGTCTTCCTGTTTCGCCGTAACCATCCGCCGACCGGCTTCGCGATCATAACCTGATCATCGTAGGGCTCGAACACTGGCGCATCCGCGGTGGTTTCAGCCCAGTAAAGGTTGTTGCCGTCGCGATGCAACCAGACGTCACCTTCGCTCTCCGTGAGCCGTGTGGCGCGATTGAACCAGAGTGTCGCGCGAGCCTTGATGTCTCCGTCGAGAGAACCCGCAGACGCCGCCGCCCGTTCGAGCGCCAGATAGCCTTCGTAGTCTCCTGCATGCCATGCCTCGAAATACGGCCTGTCGAAACCAAGCGCGACCAGGTTCCGCTGCAGGCATTCCGCCCAGAGTTCATTTCGGTCGCCAGTCATCGATATGAATATTTCGTCTGCCATGATACCCCCCAAACCATGCACGTGATGACCGAAGCATCGCTCCTGTCGACGACGTTTCCGGGAAAATGCCCAGATCGGCTTTCGAAATTCTTACGTACCTGCCAGCCGCCAGCCTGCACATCCGGCAGTCAACCCAGACGGCAAGGTTCCACCCTTAGCGGACGCTTGTTGCCCGCGAGAAAACGCGAATCCGGTAACTAGTGGCGGTTACTCCCAAATACTGCGGAATTCACGCTTCTTGGAACATGGACCCGCCAAAAGCGCGGCATTCGGCAGCAAAGACCACCAAGTCTGCAGTTCGCTGTGGGATGGGAGACCGAAGGTCTCGCATCGGTTGCGTCATTACCGATTGTCCGCAGGCTAGCTCGACAGTCCGTTCCTATCGGGCGTACATCTCCTCCGCCCAATCGGCGAACTCCTCTAGCCTTTCAAGGGACCTCTCGGCATCGGCGCGCGTCTTCGCCCTCGAGCCGTACTGGACCAGGAGCGTCTTCAGATTGGATTCCTGCCTACGAGGCAAATCATTTCCTAACGCGGCACGTAGCAATTTGACTGCCGCTTGGTGGTCTTCCTGGTTTATCTCGCCCCTGTATTTGGCCGTTAGCGCGTCCGCATAGGCGATGACGCAGTTGATAACTGTCGACATCGCGGGATTGCCGATGTCTCCCGGATCAGCAACGGTAACGCTGTTGCGTGCATCCTTGAGGAAACCTCGGGCTACCACGAGTCGTCCAGAGGCATAGGCTCCATCCTTTTTCTTTGTCGAACCCGTCCTAACCATAGTTATGGCTCCTGTCACGGACGGGAACTTCTTCAGGTCGGTCACCAGCAAGGACGACAACATCCAATGTCGCGGTCAACCACCAGGGATCTGCGTCTCGAGCAAGCCGACTTACATCCTCTAAATCAAGACCGACAACGTTCGGAAGGAAGCCGAGCCTTGCTGCGGGCTCGCGCAAGTTCTCCCTGACTGCCTCCACGAGTCCGGACAAATACTCCTTATCCGCGATTAACCCGATGTCGAGATCGCTTTCTGGTCCGTCTTCCTTCCGAGCGACGCTTCCATAGATCCAAAGACTTCTGAGCAGTGAACGCTGCGTTCCGGCGCTGTTTCGGATGCTCTCAACGATGTCGGTGAATCTGTCTTTCTCCGCTACGTAGAGTGCAGCAATCTGCGGAGACAGAAAGTGCGCCGTATTGAACCGATGAAGCCTTGTCGCCAACGAACCCTCACTGACGACGATTCCTGACTTCTCCAACGAAATTAACCCGAGCCTCACACCGCTTCTGGACAGCCCCGACCTGCCCTGGATGTCGGAAGCAGAAAGAGCGCCGCCATGTCGAACCAGCTCGCGCAGGACGGCAACATTGGAATCGACGCCTAGAATGTGCGTCAACGGATTGCGGATCGCACTTTGTGACCTTGACCGTGCCATGGTTCTCTCTGGTTCGATATCGAGCCATGTGGTTCGATATTAAATCAATCGATCCGATATTAAACCAAGCATGGGGATTTGCAATCGCTCGGAAAGCCAAGGAAATCGATAACCGCCTGCGCATAAGGTGATCGCCGAAGCGCTATCGAGCTTGCGGCGTCAGATGCCTGCGCAGGCCTCGATGAGCGCGGCCAATGTAGCTTCCACGAACGCCCGGATGTGTCCCGAGATTGACCGCCGGATCACCAACCCGCGCCTCCCCTCGGCTATCCATTCCTGTAGGCTGTCCACTCTCATGATTGCTGACAACGGCCTTTGGCGTAGAAATTTGGCCCACCGATCCGATCGGCGGTCGAGGTATTTGTACGGCGGATATGAGGTGCAAGAGGCGGGACTTGAACGTCGGTCAACAATCTCTCATCCGCGGGTCGGGCCGCATGACCTTGTTTCGTTTGGGGCTGCCTCTGTCTAGATGGCGAGCGTCGAGGCTCATAGTGGAGACGAGGGCTCCCCGGCATTGTCCCGCCTCCAGCGCCGCATATCGCGCCGAGGCTGATGTTTGGGTTTTGCGATTGAGGCGGGCGAGCATGGTGGCGTCGCGACGGTTTGTCTTCACCCGATCGCCAGGCTTCCTCGGAATCAGCGATGGCGCCACCACGTCGCAGCGATGGCCCAGGCTTGCGAGTTGGCGATAAACGCCATAACCGCACGGGCCGGCCTCATAGCAAAACGCCAGCGGCTTGCCGGAACGCCCCAGACGATCGCACAGCTTGTTGATGGCATCAGGGTCATTGGCAATCTCGCCGAGATATTCCACCGACCCAACGCGTCCGCTCTCTGCCACCGCGATCGAAATCCGCTCCTTGTGAATATCCAAACCGACAAATCTGATATGGTCCATGTGGCCCGTCTCCTATGCATGAGGCTCTGCGCCGGCCAGCCGGCTTAACCCTCGTACCGTTGCATATCGGATGACGGGCCACCCTCAGGCCCAGCAATCATAGGGACTAGGGAGTTGGATCGACGGCAATGATGGTGGCAGTTGCTACCGAATGCCGCAAAAGCGCCGCGCGCCGCCTTCCATCTTTCCCTTCTCATCTAACAGTGCAGTTTCCTGGGGACACATGACAGGAATTGGCACCCACCACCGCTATGGCATGCAAACGTACGGTTCCTTGGGGAATCATCGGCAGCTGATTGGGAGCGGGAGGCTGGGTAAGTGGCGTATCGATTTGTTCACGCGGCGGATATCCATTTGGATTCTCCGCTCAGGTCTTTGGCTATGCGAAGCCCGGAGCTCGCCGACCTGATCGGGAATGCGACCCGGCAGGCATTCGTGCGTGTCATTGATCTCTGCCTTCGAGAGCAGGTCGACGCGCTGCTGCTGGCCGGCGATCTCTACGACGGCGAGCAGACATCGATGAAGACGGCGCGGTTTCTCGCGGAACAGGTGCGTCGGCTGCACGAAGCGGGCATTCGTGTTTTCATCATCAGGGGCAATCACGACGCCGTCTCGCAGATCACGAAGGAATTGGTCTTTCCGGAAACGGTGAAGGTGTTCAGCGGGCGGGCCGAAGCCATTGCGGTCGAGAGAGCACGAGGCGACTTCCCCGTCTTCGTTCATGGCCTGAGCTTTGCCGAGCCACACGCCCCAGAAAACCTCGTGGGCAAGTACAAGCCCATGATCGACGGCGCCTTCAACATCGGCATCCTTCACTCCAGCCTCTCGGGATCAAGCGGCCACAATCCTTATGCCCCATGCAGCCTCGCCGACCTCGATGCGACGGGCTTCCACTACTGGGCGTTAGGCCACATCCACAAACGATCGGTATTCGAAGGAAAATGTACCGTGGTCATGCCCGGTATGCCCCAGGGACGCGACATCAACGAATCCGGCGTCAAGTCGGTGTCCCTCGTAACCGTCTCCGACGACCTGTCAGTCCGGATCGAAGAGCGCTTCACCAGCGTCGCGCAATTCGAACGCGTCGAAGTCGATACGAGCCAGATAGAAGACTGGGCCGGTCTGGCTCGGGAAATCGGAAAGGCGCTGGAACGAACGCGGACGGATGCCGCTTCCGATCACCTGGTTGCGCGCGTCCGCCTGACGGGTATCACTCCCCTTGCATGGCGCATGCGACGCGACATCGATCTCCTCAAAGCCGAAGCCGATGACCGGGCATCCACGGTTGGCCGCTGTTGGGTCGAAAAACTTGAGGTCCAGAGCCAACCACGCTCGGCTGCGCAGGTCAATTCCGGAGATCCGCTGGCGGAGCTGCGGCGCCTAATCTCGGACGAGGTAGCAGGCTCGGATGCATTCAAGGCGGCGGCATTCGAGGTCGCGGAGGAACTGAGAGGACAGCTGCCTCCGGAATGCCGTCACATACTCGGAGAGGAAGAGACCGCATTCGACCTCGTCGTTGCTGACCTGCTGGATGAGGGCGCGGACAACGTAGTCGCGCGCCTGCATGCCGACTCGGACGTGGAGGCTGCCTGATGCGTATTCGTCGTCTCGACCTCGCCCGCTACGGAAAGTTCACCGACCACACGATCGACTTCGGCCAACGCACCAAAGGCAGCCCGGACCTGCATATCGTCTATGGTCCCAACGAAGCTGGGAAGTCGACCGCGCTCGCGGCCGTCCTGGACCTCCTGTTCGGCATCGAGATGCGCAGCCCCTACGGCTTCCTGCATCCCTATCCTTCGATGCGGCTCGGTGCGGCTTTGGATCTGACGACGGGTGAGCGAGAGGTCTTTCGCATCAAACGCCCACAGAACAACCTCCTCGACGCGGATGACCAGCCGATTTCCGAAGCCGTGCTGCGCGCTGATCTCGGAGGCATCGATCGGGATTCGTACCGGACGATGTTCTCGCTCGACGACGACACGCTCGAGGCAGGCGGCAAAAGCATCTTGGCGAGCGAGGGCGACCTCGGCGAACTCCTGTTTTCGGCCAGCGCTGGCCTGGCTGACTTGAGTCATCGGCTTGGCGAACTGAGAACGGAAGCCGACGCCTTCTACAAGAAGCGTGCACGGAGCGGAGAACTCGCCGAGCTTAAAAGCCAGCTAGATGCATTCAAGGAGGAGCGGACAAAGATCGACACGCTAGCCAGCCGATATGCCCAGTTGGTCGGCGCGCGAGAAAGTGCCGCGTCACGGTATGAAGAAACGATTGCGACCCGCGGCCGCATTCAGTCGCGTATCGACGAGATCCAACGTCTGCTCGCGGCGCTACCCCGCCTGACGACCCTACGAACCGTCCGTGAGAAGCTTGCCCCGCTTGCCTCCCTGCCGGAGGCCCCGATCGGGATAGCAGAGGAACTCGCAACGCTTCAGAATGTTGAGATCGAGCTGGCGACGCGTTCAAAAGGCGTAGCTGAGAACATCAATGAACTCGTGTCGGAGTTGGAGAAGGAGTCCGTCGACGATGTTGCGCTGAGGCTTGCCGATCGCGCGTCGCGGCTGCCTGACCTGCGGGCTCGCTATCTCACCGCGGCGAAGGACATCCCCGAGCGTCGATTGCAGATACGCGAGGCTGACGCTGCGATCACAGGGATTCTGCGTCGGATTGGCCGGGAGGATGAGGTTGATCCAACACGGCTGGTTCTTCAGACTTCCGTGGTCGGCTGCCTCCGAGAACTTATCGAGAGCCGTTCCGGCGTGACGTCGTCGCTTCGGTCGGCAGAAGGCGAGGTTTCAGGCGCCCGGCGTCGTTTGGACGAGGCTCGAGAGAAGCTCGAGGCAGCGGGACAAGGAACAGTCGTCACATCCAATAGCGACTCCGTCATGGCAGGTCTCGCGACTGCGCTGGCCGCGCTGCGAGCCGACGACCACGGCGTCCGTCTGCGACTGGCTGACCGTGCGCTTGCCTCACATCAGGAGACGCTCTCCACGAGGCTGCGGGGCTTGACGCCATGGACCGGGGACCCACAGCAACTTCTCGAGATGGCGGTGCCGGACAAGTTTACCGTCGAACGGTGGAAGGCTGACCTGGCAACGGCGCGAAAGACGGTCGAGCGTCACCAGCAGGAGGTTGAGCGTCTGGCATCGGACCGGAAGCGCCTGACCGCCGAACTCGATGCGTTGGAAGCCATCGCAGGCGTGGTGACTGATCACGAAGCTGGCACCGTCCGTGCGGCCCGCGAGCAGGCATGGGCAGAGCATCGCCGGAAATTGGACGAGAGCACGGCCGGCGTCTTTGAAGAAACCCTCCGGCGCGACGACCTCGCAACGAACGCCCGCTTCGTGCATGTCAATGAACTGGCGAGACTTCATCAAGGCCTTCAAGCCGCTGCTGTCTTGGACGCAGACATTGCCCGCGCCGAAGAGCTCCTGGAAGCCGCGAAAACGCACTTCCAAAGCTTCAACCACGAAATCGCCGAGGCATTCTCGCATATCGCGCCGGGCTTCCGGGGAGATACTTCCCCCGAACGCCTTGAGGCTTGGTTGGGCTCGCGCGACCTCGCTCTGGAAGCATTGTCCACGGTTCGTGAAGCTGAGCGGGACAGGCAAGCAGCGAGGGCCGATGGTGCCGCCGTCGGTGATCGTTTGACGGCCGCTTTGGCCGTGGCTGGCGTGTCGCACGATCCGGCCGCCAGCTTCGAGGCGCTCGTGGTGTTGGCGCAGGCCGTCGTCGACCGGGGATCCGAAATCAAGCGGCTCCGGCAAGACTTCGAAGACCGTGCGCGGGAACTGGCAGACCGCGAGCGCATCCATAAGGAAGCCGCCGCGGACGATCAGCGGTGGACATCCGAATGGACAGCGGCGTGCTCCGCATCGTGGCTGGGCGTTGAAGGGCCGCGGCCGGTCGCGGACGTTCGAGAGATCTTGTCAGCCGTCAGCGATCTCGGCTCCTTCATCGAGAAGACGAGCGGGCTGGCGGATCGCGTCACGAAGATGGAGCGGGACCAGGCCGAATTCGCTGCCGAAGCAGGCCGCCTCGCTGAGGAACTGAGCATCCCCGCACAAGAGTCCGCACCGCTGGATCTCGCCGCGGCAATAGAAAATCGCATTCGCGAAGCCGTGTCCGCCCGAAGCCGCCGCCTCGAGAAAGAGCAGGCTGTCCAGGTCGCGAGGGAAAAGCAGCACGAGTTGTCTGACGCCACGGCGATCCATGGACGACGGAAGGCCGAACTCCTCCAGTTCTTCGGCGTGCCCTCGCTTTCGGACATCGGTGTGGTGCTGCGCCAGTTGGAGCAGCGAGCCGCGCTCAGGGATGACGCTGATTCCGCCGCGGCAGACATCATCAACGCTGTTGGATCACCTACCCTCGACGAAGCCGAAAAGTCTCTTGAGAACGCTGATCGGGCGGCCCTTGAAACGGAGGCGGCAGAACTCAAAGGCCGTTTCGAGGATCAGGATCAACGAAGCCGGGAACTATTCACTGAACACAGCAAGGCGGCTGACGCGGTCAGTGCGATCGGGGATGACGATTCCGTCGCGCGGATCGAAGAGCGTCGTCGAACTGTGTCTGTTGAGATCGAAGAGAAGGCTGTCCGCTATCTCAAGCTGTGTATTGGCGTCGCAGCTGCCGAACAGGCGCTTCGCATTTACCGGGACCGCCATCGGAGTTCCATGATGGCTCAGGCCTCCGAGGCGTTCCATACGATCAGCAGGGGCAACTATCGGGGCCTCGCCACCCAGCCTGATAAGGACACCGAGATGCTGGTCGCTGTCAGCGCAGACGGCGGATCGAAGATTGCGTCCGCGCTGTCGAAGGGAACGCGGTTCCAGCTTTATCTGGCGCTTCGTGTCGCCGGCTACCATGAGTTCGCGTCTTCGCATCGGCCAGTGCCCTTCCTTGCCGACGACATCATGGAGACGTTCGATGACTTCCGGGCTGAGGAAGCGTTCCGCCTCTTCGCGGGAATGGCGAAGGTAGGTCAGGTGGTTTACTTCACTCACCATCAGCATCTCTGCGACATCGCGCGGAAGGTATGTCCGAGCGTGACGATCCACGAGTTGCAGCAGCCATCGGCGTCGTTGCACCTGGTGGAGAGCAGCCAAAAGGTCGCCTAGTCTCGGCGCTGCACATCGCTATCACGGCTTCAACGATACTCACAAAATGACAGGCGTGAGTGGTTCGCCAAGATTTCTGTCAACTTTCTTGACGTGAACTCCGGTTGCCATCGTCTGGCACGATATACTGTCAACTATTTTATCTGTAACGGTGTCAGCCGGACCCAAGATCAGCAGCCTTCAGCCGCCTCAGCAATGAGGGGACAGGAGTTTTGACGATGAAACAGGTGCTCTTGGCGGTCGGACTGCTGCTCGCTTGCGCTGTGTCGACTTCGGCTGCGGATTGGGGAAGCTACGGCAATGCTCGTTTCGGCTACTGGATCGACATTCCACCAGGGTTCTCGAAGGTGGAAGCGTCCGAAAACGGCGATGGCGGGATATCGGTGTCGCCTGACGGCGACACCGAGCTGAGGATCTGGGGCAGCCACATTACTGAGGGCGAATTCTTGTCAGAAGTCGGTTGGCGCATCGACCAGGACAAGGCGGAAGGCTGGGAGATAACCTACGAACGCAAAACGCGGCGGTGGGCTAGCTGGTCCGGTCGAAGGAGCGAGCGCGTTATGTACGAGCGAGCCATTCCGTTGTGTCGGGATCAGGCTGCCTATTTCCAAATCGAATACGATCGTTCCGACATCGAGCGAAACGGCCCCGTGGTGGAACGGCTGGTGAAGTCGCTGAGGCCGAACGGCGAATGCCGCTGAATGGCTATCTCGTGGGAGGTCGGTTTGATTAACCGAGGTACGCTCGACGAATAGCGGAATGCCGTGATTTCGGGCATAGTGTCCGAGGCATCAGGGGTTACATGGGCGAACTTATCCGAATTGGTCGGCGGCAAAGAAGCCGCTCGAAGGCCAGGCGTTCACGAGGGAGGACACCTCGAAGCGCTCGATGGCTGATTGCGGCTGCACTGCTGGCCGTGGGCGTGGCTGGATACGCAGGGGCAAACTTCCTCTCTGGCACTGGCGAGGCCCTTGGATTCGGGACGGTCCTGCGACAGACGACCTCCGCCTCAGCCGCCACCCTGGTTGGGCGTGCCTCCGTCATTGATGGGGATACTATCGAGATCCACCGCGAACGCATCCGTTTCAACGGGGTCGATGCGCCGGAGTCATCGCAGACATGCGAAGACGGCAATGCGAAAGCTTATCGCTGCGGTGCCAGGGCAGCGAATGCGTTGGATGAGTTTCTGAGTGCTTCGTCTCCGGTCCGATGCGAGTTCGTCGAGCGTGATCAATATGGTCGCTTCGTCGGCGACTGCTTCCGTGCGGACGGAACCAGCGTTCAAGAGGCGCTCGTCCGGAGCGGGTGGGCAATGGACTGGCCTCGTTACAGCAATGGCGCCTACGCAGGCCAACAGGAAGCCGCGAAGGCGGAACGGCTCGGAATCTGGGTCGGGGCATTCCAGCCCCCATGGGAATGGCGCGCCGCGCAGCGCGGTTCGAAAGAGGCACCGGCTCAGATAGCACCGCTTGTCGGGGTGTCGTCCAGCTCCATCCCTGGAGCCTGTGACATCAAGGGCAATATCAGTTCCAAGGGCGAACGGATTTATCACCTGCCTGGCCAGGAGCATTATGGCAGGACCAAGATCTCCACCAGCAAGGGTGAACGGTGGTTCTGCTCAGAGGCGGAGGCGCGCGCCGCCGGGTGGCGGGGCGCCCGTCGCTAACAAGGAGATCAGCGCCTTTCTCAATTCTCTGCGGTCGCAGCGTCGGTTGCCGCTGCGGTGCCATTCCGTTTTCGAACTCTGATCTCGATGCGCCGACGAGAGGCGACGTCGCCAGCCTGAGCGCCATTCGTCAACGTATCGTCCGGCAGGATCAACTGCGCGCCAGACATCGGGAGGACGGTGAGCCCGTCGAGCCCCGGCACGTCTTTCAGGATTTCAGCAACGGCAATCGCCCTGGCCAGGCCCAACCCCGCATTGTCAGCCGGACGCAGTATCTTCACAGGCGTAGCGCCACTGAGCACTCCCTGAAGCGCACCATCCAGGTTGGATTCGATCCCGGAGATTTTCTGTTCGTCGGTGTGCCCGATCACCTCGATAACGTCGACGTCATACCGAGCGGCAATGTCCGCGATCTGCTCGGCGGTTTTTCCTTGCAGGCTCGCGAGGAAGGCAGGGCTGAGTTCGGCGCTGCCGGACCGGAAGAAATAGCCGTTCGTTTCGCTGAGATTGATGATCGGCGGCCACTCGTGCGGCATGGCTTCACCGTCCGCGGCCTGCGCCTTGCGCACGATCTCCAGCAGTTGGTCCTCGGGTGTCTGTTCGGCGGGCGCGACAACGACCTGATCGCGCAGCACCTTGATCGCCGGCGCGAGCCTCTCGATGTCCTTCGCTGTCAGACCCTGTTCGAGCAATTCCTTGGCAGCGGGGGCAAGGATCTCGAAGATCTCAGCGTTGATTTCCTGTTCCTGGAGCTTGCGGAATGTTCGCCCCCAGCCCTCACCTCTTCAATGGTGACGTCCCGCGCCTTCAATTCGCGAAGGATAGGAGCCTGCTTCTTGACTTCCTCAAGCGTCAGCCCGGTTTCCACAATCTCCTCCAGTGAGGCCTTGGCGAGTTCTAGCTCGCGCCATTCCTTCTCGAGCGCATCCGGGTCAGTGACCGCCTTGCGAAAGACCTCGAGCTTCTCAGCTAGCAGGGCATTTGCGTCCTTCTGCGCCCTGAGTTCCTGCCCTATGGCAAGTTTGTCCGCCTTCGCCTGCTCGGTCGCCGCCTTCTCGCGCATGACGATCGCTCCGGCGGCCAGAAGGAGGCAGAAGACGAGCAGCAGCATCGACTCCGCCATCGTGAGGCCGAGGATCAGGCCGCGGCCATATCCTCGTTGCTCGCCCGATACTGATGTCCCCTGGATGCTCAACGGCGTTGCCACCAACGCTTGGCGTCCGTGTCTCCGGTCGAAGACTCAAGTTCGTCGAAATTGATGTCCACATTCACGCCAGTGCCGCTCTCGGGAGCCGTCCGCGCCGGCTCTACAACTTCCGCCGCTGTCGTCGCCGCGATGACCTCCTCCAAGGGCGCCGTCGGGACCGCTCCTGCCGCAGGATGATAGCTGCCGCCGTTCAAACCTCCAGACACGCCCGGGGCAGGCGCAAAGGACTCAAAGACGGCAGGCTTCGGAGCGGGGCGGAATTCAGCCACCAGCTTCTCGAGGAGCTTCTGAATGTCTGCGTTCTGCTGCTGGACATGCTGTGCCAGACCGTCCGTGCTTCTCTGAACGGCCGCAGAGGCCTCGACAGACCTCTCCATCATCTGAACAGACCTGCCCGTCGTTTCCACGATCTTGGCGACAGCCGCGGTGATCAGGTCCATGCGTTGAGCCTGCTCCCGGCTGACGGCCTCAGTCTTGGCACCGTAATCGACGACGATCTTTCCGAGTTCCTTGACGAGCGGACCGAGCTCGTTCTTGAGCACGGCTTCCGGAACCATGACCGCCTCCAGCTTCTTGGAGATCGCCTCCACCTGAGTGCCAAGCTGGGTCGTAGAGTTCGCCATCCCGCTGTTGGCCTTCTCGAAGACGTCACCTGAACTGTCGACCTTCTCAGCGATCTCGGAGAGCTTCGACGCGATCTGCCCGAAGCTGGCATCGATGGCCGAGCTGAGTTTGGACGATGCCGCCTCGACAGGCTTGATGGCCTCGTTGGCCATCTTCTCGAGCGCGTCCTTGAGCTGCACGCCTGTCGTGTCCGCCTGTTTGACGATCTCGTCGAAGCCTTCGCTGATCATTTGATTGCTGACGCGCCGGAAGTCCGCGAACTCCCGCGTTGCGTGCTCCAGTTCCGACCGCACGCGGCGCGTCATGTCGGCCAGTTCGAACCGTGTCGCGCGCTCGATGTCGAGGACGTCGCGCCGCGTCTGATTATAAAGGATGCGAAGGGCGATGCCGACGATCGTGGAGGTAATCGCGATGCCGAAGTTGCGGATGACATCGTCCGTCGATGCTGCCGACGTGAACTGATAGAGGGAAACTCCCATGCTCGACAGGGTGAACAGAAATCCCATGTAATAGAGGTTGTCGCCAGTCTGTTCTCCGTGCAGCCGGATCCGTCCTGCGAAGAGGGACAGTCCCAGATATCCGAACATCAGCAATATCGGGACCACCATGGCGACGAACGGATTCACGCCCCATAGCTTCGAAATCGCGATGAAAACACAGCCCGCGAAGGTGAAGGCGGCAAAGGTGTAGAGTGGCAGGTTCAGCAGAAATCCGCCATTCCGCTCCTCGGGTCTAACGTAACTCAATTCACGCCCTCCAGCCGCGGTGACGGCAGCATGTTGCCGTGTGACCGTTGTATCCATTCGGCCCAGAACTCGAGGTGATCGCGGCCGCTGAACGCCTTGGCCTCGCGGTCCACATACCAGACGGCGACATCGATCCCGTCGAGCGATGTCCGGTATTCAGCGTTCGCCGCGCTATCGGCGTAGGTATCGTACGCGATCCCCGACTTGTACTGGGAATAAAGGCTGGTGTGCTCAATCATGTCGGACGCCACGATGAGTTGCTTTGGTATGCCCGGCTAGTCGAACCGATCAAAGACCGAAAGCTTGATGTTCTGGATCGCCGCCATGATCGGTGACGCGTTCCCCGCCTGCCCATCCGAAATCTTTCCGGAGACTTCGTCGAGCGGCTTGCTGAAGGCCTCTTCCCACCGGCGCTGCCGTCGAACTGGATTATTCGTCCATTGGTCGACGGTGGAGCCATCTCCCGGATTGCAGCCGTCGAACATCTTGACGAGTTCCCCGGGCTTCTCCGTCAGTCCGTAAATTTCGAGCAACCCTCCGACTGGGATTGCCGAGACGGCCTTGCTGAACTTGTTCTTGACGTCGATCAGCGTCGTTCTCGAGATCGGGTCCGTCGTGTCGATCAGGAAAGCGTTCACGGCTATCGGACCGTCAATCGGGCACAGCGTTTGCTTATCAAGCTTCGCCTGGGAGTTGGCCCTAGCGTATAAATAGCCAAGGCCACCGATCAGGACGACGGATGCTAGCAAGAGGCAGACACCGCCTACGATGGCTCCAGTCCGGCCGCTTCCGCGGGTCCTTCTTCGTCTGCCTCTAGCCATTTGCGGCAGTCTCCGGATGCAGCCTGTCGAGTTCGCGGTACTGGTCGATGCCGTCGTCGCAGACAGCCGCAATATTCCTGATCTGCTCTGACAGCTCGGACTGAGCCTTCCGGATGGAGTCGGCGACGTCCCTGTCGGTCAGTTCGCTTTCCCCGGCCTTCGTCGGCTTGATGCGATCAAGCTTCCAGGCGTTGTCGAAGTACTTGGGAGCGTTGTCCGACCGGGCCTTCACGTTGGCTTCCCGATAACGCTTCAGCAGCACATTGGCGGTGCGCTCGAGCTGCTCCTGATATTGAACGAACAGCGAAAGGAGCTTCGCGCGATGGGCGATGATTGCGTTGTGTTCCCTGCGGCGCCCGCTCAGGTTCTTGATGATGAAGTCGACCTTTTCGTTGTGGTCGTCCCGGACGCTGAGAAGGTCCTCGATCAATTCTTCTTGGCGACTCGAATATTTGGAGCGTGCCGCGATCAGCCTTTTGTAGACGCCGGCGTACCCTGGATAGGGATCGCGCAGGTACCAGCCATCGATGAAGGCGAAGATCGAGAACATGAAGCCGATGCCGAACAGCAACCACGACTTGATGTCCGTGAGGCCCAGCGGATCGGTCAGGATCCTGTTCATCACGAGCGGACCTGCGTCCTCAAGGATGCTTCCGGTCACCTCGCGGTAATGGGCGAGTCCAAGGTTCAGGGCGACCGCCAGCCCTGCGTACAGGACGATGGAGAGCGCGCCTATCAGTTTCAGAAAGTATGACCGATGCGCGACGAGACTGACGCAGAAGAGCGCGAATACGAGTGCGATGCCGATGTTGAGGAACGAAAAGCTGAAGGCTTCCGTGATCCCGCCCACGATGCCCATGTCGCTTCCTTTGGCCAGGAAGATGCCGTTCATAATCGACTCGACGAGGAACAGGAAAAACAGGAACGAAATCTTGAAGAACCAGACGTAGCCCTCGGACACGCGCGGGGCCCGCGTGATCCGGTGCCGCTTCCGGAAATCGGCATAGTCCTCTTCGGCCGCGCTGAGGGCTCGCCTGAGCCCATGGAGCTCATTGCGGCCTTTGACGATCTCCGCCTTGAAATCCGAAACACCCTCGGCGTTGGCCCTGTGGAGGTCAGAAAACTGCCCTTCGAAATCCAGGCTGCCTAACCGTCCAGCAAAGAGCTGCAGCTGATCCTCGAGATTGTTGTAGGCGGTGCTCTTCGCATCCTCGAGCTTCCCAACTACCGCCAGTTCGATGTCGTCCAGTGATTTGGAACTCTTTGACGGCTGGTCGAGTGCTCCGCGGTTCTTCCCTTCCTCTGCCAGATTCATGTCCCTGGCGACGCGCTCGACGTCAAGGTTGGGGAATATTTCGGTCGTGACCACGAACTCGTGGCTTGACCCCCGAACCTTCTCCAATAGCCGATTGAATCCGTCGAATGTCTTCGCCAACGCCCCGCCCTGCCCCGTTACCGCTATTAGCCGTCCCTTTGGATCCTGTAGCAAGAAACGCGATGGGAACACTACATATTACTGTCGCCGTCCACCTTGATTGAACGGTCACTGCCTGCCCAATGACATAGACAGGCGACAAAATCTGTCGTAGGGCGGCGCGAACTACCTTGTTGCTGCAGATTCAGCGACTGATCCGCGCCGGGAATAATGTCGTGTGCGCGACCGGCGCTGCTGACACCAGAAAACCGATATCAGGAAGTAGGTCGTATCACTCTCGGCAGTCAGTCATTGGGGAGATTGTCGTCCTCAAGGGGACCGCCTCCCGCAAGCAGCGCCCTACCCTTCGGCGAAGAGCTAGCCCGGTCAAGTGTCACCTTGAATTGCCGATTGTCGTCGCGAATGATCTGCGGACCACGGCTAGCCGCTGCTTCTAGCAAATCATCGAACCTCTTACGTGCCTCGGGAACGTCCCAGACGTTGGAGTCCTTCGACGCACCCGATTCCTTGCCCAAACCAGTACTCATTGTGTTCCTTGTCCACAAGCAAACCGCGGATTAACGGAATGCCGGTGACTCCGACATAGGTTCAAGCTGTTTACATAGCATGGATGGTCGCCTTGAGCCCACTGCCTAGCATGTATGTCCTGGATACGAATGTGCTCAGCGAGCTTGCGCACAAACGGCCGAACCCCACCGTCGTCGACTGGGTGGCATCGGAACCTGCCGCCATGAGCATCCCGTTCGGCGCCGTGATCGAAATTGAAAGGGGCATCGTCAATCTTGCCAGCCGCGATATTTCCGGAGCGTATCTGTTTTCGGAGTGGCTGGGATCGCTTCTGGCCTCGGACATTGTGTTTCTGCCGATGGATTCAGACACTGCTCGCCTCTACGGAAGAATGACGATGGTACCGGCACTCCGTGACCTCTGGTTTCCATCCACGCCGCCCAAGAAGCTGAAATTGGGCCAAGACCTTTCGATAGCGGCGGTGGCGATCATCACGGGAGCCCCGATCGCGACCATGAACATCAAGGATTTCCTGCGGATCGACAGATATTTCCCGTTGCCGGGCCTCTACAATCCTGCGATGAGCGAATGGTGCATTCGGCCCAGGGTGCCCTCCGCAACGCATCAAGATGTGTCCGCACGCAAAAAAGATGATCGCACCAGCACAGCGTGTAGCTCCCGCTAGCGCGAGGTCTCCACCCGTCGGCTCACGGAGTGAAAGCAACAACCTTCCAGCTACGCTACCCGACAGCGCGCCGGTCGGCACGGTCACGAACCATGCAGAGCGAGTTCACAAGTCGCATTTCCTCGAGGGTCGAGCATTGGACGTCGAGCAGGCGCGGCGAGCAGAACAGCATGGCCAGCGCCTGCGCACGCGAGATCGCCACGTTCAGACGGTTCAGGCTGAACAGGAAATCGATACTCCGCGGCATCTCGGCGCCGCTGGAGGTCGCGAATGAAATCAGGCACGCCGGAGCTTCCTGCCCCTGGAAGCGATCCACTGTCCCAACGCGTGCGCCGTCAGGAAGTTTGGAGGTCAGCAGATTGACCTGAGCGTTGTAGGGAGAGACGACGAGGATGTCGTCGATCGTCATCTTCCGCTCCACGCCCTCCCGGTCGATGAACGATGCGTCCAAAAGCCGTTCGAAGGCAACGCATACGGCATCCGCTTCTTCAACGCTCTCCTGTGAATTCCCCTCATGCGCAATGTCGATGAAGGCCACTCCGGTGGAGGGCAATCCTCCTCCGGAGAACCGGATCGCCTGCCGCGCGGCGTCCTCGTCGCTTTCGAGGCGGCCGTCATAAGCCAAGCGCGAGACCAAGCTGCACACGTTTGGGTGCATCCGGCGCGAAACAGGCAGGAAAATGCCGCTGTCGACAGCGACTGCATGCTGTCCCTCGAGGAGGTATTCGAGCGTCGACGATGCAGTTTCACCCGGATGCACGCCCTGAATTGGCTGCGGCAGTTGCATCTGATCACCTACCAGCACGATGTTTCTGGCACAGCCGCTTGCGGCCATCAGGTTCGCAACCGAGACCTGCCCGGCCTCGTCGATGAAGATGTGGCTGAACGTGCCCGAGAAGTCAGGTCGGGCGAAGAGCCAGGCAGTTCCGCCCACGACGGAGGCCGTCATCAGGACCGTGTCCTCGTTCTTTGAAGTCGAGATGATCGTCGGGTCGTCAGGAACGTCTTCGGGTTTCGAGATCTTCTTAGCGATCCGGATAGGCCTCCCGGCCTCATGCGCCCTCTTCGCGACCTCGACCAGAAGGTTGTTGATCGCCTTGTGGCTGTGCGACATGACGGCCACCCGGCAGCCGTTCTGCACCAGATCGAAGATGGCCTTGGAACTCACATAGGTCTTGCCCGTGCCCGGCGGTCCCTGAATCGGCAGGCATCCGCCGTCGAGATTTCGGATCGCTGCTACGGTTTCGCCTACGCGCTCCCTTCCGGGGATCACTGGATCGCCAGCTACCAGTCCACTGATACGAGGGGCTTCGCGTCTGAGAAAATCGGCGAACGCGGAGCCCGTGAAGCCGGCTGCGATCAAGCTGTCCGTGGCCCTTGCGACGGCAGCTCGGAGTACCTTGGCGTCCAGAGGCTGTTCGGGAACGAGGTCAACGCTATCGGGCGGGTCGATGACCCTTGGAAACTTGACCGTGATCTCGCGTCGTTCGCGGTCGAGCGCGACGATGGTCGCCTTGCCCTTCAGCCCGCGCATGGCGGCGCCGCTGCCTTCCCGCATCTTCGTCTGCTGCGTCGGATAGCTGTATCTTCTCTCTGTCCCAGACGCTCGATCGATCGCGGATAGCCCGCCGATGCTCTCCAAGTCGTCGATCAGTTCCGCCGTCTCCCTGTCCTGGCGGTCGAAGTATTCCCACCAGGCTGGCTTGTCGGCGCGCTTGTGGAAGCCATTGAGCTCGAAAACCAGGTCGGCCAGCCGATCCCCGATATCCGACCTGCATGCATCAATGCGATTTCGGAGCGCAATCCGTTCCGGCTCCTCGACGGGCGCCGAGTTTTCGGCAGCGACCGGAACGAACCAAGGCATGTCCGACGGCCTGACTTTCGCCACCAGCCAATTTCGCAACCCTTTGGTGGATCGGCAATCCACCTCATTGTAGGCGCAGATGTCGTCGAGGATTTTCTGATCCCCGGTTTCGAGCCACTGCTCGTATGCAACGATGCTCGCGCCGGCGGTCGCAACCTCCCCTTCTCGCTTCTCCATGTAGAAGGCTTCGAGATCCTTGATCGAGTAGCCGGGCTCCGAAGCCACCAGACCCTGCTGGACGACGCGATACAGATCGACGAACTTCAGCGTCCGCAGCAGGTGATCGAGATGATGTTCGGCGACGCCATACTTGGTGGCCAGCCGCTTCAACGCCGTCACCTCGTAGTGGTTGTAGTGATAAATGTAGGCGTCGGGATGCGCGGCAAGATGCGCCGTGAAGAAGGACAGTACGCCGTCCGCCGCCTGTCGTTCCTGCTGCTCGTCGTGAGCCCACCAGGTCCGGAACTCCGGTTGGCCGCCCGTCTCATGGTACACGCCGAAGAGGTATTCACGTCCGCCATCCACCAGCGGATCGCCTTCCATGTCAAAGAAGAGATCGCCGTTCGCCGGACGTGGCAGGCGCAAGAGTCCGCGACCCGCTTCAAGAGGTCGCAAGACGAAAGAAGGCGGCCCGCCATCTCGTCGGGTGTTCTGAAGACGCGCCTGGGTCCGAAGCCTCCACAACACGGACTCCTGGATTCTGGCAAGGGGCTCCTCGCTTTCAGAAAACGCGCGCATCGTCGTGATCCCGGCAGTGGCAAGCTTCCTGCGCTGCTGCCGGGTCATTCCCGCAACCTTCACGAGGCTGTCCGTCGCGATCCATGATGCATCGCAATGCTCACGCCATCGGCAGAGCCCGCATGCTGAGACAGGCTCCGGTACGGTCTGCCAGGGGGTCTCGATGAATTGCTCAAGGCGCTCGGCCAACCGCGAGGCGTAATAGATGGCATCTTCGACAGGAAAGCTGGCCCGCTCGCCGCTTCCCAACTGCACATGGGCGGCCCCTGGAAGGGTCGCTTGGATGCCTGAAATAGCCCTTGAGTAGATGCTGAGCTGAAGGGCATGCTTGGGATCCGCACGACGCTTCAGTTTCGTATCGACCGCCTCATAGCCGAAATCGCCGAGCGCCGACGGACGCTCCACCCTCTCAAGGAAATCTGAGTATCCTTGCCATCGCCCGGTCCGAAGGGCTCCCTGATAGACGACGTCGAATCCTTCCCGCATGGCGGCTTCGGTTGCGGACGCGGCGTGATCGAAGTCGTGACCATTGCTCTCGATCACCACGACACGCCGTCCAGCCGAGGTCAACGTGGCCAGATAGGCAGCTTCGTGCTCGTGCCCCTTCTTCTGCAGGAGCAATGCGTCCTCGCTCTCTTCGGCGGGACTGATGCATTCGCCCCGAAGGAAAGCCAGGTCGAGAGCCGACGCGTGCTCGCAACCCTGAAAACGCATCAGGTCTGTCGGGGACAGTATGATTTCTTTAGTTCGTGACAGTCTCATTACGAGTTACCCAAGCCGACTGTGACAGTAACCATGCGCTAAAGGTATTGCGCGACAATTACTGTCACCCGAGGGGAAAAATGTCGTTCGAGAAGGCAAGGAAGCTCATCGAGCTTGCGGCTATGGTCCGCGCCCATCGTCAAGGGGTGACCCTCGACGATGTCGTCGATCGGTTCAACGTCGCAATGCGCACGGCGCAGCGAATGGTCCACTCCCTCGAAGACATGTTCATCGACACGGAGAGCTTCACCGATGAATTGGGTCGCAAGCGCTGGCGCATGCGCGGCAACGGGCTGCGAGATTTCCTGACGGTTACGGCCGAGCAGACAGCCGCATTGGAAGTCGCCATCGATGCCATGGTTCGCGAAGGCGCGACTGCCGAAGCCGCGCATCTCCGGACGATCCGCGACGTCGTGCACGCGCTTGTCCCCGACAACCGAGCCATTCGCATCGAGACTGACCACGAAGCTCTTCTCGAAGCCATGGGGCTTCTGGCGCGTCCGGGTCCCCGCCCGCTGGTCGACGACTCCGTCTCGGCCGTCGTCGCTGAGGCGATCAAGGGCTGCACACTGATCGAATTCGACTACACCTCCAACGACGGCAGAACCCGAAGGCGTACTGTTGCGCCGCTCGGAGTGCTCATCGGCAACAGGAGGTACCTGGTCGGCCGTGACGGCGATGATGACGACGGCAGGCCGAAGCATTTCCGCATGGACCGCATGTCGGATGCCCGCAGCACCAACCGGTCCTTCGTCCGCCCAGAGAAGTTCGACGTCCGGCAGTTCGCTGCGAAGGCGTTCGGCGTATTCGAACGGGAAGATGAGTTCGGCGAGGTCGTTTTGAGATTTTCCGCCGAGGCGGCGAGCGAGGCTCGATCTTACGAGTTCCACCCGTCGCAGACTGTCACCCAGTTGGAAGATGGCGGACTCGAAGTCCGATTTCATGCCTCCGGACACCTTGAGATGGCATGGCACCTCTACATGTGGGGTGATAAGGTCGAGGTCCTAGCGCCCGAACGGCTGCGTAATCTGGTTGGCAATCACCGTCGCGGCGATTTTCCGGCTCTCCCCTAGCCGGTTTCTAGGTTCCCTTCGCATCCGCACCGTGGAAACCACGGCGCCTGGACCGCGCAGCCGCATTTTGATGCATGCCCCTCCGGGCGGATTGATGGCAGATTCACTCGGGAGAACCGCCAATGTCGCGCACACGAACGATCGTTAACGACAGCGATATCGTCACGCGTTCGGACGGAACCAAGAAGTGGCGCCGCGACGCCAGGCTTTACCGCGAGGACGGGCCTGCCGTCGAATTGCCAATGGGTATCAGGAGTGGCGCTTTTGCGGCCAGCCGTATAGCGAAGACGGTCCGGCCGTGATCTGGTCGGGCGGATACGAGGAGTGGTACCTCAGCGGCGATGACGTCACGCGAGAGGAAGTGCTCGGGCGCGTGCCCAGCCTATAGCGATATTATCGCTTGCGGCACCGGAACCTAGATCGTCAGGTCCGTGCCGCCCCAGTATCAAATCACGTCCCGCGATCCGCAGTCAACTACGCCAAACACCGAAGCCTCCTCAAATCCAGTCCCCGCCCCGTGGGAATCGGAGACGCTAGCGCCCGCTCCAGATTTACCTCGGACCCGGTGAGCGCCCGCATGATCGCCAGTCCCATTGCACGAGCCATCCTCGGTGGGAACGCGTTCGCAATCTGTCGAAACTGCTGCTGCTTGCTCCCGCAGAACTGCCAGTCGTCCGGGAAATCCTGAATCCTGGCCATCATGCGGAGGGTCAATTTCGGGAGAACATTCGCTGGAGAATTCTCGTCAGGAATCGACTTCGCCAGACCGCTCGGTTCGACGCCCAAGACAGTCCAACTTTCCCGACTCTTTTTTTGCGCGAGATCGATGCCCTTCTTCTTCTGGCTGCCACCGATCAGCGTCGGTGCGAGGCCATTGGCTTTCTCGGCCCATGCATCGACGTGCTTCCAGCCCTTGGCACCCACTAAGTCCTTGAGGGTCTGGCCGACGGTTGGTGGCGCAGTCCGAAGCGGTGTCGGCCACCTGAACCTGTGCATGATGCCGGGCTGGAATGCTACCAGGATCGCCCGTTCGCGCTTCTGACACAGTCCGAACTCAGGCCCGTAAAGTGTCCGCCACTCGGCGTCGTAACCCATGGCGGCCATTTCGGCGAGGATTTCAAGCCGATACATGCTGTTGGTGCCATGAAGCGCGCCCGTCACATTCTCCAACATGACCGCCTTCGGCCGAAGCTGTTTCACGAGCCCCAGTGCCTCGGGGAACAGGTCCCGCTCGTCGTGCCTGCCCATGCGCTCGCCGGCGGCCGAAAATGGCTGGCAAGGCACCCCACCCGCGAGGAGAGCGATCCCTTTGTAGGCTGCGAGATCGAGCTCCCTGAGGTCCGCCTGCACGACGTTCCATCGAGGCTTGTTTAGGCGCAAAGTCGCCGCGGCATCCTTATCGATTTCGACGAGGCCAGCATGCGCGAATCCTGCGGCATGGAGCCCGAGGGCCTGGCCTCCCGCGCCGGCACAGATCTCAAGGACCGATACGCTCTGCTCAAGTTCGGGCGCAACGCGATCATCATCGCTTACGGTATCGAGAGGCAGCCTGCCGCTGAGGCGCAATCGCCTGCGCGATGCACGCGGATCGTTGTCCCTGTCGTGGCCAAACGCCCACGCCAAATCCCAGACCAGCAACTGGTCGATCTTGAGCGGAGCGCTGTTCGGCCAGTCCCAGTCGAGGTCCACGAACAGATCACGCCGGGCAATACGGTCGAGTGCGGAAACAACTCGCGGCCACCCTGCCCTTTCGACATCGAGTTTGGGCGTCTCGGATGTCGCGAGAAGATCGCCGTCGAGGAGATCTGGCATTCGCGCACGCAGCTCCTGCGCCTTCCGGCAGAGCTGTTCGACACGAGCAATCGTCGCCTCAGACCTGTCTTCAAAGGCCTCGATGCTCGAAAGCTCAAGGAGCTCGTTGATCATTCCTTCCAGGTCCTGCAGCCAGCTCGTCGCTGCCTGGCGCGCCTTCTTCGCGGCGGAATTCTTGAACGCCCTCTCCCGTGATTGATCAGGACTCTCGCTTCGCACTGATTCAGCCAATCCGATATCTCTTTTCAGGGCGCGCAGCTCCTTTGGCTGGAGGCTACGACCCGAGCGGATCATCGAAAACGCTTCGCGCCGAACGGTCTCGTTCTGCTGAGCGAGTTCGAGCATCACGGTCACGGCTACGCCGCTGTCGATTAGAATTTCACGCTGCTTTCCGAGCACGGAAACCAGCTTCGCGTACTTGGCGACGTCTTTGCGCGGCACTTGGCACTCGTTCGCAAGGAAGGCGGCAATGCTTGCTCGCGGCAGCCTCTCCTCTAGGCTCTTCCAGAGGTCGCCAATCCGGAAAGCTTCCCGTGCCTGCCTGGCGCGCCACGTCACTACGGACTTCTTCAACTTGACGAGTTCCCGGCCGTACGCCGCTTCGAAACCGCGATCAAGAAGCACGGCTTCCGCATCGTTTTGGGCGATCGCGTCAGCTCGATCGTCCCCTGCCTCCAACGCCTGCGCAGCCTGTTCGGCTACGGCTTCCACCAACGGCTCTTCAGCAGCCGGATTGATAGCTTCGTGTCGATCCACCTAGTTCCCCTCCACCTGGAAATTATTACAGATCAAGGGGCTACAAGAAGACGCTTTGAGATGACGTTAGAGATACCCGTAAAATTCGAGGCAATATTTCTGCCCCAAATCGCCCATTTAACGAGCCCTTACCCAATGCCTCTATTTTGGCGGTGTTCCTCAAACGATATCGAAACCCGGCTGCCCTACGTCTGTCCGCCTAACCACAACGAGGGAGGAGTTAGAATGAAGGTAGTCGATCTATTTTGTGGTTGTGGCGGCTTCAGCCACGGAATGAGAAAAGCGGGTTACAACATCGTCGGGGCGTTCGACTTCAAGCCGGAGGCCCTTGCGGTCCACGCCGCGAACAATCCTGCCCTGGGCCCGTCCCCGATGCCAAAATGGATGGCTCATCGATATCGGAAGAAGCGCGAGTTCGTGCACGCGGATCTTGGCAATCTGCTACAGTGGGTGCCGGAGATCAGCCAGCTGAAGCCGGACGTGATCGTCGGCGGCCCGCCCTGTCAGCCATTTTCTCCGTTCGGCAGACGCGGCGGCGACAACGACGAGAAATCCTTATTGAGCTTGGCGTTTACGATCATCACGACATCAGTCCATCCCCGATTTTTCATCATGGAGAACGTACCCGAGCTTCAGAAGACAGAAACTTTCCGCAAGGTGACGGAGCTATTTCGCAACTCGGGCTACGGCCTGACGCAGCGTGTCGTGACGACAAGCGACTACGGGTCGCCCCAGAACCGGAACCGTCTGATCCTGGCAGGTTGTGTCGGAGAAACCGACGGTTGGCTCAACGAATACCTGGACCAGACGCGGCATGAACATAAGCCTGTTATCCGAGACGTTCTGGGCGAAGGCTTCGGGCCGCTCTTTTTCCGGCGAGGCCATTACGCCGGGCAACGCAGGTCGTTTTTCAGGACTGACGAACGCTGCCCCACGATCACCTCCACGACAGGAAGGGGGACGCGCTCGCCATATGTGCTGAGGCCGGCCGACATCCGCGTCCTTCGGTCAGTGGGTGAAGGAATTACTGTTCTTGGAAAGGGTCCCGACTACGTCCCTCAGGCGGGGGATACGATTCCTGCCAGGAATCTTCCCGTCGGCGGCCAGGAAGAGCTCGCGTTGCTCGCAAGCTTTCCCGCCAACTGGAAGTGGGCGCCGGAAGGCGGACGGGCGCCGACCAAAGCCGACGTCATGCAGATGATCGGGAATGCGGTTCCGCCCACTTTGTCCGAAGCAGTCGGTGAGAGCTTGCGGCTATACCGCATCGGCAAAATGGAGGAGACACCTGACGTCCCCGATTCGATCCACCCCCTGTTCTACGAGTGGCTACGGGACGACAAAGCCTTTGACGAGACCCGTATCGAATCCGTGCGCCGTCACGGTGCACGGGCACGGGCCCTGGTTGCTCCTCGCGCGCTTTCGATGCCGGAACAGGAACTCAAAGCCTTCGATCAGATCGTCAAGCTGAGACCTCTGATCGCCAATGACCCGGATCAGGCGGCGATGCGTGAAGCCATGTATCTTGCCTATGAATGGTCACAGGCTTTGGAAGGGAGGCCTCCAGAGGGTTTGTTTTCCGATGACTTTGAGAACGAACCCGCAGCTGAAGAGTATAGCGGCCCTCCTACTACACGGCTCGCGCGACTTCTGAACGCTTCGGCTCCGGCATAGATTGGTCCAGATTCTGGCTACGCGGGGTCTACGTGCCGATCCCGTCAAGAACATCAAACTTTACGGGGTCTATCTCGCGCGTTGGCGAGATGGACCCCGTTCTGTAGTAGCAACCATGAGGGCCGCATTTCGTCCTGTCGCGGGCTCCTGAAGGGCGATCACAGAGCAATTCAGCGCGGTCAATACGAAGGCGCGGCGCATGCCCCGGCGCTTCGCTTCCTCCAATATCTCGTCCGCGGTCCGATACGTCATTGGGTCACTTTATCCTCCAATCGGAGTGCGACCGACCGGTTGTTGTTTGCTGGCGGAGCCATAGCATGATGGGCGTCGCGCGGCCCACAGCAAACAGGGATGCGGAATGCGCAATTCACTACTTCGAAGATGTTGCGGTTATGGTTGTTCGGGAAGCTCGGCGTAACCGCCAAGATCAAGGGGGACGAAAGAATGATTCCAGACCGGATCGTTACAGAATATCCTGCGCGATGCATAGATCTGTTCGACATTGCGTACGCAGGCGGCTATTAAAGTATTCCGAGACTTTTCAACACGACAACAGCCCAACCCGCAATGAACCCTGGCAGCATGCTGTAAAGGATCCAATGCAGGATCCAGATCGCCACTTGCTGAGATTGCGGCAGGGACGTCGAATCGCCGTATAACATGGCAAAGACGATCGCGCCTGCTATCAGAACCACCGAAAGGATGGCTAGGGTTCTAAACCAGAGACCCGCCGCAATCGATATTACAAATATCACAAAGAACAATAGCATCCACGACCGATGCCCGTCGATCCAACCGTTATGATAGAATGGGTCCGGGAAAACCTGCAGACCAAGGAGGCCGTTGCCAGCGAGGATCAACAGGCCGGTGACCCCGAAGACGACTAGATCGGCGATCTTGTCGACAAGTTTTGCGCCAAGCGACGACATCGGGAGCAGTCCTTACATAGGGCAACTGTTGAGATCGAAATCGACCGCGAATGGCGAGTAGGACTTCACCCTATAACAATATGTGACTTCGTTTGAACGGACCATGATCGGGTGATCAACGAGAAAGATCGATCCGTCGTACAGGCCGCCCAACGGCATTTCCTGAGTAAAATCTCGGCTGCTGAAGTCGCGGATAGGATCTTTTGACTTCTCTCTGAAATTCGAGACAAAGGAAGCGTAGTTGTCGACGCTGTTTGCCGCCTTGGTATCCGCTAGCGCTTCCAGCGCCGGTATGAAGATGGATGCTGACGGTGCGGCATCTCCGGACAACGCGACAGCCGTTTCAAACCGCACATTGTCACCTTCGCGCCTCGCCACCGAACTGACCGTGAGATTGAAGCCCGCTCCGCTGATTTCCTCCCTGATAGGGTACACATTCGAGTTCGAAGCGCTGACATTCACCGCAAAGGCCGGACCGGATGCCAGGCCTTGTTGCTGCAAGAACGCAGCCAGATTTGGCTCCAGCCTATCCAGGGGCATGGCGGTAAGTTGCGCATAGGTTGGAGGCTCGGCCTGCGCTACTGTGGCATCCGTCATCCAGACCTTTGGCGTGATCTTCTCATTCGTGAACGCGTTCAGCTCGGTCGACCGCGGTTCCGGCTTCTTGATGCTCAGCACCGTCCTCGTCCGGGACTGACGATACACCGAACCGGGAGGGAACTTGTCCATTCTGATGCCGGCGAGCTGCCAGTAGACGTTCTGTATATCGTGGGAACCTACGTTCTCAACTTCGTAGCGCAGGCAAAACTCAGCGTTGTTGCCGGTCGGTGCCATGTCGGAGAACGACCGAACGGGGTACGTCTCCGTAGAGTTATAGAATTCGCTCTTCTCAGAAAGGATTTCCCCGCCGCTTTCGGGAAGTCCTCCGTCGTCATTTTTTGTAAGGCAGGCCGCAGGACTCGAGCCAAATGACGCCGTCGGCGCAAACATGCCAAAACCCAACAGGCCCAGAAATACAACCAAGCGTCTCATGGAAGCCCCACCCCAGCCGATGAACACTACAATAGCCAGATTGGTTCAACTGTCATCGGCAAGTTTTCTCAGTCGAGTGTCAGGTGCAGTCCTCGTCTCGGCTTACCCGCTGCCGTCGTGACGCCGAATGTGCCCCGATTGGCACGCAACCCGGTCGCGCTAGGGTGCATCCCTGATCTCGAACCTGCATTTTTTGGATTGGGCTGCCTTTGCAAACGACCCGCAAGATTCTGTTGCGGTCAACACAAGCGGGGCCTCACGAGGATATTCGTCGAGCCACCGGCTCCGCCTATTGTTACGCCTATCGTCAGCTCCAGCGGCAGGCAACACCCCGAACAGATCTCGAACTACTGTACCAGTACCCGCCGGCTGTTCGCTCCGATCGAAGGCGTTCGGAGCCCTAGACAATAGCCTCTGGGTTCTTCGCCACTATTTGGCGATCAAGTTCGCCACCGCGGCGTCGTTGACCGGATCAGCCCAGTTCGCCTTTGAACGGAATCTTCTGATCGGCGTGCCGTATTTCAACTACTACGCGGTTCTTAATACGTGCAGGGCTTATCTCCTGAAGCGATCGGTCTTCGCCCCGAGGATTACGGTACGCATTCGCTTCGTCGGACCAAGGCCTCGATCATCTACAAGGCAACCGGCAACCTTCGAGCCGTCCAAATCCTGCTTGGCCACACCAAGATCGAGAACACTGTTCGATATCTCGGCGTGGACGTCGAAGATGCCCTGACCCTCGCGGAGAGAACTGAGGTCTGAGTTCGAAAGCGGATTTCGCTTCCTGGTGAGAGGCCGCAATGGCGGCTACAGGTCATGCGGAGATCAATTTTCGCATGACCTGGACGGGTGGAGGCTGTGTGGAAACGTCTTTGTCAGGTGGTCTGGTGACGCGCAGACGATGTGAGGGTTCAGGCCCTCATTGCCTTCATCAACTCCGGCGCTCCGAGGATGGCGATCGCCCGTTTGAGGTTGTAGGCGAGGACGTGGAGGCTCATCTCGGTTCCGACATTGCGCAGCCGGCGGGTAAGGAAGTGACCTCGGCCCATCCAGTCCTTGATGGTCCCGAAGACATGCTCGACGGTTTGCCGCCGAACCCGCATGGCATCGGGCATGCGGTCGAGCCTGGCCTGCATGGCGTCGATCACCTGCTCATGCTCCCAGCGCCGGATGCGCCGAAGCTTCTCGGGCGTACAGCGAGGCTTGAGTTCGCAGGTCGAGCAGGCGGTCAGATGACGATAGAAGATGATGTCGCCTTCGCGGTCCGATCGGTATTTGGCTCTGGTCAGTTCCTGTCCGGCTGGACAGACATACAGATCCCGGTCGGCATCAAAGACGAAGTCCTGCTTGCCGAAGAAGCCACGTTTCAGGCCGCTTGAGGTGAGCGACTTCGGCACGATGGCCTTGATGCCCGCCTCGTCGCAGGCCAGCACTTCCTCGCCCGAGAAGTAGCCGCGATCGGCCAGCACGGTCAGTTCATCCGCGCCGGTCGCCTCCCTCGCTTGCTGGCCCATGTTGGTGAGCTGGGTGCGATCGTGACCGACATTGGTGACCTCGTGGGCCACGACCAGGTGATGCTTCGTGTCCACCGCCGCCTGGACGTTGTAGCCGACAAGTCCCGTGCCCTTGCCGTTGGTGGCCATGGCGCGGGCATCCGGATCGGTCAGCGAGACCTGGCCGTCGGGGGCTGCCTCGACGGCTCGCTCCATCGCTTTCAGATCGCGCATCTGCTGACGCAGGCGTTCGAGGCGCTCCGTCAGGCGATCCCTGCGCATCTCCGCCACCTCGTCCTCCTGACGATCGGCCGTGTCGAGCATCGACAAGTAGCGCTCGATGCTTGCTTCGATCTGCTCCACCCGACGGCGGATTGCGCCAGGCGTAAAGTTCTTGTCGCGCGTGTTCACCGCCTTGAAGCGACTGCCGTCCACCGCAACCGTGCCGCCGGCGATCAGGCCGATCTTGCGGCACAGCACCACAAACTGGCGGCAGACGGCCCGGATCGCCTCACCATTGTCACGCCGGAAATCGGCGATCGTCTTGAAGTCGGGCGCGAGCTTGCCCGTTAGCCACATCAATTCGATGTTGCGGCCCGCCTCACGCTCCAGCCGTCGGCTCGACTGCACCTGGTTGAGGTAGCCATAGAGGTAGAGCTTCAGCATCGTTGCGGGGCTGTAACCCGGCCGCCCCGTCGCCGCTGCCGCGGTAAAGCCCAAATCGCTCAAATCCAGTTCGTCGATGAAGACATCGACGACGCGGACCGGGTGGTCTTCGGCGACATAATCATCGAGGCATTCCGGCAAGAAAAGCTGTTCCTGGCGGTCCTTTCCCTCAATGAAACCCGCCATGCCGAATCCCCGCTCAACCCGTAGTAGACTAGCATGAGCGGGAGTTTTCACACAGCCTCGGTGGTGAGCAGTCTTCCACGGCCGACACGCGGGACGGCCAAAAATGCAGACAAAAGCGGTCATTCTTGCCAGAGCTGGCCGCAAAGCCGCCAATATAAAGTTTCGGCAATGTGCCGCGTCACTCGGGCAGCCCGGCCAGGCGCAGCCCATCCGCAAACTGCCCGAGATCGTCGGGCCGGTGAATTGGCAGCCAGTCCTTGAGGTTGGAGACACGCAGGGATGGATCAAGCTCGCGCACGCGCTGCATCGCCTGCCGCGCTTCCACTGCCCGCCCGCCAAGCGCATGGCTCGCCGCCACCACGGCGACCGCGACCAGAAGGCTGGGCAAGTTTCCCAGCGCCCTTTCCGCCCAAGCCGACGCAGCATCGAAGCGCCCGGCGAAGAAATGCGCGAGCGCTATTCCGGCCTGCATGCGAAACATCTCCGGGTCCAGCGGGCTCAGGCGAACGGCATGGGCGAAATTCTCGATCGCGCTCTCCGATTCACCACGGAAAACGCGTAGGAAGCCGCCGAGGAACCAGGCGGGGGCGAAGTTGGGATTGAGAAACTTTGCCCTGTCGATGAGCGCGATGCCGCCGTCGAGGTCGCCGGCGAGATGGCCAAGCGCGTGCCCGCCTCTCGTCAGCGCCACCGCATCGTCCCGGCCAAGTTCCACCGCCAGCCGTGCCAACCGCACGCCCTCAGCGATCTCCTTGTTCCGGTCAGTCATCCAGCCGTTCACCTTACGCCAGAAATGGCACCAGGCTGCCCCGCCATAGGCCGACGCAAATTCCGGGTCGAGCTCGGTCGCCTTGTAGAACAAGGGCAGCGCCGCGTCGATCGCTTCACGGGTTCCGCTGTGCAGGTTCGCCATGCCGCGGAGATAATAATCGTAGGCGTCCAGGCTTTCCGTCGGCTTGCGCTTGGCGCGCTCGATCTCCGCCCGCTCGAGCTGGGGAGCGATCGCGCCGACGACGCTTTCAGTCATCTGGTCCTGCAGTTCAAAGATGTCGTCGAGCGTGCCTTCGAAGCGCTCCGCCCAGAGATGCGTCCCGGTCGTGGCGTCGATGAGCTGCCCGGTGATGCGCACCTTGTTGCCGGACTTGCGCACGCTGCCTTCCAGCACGTATCGCACGCCAAGCTCGCGGCCGACTTCCTTCACGTCCACCGCCCGGCCCTTGTAGGTGAAGCTCGAATTGCGCGCGATGACGAACAGCCAGCGCATGCGCGACAGGGCGGCGATGATGTCCTCGACCACGCCGTCGGCGAAATATTCCTGCTCCGGATCGCCGCTCAGGTTCTGGAAAGGCAAGACGGCAATGGAGGGTTTGTCCGGAAGGACGAGCGCGGACGGCGGCTCCCTCGATTCGCTGGAGGTGTGCTCGACGACCCTTGAACCGCCGGGCAGTCGCGCTTCCCCGATCTCGCCGACCTTGATTTCGCCGACGAAGCGAAAGCCCTTGCGGGCGACCGTCCGAACCAGGCGCTGCTCCTCGCCGCTGTCGCCGATTGCCTTGCGAACCGCGTTGATGTGGCTGGTGATGGTCGATTCCGAGACGATCCGGCCGCCCCACACCGCCTTGAGCAGGTCGTCCTTGCTGACGACGCGGTCGCGGTTCCTGACGAGATGCAGCAGCAAATCGAAGACCTGCGGGCCGACAGCCACGACTTCTGCGCGAAGTGTAAGCTCCCGGCGTTCCGGGTCGAGCACGTAGTTTCCAAACATGAACTGCACGCCGGCATCCCCTGGCCGAGCGCCGCGGCTCCCTGGCCGGGGCAACTGGCGAATGTTTCTGTCCATGGATAGCACGGCAACGCGTGGTTAGAGCATCCCATCCCGATCGGGCAACCGTCTTGGATGAATAATCAAGCTTTCCTGAAGGGCAATTCAAGGTGACTACAAGGACTTCCCCGGAGCGCGCAGGCAATCTCCACGCACATCGACGGCACTGGTTGCGGTCGGAGAATCGGAGAGAAGCCATGAAGATTGTCGTCATCGGAGGCACCGGCCTCATCGGAACGAAACTTGTGAAGAACCTCAGCGAGCGCGGCCATGACGTGCTCGCAGCCTCCCCCAACACGGGCGTGAACACCATCACCCGCGAGGGTTTGGCCGAAGCGCTCGACGGCGCCGATGTCGTCGTCGATGTGGCGAACGCGCCGGTATGGGAAGACAAGGCCGTCCTCGAGTTTTTCGAGACGTCGGGCCGTAACCTGCTGGCTGCGGAAGCGGCCGCCGGCGTGCGCCACCATGTTGCCCTGTCGATCGTTGGTAGCGAACGGCTTCCCGACAACGGCTATTTCCGGGCGAAGGTCGCGCAGGAAAACCTCATCAAGGCGTCCGGGATTCCCTACACCATCCTCCGTGCGACGCAGTTCTTCGAATTTGTCGGCGGCATTGCCCAGTCGGCTACCGTCGGCGAGGAGGTTCACCTGTCGCCGGCCCTGATCCAGCCGATCGCGTCCGACGATGTGGCAGCGGCGCTCGCCGATGTCGCGGTCGCACCGCCGGTCAACGGCACGGTAGAAATCGCCGGTCCGGAGGCGATCCCGCTCGACGAGCTGGTCAGGCGCTTTCTCAGGGCAACGCAGGGCACACACAAGGTCGTGCCGGATGTTCACGCCCGCTACTTCGGCGCTGTTCTCGACGATCAATCGCTGACCCCCGGCGACAACGCGCGCCTCGGCGCGATCCGCTTCAAGGACTGGCTCGGCCAGTCGACGGCCCAAGCGGAACGCTAAGGCTCCCACGGACATATCAGGCCTATGGACAAACTAGGAAAGCGTCGACCCGGCACCGGATCGCGCCTTCACGACAGATACACTCGAAGGAGAATTGCAATGTATACAAGATTTCTCTCAGCCGTTGCCTTCGCAGCGCTCTCGATCACCGCAGCCTCGGCCGGCGACCGGCCCGCGGGCAAGGTGACGATCGTATTCGACCGCGCCCTTCCCAACGTCCCCGGCAAGAGCATGAAGGGCGTGCTCGTCGAATACGAGCCGGACGGCGCATCGCCCGCCCACACGCATCCCGACTCCGCCTTCATCTATGCGACGGTGCTCGACGGCGCCATCCGCAGCAGCGTCAACGGCTCGCCGGAAAAGATCTACAAGGCCGGCGAAAACTTCTACGAAGAGCCAGGCTCCCATCATGGAGTAAGCGCGAATGCCAGCGACACGGAGCCTGCCCGGCTGCTGGCGGTGTTTGTCGTCGACACCGACGAAAAGGAACTGACCACGCCCATCGGGGAATGAACGAACGCGCTTCGATGCCGGCAGTCCCAGCGGGAGGTCCC
This sequence comes from Allomesorhizobium camelthorni, assembly GCF_011045125.1. Taxonomy (GTDB): domain Bacteria; phylum Pseudomonadota; class Alphaproteobacteria; order Rhizobiales; family Rhizobiaceae; genus Allomesorhizobium; species Allomesorhizobium camelthorni. The sequence goes on along the minus strand of NZ_JAAKZF010000006.1, from coordinate 123,549 downwards.
GCGGGCTGCCGTCGTTGCCACCCACATCCAACAGGAAATGAGAAAAAATGGACTCGCTCGAGGACAAGGTCGCCATCGTCACCGGCGAACACTCCGGGCCCGGTGTCGTCGTGGCGCGGCACAACAAGAGAAAAGTAATCGGCTTGTTGCTATGCCTCGGCGCCGCGGTAGTCGGGGCAGCCGGATGGGCTTGGGCCCTTTCGAGCGGCGAGACGTCGACCGACAACGCTTATGTCCGAGGAGACGTGACCTCGCTCGCTCCAAAGGTTGCGGGCTATGTGACTGCGGTAGAGGTTGAGGACAACCAAACCGTTCGAGCGGGGGATGTTCTGTTCCGGATCGACGATCGGGACTACCGCGCGCGGCTCGCGCAAGCCGTGGCCAATGTCGACGCCGCCCAGGCTCGCCTCAGCAGTGTCGACGCCGAAATCCGACTTCAGCATGCCCTAGTTCGGCAGGCCGAAGCCCAGAAACTTTCGACCGTGGCCGAGTTGAGCCTCGCGGCACGAGCATCCGATCGTCGCCGCGAACTTGTTCGCAGCAACGCGGTGAGCCAGGCCCAGGTTGATGAGAGTGACGCCGCGCGATTAAGAGCCGAGGCGGGCGTATCAGCGGCATCGGCCACGATAGAGGCGCAACAGCAACGCATTGCTGTTCTTGAAACTCAACGCGAAGCTGCCATTGCCGCCGTCGCGCAGGCACGGGCCGCACGCGATCTCGCCCAAATCGATCTCGACAGCACCGTGGTACGTGCGCCAGTCAGCGGCGTTGTCGGCAACCGCCAGGTTCGCATCGGCCGACTCGTCGCGCCGGGCACCTCCCTGCTCGATCTCGTTCCAGTCGATGTGTGGGTCGTAGCGAACTTCAAGGAAACACAGATCGAGCATATCCAGGCCGGTCAGCGCGTCCGTGTGACCATCGATGGCTACCCCAACGTGAAGTTTGAAGGGGTGGTAGACAGCTTTGCACCCGGCAGTGGCTCTGCCTTCAGCTTACTCCCCGCAGACAATGCGACCGGCAACTTCGTTCGCGTCGTTCAGCGCGTTCCGGTGAAGATCCGGCTTATCGGCAATCCGTTGCCCGGCCGCCTCGTGCCCGGCCTATCCGCTCGTATCGAGGTCGTTCGAGGGAGCGGCGCAGGGAGAACGAAATCGCCAGACGAGGCTCGCGGTCGGCACGATGGAAGTGCTGAGACGAAAGAGCCGGAACAATGATCGCAGGATCCGCCAAATCCGAATCGCCGCCGGTCGCCGGCGGCGGCTCAGCCAGTTCGGCAGCTACGGTCGAACTGATCGAATGGCTGGTGGGGGATGAATGCCACGAACTCGACGACGCCGGTCTGGCAGCAGGATTTGGACGGCGCCTCCGTGCGGCCGGCTTGCCGATCGACCGGCTGACGCTCCATTTGAGGACGCTTCACCCGGAAATTCTTGGTCGCAGCGTGGCATGGGCACCCAACGAAGCCGTAGAGATCCATGACAGGGAGCACGGCACCGAGATTTCGCCGGGCTTCGCCGGCAGTCCGCTCCGGCGCGTCATGGAGACGCGCGAGCCACTGATCGTGCGCCTCGATGGCTCCATCAACCCGGCGTGGGTCTATACGGACCTTTTCCGCGGACGCCGTCTCGTCGAATTCGTCATCGTCCCGCTGTGCAATGCCGATGGCCTGGTCAGTGCCGCATCCTTCTCGACCATACGCCCGAGCGGCTTTACCCCATCCGAGCGAGCTGTGTTGGACCGGATCGTTCCTCCTCTGCGCAATGCCTGCGAGCTGCGTACTCTCAGGAGAGTCGAGTTGACGCTGCTCGATACCTATGTCGGCGCGACAACGGCGCGGCGCGTCATGGCAGGTCGCATTCGCCGCGGCGAACTCGAAACGCTCGAGGCCGGGTTGATGCTCTGCGATCTGCGCGGCTTCACGGCGCTCTCCAACCGATTGCCTGGAGAGCGCGTGCTCGAACTGCTCAACGCCTACTTCGATTGCGTCGTGCCGGCAATCACCCACGCAGGCGGTGAGGTGATCAAGTTCATGGGCGATGCGGCACTCGCCTTTTTCCATCGCGATAGTCCCGCTGTATCCTGCTCTGCCGCCTTGCAGGGCGCTCTGAGTGCGTTGGATGGCTTGAGTCGATTCACCGCACCCGATGCTGAACTCCACACCGGCATCGCACTGCACTACGGAGAAGTCGGCTACGGCAACATCGGCTCGGGCCAGCGCCTCGATTTCACGGTGATAGGGCCTGACGTAAATTTGGTGAGCCGGATTCAAGCTGTATGCAGCGCGACCAGCCATCCGCTCCTGATGTCCGAGCGATTTGCGATGCTCCTTAATTCCGGAACAGCGGTTGCGATTGGCCGCCATGAACTCAGAGGATTTGTCGAGCCGACCGAACTCTACTCGCTCACCGACAGCTTTGCTCAATCAGATCGGTGGACTCCACATGGGACGTAAGAAACGCGGATTCCCCTATGCCGAAGTGCGTGTCGAGATTGATCGAGGAAGCGGCTCATGACCACGGCCGTCGCCGCCACGCCGAGTCGCGACCGACCTGCGACAGGAGCCCTTCTCGTCGCGGGCGTAGTGCTCGCCGCACTGACGGAGGCGATCGCAAGCACAGTCCTGTCGCTCGGGCGCGGCGATATCATCGGCGACACGTATGCAACTCCTGATGAGTTCGCCTGGCTGGATATCGGATACACCGCCCTGAAGCTGATAGGATTCATGGCCGCCCCTTGGCTGATGAATCGTATCAATCCGCGCAGTCTGATCATCGGCTCAACCCTGGTCATGGGCATGGCCTGCGCCTTCGCCGCGATCACTGCTCGGTTGGACCTGCTGGTCGCCCTTCGAATTATTCAGGGCTTCTCCGGCGGCACCCTGCTTGTCGGGGGCCAGGCGATCATTTTTCTCGCCTATCCGCGACACCGCCAACCGATCCTTCAAGCCCTGTTCGCAATGGGGTCGGTCGTTGCCCCCGCGACGATCGCCCCGGCCCTTCAGGGGTGGTTGCTCGATAGCCAGTCGTGGACGTGGATCTTCTTCAGCGTCGTTCCGGTGGCGCTGGCGGCCGCCGGACTCCTGCTGCTCGCGGACAGCCCGACGCCCGCTAAGACCGCGCGCCGTCCATTCGACTGGGTTGGTTTCTCACTCATCTCCATAGCGCTCTTCTGCTTCACATACGTGTTCAGCCAAGGCAGCCGATGGGACTGGTTCGAGGAACCGCGTATTATGTGCCTGACATTGATCGGCGCGGCCGCTCTGCTGGCATTTCTTGGCCAGCAAGTGATGGCGAAGGGCCAGGGCCTGCTCGATTTCACCTTGTTCCGCTTCGACGATTTTTCCTTTGCCTTCATCGTCAGTTTTGTGGCTGGTGCCGCGTTGTTCGGGAGCGCGTTCCTGATCCCTTCGTTTGCCGTGTCCGTGCTCGCCTTCACACCGACCAACGCCGGCCAGCTCCTGTTACCCAGTGGCGCGCTCTTCATCGGCGCGCTTTTCATTGCTGCCTTCCTCATGCAGGTCCGCCGCGTTCCTCCGATCGCCACAGTGCCCTTTGGAATCTTGATGATCATGGTTGCGATGTGGATGCTGTCCGGCTCGACCCGCGAAAGCGGCGCCGACGACATGATGGCTGCCATCCTGTTGCGCGGCTTGGGCCTTGGCTTCCTGTTTTTATCGATCACCCTCATCGCCTTCAGCAACCTCAACAGCCAGAACCTCGCCTCCGGCATCGGCCTCTTCAATACGGGTCGCCAGCTTGGCGGTCTTATGGGAGTCGCCAGTCTCCAGACACTGATCGACCATAACGTCGCCGCCAATGTCGCGGCGCTCGGCGCCAACGTCACCGCAGGCGTTCCTGCGGTCAGCGAGCGTCTGACGACGACGACAGCCGCGCTCGTAGCAAGAGGAGGAATGGACGCGGCGGCAGCCAGCAGGGCAGCCACGAGCCTCCTGGGCAAGGTCGTCACCGGTCAGTCCACCGTGATCGCCTTCGACACAGCGTTCAACGCAGTCGCCCTGCTATTTTTAATCGCCGCGCCCGTGCTGGTCGCGATCAAGATCGGCCTCTCCCGATACGCGAAAGCGCGCGCTGGCGTACCTTAGCGTGAGGCTGCGGCTCCAGCCGCGCCCTCGGGAATCAAGGGAGCCGCGTTCTAATCGTGCGGCGGCTAGTAACGTGCAAGGTCCGCTTCGGCTTCTGCCAGACCCCGCGGGTGCTTACGAACTTGGAAGCGTGGACCCGCCGAAGATTACGCATGTATCTTTGGCGGCAATGGGGGAACGGGCACAACCGCTACAAGGAGTTGCGCCGTCGGGCGTGCCAAAGCTCCGGGCCGCGGTAGCTGCCGGTTCACCGACGGGATTCTGTCGCATGTCAGGACACCCGGCGGTCCAACAGACCCTGCGCAACCACCACTTCGAGTCGCTCGGTCTCCCCCGTCTCTATGTCTCTGTCTAAGCTTAATCCGGTCGAACCGCCGTGGTACGTGATCCGTATGCCCGGTGGTGTGGGAGGGGCGGCGCCGCGAGGCGTCCCCCTATCCCGATCTTCGACCTCTAGATACGAGGGCAAATTGCCGGATGCAGGTAAGGTCCGGCAATTACCCCATTTCTCGTTTACCATCCGGGCATCATTCCACCGTCCCCCGCCGGGACTACGCGTAGCGGTCGTGGCGGCGCACCCAGTCCATTCCCTCCGCTTCGTTGCGCCCCTTCGGCATGAGGTCGAGTATGGCGTAGGTGCCCATCATCACCTCTACACCGCGGCCGAAGGTGGAGTAGGTGTGAAAGACATCGCCAGCCTCATCCTTGTAGAAGGCGCTCAGGCCAGGCCATTCCTCGCCGGTTTCCCGCCATTCGCCGAAGTTGTAGTCGATGTGCCCGGTGGCCACCTCCTCGGGCGTGAAACTAACCCGGAAATCGTAGTTGAACGGATTGCCGTTCGAGGACACCCACCTGAACTGCCAGCCCATACGTCTGCGATAGCGCTCGATCTCGGCAAGCGGCGCGCGCGAGACGGCGATCATGGTAACGTCGTGATGCGCCAGATGCTTGTTCATGCCGCCGGTGTGATCGGCCATGAATGAGCAGCTCGGGCAGCCTTCCTTCCATCCCGGCGCGAACATGAAATGTTGTACCAGAAGTTGCGAACGGCCGTCGAAGAGATCGGCGAGCGCGCGCGGACCATCCGGCGTGTCAAACAGGTATTCCTTCTCGATAGGCACCCATGGCAGGGCGAGCCGCTCGCGTGCGACCTTGTCGCGAAGATGGGTGAGTTCCTTCTCCGCTTGCAGGAGGTCCCGGCGGGCGGTCAGCCAGTCATCGCGTGAAACAACAGCGTGTTGCATTGTCAGTCTCCTCGGTTTGGGTGACGGAAGTGTTGCGGTAATGCGAACGGGCGGAAAGAGCTTCAGCCACGGCGATACGTGAAAGAGGCTCATCAGCAGGTACATCAGGGCCATGTCGTTGATCGGCATGAAAGCCGAGGCGGCAGAGCACATGGTCATGTCCGGCAAGCCGACGGCAGAAATCCAGGCCATCAGTGCGAAGGTCGGGGTGGCGGCGAGCCCGAGCCAGCCGGCCAAATCGACCGCCTGCCCGAGCAACGAAGCGGCTTTCCCTTTGGCTGCAAACATCGTCATTTCCGGTCCTCCGGTCGAATTCGCCGTTTCCAACGGTTTCGATACGAAGACGCTAGCTCGGGCGGAGGGGGAGGTGAGAGTTACAAGTGTGACGGGATTTCAATGGGGGGCCGAAAGCTGCCGGCCCGCTTTTCAGCACGGAGCCGCGGAAAGCAGTCGTTCCAGTAAGGGCTTCGAGCTCAGCGGAAGGCTTCTCCTTCAGGGCCTGTCGTTGTAACACCTCCCGCATGCCATTCTTCGAGACTACACGCTTTCAAGGCTCATTGTCGGGTCACAACAGCAGCGTTCCGGTCAGCTTCGAGGTGACGGTGGACGACCTCGGCGTTCTCCAACTCAACCTTGACCGCATCCCTTTCTGACCTGAGGCGTACGCGCTGCATGTGGACGGGCGACCGGGAACGCCCGTCCACATGATCACCCTTGAGGGCAGGAGCGAGGTGGGGCACGTCTTCCGGTCGGATTCCTTCCACATCGTCCAGTTCAGCCACGGCTCTCAACCGGGACAGGAGCTGAGCTACCAGGGCGATTGCTACGACGCTGAGCTCGAGCTGCCGCCTCGCGCCGAGCGAGAGCCCCGACACGACACCCGCGTGTGGCTGGTCCGGCAGTTCCGCACCTTCAGGCGCATCGCTCACGAGACGCCACTCGGCCGCGTCACCATCGGTGGTCCTCGCCAGGATCGCGAGGCGCAGGAGCCGAACGGCTTCATCACCCTGCACCGGCCGGGCGATGGCGGCAGCGCAGATTGGTGGGAGGAGAGCGAGCGCCTGCTGACCCATGTGGCGCGCGTGCTTTCGTTCGCCTCCGACACCTATCTCCGTCCGGTGATTGAAGAACGGTATCACGCGGGAGTTGTCATGGTCCGGATCGCGCGGCAAGGCCGCGCCTCGCCACCCTTCATGGCACCGTTCCACGAACTCCACCTCGAGCCGATCTTCGCTTGCGCGTGCGACAGCTACTTTGCGCGTCGCGCAGCGGTGGGGACCTCGACGCCGCGATCCGCTGGTTGACGGCGCCGGTCGCCTACGACGAGAGTCGCCTGATTAATGCGATGAGCGCACTGGAGAACATCCTCGACCGCTGTGGCCTCGAAGAGGTCGACACGTTCATGGGCCCGAGCGCCTTCAGACATGTCGCCAGGCGGGTGCGCGCGCTGCTTACCGAGATGGGCGCTCCCGTAGGCATGGCCGGCAAGGTTCCCGAGCTGAACCGCCGGACGTTGGGCGAGAAGGTTATGACCTTACTCCGCGCCTGCAGGATCGTTGTCGACGACATGCCCGAGAACTGGCTGGCGACCGTCCATGGTGATCATCGACGTCGACAGGGCCGTAGCCCTCGTCGCGCCGAGCCGACAATACCGCGCAACTGGAAGACGAGGCGGTCCGTCCGCATCCATCCCGGCGTTTCCCGAGGCGGTCACGCCATCCCCGTCACCAGCCGAAAACCTAAATCCCCATAGCCATCGCCCGTGGCCCGCGGGTTCGTTGCTCGGGGACTACGGATGCTCCTTTGAGCTCATGCCAAGTGTACGGGAACCGCTGTCAAATGCGGGGCAGTATGTTCGTCCAGCCGTCAGTTGCCGGCCTTGCCGAGCCCTTCCTGCTCGACCTGATAGCTGAGGATAACGTCGGCGACGTCGTCCAGCCGCGTGTCCGCCGGCGCCATGTCCATGACGCGGCTCCAATTGTCTGACTGGTCGAATTCAATGTTCCCTTCGGAGAACGCCAGATCCCAGATGTCGTTCTTCGCCTCCAGCGGCTCCAAGAGTTCGGACAACGTCCCAGCCGGGCGATAGAATACGCGAGGGCTGTCGATGGCGGAGTCGAAGATGCACCAGACAAAGTTTCGGCCATCCGGCGTTTTGGTGATCGGCATGACGGCGATCCACGAGGACGCCGTGCCCTGGTTCACCCGCCGGACGGCGAAGGAATACTCTTCCTCGCCGTTCCCCAGGAGCCTGCTGCCCTCCTTGAACTCCTCCGTCACCTCGATCGCGATCCCATAGCCGGGATAGGCGCTTCGACGCTGAAGGTGATACCAGCGGTTGATGCACATGTTCTGGACCATCGCCGGCGTGATCGATAGCAGGTCGCGGAATTGGAGCGTGTAATCGGTATAGCCGATGTCGAGCATCCGGACGGCGTCGACGGTATCGGCCATGAAGAAGTCGTCGGGATCAGGTGCCAGAAGCCGAGGCAGCTCCGCCGGCGTCACGTCGAGGCGATCGGCGATCTCTACGAGACGGGAGATGCTGTAGACGGCGACCGCATAGGCCGCCTGGACCATGCCGGCATCGTACTGGTTCTCGGGAAGCTGCAGATAGGGGGCGTGGAAGCCGATCTTCGCCCCCGCTTCCATGGACCGGTCGGGCGAAAGGTCCGGAATCGCCTCGGGGTCCGACGTCGGAAGCGGATCCCGCAGCGTCTCGGACCCGCCGAGGAACGCGATGGCACAAGCGGAGTAGCAGCCGGCATCCGCCTCGACGAGCGTGGCGAAACCCATCCGACGAAAAAGGAGAGCGAGGTCGAGGCCGACCGAATAGCTTCCGCCCGGACTGGACAGCGAGAACACAGCATGCGCGCCTGGCTCGACCCCGGCCTTCGCGACGGCCTCCCTGACCCGCTCGACATCCCCGTCGACGATGTCGCCCTCGAGCCGGAAACGCATTTCCCGGATCCCCATGGGCTCGATCCGACCTTCAAAGGTGACGGTAGCCGCTTCTGCACGTCCGACGACGGAGAGGAGGAGACAGAGACCGGCGGATGAGAGGAGTCGGATCACGAAGCTAGTCGGCGATGCCGGGGCAGAGCGCCTGGAAGGCCCCGAGCGCCTGCCAGTAGCCGGACGCCGAGGAACCGTCGAGAACCTCGTCAGTCTCGACCCGCCGGATGACATAGTCCGCTATGATGTCGTCGGCGGCGACGGCGCGGCCGAGGAAGACGAACTCCTGGCCGAAGACGTCCCAGGTTCGCGCCGGGCAGTTCGCGGTCACCTTGTCCTTGATCTGGACCTCCGCCAACGTCCGCCGGACGCATGCCATCGAGTTGTCCTGCGCATACTCGACGCAGAAAGCCTTCGCGTTCCGCGGCAGGTGCTCGACCTCGATCACGGCATTGGCCGTACCGATGCCGCTCTTCCCGGTCGTCGTCAGGCTCATCCCGGCCCGAGATCCGTAGTATATCTCGTCTTCCTGCGCATGCACAGGCATATTCGAGGACATGAAGGCGCCGGCTGCGATGCAGAGAATGAGGCGATTAATCATTGTGGTTCGGATGGCGGAGGATCTGATCGAATCGCAAACTGGATCCGGCGTCCGGCTCACCCGGTGCGCGGGAGAAGCCTACACGCGATGCCCACTGCGTTCAATCGATCGAGTTCGGGATTAACGAAGTGTCGAGGTTTTCGGCGTCGATCAATTGCCTCGCGTGCAACCCCTGCTCATTTGACGAATACTCAATAGAATGGCGATGCCGGTTCGCACAGCGGAAGTTAATTCAGGTAGATCTTGGGCCGAAAGCCGTCGGTCGGCTTCAAAGCCCAAAAGGCCAAATACTGATATTAGTGCGCGTGCGACAAGCGACTAGACAAACGTCGAATGCAAACGCTCAGCACACCAGAATGCAGCAATGGTTCCTATTACGTAGGCAGATGCGACGATCGCTTTCCGGGGAATTTGGAAGATTTGTCGGATCGAATGGACGACTAGCAGGATCGCTCCGATGAACATCAGTTGACCGAGTTCGACGCCAACGTTGAAGGAAAACAAAGCGAGCGGTATGTCGCCTTGCGGCAGTCCGAAATCGGCAAGCGCGCCGGCAAATCCAAAGCCGTGAAGCAGCCCGAAGAAAAATGCGACAATCCAGGGCCATTCTATCGCCAGGCTGGTTCCGCCGCGCTCCATCCTGATGATCTCGGCGCCAACGAGAACGATGCTGAAGGCAATCATGATCTCCACAGGCCCCGACGGCAGGTTTACCCATCCCATCGTGGCGCAGGTCAGCGTGATCGAATGAGCCACGGTGAAAGCTGTTACCGTCTTAAGCAGCATGCCCCAGCGGCGGACGATCAACATCAGCGCCGCCACGAACAGCAGATGGTCGAAGCCAAACAGAATGTGCTCGATGCCGCTGACGATAAATACCTTGACCACCTCAAGTGTGGTCTGCCGCGCCTGAATGTCGACCCAGGGCTGCGACGGCCGGACAAGCGTCGTGGTTACCGACCCGTCTTCCAGTTTCACCCGAACCATGACATCGGTGATGGTCGCCTGGAGCCCGACAAATGTTATGCGCTCGCCGGGCAGGCCGCCGGAGGATTCGACTATGCTCCGCTCGATCACGGAGTCAGACAGTTCACGCTCCAACGGCTCGGTCACCGGCTTGATGCCGTCGGAAAATTTCAGCAGGACGGGCAGCCGCATCCCGGACAGGATGGGCGTTCGCCAGAGTACGCTGAAGCGGTTGTGCCCGACCTGATCGATCTGGAGATAGGCGGGCCTGATCTCGTGCGCGGAAACCGCAGCGGTCATCGCAATAATGGAGATGAATAGGGTGAGCAGCAGCGACGTACCAGCCCGGCAGATTTGAGCAGCCTGGCTCATTGCGAGACCGGCTCTTGGGCCGCGTTTGCCGCGTCCTGACTGTTCAGATTGGTCAGGTCGACGTCATCCAGGGGAACCGCAACGACCGTGTAGCGGGAGCGCATTTCCTCTAGCGCCGTGCGCTTCACCTCTTGGTAACGGGCGTCGAGCCATGCCGCCTTCACGTCGGGCTTCACTTCCTCGTAGAGCGGAACGCGACCGGGCTCGATCGACTCCACCCAAACGAGGTGCCAGCCATAGCCGGACTGCACCGGCCCCTGCCACGCGCCGGGTTTCAGGCCATAGAGGGTCTCCGCGAAGGCCGGGCCAAACTCCTTCGCCGTTTGCGCCGGGGTGGAGTCGCCATAGAAATTGCGCAGCATGAATGGATCGGCCAATGTCTGGGCCTGGAGCGCATCCGCAGATTTACCGGCCAGAACGGCGAGTGCTGCAGTCGCATCGCCGCGTGCCCCATCTCCGCGCTTGTCCGGAGAGAAATACAGGTGCCGGAAGCTTGCATGCGGAGGCAGTGCAAAGCGGTCGGAATTCTTAGAGTACCAGTCCGCCAATTGAGCTTCGGTCGGCTCCTCCAAGGCTGCCAGATCGGCCACCAGAAAATCCATCTTCTGCGCAAGGCGCCGCTTAATGATCTGGTCGTCCCGGTCGAGACCGAGCGCGACCGCTTCGCGGGACAGGATCTCCTCTGTCACTTTCTGGTCGACAAGGCTGCGCAGTTCATCCGGACTCGGCTGTGGTCGACCTTGGGCGAGCCAGGAGATCGCCAGCTGCTGTACGTCATTTTCGGTCAATTCGATACGCTGCGGGTCTACTGCCTGTTCCGGTTCCGGGTTGAAGAAGCGGTAGCCGCCGAAAACCAACACCCCGACGACGAAAAAATGCAGTAGCGGCTCGCTAAGAATCTGCTGCAATCGATGTCTTGACATCTGTTGTTACCGTCGTTTCTGTTGGAAGCGTTTGATTGCTTCGTGCATCGGGGTCATTCGGCAGCAGGCAGTAACGCCGCTTGCCCAGCGGTCAGCGGACTGCTCTTCAGATAGCTTAGAATCGCAAACTGCCCGGCGGGGTCCTTCACGACATTCGATCTGATGATGTCGACGTAGTCAGCCGTCGCATCCCATGCTTCCCAATTCGCAAGTTCCATCGCCACGAAACCGGCCATCGGCTTTCGCGCCCTGATGAACGATCGATAGGCTTCGATCACCTGTCCGCGCGGCACCGCCGCGTCCGCTTCGCCCTGTACGCTCAGCGCAAGCAGGGCTGCGTCGATCTCGGGCAGCGTACGCCGCCGATCCGCGAAGAACGTCGCGTGGAGCCAGCTCAGTCGAGATGGTCCGCGCAGTTCCAGATCGGCGGCAAGCATCGCCGAAAGGTTTGCCGTATCCTGCGCCAGCAGAGCCTGGTCGATCCGTTTCTCCAGCTCTGCGGCGTCGTTCTCGTCTCCGGCTATGCCGAGCAGCAGCGTGTGTACCGGAAGCCGGGACAACTGTTTCGGATCGTCGATCCAGAACCTTATTTTTGCAGCTTCCAGCTGTGGCTTCAGGCCACGCATGATCCGGTATGGCGTCCGCTGCAGTTCGCCATAGGCGATTTCGGCAGCCAGCAGTTCGTCAGCATCGAGATAGGGCAGAACTATCCGAGCACGTTCCTGCCATTGAGCGTCCGTCAACGGTGACCAGCCCATCACCTTCGATGGCCACAACTTCACCGGCAAGCCGTCACCGTCATGCTTGGTCGCCGCCAGCTGGCGCAGCCATCCGGCGTATTGCTCCCCGATCACGCCGATGCCTGTCCAGGTTTCGGACATCCTGTTGCGGAAGAGAAGCAGCGGCTTGCCGTGGCCCGTCGTGGACAGCTTGGTGACCGCGCTGCCGCCATCCAGAAACGTTGCCAACTTCGGCACATCCAGTGAGACGGCCGACTCGGCAATGGCCTCGTTGGCCGGGACCTCGCCCTTGACGATTTCTATGACGCGAAAACCGCTCCGATCGGCCAACGGGACTGCAAGAACGGCCTCGTCGGCCGAGTCAAGTTTTTGCCCCGGTGTGATCACCGTCCCTGAAAAGCATATGGCGCAGGCCTGCCCTTCATCCACGCCGAAGCCTATCGCCGCCACAACGAACAGCAACCTCAGAATCTGCAACGATGGTCTCCCGGACAGCAGCAAGCCCATCTCCATGAATTGACCCAGGCCTGAGCCTGGGCCAATCACTTTCTAGAACGGCGACTTCTGTTGATCGAGCGGATCAAGCGCCTGCGGGGTTGGAACGACCTCGTAGTTGGCGAAGCCGAACTCGTTGCTGCGCGCGGCAAAATACTTGTCGCCAACCTTGTAGACGGTCGCCTCGTACGGCATGTTGCCGAGGGTGGTCACGATGGCTCCGTCCTTGATCGCGTAGGCAGTACCCGCGCCCAACGAGCCGCCATGAAACACGTCGCCCACTTCGCTTGGCTTCGGAATTTCGCCGTTGACGTTGCCGATCAGGCGCTGTCCGGATGTCGTCCATGCGATGCTGAAGACGTCACCGGTGACAGTGTTGCGAACCCATGTCGTCTTGCCTACGACCAGATCGTTAAGTGCCTTGTCGTCCAGCGCGGTAGCGCCTTGCGCCTGCAAGTCGGCCACCGTGGTGCCTTTGACGGTCGTCCGCTGTTCCTTGGTCGGCGTATACCAGATAGGCGAGGTCCATGCGCGCTCCTGGATCGTTGCCGGCACATTGTCCGGAGGTGCCACGCCGACCTCCTTGGCCTGGATCGTAGTCCAGCGAGGCGTGGGAATCTCGAGGGTCCGGGCATAGTAGAATGCGTCAAGGCTGGGATCGAATTCTGGATCCGTCCATGTTCCCTTCAATTCGACGCTGCCGATTGTGTTGGTGTAGCTTGCGTCGGCGATGTTCACCGTGCTGCCGATCGGCGGAACGACGCCGGTGAACTGATCGGGCGTGCGGTTCCCGGCCCAGGTCACGTCAAAGATCTTCTCGAAGCTTTGCCCATTCTTCGACCACCCCTTGACGATCTGGATGCGGTCGAGATTGCCCGAGGTCGGGTCCTTCAGCGCCCAGACTACGAAGGAAGGCGCCTTACCGTCCCCCAACGGTGGCAGATCGCCTCCCATCGGAACGCCACTTGCATAGGCCGCCTTCACCCAGTCCGCCTGGTCGACAGCTGCGGCCACGTCGGCGCCGCCGAAGAGGCGCACCTTGATGTGCGGTCCGCTTGTGGCAAAGGTCTCTTTCCTCTGCATGGCGTCAAAGAGCGATGCACGGGTATTTTCCTCGGCCCAGAGTCCGGTCAATCCCGCCGGGTTCTCAAGCCTGGTATCGAGACCCGCGAACAAGAACCCTGCCATGCGCTGCTTCATCTCGCCGTCCGCGTGCCCATGGCCGCCATAGAAGTTATTCTGGCGGTAGGGCACGCCGGTGTTGTGCGAGTCCGAGCCGCCGACAAAGCCAGTCTTATAGGGGTTGTAGTCCCGCGCCTCGTTCATCGCCAGACCGTCCTTGAGCGCCTGCCGGATATAGCTGCCGGGGACTTGCGGAAAACGCCCGGACGGATCGCCGAGGAGATAGGTGAGGATTTCGAAATTGGCGAACTCGTCGTTGGGCGACAGCGTCGGATGGGTTTCCGATGCGCCCTTGATCTGCTTGATCTCCGTCAGCCTTTCGTTGCGATCCCGGGATGCTGCCCAAGCTGCATCGATCGGCCGACCTTTCTCGTCGACATCGGTCGGGAACATGTGGCCGTCGGAGAGGTTGGCGTTGTGCGAGATCGCCAGCAGTTCGTTGCCCTCCTTGCGCTGACCGTCCATCCAGTTCCAGAGGTCCGAGGGATCGCTCGAATCGATCGAGCTAAAGGGTGTCAGCGGAACCTTCGCGCAATCCTTGAAGAAGACATTGCGATGCATGTTGCGGTTGTTCGGCGTCGACGTCCATTCATAAGAGCAGAAGGCCGTGAATTTGCCCGGTTCGTTGGCTTGGTCGGCCATTCCGACGTTCTGCTTCCAGACAGATCCGGCAACTTCAGGAGAAATCAGTTCCTCGATCGGCTTCTTGTCCACGATCGTCCCGCCGAGCCAGAGATAGATGCGCTGAATGTCAGCGGGAGAATGCACGATCAGCTTCTGCGCGATCGGCAGCTTGGCTATATCCGAGCCCGGTGTGTTGGCGAGCGAAACCGTACCGACATATTCGGAATGGTCGGTAACGCCCATCCAGTCGAGCGGCGTATCGATTTTGATGTCGTAGCCAAGCGGGTGCTTGATGGTCTGGCCTTTCGCGTATTTATAGGCGTCGGCCGGCGAGGTCTTGGTATTGCCGAAGATGTAGGCGTCGAACGACCAGCCCGTATGAACGTGCGTCTCGCCAAAGAAGGCCTCACGCTCCTGGGCCAGCGCTGAACCGGCCATCAGGGTCGAGGTCATCGCCAGAGCGCTCGCGCGCACCATGAGTGTCGACAGATGTATCCGCAGTCCGGCCATCGCTTGCTCCCTCCGAATTTTAGATGCAACGGCTTGATACCGTTGCAGAAGCTCCGCCATCTTCCCTTGGGACAAGATGCACTACGATACTAGTTGCGTCCGCCCGATCAATCTTGCCATATCGTGCCAAATCCGGAGGGCTCGCCTCGATGAATGTGGGGCGCCCGTCGGTTTGGTTAATCCCTATTGCAAGTCGCCTGGGAAGCGAGATGGCGCGGTCCCCGTCCAACGCTTGAACGCGCGCGTGAAGTGTGCGGGGTCGCTGTAGCCGACCCTGTAGGCGATCTCAGTCATTTTGTGCTCGCCTTCGTAAATCAGCCGAAGCGCCTCGCCGCGACGTGTCTCGTCGAGCAGATCCTCGAAATCGACGCCGCAATATTTGAGGCGCCGCTGAAGGGTTCGGGCCGACATCCCCATCCCTTTTGCGATCGCCTTCAGCTTGAGTTGCCGATGATGTGAGAGGCGTTCGACCAGCAGGCCTGCCGCGCCGACCGTCGACCGCAGTGATTCGGTCACCTTGGAAGCCTCGTCCACCTGGTTTTGGAGGGGCATGTCGAGCAACGCGCGATCGAATTCGATCATATCGTGCGCCGCGCCCATTTCGATGTTCGGACCGAGACATTCCTCGAGCGCATCGTCGCCGCGCGCCCTCGGGGCGGCGAGATGGACCCGTATCGCGGACGGTTCGCCGGCCATCAGCGGTACCTTACGCAACACCGCTAGGCTTCCGTAGATGAACTGTCTCGGATCCATTTCGCAACGACCTGTGAAGCGGTAGACGATTCGAGCAGTCCGGCCTTCCGTGATTAACCGAACACTTGATCCCTGATGAAGCATTGAAGCGTTGGCTGCGGCCACCTCGCAGGCATGGGCCACATCCGCTGACTTCAGGATCGACTTTCCCCACATCCCGAGTGAGCGCAATTCGGTCATATTGCCGACATGCGCGCCGCCAAACCGATCCTGTGTTGCCGCTACCATTTCATTGGCCACGTGGAAGCAAAGCACGCGTGGCAGCCAAGCGTCCGGATCCTGAAAAATATTCGGAGAGATGCCAAGGCGCTGGAAAAACTCGATCGGGGACACGCCTCGCCGAGCCAAGTAAGGCGCGACCTGCAAGAAACTTCTTATTTTGATGGACGGTGCTGAATTCAACATTCGAGAAACAATTGTCACCAAAAGGCAAGACGCAGCACGCGCACTATAGCAAGATGCGATAAACTTGAAAGACTTGGAAAAGCGAAAAGATAACGATGCGTTCCAGGGTTCTTGCCGCATGTCTTGCCGCATGGATTCACGCGGCCCCGGCCAGCGCATGCGGTTTCGAAAACCCGCAAGCTGTCGCGCTAGCTACGCTCAATTTGAGCTATCCGGATGCGGTCCATGTGCTCGCGGCAGTCTGGCGGGCCGAGGATGCAGGCTTGCTGATGCCTCGGTGGGATAGCGCCAATGGGTCGGGACCACTCGCCTTCTATCGCGCCGCCTCGGCGGTGAAGAAACTCGGCGCCAACCTTGCCGACTCGCTACCGGCAGAAACCGGCCTGGCAATGTCGGTCGTGCTAATACCGCAGGTGATGTGGACGCGCTTTGAGGTCGGACGTGAGGGTCTGAGCGTGCAAAGCCATTCCGAGGGACCCGGGGATGGCGATCTGGTGATCGTAACCGAAGAGAAAGTCGTTCGGGATCTGGTGTACCGGAAGCTGGACGCGGGGACCGCCGAAAAAACCGGGCTGCTGCGATTCTACGGAGACCCGGAAGGAATTGCAAACGTGCGGGAGGCGCTGGCGAAGACCTCAGGCGCCACTCTCGCATTACCTGGCAGATGAACCGTTGGCGGCGTCTTCTCCGGTGCCGGCAACTTCTGAAGATGTCCTGGCGACTGATGCCCTATTGCACATGAAGGATAGTTGCCAATGAGATTTAGTCCTGACTGTCTTTGCGCCTGTCTAATTGTGACATCAAGTTTAGGATGTTGTGCCTCGGCATATGCGGATGACGATACTCAAGAACTCGCCAAGAAGCTGTCGAACCCGATCGCGTCGCTGATCAGCGTACCGTTCCAGTTCAACTACGACAGCGGTTACGGTGCTGACGATGGCGAAAAGGCCTATGTCAACGTCCAGCCGGTCATCCCGTTCTCTCTGAACGACGACTGGAACCTGATATCGCGCACCATCTTGCCGATCGCTTGGCAGAATGACATCGCGGGACCGTCGGGCGACCAGTTCGGCCTTGGCGACATAACGCAGAGCCTGTTCTTCTCGCCGAAGGAACCCACCGTCGGCGGCATCATCTGGGGCGTCGGTCCGGTCTTCCTCGTTCCGACCGCCACCGATCCGTTGCTTGGCAGCGATCAATGGGGCGCCGGGCCAACCGCCGTCGTCCTCAAGCAGTTTGGCGGGTGGACGGTCGGCACGCTGGCCAACCACATCTGGTCGTTCGCCGGCGATGACGACCGAACTGACATAAACTCCACATACATGCAGCCGTTTATTTCGTACACGACACATGATGCCTGGACATTCAGTCTGAACACCGAGAGCACCTACAACTGGGAAGCCGAAGAATGGTCTGTCCCGGTGAACTTCACGGTCTCGAAGCTCGTCAAGTTGGACAAGCTTCCGGTCAGCCTCACCGGTGGCGTGCGCTATTGGGCGGAAAGCCCAGACAGCGGACCCGACGGCTGGGGATTCAGAACCGCGATCACGCTGCTCTTTCCCACGAAATGACACTCGCTCTTTGCAGCAGCGCGATACCGGCCGCAGCAAATCGATAATAGGAGGGTTAATCCCATGCGTTTGAAAACTACTCTGTTCCTGATGATGGCCCTGGGCGGAATGTATGTTTCCGCTGGATCGGGTCTTGCCCAGGATGCCATCGCCTCTCCTGCCAGCAAGCAGATCGGCGCCGCCAAACCCCAGATGGAACCGTCGCTAATCGTCCTCAATTCCGGTGGCGCCAAACTCGCCGATGGCCAGCTCGTTCTTTCCGGCATCTCCACGAATTCAATTGTGTTCGCAGATCGGCCCGTCAGGGCTGCCGGCCACGTGCTGACCACGCATCTGTTGGAAGAATGGGCGACGGGCGAAGACAGTTTCGCCAAGGATCCGCCAAATGCCACGGTATCGGTTCTCGATAAGGCCGGGGGATCGGTGGCCGATGTGGTGGTAACCCTGCGGTCGCCGAAGCTCGAGGGAGATACGTTGACCTTTGCCGTCGACGTCCTGGAAGGAAGCCTGGACGGCGCGGATGGCCCGGCTTCGACCTTCATCGACATCATCGGTATGCCGTTGACGCCTCTATCCTTCGCTGGCGCCGCTCGTCGCGCGGCCTATCGCGGCGCATGGTACGCGGGAGCTGCAGCAGGAGCTGCCGCGGCTGCTGCCCCGTACTACTATGGCCGCCCACGGTGCGGCTACTATCCGTATCCGCCTTGTTACTGATCCACCCGAACACGAAGGAGCCTTCCATGAAAAGCATCGTCAAGGTCTGCTTGATCTGGGCGGCTCTTTCACCAGCCTCGGCCGGCGCTGCGGATCTCATTGTCGCCGCCGCACCCGAGCCTCAGCCGGTCGCCGAAAGCGGGTGGACCTTCTCGGTCACGCCCTATTTCTGGGCAGCCGGGCTTTCGGGCGAGCTGTCCCAGTTCAACCTGCCGGTCGTCGACGTCGACGCCAGCTTCAGTGATATCTTCGACAATCTCGACTTCGCCGCGATGCTGATCGGCGAGGCCCGCAACGGTCCCTACAGTCTGTTTGGTGACCTGATTTACGTCAAGCTTGGTGCCAGCAGCGATACGCCGCTCGGCATCGCCGCCGACAGCGCGGACGTGGATGCCTCCACGTTCGCCGGACTGGTCGGGGCTGGCTACTCCGTTCTCGAGGGTCCCACGGGACGCCTGGACGTCGTCGGCGGCGTGCGCGTGTGGTCGGTCGACACCGACATCTCATTCAGCGGTGGGATCCTCGATGGTCAGACCCGAAGCGACGGCGCGACCTGGGTCGACGGCCTCGTCGGCGTGCGCGGCAACTACGCCTTCACACCCAACTTCTACGCGACGGGCTGGGGGCTGGTCGGCGCCGGCGGGGCAGATATCGATTGGGACCTCATGGCCGGCATTGGCTACAACATCAATGAGACCTTCTCCGCAACACTCGGCTATCGGGCGCTCGGCGTAGACTACAGCGAGGACGGCTTCCTGTTCGACGTGGTGCAGCAGGGGCCGATCGCCGGGTTGACGATCCGTTTCTAGGAATAACGTACGTCCTGCCCTGCAATATTTATCGCAGGAAAGATAGCGCAAGCGACGCATCTGATTGACAAGGAGGCATCTGCAATGAGGACATATCAGTCGAAGGGAGTGCTGCTGACGTTGGCGATCGTCGGCAGCGTTATGGCTGGAAGCGGGAAAGCGGCGGAAGAAGCCGGCCTTGGCACTGTCGTTCCAGAAGCCGAAATGACCATGTTTTGTCAGACCGCGGCAGCCGCAAAATTTGAAGTGCAACTCGACGCCATTACGACAGATCCGCCGGTCAGTCGGGAGGGAAAGCTTCTGGTGTTGGGCACGGTGGACGGCGAAAACCGTGATCTCGGTTTCGACTGCCGCTTTGAACAGAACGGAGCCTATCTCGGCATAATCGGTGCGCCCGCCATGAGTGATTGACAAGAAGCAAGATGAGCTGCCGTCATCGCACTGCGACAGCACAAGATCGGTTGCGGGTTAGCGTGCCAGCTTAGACACGAAAGCTTGCTGCGTGAAGAAGCGCAAAGGCGTCCCCGGTCGAGTTTCTGACCTAGCGCCAAACACAGGAGGGATGAATGACGAATAGAATTGGCGCGCTTGGCGGAATGCTGCTGGCGTCGCTGCTCGCCTGGATCGGCGCCAGCCATGCACAGACCGTCAGCTATGCCGATGCCATGACGATGCTCACCAGAGATTGCGGCGCCGACGTGAAGAGGTTTTGCAGGGGGCTGAACCTCGGAAACAATGAGATAAGGAACTGCCTCGTAGGACACCAGGGACAGGTCTCGCCTCAGTGTACCGCGACTCTGGATGCTGTCACGGCGTCGATCGAGCGGCGACTGGCCGCGCAAGCCAGCGTCTTCAAGGTGTGCGCCGGAAACGCGAAGCAGCATTGCAAGGGCGTCGTTGGGGAGGTGCATATCCTCCAATGCCTTATCAAAACCGAGCGAGTCGACAGCGACAAATGCAACCAGGCGATAACGGATGCCGGATGGCGCTGAACCGCGCGACACAGGGAGAACAATTATGGCCTTTTCATTTTGCGGCAGTTTAGTTGTGGCGCTCCTTGTCTGGAGTGGGTCGGCTGCAGCCCAGCAACTGACTGATAGGCAGCTGATCAGTACCCTTGGCCAGATGACCGCAACCGCGCCTGTCGTCGATGTCGGTTTACTGGTTCAGGAAGCAACTGCGAATGTCACCCGCGGTGTCGCCGAGTTGCCAAACTGGGGCAAGCTTGCCCAACTTCCGCAGCTGGCCGTCGAAATTGATTTCGAGAACAACTCGGTCGCAATCGAGCCGGAGTCCTACCGCACGATGGGGCTGATCGCTGATGCGCTGCACCATCCACAGCTGCGCCACTACAAGTTTCTTGTCGTCGGTCATACCAATGCCACTGGCAAAGCCGAACACAACCTCGAACTCAGCCTGCAGCGCGCCGACGCTATCATGATCTCTCTGACCACCACATTCGGAGTGCCGCCTGGCCAACTTATCGCGATTGGCGTGGGGCAAGAGTTGCCTCTCGACGCTGCCAACCCGAAATCTCCAGTGAATCGCCGGGTTCAGCTCGTCAATTTGGGGGTGACCAAGTAGCGCCGCCGCTAGGCGAGGCCACTTAAGACAACCGACAATCGGCGACTGATCCGGTGAGTGCTAAAAAGGTCGAGTTGCGATGCGTCGACAAACCATAATGCGCATCCTACTGCATGGTTCGTTGGCCTTGGTTGTGGTGTACCTGCTCTTGGCCTACTTCGTGGTCCCTGAAATCTGGATCATGCGTGACGAAGGGCGGATTTCCAAATTCGACAGCATGGTCACCACAACGGGACAGGACATTCCGGGTGACCCGATTAACGTCGGCCTCGTGGGGACGAAAGAACAAGTCATGAGGGCGTTCGCGGCGGCGAATTGGGGCCCGGCGGACGCGATCACTTTGCGCAGCTCGATCGACATAGGTTTGAGCGTGGTTCTGGATCGGCCCGACCTCGATGCGCCCGTCAGCCCGTTGTATTTCGAAGGAAGAAAACAGGATCTGGCATTCGAAAAGCCCGTCGGCCAAAGCGCTGACCAGCGCAATCACGTCCGCTTCTGGCTGACGACCCGGCTTGCCAACGATGGCCGTCCGATTTGGCTTGGTACCGCTAGCTTCGACCGAGGCGTCGGACTAAGCCACGACACCGGTCAAATCACCCACCACATTGGGCCTGACATCGACGCCGAGCGCGATCTAGTGATCCGGGACCTTTCGGATGCGGGACAGGTTTTGTCGACGCAAGAGATCGAGGGCCGCGGAGCGACAAAGGATGGACGCAACGGCGGCGGCGATCCCTACTTCACTGATGGGAAGGCGATCGTTGCGTTCCTTAGAGCAACGTAACCCGTCGCGTTCGCACCAGCGATGTCCGCTTCTGGAGGACGGCAGAAAGCCAGCGGAATGACCGCAATGGGGCGCAAAGCTGCCGCCATCGTGAGAGGACGGAGGCCGCCAGCGGGTGATATGCCGACGTTCTGCAGAGTGAGTAGCGCATCGCGAACCGGTCACACGATGCCGCAGTCTTGCGTCCGTATTGAAAGGCTGCTCGAGATCGAACGCGTCACGCGATCGATGCCGATCGTCTCATCCCAGAATCCCTCGGTTTAGAATCTGCGATCGGAAAACATCAGATCCTATCAAATCCGATGAATCCTGGTAACCACTCCTACATTTCTTGACGCCAAAAGGCGCTCCCGGCAGCGATCTTGCCGGCGGCAGAGGGGCAGCATTCAGTGTTCAAGTTCATATCGATAGCAGAGCGGAACGGCCGCGAAGCATTGGGCTGAGGCCCCGGTATGTTCATGCCGGACACTCACCCGGCTTGCAGTCCGTTCCCTCGACATCTGATCCGACAGCTCCGCGGACGTTCCGCGGAGACCGACAGTTTGCGTTTCAGAGGGAGTTTACCATGCGCAAGAGGGTTTCCATCGACCATTCCATTCCGCGGGCAGCGGTGCCTAAGGAACTCCATCCCGATTGGCTGGCCTCCGCCGCCGTGACGGCACGTGCGGAGCGTGACGGCGAAACCACCGAAAGGAGCTTGTCTATAACGCTCTGACGGAGGGCGGTGGTTCTTGGATTCCGCCGGAACCTAGCCGCGCCTCCCGCCCGATCCCGCTGCGCTCAATCGCGTCTTATCGCGGCTCCATCGTTGACCACGCCCGCAACCGGGAATTCGTCTACGAGAGTCTGCCCGAGCGGGGCTTTCTCTACATCGCGTTAACCAACCACGAAGTGGTCGACTATCATGACCAGCCGCCCAGGGTGGACTTCGTCTATCCCGACGGAACGCTAGGTCATCATTGGTTCGACGCGCTTCTGACGTTGCACGACGGACTCCGGGTTGCCGTGGACGTCAAGCCGAAGGACAACGTCGAGAAGACGGGAATCCATGAAATTCAGAGGCTGATCAAAGAGCAGGTCGGGAAGCGATTTGCTGACGTCTACCTGGTACGAACCGAGGACAACATCCACCCGGATGACGTTTTCGACGCGTGGCTTCTGCTGCGCGCCCGCCGTTTCGCCTGCGCCGCGTCTGATGCGGTCGTGGCGGGGCTCGCGCGGGGCTTGCACGGATGGTGCCGCGTTCGCGACCTTGTCGTCGCGTCAGGGCTCGGCGGTGCCGCTTTCAACGCCGCCGTCCGCCTGATCGGCGACGGCGGGCTCGAGGTTCGGGACTACGCCCGGATTTCTTACGAATGCTTCGTCAGACGCGCCCGCGTCTGACTTTCCCAACAAAGGAGGATTCCATGAACGTCTTCAACGGTGACCAATTCCGCTCTTCTGCTCCAACGACCTATGGTTTCGGGCCTGGTCACGTGTTCGCAATTCGCGACCTTGATGACCTGCTTTACGAATACGTCAGCCATGATCGGCACGTACTGACCGCGAAGCCAGTCTCCAATCCGGAGCTTCCTCAAGTGTTCACGCAGGAAGAGTTCCGCGCGCTGGTCGACGCAGGAAAGGTCGATCCCCGCATCGAGCAGAACAGCGTTTCCCGCCAGACCCTCCTGGCCCGCAACCCCGACATCAAGTCCATCCGTGACCTGGCAGATGCCGAGCAGGATGAGCTGTCCTTCTACTGGCAGCTCTGTCGGCATGTCGTTCAGATGTACGATGACGGCGCGACTAGCCTCACTGACAAGGCGCTGCAGAAAGCGATCGCGAAAATCATGGGGAAACTGGTCTTCGGCGCAGACAGCTCTGAAGATGAACAGCCTCGCCGAAAGCCCGGGAAAGGCAAAGCCGCAAAGGAGCCGGGCGAGCGCAAGATCAAAGCCCGGAAGCGGGTGGCCAACTACGAGATTCCCGCCCCTTCTACTCTACGCAAGTGGATTCGGGTCCTCGTCGAGCACGATTGGGACATCCTGGCGCTGCGTGACCACCGCAAGGGCCGTGTCGGCTATCACGTCCCGAAGGTCACCGATCCTCATTCCGTCGCTCTGATGGCGAAGTGGGTTCAGCAATACCTCGACCGAAGCCGCCCCTCCGCCGCGACGCTTTACAAGCTGATGACAGGTTCTGTGCGGCTCGAGGACGAGAACGCGGTGCGGGAGCGTATGGGCAAGCATCCGTTGCCTCACAACGAAACGCCGTCGTTCGCAGCGGCGAACGTGGCGCGTGCGGCTGAAGGGCTTCCTCCCCTACTCTTGCCATCGAAGAGCACCTTCGAGCGAGCTATCAGGAAGCTCGACAAATACCAGGTCGTGCTGGCGCGGCAGGGCCCCGAAGCTGCCCGGAAGCAGTTCAAGGTCAGCGGCAGACGCGAGGTGGTGCTGTTCCCGGGGGAGCGTGTTTCTATTGACTGCTGGCGAGTCCAGCTGAAGACCGCGAAACTACCTCAGGAGTTCTGGGCGGGCCTTCCTGAAAAGCTCATCGGGGTGGCTGGAAAGGTGCGCCTCATTCTGTGCCTTGCCATCTGCGAGGCCACGAAGGTGGTACTTGGCGCAAGGCTTGCCGTGAATGCCGGTGGCGAAGTCGCGATGCGTACGCTGGAGATGGTTTGCCGCAACAAGAACGCGATCGCGTTGGCGGCAAGTTGCCGCTCGAGCTGGGACCATGCCTGCACCCCCATGACGGTGCCGACTGACTCGGGGCCTGAGTTTATCGACTCCGCTTTCCGTTGCGCTGTCCGCGACATCGGCTCCGCGAACGAAATCGGCCCTGCTTCGCATCCGGACGCACGCGGCGTGGGAGAACGGTTCTTCAAGACGGTCGACGTACAACTGATGCCGTTCTTCCAGGGTCGTACCTTCTCCGGCATCGACGACAAGGGCGAAATTGATGCTGGTGCCGTCACCAACGTCGTCGCAGAGACGCTCGGCAAGGCACTCGTGCGGTACGTCGTGGATGCCTACCACAATACGCCACACGGGGGGCTCGGCGGGCAGACACCCAACGATGCCTGGGAGGAACGTACCGCCCTTCATCAGGTTCTGCCTCCGCCTCCGGCCCACAGGCTGCGCACCGTTTTCGGTTTCTCGGACAACAGGCGCATCCAGAACCGTGGCATCCGCTTCCTCGGCCTCTACTACCGCTCAAGTGAACTTGCCCTGCTGCGAAGGAGCGTCGGGCAGGCGGACGTGCGGATCAGGGCTGACCTCGAGAACCTGGGGACGGTCTGGTTTTCGAAGAACGTGCCTGGTGCCAAATGGGAGTCCGCCAACTGTGA
This sequence comes from Allomesorhizobium camelthorni, assembly GCF_011045125.1. Classification (GTDB taxonomy): domain Bacteria; phylum Pseudomonadota; class Alphaproteobacteria; order Rhizobiales; family Rhizobiaceae; genus Allomesorhizobium; species Allomesorhizobium camelthorni. The sequence continues at coordinate 98,887 of NZ_JAAKZF010000006.1, read as the reverse complement.
TCTCGACATGGAAGGCGTTTCCGCGGCGCTCTGGATCGACACCGAAGCAGCCCTGCGTCGCAAGTACGCCAATGTCGCAAAGCTGAGCGAGCATATCGTTTATGCAGCGCTCCGCGATCTCCGCGAGACGGGCAGGCATTCCGCGGCTGCGGCCGGGATCGGTCCGTCAACCATGGCACGCGAGGATATCCTGAAGCACGAGACGGAAATCGTCCGCCACTTCGGCTACGTGACCGCTGGCGAACGCGGGCATTCGTTCGATGGCTTCGATGGCATCGATGCCATCGATGGCGATCTTGCACAGGATTCCGAGGTTCCTTTGGAGAGTGGCGAGGTGGCTAGCGAGGAGTCGCAGCGTCCAGTCACGCGTCGCCGTGGACGTCTCGGCTCTGATTTTCTCAGGAAGGAGTAGACCATGAACATGATGAACCCTCAGCCTATGAACTCCAAGTCCGCCGCCTTCTTCCAGCGGATCTTGGCGAACCAGTCGGACAAGCGACGCTCTGTGAACGAGGCGATGGGCAAGGTCCTGTCGGTCTACTTGCCGACTATCTATGAGGAGCAGTTGAACGAGCAGATCGATTGGCTGCTGGACTCAATGCTTATCGAACTGGGCCAGCAGCCCGGCGTCCCCGCGCTTGAGAGCCAGGTGCGCGGTGGTCGGGTGCTTATCGTCACTGGGAAGGCGGGCGCCGGCAAGTCGCGTGCGCTCGCCCATGCTTTCGTCACTCGTCCCGAGTTTGAAGGATTCGGCAAGCCGGGATGTGAACTGCTTTCGGTCGTGGCTCCCTCGCCCTTCACGCTGGGCGCGCTCGGCAACGAGATCGCCCGCAAGCTCGGGTACCACGGCCGCAGGGAGATTCAGCACAGCAAGGTCTGGCCCGTCGTGCGTGAACTGATGAAGGAAAGCGGCGTGCGCATCCTGCATATCGACGAGGCGCAGCACGGAGACGAGATCAACAGCGACAAGGCGGCTCAGGAAATGGAGAACACCTTGAAGCGGATGATGCAGGAGGACGAGTGGCTTGTGTGGCTCATCCTCTCAGGCCTGCCCGAGCTGTCCAGGTTCTGCCAGGATGACGACTCGATGAAGCGGCGCGTGAGGGTCGTGGAGTTCGAACCGTTGAGCTTTGCCACTCATGCCCAGCCGGTTCAGAACATCTTGAGTGATCTCGTCGCCTTGTGCCCAGCCGTAACATGCAACAGCCTGAAAGCCGACGACTTCGCTCACCGTCTTCTTCACGCTGCGACTTACCAGTTCGGCATTCTCGTGGAATACGTCCAGGATGCGATCGCTGAGTGTCTCACTGTGAACGGCGGCGGCGATCTGGGCATCGGCCATTTCGCTGACGTGTATACGATCCGGACGGGCGTGAGGGACGACGCATTGAATCCTTTTCTCGCTGCCAACTGGCTCGCGATTCCGGTCGAGTCGGCCCTCTACGAGGACGTCCTTGATGACACAGGCAACCCCACGGGCATGAGAAAGCCAAAAGGTCGCCAGACGAAGGGCATCAGGAAATGAGGCTGACTCTGACCCTCGACAACGGTGACGGTGAAACTCCTTCCGATTTCACGTCGCGGCTTTCGGCGCGCGCATGCAGGGACAGTCTGCGGGACTTCTGCCTCGACTTCGGTCTCGACGCCCAAGGCATCATTGACGGCCGTGCTGAGTCCGTCGGCAGGCTGGCCGATCTTGCCGGAGTCGACCAGGACGGTCTCCTCGCGGAAGCGTTCGTCAGGGTCGGAAACCAGCGGCGGTATAAGCACAAGGGGCAGGACCTGCTGTGGAGCAGCCTCCTGCGCAGCCGCGTCCGCATGTGTCCCGCGTGCATGACGGAGGACATCGAGAACCTCGATTGCAGGATTGCTGCACGGCCCCACCGCCGTAGCATCTGGATCATCAAGCCTATCCGCACCTGCATCCGACACGACATGGCGCTCGCAGAAATCGGCTCACTCGAATCGCCAGCGCAGCTGCACGACGTGTCGCAGGTGATTGCGTCCGCCCTGCCCCGGCTTCCGCACCTGCTCGACCATGCCACACGGCGCACACCGTCAAGCCTCGAGTGCTACATCGTCGACAGGATCGCAGCCACAGCCGGAGTGTCGTGGCTGGACGGCTTTCCACTTCATGCGGCGCTCCATATCGCGCACGTCCTCGGTGCCGTGGCGCAGCACGGGTCCGACGTCGTCTTGGACGATCTCAGCGATGATGCTCTGTGGCAGTGTGAGGCGGCAGGTTTCGCGATCGCCGACCGCGGCGAAACCGGGATCCTGTCGCTGCTGGATGATCTTCGCGAGCGCTTCCGTGACAGCCGATACTACGGGCACGGGCGCAAGGCGACGTACGGGCGCCTTTATGACTGGCTGGCGCACGAGAACTCCGATCCGGCTTACGACCCCCTTCGCGAGATCGTTTTCCGACATGCGGTGGAGACCATGCCGCTCGGGCCGGGCGAGAGGCTGCTCGGCCGGGAGGTTGTCGAGCGGAGGACGCATTCGATCCGCTCCGCCTCCCTGGAGTTCGGCTTGCATCCGAAACGGCTACGCAAACTCCTGCGGACGGCAAAGCTGACGGGGAAGCAGTCGGACGTGCTGGCGGACGACCGGGTGGTCTTCGACGCAGAAGCGGCCGAACCCTTTCTCCGGGATCTGGCGCAGAGCATGAGCCTCGAGGAGGCCAGAGAATATCTCAACGTCCCCCGCCCGCATGATCGCGGTCTGTTGGAGCGGGGCCTGATCAACCCTATGATCACCGGAGGAAGGTCCGACGGCGAGCACGCCTTCCTCAGGAGCGATCTCGACGACCTCCTCGAGCGGCTGCTCCGGAATGCAGACCCGATGCTCTGTGGCGATACTGCGATGGTTCCGATGATCACGGCGGCAAAGCATTCGTGCTGCGCGGTGATGGACATTGTCGCGCTGGTGCTGGACGGGAAGCTGAAGCGGGTCGGGCGGGACACTTCCGACAGGGGTTTCATCTCCGTCCTTGTCGACGCCGAGGAAGCTAGGCCGCACGTGGTCGGCCCTGCATACGAGGGCCATTCATTGAGGGAATTGGAGAGCCTCCTGCCCGCGAAATCACGAGCGGTGAAAGCGCTCCTGGAGCAAGGACTCCTAGTGGCCGAAACCGTGAAGAACCCGGTGACGGGATGGATGCAGCCTGTGGTCCTTCCGGATGAGTTGGCACGGTTCAAGAGCGAGTTCGCGTCGCTGCATATTCTCTCTAGGGAAGGAGGCGAACACATCCGGCGCGTGAAAAAGTCGCTGGTTGCCGCCGGCGTGCATCCGGTCGCCGATCCCGAACTTCTCGGGCAGACGCTCTATCGCAGATCCGATCTCCCGTAAGCCCCTCAGCATTGCTGCTTTTTCAGTAAGCCCCGGCCTCGTCGACCGGGGCTTTTTCTTTGGGCCGCCTGGCCGTCAGTGTGCCTTGGATTCTGAGCCCGCTTCGTACGACGCGTTCGTGAGCCCCGATGAAGCACTCTTAAAAAAGAGCGAGTGATTACAGCCACTTACAACCATAGGTGAGCAAAATAGCGTGACGCGTCAGGCCTGACCCTGACGCGTCACGCTATCTCGCTCTACGTCATGATAGATGGCTCGTTCGACACACGAAGTCTGCTCACCTCGTTCAAACGGCCTGGAAGTCTGGGCCGTTTCCTATTCCAGACTTCGCCATCTGAGCAGTCAGCACGTAAAAGGACATGAAAATGGGCGCAATCAATCTTGCCGACAATGAAAAGCGTTCCATCGAGGCCATCGACGAAGGAAATCTAACGAAACTGATCGACGAGGCAATTTGGCAAGAGAATCCCGTACCCCTATACGGATTGTCTCTCTCCAGCTGCGGATCCGATGTCGCCGGAAAGCTGAGTTACTTCGAGGCGGCTCTTAGAGAATGCCGAGCAGCCAAATCAGCTAAAAAGCGTGAAGAAACAGGGACACGTGCGAAGCATGCCGGAAATGAGTTGGCATTCGCCTTCAGGTCATTGAAGCGGCGCATGGAAATTGAAGAGCAAGAAAGCCAGCTTTTCTACGTCGAAGACCACATCTACACTCCGCACTCCTTCACCAAGAACATCGAGGTCAGGGTGTCATATCGTTGGCGCCGCACCGTCGAGGACACTTGGGCACACGGGCGTATTACCTTCCATCATCAGGCCAATCCGCACCCCGCATATATGCAGCCGCGTCCAAAAAGGAAGCCGAGCGCCGCGCAACAAGCACGGGACCTACAGGACGAACTGTGCCGGACGTGGGAACATCTGAAGGATATGGCGCTCTACACTCTCAGGGACTACTTCAGGGACGGGGGCGACGGAAGCAAGATACCCGAAACGTTCAAAGCGAGGACCGATTCTTACACCGGGGACTTGAACAACCGCTGCGCCGAATTCTGGCACGAGAAAACCTAGACGCTAGTCTGACACATCGCGACCCGCACAGATGTCGGTCAACGTCGTGGCCTGAAACTCTCCGAAAGAAGGGCAAGACATTCGTCGAACGTCTGTTGGTCGATGCAATGTTCCTCTGGTCGCTTCCCGTCAAGACAGTGGTTTGATGAACGAACCCATAGGTCTCCGCGGCTAATGTCCCGGTAAGCCGTGCGTGCCTGGCGATAAAGCTTGTCGATCAGATCACGTCGACGTCTTTCCTGGTCAAATTTCCGCAGTCGGTCCATTTTCCAACTCTCGAGAGCCATCATGGCGTTGGTCCATCCGCGACTAGACGACATCGCCGCTTCGCGCGGAGTATCGCCCTCCAATTCCTCCAGAGAGGTATCAAGCCAAGCTGTTACGACATCAATATCGAACACACTGCAGGCTGCCACCAATACGTCGTTGACTCTCTTGGATGCTTCTAACTCTTTCCGCTTTTTCTCGTCAGCTTCCTTTTGCGCGGCCGCCATTTGCTTCGCCTCAGCCCGAATGGCGATCTCTTCCATGACAGGTAGACCGATGGCTTCGTTCGGACGAGGCGGGTACTCTGCCATCTCGTCCCGAAGCGTCTTGAGACGATGGACGAGAATCTCGAACGCTTCGTCGTCCGCGATCGCCTCCTTTGGCACAATGCCCTCGCCGACCTCAGAAATGAGCCAGCCATCAAAGTCGAATTGATCCTTCAGCGAAACCGTGTGAATTCTTGCCATTACCTGGTCAGTGAGCAACTTCAACTGCTCAGTACGCTTGTAGGGTCTTTCGAGTTCGTCCTTCCGCGGTTGGGTCAAAAACTGAAACCCGCGTCCCGCGATCAACTCGTCATGCTCTGACCCCTGTTTTAGAACTCCCGACCTCTCGAGTTTCGAGAGGAAGTTGCGCAGCGCGAGCCATGGGGAAAGTTGCTTGCGGCCGGTAACCCTCTGGATGATGGCAGCATCCTCCTTGCTGACATACGCGAAGTTGTCCGCGATCCATCCCTGTTTCTTGAAAGCGTCGAATGCCTGCTTGTGAGTGAACGCCGTGCCCGGCATCGCCAATTCCAAGAGGACAAAGGACCGCCATTCGCGATCTGAAACAAGAAAGCCCGTAACGGGCTCATTATACACGATGGCGGGTTCAAGTCCGAACTCCATCGCTTTGGCTTCCCAAACCCCAGGCGATCCAGAGACTGGCTGAGGTAACTTGGCAAGCATTGCACGGATTCGCCTCTCTTGGACTTCAATTCGATCTCTCTCCATCGCCGCAAGGCGGGCGTGTGCACTAGCCGTCCTAGGATTATGCAGCCAGGAGCGAGGGGCATCCGACAGTATCGCCTGTTCCAAGGACTCCAGCGGTTGGTCCCGGTATCCAGAAAGATCGATTTCGATGGCTCCGATATCCATCACCCGCAGCTTCGCAAGTTTATCTGGCCCGCACTCATGCGTGACCATAAATTCAACATGCAGAATTCTATCGCCTTTCTGGCAGACAACGTCCGGCACGACCTCGCCAACCCTCTGTTCGAGCATGGCGCTTTCGAAGTGGAATTCCTGCTCCCGGACGACCTCCAGAGAATTCCTGCCATCGGTCGCGTCGAGTGCAGACAGACGGATCCAGAGCGCTTTCGCCAAGACTGCCTTTGCGAACTTGTGAAGCGCGGTTTCACCAGGAGACTGGCAATCGACGCCTTCCACGGCATGCTGAAAGTGCCTCCGCTTCTGGCCCCTGTGAGCAACCATGCGGCGACCACATCCAGGACAGACACACCTGCAGGCCAGCCCGGACGACACGTCCTCGATGTGGAGCGGATCTCCGGTGTCAATGGATTCGGCGACGACTAACTTGCCGTCGTCCGAACAGGAAATCAGTTCGTGTAGGGTGATTTGCCTTGAGCGCGCAATTTGATCCCCCTCGACAGAGGGCGGGTTGTCCAGGCTTATAATGGCTGTCAGACGCATTCACTAATCATAGTCCAGATCCGGGCTTCAAGTCATGTACGCATCAGCTCTGGCAACGCGGCTTGCATAAATTGCCAGTCGCTCCGAGTTAACCACCCATCATTTTCCCGATCGACTCCTACGCGCGTTCCGGCTATGAACCCGGGCATGTTCAGGACGGCGCACATACAGCTTTGACTTCTCCGGTGGCCCAGTGGCCGCCATGACGCTGTCTGCCTGCAACCTGGAGCCTGAACATGCCCTTCCCCTCACCCGCCATCGCATAGCGCGGCTTGCCGCCTCGGCCCGCTCATCGCGTGTCGCCTCCGGAGTGACGTCGATCTCTGATCCCGAACTTCCCGGGCGAACTCGCTGTCGCGGACCCGATCTCCCGTAAGTTCCCATAGCTGCCTTCATTCAAGCCCCGGCCTCATTCGGCCGGGGCTTTTTGCGTTCGTCCGCCTGGCCGTCGATGCGCCTAGGATTCTGAGCGAGCTTCGTGCTACGCGTTCTTGAGCCCCGATGAAGTGCTCGGAAAAATGAGTGAGCGATTCCAGCGGCTTGAAGCTATAGGTGAGCGAGATGCAATGACGCGCCAGGCCGCTATCTTGAATCGTACTGAATTGCTTTGTGAGGGCGAGCAATAGGAATGGACCCACGTGTCACCGAGTTGCACTGTATTATGCCGATGGGAAACATCGACTCGGTTCTGACACACGGCGTACTGTCCTACGAGCGCGCAGCCAAACTGAAGCATCATTCTGTGGCTATGCAGCCGATACAGGATCGGCGCGATCAGAAGCAGGTTCCAGGCGGCTTGAAGCTCCACCAGTACGCCAACCTCTACTTCCATGCGCGTAACCCGATGCTGTTCAAGCGAAGGGCCGGAGCAGCCGACTTGTGTGTACTACGAGTTTCAACGGAGGTGTTCGGTCTCGATGGCACAGTCATCTCGGACCAAAATGCCGCAAGCGATTACGTGCGCTTTCTCCACCCTCGCCAGTGGAAATTGCTGGACTTTGACGACATATACGCGATGGACTGGACACATCCGGGCGATCAGGTCGCCTATTGGCGGCATAAGGCTAGGAAATGTGCTGAAGTTCTGCTCCCCAACGTATAAACCCGAGTTTTCTGACGGGAGCCTATGTCGTTGATGGTGCCGCAGCAAACCGGCTGGCGACGCTTGGATTTGCTCTGCCGATAACCGCCGATCCAGTGCTATTCTTCAGGTAGGAGAATCGAATCCACCCATGTTTAAAGTCCTTATTGGAGATTTATTCGCGAGCCGAGCGCAGACTCTGGTGAACACCGTCAATTGCGTCGGCGTTATGGGCAAAGGGGTGGCCGAACAATTCAAACGCCGCTTTCCGAGAATGTTTGACGATTACCAAAACCGCGCAGCCCACAAGCAAGTTCGCCTGGGTCAGCCTTATCTATTCGAAGATGAGTCAGGCGTACGCATCATCAATTTCCCAACAAAAGATCATTGGCGCTCCCCGTCACGTCTGACGGATATTGAGCGTGGACTCGACTATCTAGCGGCACACTTGGGTAGCTGGGGCGTTACAAGCTTAGCGATGCCACCGCTGGGGTGTGGCAATGGAGGGTTGGATTGGTCCGAAGTTGGGCCGCTTATATTTCAGAAGCTCCATGGCCTTCCCGTTGATGTAGAAGTGTACGCACCCTACGGAACGCCCAAACAGCAGCTGACGGAGGCTTTCCTGGCATCTCCATCTCAGATGAGCTTGGAGGGCAAAGGACGAAAGCCAGATCCACTTAAACCAGAATGGGTTGTGCTTATGGAGGTTCTTCGGGAGTTGCAGGATCAACCATACGCAAACCCGGTGGGACGGACGATCTTCCAAAAAATCAGCTACGTAGTGACCGAGATGGGCGTTCCGACTGGATTCCAGTTTGGAAAGGGAAACTATGGCCCCTTCTCGGGCGACGTTAAGCTAGCGCTTCATGACTTTGCCAACCGCAATTGGCTTCATGAGCAGCATCTTGGACGTATGATGGCACTTCGCGTCGCACCTCAATATGCAAAAGATCGAAATCGCTTTAAAGAGCAGATTGATCGTTACAGGACAAAGACTGCAAAAGCCGTTGACCTTTTCAGCCGGATCAAAAACACGGAGCAAGCTGAAGAGGTTATGACTGTATTATTTGCCAGCCGCCAGCTCAAGAAAAGCAAACGAGACAATGAGCTGACAGAAGAAGAGCTATACGACTATGTACTAGATTGGAAAAATTCCTGGCGTGCTGAAGAGAAGCGACATGCCGTCGCTAGTGCTATTCGTAACCTCGTGTTGCTGGGCTGGCTGAACCTAAAAGTCAGCGAGTCGATAACGGAGGCAGGCTAGTAACAGCGCGCGGTGAAACGCCATCCCTGGCCCGATCTGTGCTCGGCATGGGGCCAAGCCCGAGGATGACGAAGCGGGGGGTACGCGGCAAAACACGAGCGTCAGCGAAAGAGCCCCCGCGTCGCTACCACCCTATCCCGCGAAACAACTCGCACCACTCCGGATTCGTCTTCTCAATCAGGTAGGTCGATCTTGCCGCAGCCAGCGTTTGAGTGATTTCTCGCGCTGCATTGCCATAGCCAGCCGTTCGCCCAAATCGTAGACGAGATTCTCGATGTCGGCTGCTGTCCAGGGCGACAGGGCAGCCTCTTTCACGCGAGTCTCGACATCGCTGTATTTGCCGATGCGGGCTTCTATGAAGGAGCGCATGCGCTGGCGAAACTGGCCCACGGTGAGCTGTTTTCCCTTGGCCTTGAACATCGCGCCGTTGAACCGCGCCGCCTTGGGGAAGAATTCGCTGGCCTTGGCATCGGGCTTCTCTTCGGCGTTCGATAGGAGCTTTGCTGCGCCGTTGGCGCCAAGAAAATGGGGGAGGTAGAGATCCCTCTCGTCCATAGCCGTATCGAGGCGGGCTTCGATGCGTTCCTTGGCGGCGAGCAGGTTCTTGGCCGCAAGCACCGCCGACAAATAGGGGTCGCGCCTGAGCTCCAGGATACGGTCCTCTTCGGCCTCGTCCTCGACGTAATGGTGTTCGCGCTCGCCGTCGGGGCGGGTGAGGATCATCTCCGCCTCGTCGCCCAGGCCGAATTCCTCGCCGTATTTCTTGACGGCCTCGAGCCAGGTCTGGTCGAGGAACTGCATGAGGCCGAGCGCCGATCCTTTGGGCGGACGGTTGTTGATGTCGAAGGAGGACTCCTTTTCGGCGATCGCAAAAAGTGTGTCGGCAGGAAATTGGGTGTCCTTGGCGGCACGCAGGATTTCGCCGGCGATGTGCTGCGAGACCTTGTACTCGCCGAACTCGTGCACCGACATGCCGACGACCATCTGTTCCGCGCCTTCCGAAAGGATGGAGACGGTGTCCTTCAGGGCATCGACCAGCGCGTCTTTGACTTCCTTGCGTTGAGGGACAGTGACATCCGGATCGATGATGTCGAACTCGGGAACGGCAGAGGGGAAATCCAACAAAGGGGATGGAACGACCGTGGAAAGCGCAACCTCGATAACGCCCCCGGGCATTACCCCTGAATGGAGCGGCAGCGGCACGATAGCCACTGTCGCCGCCAAGCCAAGCCCCGCAATTATTTTCGACAAAGGCCGTCCGCTCCCCGAAAGGAGAACGCCCCCGCAAGCAAAGAATTCACGTGTTTTTGGAGTGACGCCAAGGTCCCCCTCCCGTTCCCTGTCGCTGCCCAGTTGCGTTGGAGCAGGTCTATTTCAACGTTGAGCCGTCAACGTCGAAAAAAGACAAGAAGAACGGTCAGTGCGTCCGCTGAATAATCATGGTTCGTGGCGGTACAATGGCCACAGTGCGGCAAAACAGGTCATCATGTACAACAGTGTGATTTTAGTATGCGTTGCGCAACCGATGCATTGCTTGTGAAACTTCCGGTTGCGAGCAGAACGTTCTCCAGGCGTTCCTTGCTCATTCACTTCGGCGTCGGCGATCCGGTTCATTTCATACCCGCACCCCAGCACCCCTGGCGTGGTCCAGCCTTAACCATCGATTCTGAAAAAACGTAACGCCAGACGCCTAGAGCCTCTCCAAGACATCGATGCAAAGCTTCAAACGATCCAGAAGCTCATGCAACGTCCGCAGCAACGTGTCCTTGGCCGCGGCGGGAAAGGCATACGGCGCCTGGCCTTCCGAAAAGCCGCCGACTAGGCTGCCATATTCGCGCAGGATCGCCATTGCCGCTTCGTAGCGACCGGCTGGAATGCGGCTTTGGCCCCGCTCATATTTGCCGAACTGCTTTGGCGAGATGCCGAGCCGCGTAGCGAGCTGTTCCTGAGACAGGCCGGACGCCTTTCTCAACCGCGCAAGCTCCCGGCCCTTGGCCCTGTCATGATCGTCAGGTTTTCGCGAAGTCTGCATGTCGCTGCGTCGTCAAAGCGCGACATTTAGACTCGCCAACCCCTCCCAACAATGCACCCAAGGTTCCTATCGGCCGCTTCCTGGCCACCTTGAATTCCCATAAGAGGAACTCAAAGCGGCGAGCGGCAGGAAGTAACGGACGAATCCCTGGCCCAGCTTCGCGAAAAATCCGCTACTCCCTCGAAGCCAGGCACGGATCGAGCATCACCTGCTCTTCGCCAACGCGCGAATAGCCGCCGGCGAAAAGAACGACGTCGCCCGGCTGCATGTCGTTAGTGCTGTAGGTCACGCACAACACCCGTACGTCCGGCTCCGCGCACATTACGAGATAGGCGAGCGCGCCGTCGGACTCGACCGCCGACAGCGCGCCGCGGACCGACATCGTGATGCGCGCGTCGACCTGCGGCGCGCGCTCCACCCAGCTGCCGATGGTCTCGCAGTTAGCCGGCTGGTCGGCATAGCCCTCGCCGAGCCGGAACGGCCCGGCGGGGTCGCAGCATTCTTGCGCGAGCGGCTGGGTTGCCGCGGCAAGCAGCAGCGCAGGCACAAGCGCCAGAGCCCTTGGCGGGAAGCCCCGGAACATATCGGATGCCCTCACTCCGCCGCGATCTTGTCCTGCGTATTCGTCTCGAAATCGCTGGCGTCGTGGCGCTCGCGCAGTTGGCCCGCCGGGTCGCCGCTGGTGCGGTTGACCATGCGGCCGCGCTTCACGGCCGGCCGCGCATGGAGCTGGTCGGCCCAGCGCAGCAGGTTCTTGTATTCCTGCACCGACAGGAACTCGCCGGCCTCGTACTGCCAGCCCTTCACCATGCCGCCATACCAGGGCCAGATCGCCATGTCGGCGATGGTGTATTCGCTGCCCGCGACAAATTCCGTCTCGGCGAGCCGCCGGTCGAGCACGTCGAGCTGGCGCTTGGTCTCCATGGCGTAGCGGTTGATCGCATATTCGATCTTCTCCGGGGCATAGGCATAGAAATGGCCGAAGCCGCCGCCGAGGAACGGCGCGCTGCCCATCTGCCAGAACAGCCAGGAGAGCGTTTCGGCGCGGGCGGGCTGCTCGGTCGGCAGGAAAGCGCCGAACTTTTCGGCGAGATGGACCAGGATCGCGCCGGATTCGAAGACGCGGATCGGCGTCGGCCCGCTGCGGTCCATCAGCGCCGGGATCTTGGAGTTGGGATTGATTTCGACGAAGCCGCTGCCGAACTGGTCGCCGTCGTTGATGCGGATCAGCCAGGCGTCGTACTCCGCCCCGCTATAGCCGGCTTCCAGAAGCTCCTCCAGCATGATGGTGACTTTGACCCCGTTCGGCGTCCCGAGCGAATAGAGCTGCAGCGGATGCTTGCCCACCGGCAGTTCCTTCTCATGCGTCGGCCCGGCAATCGGGCGGTTGATGCTGGCGAAGGCGCCGCCGCTCGGCTTGTTCCAGGTCCATACTTTCGGAGGGGTGTATTCGGTCATTGGCTCGCACTCGGTTGTAGATCAAGTCAGGGATAGATGGGCCAACGGCCCGTCGACTGCAATGATGTAGGTCGGGCAATCCGGATGCGCCAACGCTGCGGAACAAGCTCGCAACTGTGTGCTGCGTGCACGAAAAATCACACGTCGGGACTCATGCAACCGCACGCGCCCCATGCGGCACGCTCAAGTTGCAGCGGGTTCGTAGAGGGCCGGCGGCGAATCGCCTACGCCTGACGTTGCATCAAGAAAGGGCTGGGCCATGGCATCCTGCACGGACAGAAACGGCGACACCTGGGAAATCTACTACGGGACCGACGGTTACCGCTGGCGGCGCACCGCCTCCAATGGCCGGATCGTCGGAGCATCGACGCAAGGCTATTCGAACCGCGCCGATTGCGTTGCCAACGCCCAGCGCAATGGCATGACCTGCACTCCTGTTTAGCGGTCGTTTTTGACGGCTTTCGTCCAACACCCCGCTGCCTGCGGCGACACCTTCTCTCTCAAGGGAAAGGGGGAATACGTCGCGTTCGGCCAGGCTAATCAGTACCCCTTCGGCGGCACGAACAGGCAGATGGTGCGGCTGTCACTGGCGCCGGCCACCGAGCACCAGTGGTAAACGCCGTCGGGCGAATTCTTCACGCGGCTGTCATTGTAGGCAACGACCTCGCCGGTATTGTTGATCACGTAGCCCTCAGGCCGCTCGCTGATCGCCCTCGCGCTGACTTGGCGGCAGTCGATGCCCGAGCAGCAGGAGTAGGGGTAGGCCCACCCCAGCGGCCTTGCGGCGGTGGGCAGCGCTTCATGCGCGCGGGCGGGAGACGCGGCGAAAATCGGCGCGGAAAGCGTGGCCGCGAGGGCGAATGCGAAATGGGAAGGCGTCTTTTCCAAGTTGAACATAAGCTTTTCCTCTGGCGTGGTGATTTCCCGAGGCGACTCTCCCAAGCTGTCTACTTTTTGTGCAGCTTGAAGGCTGCTTAAACTTTCGGCAAGAGCCCAGGATGTCGCACGCGCTTGCGTTGTGGAGGTGGCAACACGCTTGCATCCGGCGCGACCCACGTGCTGGACGAACACGGGCGACGCGAAAGCCGCAAGGCTGGAGAGGCGCAGCGAAACGGGCGCGGACAGAGAAATCGCAGGCGGGTGAGAAACGGTCGCCGAAGGCGGCGGAAACCAACGATTTGGCGAATGACGAAACGTCCGGAGCCATGGCGGGGGCCGGCTCGCGGGGAGATAAAGGTCGGCGAGAAGCGCCAGCCGGTGAAACCGAGCCCCTACCCGGCGTTCTGCCCCACCCAGGCCCGCCACTTGCTTTCGTCGCCATGGAACACGTTGAGATCGATGCGGCCCTGCACGCCATGCGAAAGCCCGGATCCCGAATATTGCCAGAACACCCACTTGCGGCCGGGATAGACTTTAGCCGGGTGCGCCGCCACCGAGCGCAGCCAGAACGGATGGTCCGGAAATGCGCCCCTCAAATTGTCGCGGTAGAAGTCTGGCGCGGTGTAGATGATCGGCCGCTGGCCGTAATGCGCCTCGAGCCTGTCCATGAAGACCTGCATCTTCTCCAGCACTTTCGCGCGCGACGGACGCTTCCTGCAGTTTTTGGAATCGCCGTTCCATTCGACGTCGATCACCGGCGGCAGCGCGCCGGCGACCTTGGGCACGTTGCGGATGAACCAGTCGGCCTGCTCGCCGGCGGTGCGGCACCAGTAGAAGAAGTGGTAGGCCCCTCGCCTCAGACCCGCCTCGCCCGCCGCACGCCAATTCTTCCTGAACATCGGGTCGAGATGGTCGCCGCCGTCGGTCGCCTTGATGTAGGCGAAATTCGCGCCCTGCGACCGGAGTTTCGGCCAGTCGATCTCGCGCTGCCAGCGCGAGACGTCGACGCCGTGCACCGCGAGCTTCGTCGGCGACCTTTTGCCGAAATTGATCGGCTTGGCGTCGCGGAACCGGTGGCGGTGGATTTTTCCGCCGGCATAGGGCGCTTCGCGCAAAGCCGGCTTCGGCACCGCGACCAGCGCGATCGGCGTCACTTCAGGTTCGGCGGGCTCGGCGACCTCCTCCACCTGCGCGGTTTGCACGACAGCCTCTGCCGGAGCGGCAGTCCCCACATCGGCCTGCGGCACGGCCGCATCGGGTCTCGGGATCGAGCTGGTGGTTTCGAGCGACGGCGCCAGGCCGTCGACGCCGGAACTCGATGTGCATCCGGCAATGCCAAGGCATGCGAGGAGGGAGGCGACGATGGCTGTCGAACGCATTTGGACCCGTACGCAAAACAATTGAGACCGAAGGCGGACGCCAGCGGAGACGATTTCACTAACGGGAGATTACCAAGAAAGATTGAATCCAAAGTTTCCGCACCGGTTAACGATGGCGCGGACGCTTCCGTCGCCATAGATGGCGGCGGTGAAGCGGATCAGAGTCAGTGCGGAAGTGCTTGACCTGCTTGGCGCCTGCGCACCCCAATGTCGGGAGTTTTGTTTAAGCCTGTACCGTGGGTGCCTGCCGCTACACGCACCATCCTTGCTGCAGGGATGCTTTGGCGATCACATGGGCAGGCGGAACAAAGGGCTTGCGGTCCGCCCGGCGGCGCGCCTGTTCGAGCAGCATGCGCACCTCGTCCGGGCGCACGCGGTCGCGTTCCATGACCAGCTTGATCAGCGGATCGCTCAACAGTTCGTCCAGTGTGTCCCTGGTCTCGGTCATCTGTCGCTCCTCGATCGCCGCCCGCACCTTAGATAGGGCGGCGATGATGGCGCGCCAATGTCGCTACGATGACGATCCGATGTCGCGGCGAAAAAAGTTCGCCTCAGCCGCTGATGCGACCGTGCGGCATGCCGTACATCAGACGCTCGAAGCCGTTGCCCGAGACATGCACGAGCGTGCGGTGGTCGCCACCCTCGAAGTAGATATCGCCGCGGCGCTCGAGCCCCTCGTCCACCACGCTGGCTACCCGATAGGGCGCTCCGAAGATCGGCACGGCGCCAGTGTCGCAATCGGGGAACAGCGCGCTGGCTTCTTCCTCGGTGGCGAGTTCGACCCGCTCGCCGACGATTTCGCCGATCTTGGCGAGATCGACCTGGCGCGAAGCGGGAACCACGGCGAGCAGGTAGCCGCTGTCCCATTTCAGCACCACGCCCTTGGCCAGCGCATTGCCGGGCACGTGGCTCGCCTCGGCGGTCATCGCCGACGAACCGGTCTTGCTGTGCCGGGCGACGTCGTACGGCACGTGGTTGTCCTCGAGATATTCCTGCATTGTCATCGCTATACCCATGGCCGTTTCCTTTCGCGGTTGGCTCGCTGCAAGGCGGCCGGGCGGGCGAAAGCAGCGGCGGGGAAATTGCGCGGGAATGGTCGCAGGAGACCGTGCCGCGCCTTGGCCAGTTCCTCGCCGTTTTCGCCGGCTGGCCGAATGGCCGCCCTCTTTTTCGGGACGGCCCTATCAGTGGAAAGAATACACCCGCCGGTCGGCACCGGCAACTGGCCGGCAATGCCCGTTGCATTCCGCCCATCATGCGCCAGATTTGCAAGCAGAGGCGCATGGAGGCCGCGGTGCAGGGTGAACGCAAGGCGATGCTGGTCCGGATCAGCGGCAGGGTGCAGGGCGTGAGCTTCCGTATATGGACGCTTGAGGAGGCCGAAAGGCTGGGGCTGTCCGGCTGGGTCCGCAACGAGGCCGACGGATCGGTGAAGGCGCTGATCGCCGGGCCGGAGACCGCCGTGTCGGCTATGCTCGCCCGGTTCTGGAAGGGGCCGCGGGGCGCTTCGGTTTCCGGCGTCGTTTCCGAAAGCGCCGATCCGGACCAGGCCTCCGCCGGTTTCCGGATCACCGGATAGGTGTTCGCGCAAACAAATGGCCGGCAAAGCCAAAGCCTCGCCGGCCAAAACATTCACTGCCCGATCGCTATTTTCCGGCCACCAGCTCGTCCCAGCTCTTCACCGCAGTCTCGCCGTTCAGGAAGGGAAGCACGGCGCCGGCCAGTTCCGGCGCGAAGAAGACGTCGTAATGGGTACGGTTCGGAATGATCGCCAGCCGGTTCTGCGACAGGTTCTCGCGCATCCAGCCGGCATCCTTCAGCCCGCCGCCGAGCAGCTGGTAGAATTTGATCACATGCTCGGGCCGGTACATGTCGCTGTCGCCGAACACCAGCATGACCGGCATCTTGAGCTTGGACACGTCCGCCGACCAGTCATAGGGCTTGCGCATCAGATTGCCCATCTGATCGAGTAGTTTCGGAAAATCCTCCGGCTTCGGCGCCACCGCGACATAGGAGGCGTACATGGGCGTTTCCTTCATGAACTCCGCCGCCGCCCCGGTGAGTTGCACCTGCTGCGCCTTTATCTCGGGATAAAAGCCGTCGTCGGAGAAGCCGGCCGAAACCAGCGCCAGCCGCCGCACCGCCTCGGGATGCTGCACCGCGAGCCGGAAGGCCGCCCCGCCCCCGAACGAATAGCCCAGCACGTCGACCTTTTCGTAGCCGAGTTCGTCGAGCAGGGCCGCCAGATCGTCGCCGATATCGGGGAGGCTGATGTCGCGGCTCCCGAGCGCCGTGCGGCCATGGCCGTGGAGGTCGACCGCGATCACCTGCCGGCCTTCAGAAAGCGCAGGCAGTACGGGGCCGAACATGTCGATCGAGCCCAGTCCGCCATGCAGAAGCAGCAGCGGCTCGCCCTCGCCGCGGATCTCGTAGTAGTAATTGACGCCGTTAATTTCGGCATGGCCGGCCTTTGCCGGCGCGACGGTTTCGGCCTTCCTGGCCTCCTCGGCGACGGCCGGCACGGCGAGCAAGGCCGCCGCGGAAGCGATGAGGGCGATCAGCGTGGATTTCATGGTGTCGGTCTCCTTGGCTTCGCAGGTCCGCTGACCGGCCTGCTCTGTCGATACCCCAAGGACGAAGGGCAGCGCCGAATGCCGACACGGCGCTCGAAATTTTTTCGCAGGGCGATTCAGACCGGCTCTAGGAAAGTGCGGCGGCTATCAGTTCGGGCCCGCGCTCATCATCTTCGGCCGAAGCTTCGAGATAGGTCATCGGCGCGCGCAGCGTCCATGTCACCCCGTCGGGCGCATAGGTCACGGCGCCCACGCCGCCCAGCGCCGTAGGGGTCACCTTTTCCAACACGATCTTGCCGAAGCCATGCTCGGTGACCTCGGCGACGGCCGGACCGCCGAGTTCGGCCCAGGAGAGGCAAAAACTCTTCTTGCCCTCGCTGTCGCGTTCGAGCGTCCATTCAACCTTGATGGTTCCGCCGAAGGCTGAAAGGGCGCCGTATTTGGCAGAGTTGGTCGCCAGTTCGTGGAAGGCGATGCCCAGATACTGGACGGCATTCGGCTGCAGCACGATCGACGGCCCCGACATGGTGATGCAGTCCTCGTTGCCGAACGGCTTCACCTGCGCGAGCAACAATTCGAACACGGTGGCGCCGCGCCATTCGGCCAGCACCAGAAGATCGTGCGAACGGGCAAGCGCCATGATCCGGTTGCGCACCTGCTTCTCGAATTCGAGCGAATCCCGCGACCTCTTGCTGGTCTCCCGGATCATCGACAGGATCACCGCATACTGGTTCTTCACCCGGTGATTGACCTCGCGCATCAGCATCAGAATGCGATGCTGGCTTTCCTTGCGCTCGCTGATGTCCCTCGCGATCTTCGACGCGCCGATAACGCGACCGGTGGAATCCTTGATCGGCGACACGGTCAGCGAAATGGAGACCTTCGAGCCGTCCTTGCGGAGACGGACCGTCTCATAATGATCGACCCGCTCGCCCTTGCGGATGCGCTCGATGATGCCCGGTTCCTCGTTCTGCCGGTCCTCGGGGATCAGCATTGTGATGGGCTTGCCGATCGTTTCCCGCGCCGTATAGCCGAAGAGCCGCTCAGCCCCCTTGTTCCAGCTTCTGATGATGCCGCCCAGATCCTTGCTGACAATTGCGTCGTCCGACGATTCGACGATGGCCGACAGCAGTTGCTGGCTCTCCTCGCGCTTTTTCTGGGTGCTGAGATCGACCAGCATGTTCAGGGCGCCGATCATTTTGCCCGATCGATCGCGCAAGGGGGTCGGAAAAGCCAGGAAGGGAACACGCGTGCCGTCCGGACGTTCGGCTATGGCCTCGCTGCCCCGGACCTCACGCTCTTCGCGCAGCGCCACGGCCATCGGGCATTCCTCATGCTTCATCGGCGTGCCGTCCGGCCAGCGAAGCCGCCACGAGCCGCACCATTCGTCCTGGCCGATGCGCGGGCGATGGCCCCAAAGCTCGGCGGCGGCCTCGTTGTAGAAGGTGATCCTGCCGGACATGTCGGTGGTGTAGATGGCGGCTGGGAGCACCATCAGCACCTCGCGCCAATGGGACGCTTGCGGCTCCAATGCGTGCAGCGGCACGACGACGTCCTGTTGCGGGATGTTCAAGACGTCTCCCCGGCAGGGTGGAAACGGCAAACTTGCATCCAGTCGTGGTTGGCGGTCTGCATCGAGCCCCCGTTGCGCGAATTCCGGGAATTCCCCTCTGTAGCCAGACCGAATGCGCAGAAAGGGATAAGGTTCCCTGCCTCGCGGAATTTTTTTGGACTCCGGAAGAAATCGCCGGGCTCAGTAATCCTTCTCGTAAAATATGCCGGCGCCGGAATCGCCGCCGGCCCCGACTGAGCCGCGCGCCTTCAGATTGTCGGTGATGTCGAGATTGATGGTGGCGCGCGTGGTTCCGCGCGCCCCTGCTTCGACGCCAAGATAAATGTTATCCTGAATATAGCGCCCTGCCCGCAAGGCGGGGTTGCCCTCCGCGTCGGTGACGACGTCGATATCGTCCAGACCCGTGGCGGAGCGCAGGCTGCCGAGCAGCGAGGTGTTCGCGCCGCCCGCCAGTTCGGCCGCGGCCGCGGCAAGCTGCGCGATCTGGAAAGGCGACAATTCGTTGATGCCGCGGTTGAAGATCAGCCGCGCCAGCACCTCGTCTTCGGGCAGTTCCGGCTGTGAGGAAAAGCTGATGTCGGGGTCGGAGACACGTCCGCTCACCGTGATGAAGACGGTGATATCGTTGCCGCCCGAGCGCGCCACGAAATTGATGAAGGGATCGAGGTCGCCGACCAGCGTCACCGTACCCTCGTCGAAGGTGATGCGCTGGCCGAGGATGGAAAGCCGGCCGCGGATCAGGTTGAAAGCACCGACCGGCTGGACATCTGTCGCCGGTCCGGTCAGGCGCACCGAGCCGCCGACTTCGGCGTCGAGCCCCCGCCCGCGCACGAAGATGCGGGTTGGCGCGCTGACCGCGATGTTGAGCCTGACAACGCTTGGCCGCGCGGTGGGCGTCGGCGTGCCGTCGCCCGCCCTCGCCCGGCGCAGCGTCTCGGCCACCGGTTTCGGTGGGTCGATATGGATGACGTCTATGGCAGCCGCTCCGCCGCCCAAACTCTCCGGCACGGTGATCTCGGCGCGCTCGACCGCTATGTCGCCCGAAACCAGCGGGTCGCGGGTCAGCGGACCGGTCACCGCCAGGCTGCCGCTAAGCGTCGCCACGACGAGATTGCCGTCGGCATAGCGCGCCTGGCTGAGGTTGATCCTGATGTCGGCGGGGAAGCCGGCCAGCGCGTTGGTCGAAACCGAACCCGAAGCCGTGATCGTGCCGCCGGCAGCAATCGCCGCCGACGCGTTGCGGATGGTCACCCGGTCGCCATCGATCGCCGCAGACACCGCTATGTTGCGCAGCCGGATGTTTGTCTGCGGATCGATGAACTGAGCGCCGGAGGTCGAGATCGTGCCGCGTATGGCGGGTTGTCTCAGGCTTCCCGAGATCGTCGCGGCGAGCGAAACCGTGCCGGAAGCCTGGGCGCCGCGTTCCGCCAGGAAGCGGTTGGCGAGCGAAAGCGGCGCCTGGCTGTCGACGGTGACCGAGACGCCGGTGCCCGAGAGCGGCAGCCGTCCGTTGGCGGTGAGTGAGAGCCCCTGCGGGCCGCTCACTCTCGCCGAGGACAGCGTCACCACATCGTTGGCGAAACTGCCGGAAGCGGTTGCATCGAGCGGCGACAGCCCGGCCGAGTCGAGGGCCGAGGCGCGCAGGCCGGCGCCGCGCAGATCGAACGATGCCGCGGGCCGGGCGAGCGGTCCCGTCACCCGGGCGGTTCCCGACAGGCTGCCGCCGAGATTGCGGCCGGGGACAGCGGCGTTGAGAACGGCCAACGGGAACGCATTCAAGGCGACATCGAGCGCCAGCGCTCCTCCGGCCAGCGGCACGCCGCCCCTGACGGTGGCGCGAAGTCCTTCAGGACTGGTGATCGCGGCGTCGACATTCAGCCTTTCAGCGCTCGACGTACCCGTGGCGTCCAGGCTGACCGTACGCAGCCCAGCCTGCCTCAGCGCCTCAGCGGCGATTGACCTGCCCTGCGCATTGAAGCGGATGTCCGGTCTGGCGCGCGTGCCGCCGATCGTCGCCGTGCCGTCGATGGTGCCGCCCAGCGCCAGATCGGGACGGATCGTGTTGGCGATCGCCAGCGGCAAGGCGGCTATCGTAACGGAAAGGTCGAGGCTTTGCGCGATCGTGCCTTGCGCGCTCACACGCCCGCCGCCGACGTCGAAGGCCAGATTGCCGACGGAAATATCCTGTCCCCTGACCTCGAGCGCCGCCGGCTCGACAAGCCGCGCCGCAAGCCCGCCTTGCGCCAGTTCGACGGTCTGCAGGCCGAGCCGCCAGCCGCCATCTACCGGCGACAGCGCGCCGGACGCCGCTGCGGTCGCGCCATTGTCGAGCGTGGCGTCCCCGGAGAAGTTGGTGGTCGCGCCGCTGCTTTCGGCGGTGGCCGAAAGACGCGCCACCTCGATGCCAGCAGCGGTTACTTCGGTTGCTTGCAGCGAGCCGTTGGCGACAGGCACGTTGAAGAGATCGGCGATGCTCGCCTGCAGATCGGCCCGGCCGAGCCTGACCGTATCGGCGACGAGATTTTCGGCGTTCGCCTTGATCGTGGCGTTCTGCCGATCCTGGTCGGGCGCGAGCGTAACATCGGCGTTTACCGCGCCGGTCGCCTGGACCAGCAGCAGCGCGGCGGCAATTGAGACGTCGGCGGAGGCGAGTTTCAGCGCGCCGTCGAACAGGCCGGCGGGGGTCTGGGTGACGTCGCCGGTGATCCGCGTTCCGCCGGCGGAAAAATCCAGCGCGCTCAGCCGGCGGCCGCTTTCGTTCAGCGCAACGCCGCTCGAAAGCTGCACGCGGGTCCCGTCGAGGAAGGCGTTGCCGGTGACCTGCCCGTCGAGGTCGCCCTCACGCAGCGTGCCTTCGAAGCCAATCACCGCCTCGCGCAAGTTCTTGCCGACCAGCGAGCCCTCGGCCACTTCGGCCCCGAAAGTAAGACCGATCAGCCCGCCGGAACCCGATGCGCGGCCCCTGGCCGTCAGGCGGCCTGCGGCGTCCTCGGAGACAAGCGCCAGATCGGTCAGCGCCAGGTCGAAATCGAAATCGGCGGCGTCCGTAGCAAAGCTGCCGTCGGCCGTCATCGAGACCTGCTCGTTGAAGATGCGCAGTCCGTCGGCGACGAGGCCGGTTTCGCCGCGCGCGACGCGGCCGGTGATGCGCGTCTCACCCTGCAGCAGATTGTCGGCGGCGGGGCTGTCGATCGTCAGTCCGGTGGCGACGCCGTCCACGGTCAGATCGAAACCGCCGGTGATCGGCTCCACACTGCCGGAGGCGTCGAGATCGAGCCCGCCCGAAACGTCGCGCCCCGCCAGTTGCGAGAATGGCGCGATGCTCGTCGCGTTGACGGCGATGTCGCCGCGGAAGGCCAGTTCGGCAATGTCGCCCGCCAGAGAGACGCTGAAGCCGTTGCCGGAAAGCAGAGCCCTGGCGAGTTTTACCGGGCCGCCCGCCCGCCAGTCGCCTTCGATGTCGAGGTCGATCGCATCGCCGAGCGCTTCGGCGAAGTCGGCCCGCGTCGCGGTGACGCCGGTGGCGCCGCCGTCGACCGCGAAGGTGATCCGCCGCTCCGCCGGCTGGCTGATGTTCTCGGCCACTCCGTTCGCTGTCAGCTCTATGTTTTGCGCGGCAAAGGTATCGGTGGCGAGTTCGGCGACGGTCAGCGACCCGGTCCAGTTCTCGCTCGCGCTCTCGCCGAACGAGATCGTCAGCGCGGCGCGGCCGACCGTGGTCTGGCCGCCGGGAACAGGCAGCACGACGCGCTCGGCGCTTTGATTGTCAACGGAGGCATCGAGCGTCAGCCTTTGCAGGAAATTGTCGGCGGTGGTTTCGGCGGCGGCGGTGAGGCTCAGCGCGCCGCTGCGCAGGTCCAGGCTCTCGAGCGCGAGCCCTCCGTCGGTCTTGAACACGCCGTCGGCCACAAGCGTCGTCTCGGCGCCGAAGAATTCACGGAAGCGCGGCGGGATCAGCCGCGCGATCGGCCCCTCGACATTGGCGGCAAAGCCAAGCCCGCCGGATTGCTGGCGCAGCCTCGTCGTGCCGGTCAGGACGCGCTCAGCGTCGGCGTCGAGCGTCAAAGCGAGGTCGAGTTCCTCCAGCGGCCCCTCCCCCGCCAAGGTCAGCGCTACCGGCGGCCGGCCCTCGATGTTGAGCACATTGGCGACGATGCCGTTTGCCGGCTCGGTCAGCGAAAGGTCGAGGTCGAGCACCTGCGTGTCGTTGCGATAGATCGCGGTCAGCCCGAGTTGTCCGCCCGGCCCGTCCAGGCGCGTGATGTCAAGCGCGGTGTCGAGCGAGCCGCCCGCAAGCTGGAGCCGGCCGGTGATCGCCAGTTGCGAGGCGAGCCCGAAGACCTCCGCGCCGAATGTGACGCGCGGTACGTCGAGCGCGCCCAAGGTGACGGAAAGCGGCAGGTCCGGCACCCGGAAGGAGCTCGCTTCAGGCGCGGGCAGGCCTTCTTCCGGGAGGGGCCGGCGCAGCACGTCGATGCTGTCTGCCGCAAGCGTCTGGATGTTGAGGCGTCCGAGCAGCAGCGCCGAGCGGGTCCAGACGATGCGGGCATTGGTGATCCGCAGCCATATGCCCTGGCGGTCGGCGATGGTGATTTCGCTGATCGTCGCGTTGGACGACAGCACGCCCTGGATGCCTCTGATCCTGATCTGGCGGTTCGGCGTCGAAAGCTGATCCTCGACGAAGCCGATGAAATAGGATCGGTCTTCCTGCTCCGTGTCCTGCGCGAAAGCCGGCAGCGTGAAGAGAACGAATGCGATGGTCAGGATGATGCGGGTCAAAACGCTTGTCCTATTCCAACGTAGAAAGCCACATCCGGGTCGTCCGGCCCCGGATCGAGCGGCATTGCGAGATCGAGCCTGATCGGGCCGAGCCCGGTAATGTAGCGCAGGCCCGCGCCCACGCCGACCTTCAAATCCTCGGAAAATTCGGGAAATGAATCGGCATCGACATAGCCGGCGTCGGCGAAAGCGACGACGCCAATCGAATCGGTGACGCGGGCGCGCAATTCCGCCGAGCCCTCGATCAGCGAGCGCCCGCCGGATACGTCTCCATCCGGAGACGGAATACCGATGCTGCGATAGGCATAGCCGCGCACGGAACCGCCGCCGCCGGCGAAGAACAGCTTGTCCGGCGCGGTTTCGTCGACCGGCGAGCCAACCACCGAGCCGAGCTTCAGCCGCGCGGCGGCGACGATGCGGTCGTCTTCCCCGAAGCCGTAATAGACGCGGCCTTCGGCGGTCGCGCGAAGCGCCGCGTTGCCGTAGTTGAACTCGAAGAAAGGTTCGGCCAGAACCTCGATGTAGTAGCCCTCGGTAGCATCGGCGGCATTGTCGCGCCGATCGAGGATAAGGCCGCCCAGGAAGCCGACAGTGTCGAAGTCGCGTTCTCCAAAGTCATCGTCGAACCGCGCATGCTCGCCATAGGCGAAGAGCCGCGCCGAGAGATGTTCGGAAAACATGTGGTTGAAGCCCGCCTGCGCGGTGACGGCGGCACGCGTATAGGGGTCGAGCACCTCGCGGTCGCCGATCAGCGAAGCGATGAAATCCGTGTCAGGCGTATAGACGCCCGGCTTGGTGAAAGTCGCCGCGAGCCGATAGGTGAAGTCGGCCGGGTCGAAGCCGCCGCCCTCGCCGGCGTCGTTGCCGATGCCGGCCACTTTGGCGTCGAAGCGCAGCCTTTCGGCGCGGCCGAACAGATTGCGGTGCAGCCAGAAGGCCTCGAAACCTGCCCCGTCGAGCGACGAATAGCTTGCGCCGACGCCAAACCGCCTCGGCAATCGTTCCTGCACGATGACGCTGATTGGCAGCAGGCCATCCTCGCCGATCGCCTCCGCTTCCTCGATACGCTGGGCGCGGAACACGTCGAGCTTGGCGAGCCGCGTATTGGCCCGCTTGATGTCGTCGGGGTCGTATTCGTGGCCGAGCGGAAGATCGGTCATGTAGGCGACGAAAGCCGGGTCCATGCGCTCGGTGCCCTCGACCGTCACCGGCCCGTAAGCCGCCCTGCGTCCGGGATCGAGTTCGAGCGTCGCATCGATCAGATTGACGTCATGCGCTGCTTCCACCCGGCGTTCGATGGCTTTCGCCTTGGCGTGGCCCTGCTGCCGCCATGCCTCCACCGACAGGTTTTCCGCCTGCAGGATGACACCGGAGAGCGCGACCTGGCCCGGCGAGAAGCCCTTGCGCTCCGGCGCTTCGACCTCGTCGTCCGGATCGACGGGCGGCGGCGCGCGATTGACAATGCTGGTCTGGCCGAAATGGAAAAGCGGTCCCGGATCGATGGCGACCCGCACCGCGGCGGGATCGGGCAATTCGGTGTCGGGCGGCAGATCGGCGGCTTCCCGTCCGTCGACCAGGATGCTGATCGAGCCGCCATAGCGGCCCAGCGCATAGAGTGCAGCGAGGACGCGGCGATAGTCGCCGCGCGCCTTGGCCAGAAGCCCCGCCGCGCCGGATGCCGGCTTCTCGCGATCCTGCCACAAAGTGGACGCGCCCTTGAGCGCAGCCTCGACGTCGTCGCCTTCGGCAACCGGCGAGACTACAAAATCGACCGAATAGCGTTGCGGCTCGCCGATGATGTCCTCGGCCTCGTCGTCCTTCGGCTCGAAAATCTTGATTCCGAACAGTTCGAGCGAGGAAGCGGGTTCGGCAATCGCCAGGGCGACAACGCAAACTCCCGCGATTGCCCACAGGCGACTAGAACACAAACCCAGCACAGGCGTCCTCGATGCAGTCCCCACCGCCTCGCGCGCAACCATAACGATATCGGCGCGGCTGCGCATCCAATAAATGTCGGCAATGCAAAGCACTAGCCGCAGGCGTGACCGATCTGCATCAGCCGTCCGCCGTGGCAAGCCTGGTTCGCGGGCAGAGCGTTGGCGATTATGGCGTCGCCGGCCGCGGTGCCGGTAGCCGCTCAGGTTCGTGGCTGCCCTGTTTTCAGTAGCCGCCGTAGCCGCCGATGATCGGCAAGATTTCCCCGGTGATGTAGCTGGAGCAATGCGACGAGGCGAGGAATACGTAGGCCGGCGCGATCTCCTCGGGCTGCGCCGGGCGCTTCATCGGTGTGTCTGCGCCGAACGTCGCGACGTCCTTGGCTTCCTTTTCGGATGGATTGAGCGGCGTCCAGACCGGTCCGGGCGCGATCGCGTTGACGCGGATGCCCCGCGGCACCAACTGCGCCGCCAGTGCCCGCGTGAAGGCGTGGATGCCGCCCTTGGTCATCGAATAGTCGATTAGTTGCTTGCTGCCCGTTATGCCGACGATCGAACCCGTATTGATGATCGCAGAGCCGGATTTCATGTGCTCCACCGCCGCCTGAGCCATATGGAAGTTGCCGTAGAGGTTGGTTTTCAGCGTCGTGTCGAAATGTTCGGGCGTCAGATCCTCGAATTTCGCCGAATGGAGCTGGAAGGCGGCGTTGTTGACCAGAATGTCGAGGCCGCCGAGTTCATCGACCGTCTGCCTTACTGCCGCGCGGCAGCCCTCGCGCGTCGAGATGTCGCCGGGGATCAGGATGCAGCGTTTGCCCTCGGCCTCCACCGCCTTTTTCGCCGCCTTGGCGTCCTCGTGCTCGTCGAGGTAGTTGATGGCGACTTCCGCCCCTTCGCGGGCGAACAGCACCGCCACCGCCCGGCCAATGCCGCTGTCGCCGCCGGTGATCAGGGCGACCTTGCCCTCCAGCTTGTGCGAGCCGATGTAGAACGGCGCGTCGTACATCGGCGCGGGATCGAGCCGCGCTTCCAAGCCCGGCTTGAGCTGATGCTGCTTCGGAAAGGGTGGCTCCGGATAGCGCCGCGCGCCGGCCTGCATGGCTCCTTCCGACTTCTTGCCGGTATCCGCCTTGTCGGCGGCCTCGATGCCGCCCTGGATTTCGCGCTGCTTTTCAGAAGCTTCCGCCGCCTTTGGCGGCGTCTTGGGGTTCTTGTCCATGGTTCCGCTCGCTGTATCGGTCAGTGTGCGTGTGTAACGCCCGAGCGGCGAAACTGTTCTCCGGAAAGACAATGCAAAAAGCCCGGCGCGTGGAAGCGCGCCGGGCTTGGGAGGTTTGCGTTTGACGCCGGCCTAGTCGATGTCGAAGGACACGCCTTGCGCCAGCGGCAGCGACTTGGAATAGTTCACCGTGTTGGTGGCGCGGCGCATATAGGCCTTCCACGCGTCCGAGCCGGATTCGCGGCCGCCGCCGGTTTCCTTCTCGCCGCCGAAGGCGCCGCCGATCTCGGCGCCCGAGGTGCCTATATTGACGTTGGCGATGCCGCAATCCGAGCCGTCGGCGCTGAGGAAGCGTTCGGCCTCGCGCATGTCCAGCGTGAAGATCGACGAAGAAAGCCCTGCGCCGACTGCATTATGCTTGGCCAACACCTCGTCGAAATCGGAATATTTCATCACGTAGAGGATAGGCGCGAAGGTCTCTTCCAAAACCGGACCGGTCTGGTCGGGCATTTCGACCAGCGCCGGCCTGACGTAGAAGGCCGCGGCGTCGCCGGTGTCGATCCGGCTGCCGCCTGTCACCTTGCCGCCTTCGGCCTTGGCATGGTCGAGCGCCTTTTCCATGCCACGGAACGCCGCCTCGTCGATCAGCGGGCCGACAAGGGCGTTCGAGGTCAGCGGATTGCCGACCGAGACGCTTTCGTAGGCCTTCCTCAAGCGCTGGACCAGCGCGTCATAGATGCTCTCATGCACGAACAGCCGGCGCAGCGTCGTGCAGCGCTGCCCGGCCGTGCCCATGGCGCCGAATGCGATGGCGCGCAGCGCCATGTCGAGATCGGCGGACGGGCAAACGATGCCGGCATTGTTGCCGCCAAGTTCAAGGATGGCGCGGGCAAAGCGCTTGGCTAGGCGCGGGCCGACATCGCGGCCCATGCGGGTCGAGCCGGTAGCCGAGACGAGCGCCACCTTCGGATGATCGACCAATGCCTCGCCGACGGCCCGGTCGCCGATCAGCAGCTGCGCCAGACCTTCGGGCGCATCGCCGAAACGGGCCATTGCGCGCTTCAGGATCGCATCGCAGGCGAGCGCGGTCAGCGGCGTCTTCTCCGACGGCTTCCACACAACGGCGTCGCCGCAGACCAGCGCAAGCGCCGCGTTCCAAGACCAGACGGCCACGGGGAAGTTGAACGCCGAAATCACGCCGACCACGCCGAGCGAATGCCAGGTCTCCATCATGCGGTGGCCGGGGCGCTCGGTGGCGATGGTCAGGCCGTAGAGCTGGCGGGAAAGTCCGACCGCGAAATCGCAAATGTCGATCATCTCCTGGACTTCGCCCAGCCCCTCGGACGGGATCTTGCCGGCCTCGATCGAGACGAGGCGGCCGAGTTCGGCCTTGTGGGCGCGCAGCTCCTCGCCGAGCAGCCGCACCAGTTCGCCGCGGCGCGGCGCCGGCACGAGCCGCCAGGCGCGGAAGGCCGCGTCGGCCTGTTCGATAATGCGGGCCGCCTCGGCAGGCGATACCGAACGGACGTCGGCGATCTTCTCGCCCGTGATCGGGCTTTTGGCGGGCAGGTCGCCGCCGGTGAAGCTCTCCTTCGAAACGCCGAGGCTGGTCAGCAGTTCGGCGGTCTCTTGTGCGATTGTCATCGTCAAATCTCTTCTTGCTGTTCGCGATTTGGCTCGCGCGGGCTGGAATTCGCCCGCCGCGAGCGTCAGATGGCGCTTGTTAATTCATTTGCGCGCCGCCGTGAACTCACCAGCGCGCGCAATCCGTCGCGCCAATCAGGGGCACGGATTGCCGGTGCGCTGGTGGATCGCGTCGACCGCCTGCTGCATCTCGTCGGTCCAGCGCACTTCCGCTGAATCGAGCGCCATGTTGAGCTGCGGGATGCTGGTCGCACCGATGATGTTCGAGGTCACGAAAGGCCGGCTGGTGACGAAAGCGTTGGCGAAAAGCGCCGGCTCCATGCCGAAGTCGCGGGCGAGTTCGTTGTATTCGAGCTGCACTTCAGCCGCGTTCGGCGTCTCGTAGCGCTGGCCGCGATTGAAAAGCTGCGAACGCGACCCCTCAGGCCGCGCGCCATGATCGTATTTGCCGGTGAGATAGCCCTGCGCCAGCGGCGAATAGGCGAGCAGCGACACCTCCTCGCGGCCGCAGACCTCGGCCAGATTGACCTCGAAGGTGCGGTTAACGAGGTTGTAGGCGTTCTGCAGGCTGGCGGCGCGCGGCCCCACGCCCTTGTCACTCTCGGCAATGAACCGCATGACGCCCCACGAGCTTTCGTTGGACAGGCCGAAATGGCGAATTTTTCCTGCCTCGACCAGTTCGGTGAATACAGCCAGCGTTTCGGCGATCGGCGTCTCGTCCTCATCGCGCGGCGCCGGCCAATTGCCGACTCGCGTCGAGTTCGATCCCCACGGGACCTGCCGCTCCGGAAAATGGATCTGGTAGAGGTCGATATAGTCGGTCTGGAGCCTTCCGAGCGACTTATCGATCGCGTCGAATATATCGGTACGCACCAGCTTCGAAGGGCGGCCGCCGCGGAACCAGTCATTGGCGGTGCGCCCGACCACTTTGGAGGCGACGATCACGTCCGCCCGGTTTCGGCGCGCTTTCATCCAGTTGCCGATATAGGTTTCGGTCCGCCCCTGCGTCTCGGGCTTGGGCGGGATCGGGTAAAGCTCGGCGGTGTCGAGGAAATTGACGCCGCGCTCGAAGGCGAGGTCCATCTGGGCGTGGCCTTCGGCCTCGGTGTTCTGCTGGCCCCAGGTCATCGTTCCGAGGCAGATTTTGGAAACAAGAAGATCGGTGCGGCCAATACGGCGCTGTTGCATGGTTTGAAATCTCCGGCGGGAAAATGGTTTGGGCGGCAAAGCGCTGGGGTGAGGTGCGCATCATAGCCAGCGCCGGACGGCGCGCCAAGAGGCAGGCGATGCAACAGTTATCCGACCGGCGGATCAGCGCTTCGCGGCGGCTCGCCTTTTGGCGTCGTCGATCAGCATGTTGGCCACCTGCATGCGCACCATGGCGCGCTGGCGCAGATGCGGCGCGACGCGGTCGGGATGGTTCTTGAAGGCGAAGCTGCGCCGCAAGCGGCCGAAATCGGCGGCTGCCTTGGCCTCGTCGAGGCCAAGTTCGACGGCAATGGCGGCCGGCTCGATTGACGGCAGGCCTTCGGCGGGAACGGCGTCGCCGGCCAGCAGCGGTTCGGCCTGGCCGAGCAGCGCCGCCAGTTCTGCCTCGAACTCCTCATTGGTCCGGCGGTATTCGGCGGCGGCTTCGTCGCTCGAAACCTTGATCCGGCCGGAATGCAGTTCGTCGGCGACCGACAGATAGTCGAACGGAATCGACGGCGGCCGTGCCGTATCATCGGCGGGCGCCTTGGCGACGAAGAGATCGTCGAGCAACGAAGCGAAATCGCGGTTTGCGCCCGTTCCGATGACAGCCTCCTCGCCTTTCCCGTTTGGTCCCGATCACCGTTACGAGAATCCGGTTAAAAATCACTCCGAAACTTGCGGACGAATTTACCGGCTAAGCGGCGACCGGCGCAAACGCCCGGCCGCCTCTCGGTTGTGGAGACCTAGATCGCGCCGATGAAATCGGCCTTGCCCAGCGGCACGCCGTTGTGGCGCAGAATAGCGTAGGCGGTGGTGACGTGGAAATAGAAGTTCGGCATCCCGAACTGGAGAAGATACTGCAGGCCGGTAAACTTCCGCTGGCCGCCCAGCAATCTCATTTCGACAGTCCTTTCCTCGGAACCGTCTATGTCGGCGGGCGCGAAGCCTTCGAGATACCGCACCGTTTTCGCGATCCGCTCCTGAAGCTCGGCGAAGGACGCTTCATTGTCCTCGTAGCTCGGGATCTCGCGCCCAGCCAGACGAGAAGCGATGCCCTTGGCGTTATCGCTGGCTATCTGGACCTGCTGCGTCAGCGAGAGCATGTCGGGCGCGAGCCGCGCGGAAAGGAACACTTTAGGGTCGATCTTGCGCGCAGCCGCGTTTTCTTCCGCCTTGGCAAGCACTTGCGACAGCGCGTTCAGCCGGTTGATCAAAACCGGAATCGACGCCTGATACATTGAAATCGTCATGTGGAAATCCCTCGGAACGGGCCGGAATGGCCGAAGCGGAGATAGGTGTTCCACAGGTGGTCTTTCAAGCGCCATCACGACGCCGCAATCCATGCTAGCCTGCTTTCGCTGACGGAGATTCCCGATGAGACAAGCGATTCTCGCAACCGCCATGTCGATGTCAATCGCCGGCATCGCTGCTCCATGGGATGCCCGCGCCGCCGAACCGGACTATCTCGACGACCGCTCCGACGCGGAAGCAGTCGTGAAATCCTTCTACAACGCCATCAACCGCCGCGAATTTTCCCGCGCCTGGTCCTATTTCGGCGAGACCAAGCCGTCGGCGAATTTCGAAAGCTTCGTCGCCGGCTTCGAAGGCACGAAATCCGTGCGCGTCGTGACCGGTGAGCCAGGCGTCGAAGGTGCGGCCGGCAGCACGTTCTTCAACGTCCCCGTCGCGATCGCTGCGACCGGCGTGGACGATACCGAGCGGGTTTTCGCCGGCTGCTATACGGCGCGCCTTGTAAATCCGCAAATCCAGGAGCCGCCGTTTACTGGGCTGCATCTGGAACGCGGCGCGCTGAAACCCTCCGACCAGTCGGCCGAAGAAGCGCTCCCGGCGCAATGCGGCGACGGACCGCCGCCCCCGGCACGCGACGCCGAACTCGAACAGGCGAAGAAAGCTTTCGCGGCAAGCCATGGCGAGGAATGCGCTCCACGGGGCCAAGATGCGCAACCCACCGAACCCGAGCGCTACATTATCAAATTCCACAATACCGTCAGCACTGACGACGGCGAACAGGAAGTGCAACTCTTCCGCTTCTTCTGCACCATGGGTGCCTACAATGAAGCGCATTACTATTATCGGGCCGATAAAGTCCGCGGCGTCAGAGAAATCCATTTCGCGACGCCCGAACTTCAGATCCAGTATCAAAACGGCGACAGCGAAGGAAAAGTCGAGGCCGTAAACATCATCGGCTATCGAAGCGATGGCGAACTCATCAATTCGTTTTACGATGAAGCGACAAAGACCATCACATCGCACGCCAAGTGGCGCGGCGTGGGCGATGCCTCGTCGACCGGAATATGGCTGTTCCGCGATGGCGAGTTCAGTCTCGTCCAGTACGATGTTGACGCGACCTATGACGGCGAGATCAACCCGGAAACCGTGCTCGACTACAACACCGCGCCTTAGGCGCCGCCTACGCCGCTTGCCGACCCTCCATCAATCCAGGGAGAAAACGCATGCTCTACAAAGGCAATTGTCACTGCGGCAAAGTCGCTTTCGAAGTCGAGGGGGAACTCACCGCGGCCGTAGCGTGCAACTGCTCCATCTGCTCCCGCAAGGGAGCATTGCTGTGGGCCGTGCCGCGCGACAGGCTGCGCCTGACCGGTTCCGGAAACGGCATGGGAACCTACGCGTTCAACAAGCATGCCATCGAGCACCGCTTCTGCCGGACATGCGGCATTCATGCCTTCGCCGAGGATGCGGCACTTGAGAGTAAGCCCTCGGCCTACATAAACATACGCTGCCTCGAAGGCGTCCATCTTGCTTCCGTGCCGGTGATCGATTTCGATGGCCGCTCGATGTGAGCGCCACAAGCAAGCTCACCGGACGGAAAGCATCCAGTTGAGCGTTTCGCGCCAATCGGTCATGCGGATCGGGGTGCCGTGAGTCCCGGTCTCGAAGCGCACGAAGCGAACCGGATAGTTCGGCGACTTCGCTTTGATCGAGCGGAAGAATGCTTCCTGCTTCTCGACCGGGAAGACCGTGTCGCGGCTGCCATGGCCGAAGAACACCGGCACTTTCACGCGAAAAGCGGGGCTGGCCAGAAAGCCGTCGTGCCAATGCGAGCCGAGCAGCAGCAGACCGGATAGGCGCGGACCGATCGCCTTGTCGCCCGCGAGGGTCCAGCACAGCGCGCCGCCCATCGAGCCGCAGGCAATGAATATTTTCGCGCCGGGCGACTGCCCGGCATAATGCCCGATCAGCGCTTCGATTTCCGCCGCGCCTTTTCCGCCGAAATCGGAAAAATCCGGCGACAGATAAAGCCCGCCATTTCGGGCCATCAAGTTCTTGATGCGGTTGAAATTGCCGCCGAAGCTGAAGTCGTCGACGCCCTGCTTGCGGCTGCCGCCCTGCCCGTGAAGGTAGATGGCAATGAATTTCGCGCCCTCCCGCCTTCCGACCGCGACATGGCGGATCTTGCCCGCGCCCGTCCTCAGCACCAGATCCTGCTGCGCCTTGCGCACGCCGGTCGAAACATATTTCCCGCGAGCCCGCCTCTCGGGGATTTCGTCGCGGCCGTTGATGTCGCGCATTTCGTTGTAATCCACGACCATGTACGGCCCTTCCCGCGACAGGATGGCTGGATAGGCGAACAGCTCGTCCTTGTAGGGCTTCAGGGTTTCGGCGGAGGCAAGCGAAGGGAGGGCGGACAGTACGAAAATCAAGACAAAGCGGCAAAACCTGATGTGGGATTTTTGCACGCTTGCTCCTCGATTCGGCGGTCCGATCGCATTCTTGTCGTCAAATAATTTGTCAGCAGCAAGATAGTTGTTTGACGGACAGGTTCAGTCCTGCAGCACGCCGCCGGCGCTTTCCAGTGCATCCCTGGTGTCGACATCGATGCCTGCGCCTTCGCCGATCTCGACATCGACGACGTTCAAGCCTTCCGCTTCGACCAGGTGGCGAGCACCGGTATCGCCCTCAAGCTGCGAGACGGCGTGGAACAGAGAGCGCGGCAGGATCACAGGATTGCCGCGCTTGCCGTTGTGTACAGCCCTCACCACCGCTGCGCCGCCCGATTTCTCGAAAGCCCCGATCAGATGATCGAGGTCGCCGGCTGAGATGCCCGGCATGTCTGCAAGTACGATCATCGCGCCCGTCACGTCCGCCGGCAGGCTCGCTACGCCCCGCTTCAGCGAACCGGAGAGGCCTGACGCAAAATCCGGGTTGTGCGCCATCTTCACGTCGAGGCCGGACAGTGCGGTGCGAATTCGATCGGCCTGGTGGCCGGTAACGACGGTCACGCCCCCAGCCCGCGCAGCCAGCGCCCGCTCCGCCGAGCGGCGGACCAGCGGCTTGCCCTCGAACAACGCCAGCAGCTTGTTTGGCCCGCCCATGCGGCTCGAGCGGCCGGCGGCGAGCAGCACGATCTCGACCTTCGGCTCTACAGGCGTGGCTGGTGCCTCGCGCGGCTGCGGCCGGGTTGGGATCTCCATGAGAAGCCCGCCGACGCCCAGCCCGGCAATGTCCGCCGCCGTCACGTTGAGACCGGCGATCAGCCGGTCGAGCACCCAGTCGAAGCCGTTCTCCTTGGGACTGCGGGCGCAGCCCGGCGCGCCGAGCACCGGTTTGCCACCGAGCCTGCCCAGAACCAGCAGATTGCCGGGATCGACCGGCATGCCGGTGCGGACGACCGCGCCACCGGCCGCGCGGATGGCGGCCGGGATGACATCGTCGAAATCGCTGACCGCCGATGCGCCGAAGACGACGACCAGGTCACAATTTTCAGCCAACTTGACGATGGCCGCCGCCACGGTATCCGTCTCATGCGGCGTCCGCAGTTCTTCCGCGGCGCGGCTTTTCGAACGCGCCAGCCGCGCCGCGGTGATGCGCGTGGTTTTTGCGAGCACGCTATCCTTGATGCCCGGCAGCACGGTTTGGACGATGCCGATGCGCTTCGGGCTGAAGGGATGAACGGCGAAAATCTCGCCGCGCCCGCAAAGCCCGGTCACGGCCTCGACCGTGTCACGCGTAGCCGCGAACGGGATGATCTTCACCGTCGCCACCATCTGGCCATGCTCGACCGCGGCAAAATTCGCCAGCGTCGCGATGGTGACGGCGGGATCGACAGCGTTGATCGCATCTATCATCGCCGCATCGACGGTGAATACGCCGGCCTCGCGCGCATGGAGGTTGACACGGCCGGTGGATGGCGGCCTGGCCTCGATGCCGCGAAACAACATCCCTCCGGCGATCCTCGCCGCCGCTTCGTCCTCGCCGAGATCGTCCGGCGCAAGCACCGCCGCGACCACTTCGGCGACGTTCGCTGCCTTCAGCGCCGCGATATCCTCCGCCGTCAGCACATGCGCCTTGCGCAGACGCCTGCCGGCAAGCTGGATGGAATGAGCAAGCACCGCGCCTTCGGCTTGCCCGACCGGAACAGGACCGAACTTCACGCCGCCTCACCTCTGGCGGCGGCGGCCGCCGCTCCGCGCGAGCGGAACGCCTGGATCACTTGCGCCAGCACGGCCACCGCGATTTCCGGAGGACTCGCCGCGCCGATCTCGATGCCGATCGGCGCGTGGATGCGCGCGATCTCGTCTGCCGTCGCGCCCATCGCCAGCAAGCGCTCGACCCGCTTCGCATGCGTCTTGCGGCTTCCCAGCGCGCCGACATAGAAGCAGCCGGCGTCGAGCGCAGCCTTCAGCGCGAAATCGTCGATCTTGGGATCGTGGGTGAGCGCGGCAAGCGCGGTGTAGCCGTCGAGCGGCCGCGCGGCGAGCACGTCCACAGGCCACTCAGGGTGAAGCGTCACGTCAGGAAAACGGTCCTTCGTGGCGAATGCCGTCCTGGGGTCGATGATTTCCAGCGGATAACCGGCCACGCGCGCCATCGGCGCCAGCGCCTGGCTGATGTGCACGGCGCCGATAACCACCAGGCGCGGCTGCGGCAGATGCACGTTGAGGAAAAACGTCCGCCCGTCGGCCTCGACCGAGCCGGAGCTTCCCGACCGGAATGCCTTGGCGGCCGCCTCGCCTAGCCCGCCCGCAACGGCCTCGCCCTCGCAGACAATGCGGTCACTGCCATCGCCGAGGTCGGTGACCAGGATGGCTGCGCGCCGCGCCCGGCGCTCTTCGTTCAGTTTTTTCAGCGAAATAGGATTCATGCGCTCAACCCAGCCGCTCGACATAGACTTTTATGCGCCCACCGCATGACAGCCCGACCTGCCAGGCCGTTTCGTCGGCGACGCCGAATTCCAGCATCCTCGGCTTGCCGGTCTCGATCACGTCGGCGGCTTCCGCGACCACCGCGCCTTCGACGCAGCCACCCGACACCGAGCCGTGGAAATTGCCGGCGGCGTCGATGACAAGGTGGCTGCCGGCCGGGCGCGGGGCGGAACCCCAGGTCTCGACGACGGTGGCGATCGCCACCTCCTTGCCGTCCTGCAGCCAGCCCTCGGCTATCGCCAACGGATCGCGGCTTTCGTCGAGATGAGCGAGATCGTTCATGGTCGATCCTCCGTGAGAAGAATATGTTGCGCCGCGCGCGGCCTGCCAATAGCCAGCCACCGGCGCGGGTCGACATCGCGGCTCGAAGCCTTGTCCAGAGAGGCGCAAAGGTCGGCCAGCGCGTTCAGATTGTGGACCGCGCGAAACTCGTCGACATGCGGCAGCATGGCCCTGACGCCACGGGCGCGCGGCTCGAAACCGTCGAAGCGCAGGAGCGGGTTAAGCCAGATCAGCCGGCGGCAAGATTTTTTCAGGCGCTCCATCTCCTCGCTCAGGGCGGCGACATCGTCGCGCTCGAGCCCGTCGGTGATGATGAGCACGACCGCCCCCTGCCCGAGCACGCGACGCGACCACAGCCGGTTGAATTCGTGCAGCGTATCGCCGATGCGGGTGCCGCCGGACCAGTCCTTCACCGCCGTCGAAGCCTCGGCGAGCGCCTCGTCGGGATCGCGATGGCGCATCTGGCGAGTCAGGTTTGTCAGCCGCGTGCCGAACACGAATGTATGCACGCGCCGCCGCTTCTCGGTCAGCGCATGCAGGAAATGCAGGAATATCCGCGTATACTGGCTCATCGACCCGGAAATGTCGGCAAGCACCACCAGCGGCGGGTGGATTTCCCGCCGCGTGCGGAATTTCGGCAGGATCAACGCACCGCCGGTACGCGCTGCGGAACGCATCATGGCGCGCGGATCGATGGTGCGGCCGCGCTGGTCGAGCTTGAACCGCCGCGTCGCCACCAAGTCGAAAGGCAGAGTAAGCGCCGCGATGGCGCGCTTAGCGTCGCCGATCTCGGCGGCGCTCATCTGGGCAAAATCCTTGCCGCGCAGCACTTCATTGCCGGAAAAGGTGAAGCGCGCATCGACCTCGATCTCGGGAATTTCACGCCGCGGCTGGTTTTTCCGGTGGCCTTCGAACATCGCCTCGCTGACGCGGCTTTCGGCCGTGCGTGGCTTTTCCCGCTCGCGGTGGTCGGGCGCGACCGGCGAAAACATAGCCAGCATCTTCTCGATCAGCTCGCGCGATTTCCAGAACAGCCGGAACGCCTCGTCGAAGGTAGCGTGGTCCTCGTGGCGGGTGACGAGAACGGCATGCAGCGTCCAGTAGAAATCTTCGCGGGTTCCGATGCCTGCCGCCAGCACCGCCTCGATCGCGTCCTTCACCGAAGCCGGCCCGACCCGCATGCCTGCCTTGCGCAGCGCCCGGGCGAAATAGACGATGTTGTCGGCGAGGCGCCCTTCCGGCTTGGCGACTTTCGGAGCGGAAGAGAATTTTTCCATCTACTCGGCCGCCGAAAGCTCCGCCTTCACCTCGTGGAGCAGGCGGCGGCCTTCGCCCTGTTCGATGCGGGCTATGTCGTCCTGATATTTCAACAGCACGCCGATCGTGTCGGAGATGGTTTCGGGGTCGAGTGCGATCTTGTCGAGTTCGGTCAGCGCGCCGGCCCAGTCGATTGTCTCGGCGACGCCGGGCACCTTGAACAGATCGATCTCGCGCAGCTTCTGGATGAAGCGCACGACCTCCGCCGAGAGGCGGTGGTTGGCCTGCGGCACCTTGCGCCGCACGATCTCCAGTTCGCGCGCCGCGTCGGGATAATCGACCCAGTGGTAGAGGCAGCGCCGCTTCAGCGCGTCGTGGATCTCGCGCGTGCGGTTGGTGGTGATGATGACGATCGGCGGCTCCTCGGCCTTGATCGTGCCGAGTTCGGGCACCGTCACCTGGAAATCCGAAAGAATCTCGAGCAGGAACGCCTCGAATGCCTCGTCGGTGCGGTCGAGCTCGTCGATGAGGAACACCGGGGCAGCACCCGCCTCGCCGGTCAGCGCTTCCAGCACCGGCCTGCGGATCAGGTATTTCTCGGAGAACACGTTGCGCTCCATGTCGGAACGCACGACCGATCCCGCCGCCTCCTCCATGCGGATCTCAATCATCTGGGCGGCGTAGTTCCACTCATAGACCGCCGAGGAGACGTCGAGCCCTTCATAGCACTGCAGGCGTATGAGCTTGCGGCCGAGTGCCTGGGCGAGAACCTTGGCGATCTCGGTCTTGCCGACGCCTGCCTCGCCTTCCAGGAAGAGCGGCCGCTTCATGCGTAGCGAGAGGAATAGGACGGTCGCCAGCGCGCGGTCGGCGACATAATCCGCGCCGGCCAGCATGTCGAGCGTCTCGTCGATCGTCTGCGGCGCGGGACGCGGTTGCAACTCGCTCATTCGACCTCCGGAATGCAGGGGCGGCTCCCAGGCTAACCTCTAGAGCGCGCGATATCCCCTGTTGAAATAGATCAGCGGTTCGAGCGTATCGCCGATGCGCAGGCCTGTCACCTTGCCGAAAAGCACTCGGTGGGTGGCGTGGTCCTTGGTGTCGACCAGTTCGCAGTCGAAGACGGCGAGCGCGTCCACCAGCGTTGGCGCGCCCGAAGCGATCGTGTCCCAGCGCGCCATGGCGAAGCGCTCCTTGGGCGGCAGGCCGCTGAGGCCCGAAAATGCGACAGCCAGCGGCTCTTGATCGGCGCGAAGCGTGTTCAGAGCGAAATTGCCGTTTTCCAGGAAGGCATCGTTCTTGGGATTTTCACGGTTGACGCACACCAGCACCGTCGGAGGCATATCCGAAACCGAGCAGGTAGCGATCACGGTAGCACCGCGCTTTCCGGCCGGGCCATCGGTCGTCACCACATGCACGGCGCCGGCGAAGTTCGCCATCGCGTCGCGATAGGCCTGCGGCTCGATGTCGGTTTTCTTCAGCACCGGCGATTTCCCGTGATTTGCGTTGCCCGCTATATATGGCCATGAAGCGCGCGCCACAAGCGAAGCCGGCAAGCCGCTAAATCTCCAGCCGCATGTAGTTGGCAATGTCGGTCTTGATGCCTAGCCGCGAGAACATTTCCTGGCGATCGAAGCCGATATCCGCGTGCAGTTTCGCCACCGCCGCCGACACGCGGGCTATTGCGTCCTGGCTGGACCACTCAACAAAGGTCACGATGTTGAACTCGCCTGGGCCGGATTGCTGCTCGAGGATGAAGTCTCGCACGAAGCCATCCTGGTCCCGCAGCAACGCATGGGTCGTCGCTACCCGGCCCAGGAACTCGTCTCGGCCGTGCTCCGGAACGACGAACTTGTCGACGCGATAGAGTGGCTCGCCATTCGGCTTCTCTTCCACCATCTCATTCTCCTTTCCAATTCCGCTTGCGCGGCATGAGAAAACCAGTCTGCAACCTCAACCATGCTTTAGGTCAAGCGCCATTTTCGTCTTCAATCTCATGAGTTGCGCGGGAAGCGGCCACCCTTTACCAGTGGCGGCAATGCAGGCGGCTGGAGCCGCCGGACGGAGGACGTCGAGCGACATGCGACTTGGCACAAGCTGCCTGGCGGGGATAGCGGGTCTGTTGCTGGCCGCACAGGCGCAAGCGCAGGAGCCGCGACTGGGCTTGTCCACGCCGCTCAGCGGCGCCTCGGCGATCCTCGGCGTCCAGATCCTGGACGGCGCCGCGGTAGCGGCTGGGGCAGAAGAGCTGGAAATCGCCAGCGACGGATGCACCGCCGAAGGCGGCGCAAAGGCCGCGCGCCAGTTCGTCGAGGCAAAGGTGCGGATCGTCGTTGGCTTCCTGTGCACGGAAGCGATTGAGGCGGCGCTGCCAATCCTGAAGCAGGCGGGCATTCCCGTCGTCACCGTCGGCGTTAGGACCGACAGCCTGACGGACGGCCGCGAAAAGACCGGTTGGCCGGTTTTCCGGCTCGGACCGCGCGCCGACGGCGAGAACGCGGCTGCCGCCGCGATCGTACCGAAACTCTGGCGCGACGAGCTTTTCGCCATCATCGACGACGGCACCATCTATGGCCGCGAGCTTGCCGAAAGCGTCCGCGCCTCCGCCGAACAGGCCGCACTAAAGCCGGTATTCACCGACAATTTCCGGCCGCAGATGGACAACCAGGTCGGCCTCGTCGGGCGTCTTCGGAGGGCCGGCGCCACACATGTCTTCGTCGGCGGCGACCGTGACGACATAGCGATCATGGCGCGCGACGCAGCCGCCGCCGGCGGCGGCATGGTCTTTGCCGGCGGTGAAGCGTTGCGCGCCGCGCCCGGCGAAGTGCCGCTTGCCGAGGGAACACTGATGATCGGCCTGCCGGAATGGTCGGAAATCGCCGGCAACGACGCTCTTGCAGCCCTCAGGGAGAGCCAGATCGCCCCCGACGGTTATGTCCTTCCTACATTCGCGGCGGTCGAAATCGCCCGCGCCGCCCTTGCAGATGCGGACGCTACCGGAAAGCCATTGCCGGACATCCTCGCAGAGCGGGAATTCATGACCGCCATCGGGCCCGTCCGCTTCGACGCCAAGGGTGACCTCGCCGACAATCCCTATCGCGCCTTCCGCTATGACGGCGAGCGCTTCATTCCATTGGGAGACGACTGATGTTCCGCCATGGGCCACGCAATCTGATCACCGATGTCGACGGCCTGCTGGTCGGCAATGCAGACGATCAGCGCCTGAAATCGGGCGTCACGGTCGTAGTCTGCGAGGAACCGGCGGTCGCCGGCTACCAGATACTCGGCGGCGCGCCGGGCACGCGCGAGACCGACCTGCTCAAGCCGCACAATTCCGTTCAGGCAGTCAACGCGGTGGTTCTCTCCGGCGGCTCCGCCTTCGGGCTCGACGCAGCTTCGGGCGTGCAGGCGGCGCTGCGCGAGCAGGGAATCGGCTTCGAGGTGGGCGGGTACCGCGTTCCGATCGTGCCAAGCGCCATCCTGTTCGACCTTCGCAACGGCGGCGACAAGGACTGGGGCCGCTACCCGCCCTATCGCGAACTCGGTTACGATGCCGTGCAGGCGGCTAGCCGCGATTTTTCGATCGGCACGGCCGGCGCCGGAACCGGAGCCCTGTCGGCCGGCCTGAAGGGCGGCCTCGGCTCGGCTTCGGTTGTGCTCGACAACGGCATCACCATCGGGGCGCTCGCAGCGGTCAATCCGACGGGCTCGGTGACGGTGGGGCGCAGCCGCCACTTCTGGGCCGCCCCCTTCGAGATTGGCGACGAGTTCGGCGGCCTCGGTTATCCCTCGCCGGTGCCCGAGAACGCCAGGAAGCTCCTGCTGAAATTTCGCGACAGGAACGCGACGGGAAACACCACCATCGCCGTCATCGCCACCGACGCGATGCTGACCAAGGCCGAGGCCAAGCGCCTTGCCATCGCTGCGCATGACGGCTTCGTGCGTGCGATCTGGC
This sequence comes from Allomesorhizobium camelthorni, assembly GCF_011045125.1. Taxonomy (GTDB): domain Bacteria; phylum Pseudomonadota; class Alphaproteobacteria; order Rhizobiales; family Rhizobiaceae; genus Allomesorhizobium; species Allomesorhizobium camelthorni. The sequence goes on along the minus strand of NZ_JAAKZF010000006.1, from coordinate 57,820 downwards.
CGACGCACACGCCGGCCGACGGCGATCTCGTCTTCGCGCTGGCAACCGGGCGCAGCGGCAAGACGGTCGAACTGGACGACGCGATCGACCTTTATGCCGCCGCCGGCGCGACAATGGCGCGCGCCATAGCGCGCGGGGTCCATGCCGCCACGGCCGCCGAGGGCGATCTGTTTCCGGTGTGGTCCTCTCGCCTCTGAGCGTAGGCTGCTGGGCCGTTATTCTTCCTCGAAAGTGACGGCAACGTCGGAATTGGCCGACAGCCGCACCTTTTCGCCTTCCACCTCGGCGATGAGGCTGGCCGGTATGAAGTGGTGGTGTCCCCGGTGGGAGCCCTCGCCGCTGTCCTTGCGGGTCAGCTTGATGCGCTGCCCCTCAACCTTGTCGACCGTGCCGATATGCACGCCATCGGCGCCGATCACTTCCATATGCTCGCGAATGCCGCTCATGTCGGCCATTGTCTGCCTCCTTGCTTCTGACCTGACGCCCTAACGGTCGGCGGCAGGATTGGATGCATCGCGTTCGTGAACGCGACGTTAGGGTTCGCGCGCGATATTCAGGCGACCTCGATGCCCGCGGAGAAACCATGCGAACCGCACTTGCCCTGCTTATTCTTCTGGCGGTCGCGCCGGCCTCGCTCGCGGGCGACGTCGCCGAACTCGAAATATTGGGCTTCAGCGATGACGGCTCGGTTTTCGCCTTCGAGGAATATGGCGCTTTCGACGGCTCCGGCTTTCCTTATTCCAACCGCTATTACATCGATGTCGACAGCGATGAGTTCCTGCCGGCAACGCCGATCAGGGTACGTCTCGAAGACGAGAACGCCACGGTCGAGGAAGCGCGGCGGCAATCGCGCGAACGCGGCGAAAAGATCGTCGGCCAATCCGAGCTTAATGCAAACCGGGGCTTCACCGCCGGCTCGAATGCGGTGACCGAGCTTTCGGCCGACCCCTATCGGATGATGGTCAATCCGCGGCCGATCTTCTATCCGGTCGACGATCCTCTGGAGTTCCGGCTGGAGGAAATCCCGCTCAACAACACCGCGCAGTGCGAGAACCACGGCGAGATCAACGGCTTCCGTCTCCTGCGCATAGACGCGTCGAAAGGTGGCCAGACGCAGGTTCTGCATGAGGACAAGGCGATCCCGCAGAGCCGCGGCTGCCCCTACGGCTACGGCATAGGCGCGGTACAGACCCTCTATCACGATGGCGGCCTGTCCGCCTATGCGGTGCTCATTTCGTTGCGTACATACGGCTTCGAAGGCCCAGATTTCCGCTGGCTCGCGGTTACGGGACGGTGGTGATCCTGCCGGTCGACAGCGCTGCCCACGGCCGCCCCGCTAGCAGAGCGTTTTCGGCGCGGCTGCGCCGCGCGCGCCCTTCCCTTGCCACAACATTCGCCGGCGCCATCCTGTGGGGGTTGGCGATGGGCGCCGGCGCCTACGCCAACCTTTTCCTGGGCGCCTGGGAAACCCCGGCCAAGCTGCAATTCGTGGCGGCGCTGTTTGCCGTTGGTGGCGCGCTTGCATTCCCCTTGGGGCTGTTCCTCGCCCGCTTCTTCTCCGAGGAGCGGCGTGTCGAGGCCTCCTTCGCCGCTGCTTTGCTCTGCTTCGCCGCCGCTACGGTGGCGGTGACGGCCGTCCTCTACGCTATCCAGTACCGTTCCTACTATTCGGCGTGGCATGCGGAGGCTTTCTCCATCACCTGGATGTTCCAGCTCGTTTTCACGACATTGGCCGCGCTCTATCAGTTCTCGGTGCTCGGCGTCCGGCTGTTCTTCCCGTTCGGTTTTTTGGCGCTGTTCGCCGCCGCATTCTGGTTTGCGCGCAGTCCACGTTGAGCATTTCCGCCGCCTCTGTTAGGACGCGGCAGGATTTGCCTTAAACAGAACTGGACCCGGGATGATCCCTCGTTATTCGCGGACCGATATGGTCGCCATCTGGTCGCCGGAAACCCGCTTCCGCATCTGGTTCGAGATCGAGGCGCATGCTTGCGACGCGCTGGCCGAACTCGGCGTGATCCCGAAAGAAGCCGCCAGGACAATCTGGGAAAAGGGCGCCGCCGCCAAATTCGACGTCGAGCGCATCGACGAGATCGAGCGCGTCACCAAGCACGACGTGATCGCGTTCCTCACTCACCTCGCCGAATTCGTCGGCCCCGATTCGCGCTTCATCCATCAGGGCATGACCTCGTCGGACGTGCTCGACACCTGCTTCAGCGTGCAACTCGCTCGCGCGAGCGACATCCTGCTCGCCGACATCGACCAGCTTCTTGCCGCGCTGAAGCGGCGCGCCTTCGAGCACAAGGACACGGTCACGATCGGCCGCAGCCACGGCATCCATGCCGAGCCGACGACCTTCGGCGTCAAACTCGCCCTCGCCTACGCCGAATTCTCGCGCTGCCGCGAGCGCCTGGTCCACGCGCGGGAAGAAATCGCCACCTGCGCGATCTCGGGCGCGGTCGGCACCTTCGCCAATATCGATCCGGGCGTCGAAGAACATGTCGCGGCAAAGCTCGGCCTGAAGCCGGAGCCGGTGTCGACGCAGATCATACCGCGCGACCGGCACGCAATGTTCTTCGCCACGCTCAGCGTGGTCGCCTCCTCGATCGAGCGGCTGGCAACCGAAATCCGCCACCTGCAGCGGACCGAGGTGCTGGAGGCGGAGGAGTATTTCTCACCGGGCCAGAAAGGTTCGTCGGCGATGCCGCACAAGCGCAATCCGGTGCTGACCGAGAACCTGACCGGGCTGGCGCGCATGGTGCGCTCCTTCGCCATGCCGGCGATGGAGAACGTGGCGCTATGGCACGAGCGCGATATTTCGCACTCCTCCGTCGAGCGCATGATCGGCCCCGACGCGACGATCACGCTCGATTTCGCCCTGGCGCGGCTTACCGGCGTCATCGACAAGCTGGTCGTCTACCCGGAAAACATGCTGAAGAACCTCAACCGGTTCCGCGGCCTCGTCCACTCCCAGCGGGTGCTTTTGGCGCTCACCCAGGCCGGCGTGTCACGCGAGGACGCCTATCGCCTGGTGCAGCGAAACGCCATGAAGGTCTGGGAACAGGGCGCTGATTTCCTTGAGGAACTCCTAGCTGACAGCGAAGTGACGGCCGCCCTCCCGGAAAGCGAGATCCGCGAAAAATTCGATCTCGGCTACCACACCAGGCACGTCGACACGATTTTCCGGCGGGTGTTCGGCGAGGCCTGATTTAAGGAACCCGCCAGTAGCATCACGCGTTGTGCGCCGGTTCAACCGGGATGGGCGGCGAGAATGGCCGATCATGACACGACCACGGCAAACGGTAAGGTAGTGTGGTTCGCCGCCGGAGCGCTGGCAGTGGCCGCGCTGGTGGCGCTGTTTCTCTACGCGGACGGCTATTTCGACCGGTCCAACAGCGTCGAGCTGCGGATCGAGGCGCCCGAGAACGGAACCGTCGAGGGCCAGTAGCGCCCTCTGTCCCGATCATACCTTGTCCGGCACGACTCGGATTACCGTTCCCCAGGGATCCCGGACAGCCTTCTCGGACTGAGCTTCGGCCGAGCGCATCTCGATCCACGAAAGCCCGGCGCGGCCCGGATCGCGCATCCCCGCACCGGCGCTCTGCCAGCGGTTGGCGCCTATATGGTGGTGGTATCCGCCAGAAGACAGGAACACGGCGTCGGCGCCGTACCTGGCAACAGTGTCGAAGCCGAATTCCTCGCGCCACCAATCTTCCGCCGCAACCGGATCGCCGACGCGCAGATGGACGTGGCCGACGACGCTGTTTTCCGGCGCGCCCCGCCAACCGGCATCTCCCGCCGGTATCGCGGCGATCAGCCCGTCAATATCGAGCCTCTGGGTCGCCATCTCGATGGACGAGCCGTTCCACGACCATGCATCCCGCGGCCGGTCGGCATAGATCTCGATGCCGTTGCCTTCCGGATCGTTGAGGTACAGCGCCTCGCTGACCAGATGATCCGATGCGCCGCTCACCGGAATGCGATTTTCGAAAGCGTGCCTTACCCAGCGGGCGAGATCGGCGCGGCTCGGCAGCAGGAAAGCCGTGTGGAAAAGGCCGGCGCTGCGCGGGTCGTCGGGTTTAGCGGCCGGATCGGCTTCGATATCGAGCAAAGGCCGGCCGCCGGCGCCCAGCAGGATCGCTCCGCCATCCCGCGACAGTTCCTCAAGGCCGACGGCATCGCTATAGAATTTTGCAAGCGCCTCGGCGTCACGCGCCTTCAGGCCCACGCGGGCAACGCTGACCGGCGTTGTCGCGGCAAACGGCATTTCTGACATATCGGGCTCCTGTAGCGGCCGGAAAATCGAACTTGCCGCGAACATCGGCATGCGCGGCGCTTCGCGCAAGCACCGCGAAAGCGAACACGCTGTTCATCATAGCGCTGCGTTCGAGTGCATCCGCAAAAGGTTGCATGGCCGGCGCGGCGTGGCTACATGGCGCGCCATGAAGGTCAAGGACGCAGATATACTCATCGTGCCCGGCTACACCAATTCGGGGCCGGAACACTGGCAAAGCCGCTGGCAGGCCAGGCTGTCGACCGCAAGGCGCGTCGAACAGGCGGAGTGGTCGAAGCCGGTTCGCGAGGATTGGACGGCCGAGGTCGCCAAAGCCGTCAACGAGGCCGAGAAGCCGGTGGTCTTCATCGCCCATTCGCTCGGCGTCTCGACGGTCGTCCAGGCGATCCCGCAATTCCGCAAGCCCGTAGCCGGCGCGTTTTTCGTGGCGCCGCCCGACGTCGCCAATCCGTCTATCAGGCCGAGGCACCTGATGACCTTCGGCCCCTATCCGCGCGAGCCGCTGCCCTTTCCCTCTATCGTGGTTTCGAGCAGCAACGACCCGTTCTGCCCGATCGAGGTCGCCGAGGATATCGCCGCAGCCTGGGGCTCGCTGTTCATCCATGCCGGTGAGGCCGAGCACATCAATGCCGAAGCGGGCTACGGCCCGTGGCCCGAGGGCACGATGGCCTTCGCCAACTTCCTGACGAAGCTTTAGCTTATCGATCCGCGGGCTGCCTTCAGCAGCGCCTCTGCACCCAGCGCGATGTATTTCGGCTCGGTGCCCAGCGCCATGAACCGGTAGCCCATGGAGACGAAGCGGCCCGCCATGTTCGGGTCGACCACGAAGATCGCCGCATGCTTGCCCGCTTCCCTGGTGCGGCGCGCGATCGAGGCGACCGTCTCCATCATGTCCTCAAGGCTTCCGTCGACCGTTGCTCCATTGCTCCAGGCGATCGAGAAATCGGCCGGGCCGACGAATATGCCGTCTATGCCGGGCGTGTCGAGAATGCCGTCGAGCGCATCGAGCGCGGCCCGAGTCTCGATCATGGCGAAGGAGACGGTGCGTGCGTTCATGTCGCCGAGCCAGGTGTTGTAGTCGCTGCCTTTGTGCCGCGGAAATGCGTAGGTCGGACCCCAGGAACGCTCTCCCACCGGCGGGTATTTCATCGCGGCGGCAAACTGCTGGGCGTCCGCGACCGAATTCACCATCGGCGCGATCACCGCTTCGGCGCCGAAATCCAGCGCGCGGCTCGCCATGTCGAACCGTCCGACCGGAATGCGGACCACCGGATGCTTCTTGGCATGCATGACCGGCAATATGCCGCGAACCACGCTGTCCTCGTGGTGTCCGCCATGCTGCATGTCCAGCGTGACGGCGTCGAACGCCTGTGCGGCGACGATTTCGACCGTCAGCGCGTCCGGTACGCCCGACCAGGCTGTAAACAAGGTTTCGTCGGCTTCCAGTCGCGTTGCCAGGTGCATGGGGAGCTTTCCTCGATCGGGGACCGCATCTTCACCCGGAAATCCCTAAACGCAAAGAAAAACCGCCCGCTAAGGCGGACGGTTGCATTGGTCCACGGCAGGATCAGCTGTTCTTGACCTCCTCGATCGCCTGCGCCAGCAATTCGTCCATGGTGCGGCGGATCTGGTGGTCCGACTGCTGCACGCCGGCGTCGTCGAAATCCTTGCGCACCTTGCGGAACACGTCGTGGTCGCCGGCTTCCTCGATGTCGGAGATGATGACCTCCTTGGCGTAGGCCTCAGCCTCATCGCCGGTCTTGCCGAGCTTTTCGGCGGCCCAGAGGCCGAGCATCTTGTTGCGCCGGGCGGTCGCCTTGAAACGCTGTTCCTCATCCATCGCGAATTTTTTCTCAAAGCCCTTTTCGCGATCGTTCAAGCTGCTCATGGCTGTTCCTCCGGAGGTGGCTGCGATTCGTCATTGCCGGTCAATATGGGCTTCCCCAGCACAAACCAAAAGGTCGCGCCCGGGTCAATACGCCCTGTCTTCTGCTGCAGTGCGGCATTTCGCTCGGGAAAGCGGTTGATTGGCCTGATTTGCCGATTGAGCAATTGGCGGGATTGGGATAGAGACCGCGTTGAAACCCGTCATTGCCGCGCATGAGCGTTGACGCAAGGGTCGGTTGCCAGGCGCCTGCCCCAATCCAGAGAAAAACCAGATGAAAAATCGCCGCCGCATCTACGAAGGCAAGGCCAAGATCCTCTATGAAGGCCCCGAGCCGGGAACGCTGGTCCAGTTCTTCAAGGACGACGCCACCGCCTTCAACAAGAAAAAGCACGAGATCGTCGACGGCAAGGGCGTCATCAACAACCGCATCTCCGAGCACATTTTCAATCATCTGAACCGGATGGGCATTCCGACCCACTTCATCCGCCGGCTCAACATGCGCGAGCAGCTGATCAAGGAAGTCGAGATCATCCCGCTCGAAGTGGTGGTCCGCAACATCGCCGCCGGCTCGCTGGCCAAGCGGCTCGGCATCGAGGAAGGCACGGTGCTGCCGCGCTCGATCATCGAGTTCTACTACAAGGCCGACGCGCTCGACGACCCGATGGTCTCGGAAGAGCACATCACCGCCTTCGGCTGGGCAAGCCCGCAGGAGATCGACGACATCATGGCGCTGGCCATCCGCGTCAATGATTTCCTGTCCGGCCTGTTCATGGGCATCGGCATCCAGCTCGTCGATTTCAAGATCGAATGCGGCCGCCTGTTCGAGGGCGACATGATGCGCATCGTGGTAGCCGACGAGATTTCGCCGGATTCCTGCCGCCTGTGGGATGTGAACACCCAGGAGAAGATGGACAAGGACCGGTTCCGCCGCGACATGGGCGGCCTCGTCGAGGCCTACCAGGAAGTGGCCCGCCGCCTCGGCATCATGAACGAGAACGAGCCGCCCCGCCCGACCGGCCCGGTTCTGGTTGCTTCCGCCGACGGCCCGAAAGGCAAGCCGCACTGAGCCGGCCCACTCATAACCAGACAGGAGCGTAGCAGGCGTGATCAAGGCCCGTGTGACCGTAACCCTAAAGAACGGCGTTCTCGACCCGCAAGGCAAGGCGATCGAGCATGCGCTTGACGGCCTTGGCTTTGCCGGTGTCGGATCGGTGCGCCAGGGCAAGGTGTTCGACATCGAGATCGACAGCGCAGACCGCGCCAGGACCGAGGCCGACCTCAAGGCCATGTGCGACCGATTGCTGGCGAACACGGTGATCGAGAACTATACTGTAGCCATAGACTGAGGTTGCGCCGGAGACTCTGATGGCGGAAATAAGCAGCGATCTGATCTACGAAATTCTTAAAAGCGTTCAGACACGGCTGAGCAATGTCGAGTCTGTGGCGATAGAGCATTCGCATGGCTTGAACGCAATCCGCGGCCATTTGGCGTCGATGCAGGCCGAGCAGCAATGTGTATTCGATCCTCACACGCATCGACCAGCGACTCGATCGAATCGAACACCGCCTCGAATTGCGCGAACTCGCCGAACCTCAAAAACCATTCGATCACACCACATGAAATCAGCCGTCGTCGTCCTTCCTGGCCTCAACCGCGACCGCGACATGATCGCGGCGCTGACGAAAATCTCCGGCAAAGCCCCGGTCACGGTCTGGCAGACCGACACGGAAATTCCGGATGTCGACCTGGTCGTCATTCCCGGCGGCTTTTCCTATGGCGACTATCTGCGCTGCGGAGCCATAGCGGCGCGCATGCCCGTGATGCGGGCGGTGGCGGAGAAGGCCGAAAAAGGCGTGCAGGTGATCGGCGTCTGCAACGGCTTCCAGATCCTGGTCGAAGCCGGCATGCTGCCCGGCGCGCTGATGCGCAATGACCATCTGAAATTCGTCTGTCGCGAAGTTAAGCTGCGCGTCGAGAACGCCAATACGAGTTTTACGAGCAATTATGCGCCCGGCCAGATCATCCGCGCTCCGGTCGCCCATCATGACGGCAACTACTTCGCCGATCCGGATACGCTGGCCCGCATCGAAGGCGAAGGCCGGGTTCTCTTTCGTTATGCCGAAAACACCAACCCGAACGGCTCGATCAATGACATAGCCGGGATCGTCAATGATCGCGGCAACGTGCTTGGCCTGATGCCGCATCCGGAAAACCTGATTGAAGCCGCGCATGGCGGCAGCGACGGCCGCCCTTTGTTCGAAAGCGCGCTTGGCATCGTTGCCCGGCAACCAGAACCGGCCTGATACCCGGACAATCTCCAGCAGGCGGATCTTTGCGGATGAAGAAATTTGCGATTGTCGCCGGCGCAGCTTCATTGCTTCTGGCGCTGGCGGCCTGTCAGTCCAAGACCCCAACGCCTTCCGGATCTGGAAAGAGCGCTTCGCTGATGGCAATGGAAACGGTCGCCATCGCCGCGCACAAATGCTGGTTCGCCGCCAGGGATCCAGCCTTCAAGGCCTACCGTATGGCAAATGAGCTGAACTCGTTCAGCGGTACGCCGCGCTTTCTGCTGGTTCCGGCGAAGAATTATGAAGGTAAGCCGCTGCTGGTGGTCCAGGCCACGGGAAATTCATCCCGCGTCGACGTATTCGGGCCATTGATGGGCGAGCCGCTCGGCGCGCGCATAGGCGCCGACATCGGACGCTGGGCGGCAGGCAACGATGATTGCGGTGGAACCGCTTGATAATTTCGCGCCATTTGGCGGATTGCGTTAGACAGACTTTCCAGCCCGAGCAACCGGACAGGACCATGACCATTTCCAACACCGTAAAGATCACTGACGAGCTTATCGCCGCACATGGGCTAAAGCCCGACGAGTATCAGCGCATCCTCGACCTTGTCGGCCGCGAGCCGACCTTCACCGAGCTCGGCATCTTTTCGGCCATGTGGAACGAGCACTGCTCGTACAAATCCTCGAAGAAGTGGCTGCGCACGCTGCCGTCAACCGGCCCGCAGGTGATCCAGGGGCCGGGTGAAAATGCCGGCGTGGTCGACATCGGCGACGGCGACTGCGTGGTCTTCAAGATGGAGAGCCACAACCACCCCTCCTATATCGAGCCCTACCAGGGTGCGGCGACCGGAGTCGGCGGCATCCTGCGCGACGTCTTCACCATGGGCGCGCGCCCGATCGCGGCGATGAACGCGCTGCGCTTCGGCGCGCCGGACCATCCCAAGACCCGGCATCTCGTGTCGGGCGTAGTGTCCGGCATCGGCGGCTACGGCAATGCCTTCGGCGTTCCGACGGTCGGCGGCGAAATCAATTTCGACGCGCGCTATAACGGCAACTGCCTCGTCAACGCCTTCGCCGCCGGCCTCGCCAAGACCGATGCCATCTTCCTGTCGCAGGCCAAGGGCGTCGGCCTGCCGGTCGTCTATCTCGGCGCGAAAACCGGCCGCGACGGCGTCGGCGGTGCAACCATGGCCTCGGCCGAATTCGACGACAAGATCGACGAGAAGCGGCCCACCGTTCAGGTCGGCGATCCATTCACCGAAAAATGCCTGCTCGAGGCCTGCCTCGAACTTATGGCGTCAGGCGCGGTCATCGCCATCCAGGACATGGGTGCCGCCGGCCTCACCTGCTCGGCCGTGGAAATGGGCGCAAAAGGCGATCTCGGCATCGAACTCGACTTGGACAAGGTGCCGGTTCGCGAAGAGCGCATGTCGGCCTACGAAATGATGCTCTCCGAAAGCCAGGAGCGCATGCTGATGGTGCTGCGCCCGGAAAAGGAGGAAGAGGCCGAGGCGATCTTCCGCAAATGGGGTCTGGATTTCGCCATCGTCGGCCACACCACCGACGACCTGCGCTTCCGCATCATCCATCAGGGCGAGGAAGTCGCGAACCTGCCGATCAAGGAACTCGGCGACCAGGCCCCGGAATATGACCGGCCATGGGTCGAGCCAATGCCACGCCAGCCGCTCGCCAGGGACGACATCCCGCAAGCCGACATCGCCGACGCCTTGCTGAAAATGCTCGGCGGGCCGGACCTGTCCAGCCGTCGCTGGGTCTGGGAACAGTACGACACGCTGATCCAGGGCAATTCGCTGCAGATTCCGGGCGGCGACGCCGGCGTCGTACGCGTCGAGGGTCATGCCACCAAGGCTCTGGCCTTCTCCTCCGACGTTACGCCGCGCTACTGCGAGGCCGACCCCTATGAAGGCGGCAAGCAGGCTGTCGCCGAATGCTGGCGCAATCTGACGGCGACGGGCGCCATGCCGTTGGCGGCCACCGACAATCTCAATTTCGGCAATCCCGAACGGCCGGAAATCATGGGCCAACTGGTCAAGGCGGTGCAGGGCATAGGCGACGCCTGCCGGGCGCTCGGCTTCCCGATCGTGTCGGGCAATGTATCGCTCTACAACGAAACCAACGGACAGGGCATATTGCCGACGCCGACCATCGGCGGCGTCGGCCTGATCCCGGACTGGTCGAGAATGGCCCGGATCGGCTTTGCCCGCGAAGGCGAGATGATCCTGCTGTTCGGCGCTCCCGACTGGTGGGGCACGCATCTTAGCCAGTCGGCCTATATGCGCGACTTCCACGGCCGCGCCGACGGCCCGCCGCCGCCGGTCGATCTCGCCCACGAGAAAAAGGTCGGCGACTATGTCCGCAAGCTGATCCGCTCCGGCGTTGCGACGGCCGTGCACGACCTCTCAGATGGCGGGCTGGCTGTCGGATTGGCCGAGATGGCGATGGCTTCCGGCATCGGCGCCACCGTCTCACAGCTTGCCCAGGGCGATCCGATCCCGCAGTTTTTCGGCGAGGACCAGGGCCGCTACCTGGTAACGGTCAATTTTTCTGCGCAAAGCGGCGAATTCGAAGCGATGCTCGCCGAGCTGGAGCAACTCGGCATTGTCGCTCCGTGGATCGGCGCCACGGGCGGCAGCGAATTGAAACTCGGGCATACCCGTGCCATACCTGTGGCAGAACTGACCGCTGCTCACGAATCCTGGTTTCCGAGATTCATGGACAAGTGAGCGGCGCGTAGAACTCAAAGGGGGGTTCTGTGTACGGAGGCGGCGTCTGACTGGCTGGACGCATTTTCGGCGGTGGGCCCGCCTGAAATTCGTCGGCCCGAGGCCGCCGCGCCATCCCGGCGGTTTCGCCGGTCCGGTCGTGATCCTGGGTTCTGCACCGTCGAGCGCCAAGCCTGCAGGCTTCGATCCAGCCAGCTACCAAGTCGTCACGGTCAATGCCTCGCAGGCCAAGCTGGACAAGTGGGGCGTCGACAAGCCGGCGGCGACCTTCATCCATTTTTACAACATCGAGGGCGGTTCGGAGAACGCGCGGGCCGTGCGGCATGTGCTTGCCGGGCGGCGGACAGGCGAATTGTACGTGATTCGCTGGACGCTCGGGCTTGAAGCCCTGCAACGCGGCCTCGCTGCGTTCGATTACCGCTATGACCGCCTGCACCAAATATCCAAATACCACCGCATGGCGCTGCATCTGGCGATCATGCGGCGATTGAACGAGGAGGAAGACAATTCCGTTAAATTCTCCAATGGATTGACGGCAGTTTTTTATGCGCTGGCCAGCGGCGCTCCCTCCGTGATCCTCTCCGGCATCAATCCTCATTCCGCGGGTCATTTCTACAACGGGGCCGGCGCCAGACGCTTGCATGCCGAGACCGATCTCGTCCTGATCGAGGAATTGCGCAGGCGCGGCGCGCCGATCTTTACGGCAGATCCCGACGTCGCGCGTATGACCGGTCTTGATCTCTGGTCCGCAAAGTCCGACGTATATGCGACCGCTACTGGCGGATTGTTGAAGCTGATGCGGGAGCAAATCGATGGCTATGGACGCGCACGAGATCGAAAAACTGATCCGAGACGGTATACCTGACGCAAAAGTGACCATCCGCGATCTTGCCGGCGACGGCGACCACTACGCGGCCGAAGTGGTGGCCGAAAGCTTCCGCGGCAAGACACGGGTGCAGCAGCACCAGATGGTCTATGATGCCCTGAAGGGCAATATGGGCGGCGTTCTTCACGCCCTTGCCCTTCAAACCAGCGCTCCGGAGTGATATATCCCCTTTATGGAAGAGACGGAGAGCATGACTGCGGGCCAGATTGCGAACCACACATTCGCATATCTGAGGCGCATCGAAAGCCAACTGAAATCGGTGACGGAAGTGCTTCTCCGGCACGAGACTCGTCTTGGACGCATCGAGCGTGATCTGGGTGATGTGAGAAGGGATTTGGGCGAAGTCCGAAGCGATATCGTTCTCGTTGAAAACCAGATGCTCAACCGCATGAATGAAATTCTTGACGTCGTCCGGCGGCTTGACGAACACAGCCACCGGATATCGATGTTGGAAACACCAAACACGATCGGTTCCTAGACCGACGCAATCTCAGGACAACATGATGAGCGGAATCAACGAATACATAGACAACGAGGTGAAGAGCAACGACGTGGTCGTCTTCATGAAGGGCACGCCGGGCTTCCCTCAGTGCGGATTTTCGGGCCAGGTCGTGCAGATCCTCGACTATATCGGCGTCGACTACAAAGGCGTCGATGTTCTAACCTCGAACGAGCTGCGCCAGGGCATCAAGGATTATTCCAACTGGCCGACGATCCCGCAGCTCTACGTGAAGGGCGAATTCGTCGGCGGCTGCGACATCATCCGCGAAATGTTCCAGGCTGGCGAGTTGCAGAGCTATCTCGCCGAAAAGGGCATCAGCGCCAAGGGCGCTGCCTGATAGGGGAACCAGACCGATAGATTCCGGTTTTCTCCGGAATCGTTTGCAGGATGCGCCGGGCTCTCCGGCGCATTTCCTTTTTGAGCATAGCATTAGGAACTTCTCATGGACCAGCAGGCTGCACCGACCACCGTGGCGACCGGCCTGTCGATCCCGCGCTGGGAGTTCATTGCCCTTGCCGCCGCGCTCATGGCGCTCAACGCGCTCGCCATCGACATCATGTTGCCGGGGCTGCAGCAGATCGGCGCCAGCCTCGGCGTCGCCGACGAGAATGCGCGGCAGTATGTCATCACCGCTTACGTTACCGGCTTCGGCTTGGCGCAGCTTTTCTTCGGCCCGCTGTCCGATCGGTTCGGGCGGCGCGTGCCTTTGCTTGCGGGCCTTGCAGTCTATGTGGCGGCCGCTTTTGCCTGCGCCTTCGTACCGACTTTCGGGGCACTGCTCGCATTCCGTTTCGTCCAGGGTCTTGGCGCAGCGGCCACCCGCGTCATCGCCGTTTCAGTTGTGCGCGATACATTTGGAGGGCGCGCCATGGCGGAGGTCATGTCGCTGGTCTTTATGGTGTTTATGATCATCCCGGTTGTCGCACCCAGCGTCGGCCAGATCATCATGCTGGCAGGCGAATGGCACATGATCTTTGCTTTCATGGGCTTTGTCTCGCTCGCCTTCACCATCTGGACCTGGAGGAGGTTGCCCGAGACGCTGCACGCATCGTTTCGCCGGCCCCTTACCGCCGCTGCAATCACCGACGGCTTCCGCATCGTTCTGACCAACCGCGTCGCCATCTGCTACACCATCGCCATAACCGCCCTTTTCGGGGCATTGTTCGGCTTCATCAATTCCGCGCAGCAGATCTATGTGGGCATTTATGAAGTGGGTGCGCTGTTTCCGATCTATTTCGCGGCCGTTGCAGGGTTGATGGCCCTGTCATCGTTCCTCAACTCCCGCTTCGTCGGAAAGTTCGGTATGCGTCGGCTGGCCCATGGCGCGCTGCTCGGCTTCCTGGCGGTCACGGGCCTGGCGTTCGCCCTGTCACTGCTCGGACCGCTGCCGCTATGGCTGTTCGTGACGCTTTTTGCCCTCGCCATGTTCCAGTTCAGCTGGATCGGCTCCAATTTTAACGCACTGGCCATGGAGCCGCTCGGCCATGTGGCGGGCACCGCCTCTTCCGTTCAGGGTTTCATGCAGACGGTTGGCGGCGGCATCGTCGGCGCCATAATCGGCCAGAGTTTCGACGGCACCGTGGTTCCAATGGCGGCAGGCTATTTTCTCTTGGGGCTGGCCGCGCTCGGAATGGTCTTGGTTGCCGAAAAAGGAAGGCTATTCCAGCCGCACAATCCGCCGGTCTGACGCTTACGGCTTCAGCGCCAGTCCGGCAAAATCGAACAGCTTGCAGTCGAGGAGATGCGATGGCCGGACGTTTGCCAACGCCCGGATCATCGTGTCCTTGCGGCCCGGCATGCGTTTTTCGATGTCGTCCAGCATCTGCTTCATGAGATTGCGCTGCAGCCCTTCCTGGCTGCCGCACAGGTCGCACGGAATGATCGGGAATTTCATCGCGTCGGCGAATTTCTGCAGGTCGGCCTCGGCGCAATGGGCGAGCGGGCGCAGCACCGTCACGTCGCCCTCGTCATTGACGAGTTTCGGAGGCATCGCCGCCAGCCTGCCGCCATGGAAGAGGTTCATGAAAAACGTTTCGAGCACGTCCTCGCGGTGATGCCCGAGCACCAGCGACGAGCAGCCCTCCTCGCGCGCAATGCGATAGAGGTGGCCGCGCCTGAGCCGCGAGCATAGCGAACAGTAGGTGTTGCCCTCGCCGATCTTGTCGGTGACGATGGAATAGGTGTCGCGATATTCGATCCGGTGGCGGATGCCGTGGCCTTCGAGGAAATCTGGAAGGATGTGCTTCGGAAAATTCGGCTGGCCCTGGTCGAGATTGCAGGCGATGAGTTCGACAGGCAGCAGGCCGCGCCATTTCATATCGAGAAGCAGCGCCAGCAGCCCGTAGGAATCCTTGCCGCCCGAAAGCGCCACCAGCCAGCGCTCGCCGGGCCGCGCCATCGCGAACTCGTCGATCGCCTGCCGCGTCTGGCGCAGCAGCCGCTTGCGCAGCTTGTTGAACTCGACCGAGGACGGCGCATCCCGGAACATCGGGTGGCAGCTTGCATCGTCGGTTTCGACGACCAGATCGGGCATCATGTTCATGGGTGGTCCAGCCTGTTTGGCTCAATGGTCCGAACGGCTTACCGGACCATACGGGCAAAGAAAAGGCCGCCCGAAGGCGGCCTTTTAACTTGGACGGAGTATTCCGATTAGCGGGAATAGAACTCGACGACGAGGTTCGGTTCCATCTGGACCGCGTAGGGAACGTCGGCCAGGCCGGGAACGCGGGCGAAGGTGGCGACCATCTTGTTGTGGTCGACATCGATGTAGTCCGGCACGTCGCGCTCGGCGAGTTGCACCGATTCCAGAACGATGACCAACTGCTTCGACTTCTCGCGGACCTCGATCACGTCGCCGGCCTTGCAGCGGTACGAGCCGATATTGGTGCGCTTGCCGTTCACGTTGATGTGGCCGTGATTGACGAACTGGCGGGCCGCGAAGATGGTCGGCACGAACTTGGCGCGATAGACCACCGCGTCGAGGCGCGATTCGAGCAGGCCGATCAGGTTTTCAGGCGTATCGCCCTTGCGGCGGTTGGCTTCCTCGTAGGTCTTCCGGAACTGCTTTTCGGAAATGTCGCCGTAGTGGCCCTTCAGCTTCTGCTTGGCGCGCAGCTGCAGGCCGAAGTCGGAAAGCTTGCCCTTGCGGCGCTGGCCATGCTGGCCGGGACCGTATTCACGCTTGTTGACCGGGGATTTCGGGCGGCCCCAAATGTTTTCGCCGAGACGGCGGTCGATCTTGTACTTTGCTGATTCGCGCTTGCTCATCGCATTCCCTTTCAAAAAGATACACCCGCAACCTCATGTCACGAGTGAAGGAAACGCGCCCTCCTCTGGCCTCCGTTTTCGAGACCTGACAGGATTTCCCACGCACGCTTTGCGAAGAAACCCACGGGACACGTCATTCATGCAAGGCCGGGAAAAGCGATTTTTCATCCGGTCTTGCGGCATTACAACAGAAGCGCCGGACCTTTCGGCCCGGCGTTGGCGGCTGCATAGGCCAAGCGCCGGACGATGTCAATGCATTCGTCGCCGGTCACAGGCCTCAGGCTACCTTCTTGGCCGTCCGGCGCGCCAGAAGCTTGCGCAACTCGTCGCTCACGGCGAACCGCGCCACGCGAACCGGCTCGAACTTCCCCCTGATCATCACCGTATCGAGCGCGGCGCCCTCCATCGAATTGTCCAGCAGCGACAGTGCTTCGGCCGAGGCCACCAGTGTGCAGTCG
Organism: Allomesorhizobium camelthorni; assembly: GCF_011045125.1. Classification (GTDB taxonomy): domain Bacteria; phylum Pseudomonadota; class Alphaproteobacteria; order Rhizobiales; family Rhizobiaceae; genus Allomesorhizobium; species Allomesorhizobium camelthorni. The sequence goes on along the minus strand of NZ_JAAKZF010000006.1, from coordinate 41,493 downwards.
AGCCGTTTGGCCTCGGCTTCGAGCCTTGCCGCGACATTGCCTGTATCGCCCAGGAACGGCAGCCCGTCCGTGCCACCCTTCCAGCCCGCGCCGACGACGGCCACCCCGACATGCAGCCCCATGCCGATGCGGAACGGCTCGGGCAACTCAGCCCGGAGTTCCGCGTTCAGGGCGTCGATCCCATCCCAAACCCGCAATGCGGCGCTGAAAGCGTCGCGCGCCGCTTTCTCGGCGGTTCCGTCAACGCCGAAGACGCTCATGATGCCGTCGCCGGCAATGTTGGTCACGTGGCCGCCGCTTTCTCTGACCGCTGTCGACACCATCTGGATGTAGCGGTCGAACAGGAACAGCACGTCATAGGGCAGGCGGTCGTCGGCAAGCCGTGTCGACTGACGCATGTCGACGAACAGGGCGGCGATCTCCATCTCGCGGCCACTCCCGATCGCGCCGAATCGGCGCGAGGCCAGGACCGGATCGCTCGCCGGATTGACCAGGGGAACCACCGCAACGTTGCCGGTCGGCCGGATCTGGCAGGCAAGCCGCACGTCCGGAGGAGCGCCGATCCTGGTGAGCAGGCGAAGCTCGTCTCCGCTCGGAGGCGAAAGATACTCAGCTCCGGCAAGGACTCCCACGCGGCAGGTCGAGCAACGGCCGCGCCCCCCGCATACCGAAGCGTGCGGGACGCCTGCCCAACGGCTGGCTTCGAGTACCGAAAAGCCGGCCGGGACCGACACCATGCGGCCATCCGGATAGGCGACGCGGATGGAGCCGTAGCGCCGCGCATGCCAGTTGCGGCCCGCGCGCAGGGTGAAGACGCCCGCGACCAGCCCGCGATAGCCGACGAGAATGCCGTCGACGATGCGGCTCACCTGCGCCCAGTCGCTGGCTTGCCTTGTGCCCGGCCGATCGGCGACATGCTTGCCGAGCGATGCCGGCGCGTTGGCGGCTACATAGCGCATGTCGAGGCCGGCATTCAGGAAGCCGAGAGCGGCGAGCACCGGAACCAGCGTCGCCAGCGCTGCCAGCGCGGGCACCGCGCGCGCATACCATCGCTTGGATCTCAGCCATGCGCGAATGCCCAGGCAGCCATGAATCCACACGATCGCCAGGAGAAGATATTGTCTCGGCAGGCCGAAATCCGGCGTCGCCACCCAATAAAGGTACAGCACGCGATCATAGCCGACACTCAGATCGTAGACGCCCTCGCCGATCCGGATGGCCGCGGCATGGGAGATCAGGAGCAATGGTATCGACAGGCCGAGGGCGATCTGCATTGCCTCGCTTGCCGGCATGCGGAAATGACGGCGCCGGTAGAGCGAGTAGAGACCCAAGGCGACGTGGATGGCGACGGCGCCGTAGAGCAGCACCAGGCCCGGCATGGTCTGCCAGGGATCCAGCAGGAAGTTGGCGGCCGCCTCCATTGTCCCGGCGGATCTGATCCCGAAGGCGTGGTTCAGGAGATGGGAAGTCGCATAGATGAACAGGACCAAACCGGTCGCAAGCCGCAGCGGCCGCATCATCCCGCGTTTGGGGTTACTCACTATCCTGTTCTCCGAGGCAATCCGCGGGCCGGGCGGTTCTGCCGCGGTCAGCCTATCGACCAGCCGGGGAGAGCGCGTCAAGGGCAAAGCGCAGCTATAGCTGCCCCGTATCGAACCTGCTGCGCGCCGCCTTCAGCGCATCGCGGTTGCGCGCCGCCCAGATGCCAAGCGCCGCCACCGGCACGGCGATCGAATGGCCGAGTTCGGTCAGCGCATATTCCACCTCCGGCGGCGTCGTCGGCCTTACCGTGCGCCGCACCAGCCCGTCGCGCTCGAGCGAACGCAGCGTCACCGTCAGCATCCGCTGCGAGATGCCCTCGATCGACCGTTTCAGCGCGTTGAAGCGCGTTGGCGCCGCCTGCAAATTGATGATGACCAGAAGGCTCCACGTGTCGCCGACGCGATCCAGAACCTCGCGTATGGGGCAATTGCCCTCTTCGTCGCGCTCGAAACCCGGATGGCTGTCCAGCATCGGCGCTGCAGCGGAAGCGTTGGTCCGAGCGTTCATGCGGTTCCCTCCAGGTAACCTGGGCAGAAAATCATGCGTACTTACGTGTCCCCGCTTTCGCGGCTAGTGGTGACTTCCGGTAACCTGATTACCACCAATACCTCCTTCGCCAAAGCGGCGAAAGAGCCGGAAACGGAGTATTTCGCATGAAAATCGTACTCATCGGCGCATCGGGCTTCGTCGGAAGCGCCATCCTCAAGGAAGCTGTCAGCCGCGGCCATGCCGTCACCGCCATAGCGCGCGATATCGGCAAGGTCGAGAAGCTTGACGGCGTGACGGCAAAGTCGGTCGACGCCACGGACGTTGCCGGGCTGACGAGCGCTATCGCCGGACACGAGGTCGTGATTTCCGCCTTTAATGGCGGCTGGGGCGACCCGGACATCTATCGCAAGCATCTCGATGGCTCGCGCACAATCGTCAGCGCCGCCAAGGGCGCGAAGACGCGATTGATCATGGTGGGCGGCGCCGGCAGCCTTCATGCGCCCGACGGCAGCCAGTTCGTCGATTCGCCCGAGTTTCCCGCCGAGTGGAAGCAAGGCGCGCTGGCCGCCCGCGACGCGCTCGCCGAACTGCACAACGAGACGGAACTGGATTGGAGTTTCCTGTCCCCGGCCTTCATTTTGAAGCCGGGTGAACGCACCGGAAAATACCGGACAGGCGGCGAGCAGCCGGTGGTCGACGAAGAAGGCCAAAGCACGATCTCGGTCGCCGATCTCGCCGTCGCCCTTGTCGACGAGGCGGAGCGGCCGCAGCAAACGCGCAAGCGTTTCACCGTCGCGTACTAACGGACGGTCCCCCTGCCGGAGATCAGTCCTTCGACTTCTTCTTCTCCGGCAGGCCCTTGCGCTTGGTTTCGGCCAACTCCTCGAGTTGCTTCTCGCTCATGGACTCGACCATGGCCTTGGACGCGCCTTTCAACTCGCTTTTCTTGATCTCGCCGCGCTTGGCCGACAAAGCCGCGCCGGCCGCTTTCTGCTGAGCCTTGGATTTCGCAGGCATCGGTTTGTCTCCCGTGATTGCGCTTCGGGAGGAACTCGGCAAGGCAGGCGAGGTTCCTGACGGCTGCTTATGCGATCGTCAGCCCAAAACCCTGCATCAGCCGGCGGATGGAGAAATCCGGCCTGCCGGAGGTGAAGACGGCGAGGTCCAGACCTTGCACGGCGTCGGCGCGTCTTTCGACGGGCGCGCGCTCGGCAAGCAGTGACAGCGCCCGCCTTGCGATCGCCTCGGCCGGATCCAGCCAATCCACCGGCCAGGGCGCGGTCTTGCGCATCCGGTTGACGAGGAACGGATAGTGCGTGCAGGCGAGCACGACGATGTCGGTCCGGCCGCCATCGCGCTCGATGAAGCACGGCGCGATCTCTGCCCGCACGGCCTCCTCATCGACGAAGCCGTGGCGCATATAGGCCTCGGCGAGCGCAGCCAGATGCGTGCTGCCGACCAGCCGGACATTGCATTTCGAAGCCCATCTGGCGATCAGGTCGCGGGTATATTGCCGCTTCACCGTGCCCGGCGTGGCGAGCACCGACACGAGGCCCGAGCGCGTGCGCTCAGCGGCCGGCTTGATCGCCGGGACCGTGCCGACGAACGGCGTATCGGGATAGGCCGCGCGAAGTTCGGCAAGCACCAGAGTCGAGGCCGTGTTGCACGGAATGACGAAGATTTCGGGGTCGTGCCTGGCGATCAGGTTGCCGCAAAGCTCAACGATACGCGCGCTCAGCGCCTCCTCTTCCCAATCGCCATAGGGGAAGGCCGCATCGTCCGCGACATAGACGAAGCGGCGGTCGGGCATCAGCACGCGGGCTTCGCGCAGCACCGTCAGCCCGCCAATGCCGGAATCGAACATCAGTATCGGCCGGTCAGTCATTCTCGGGCGCCTCCCCGCCTGGCTTGCGCCTGCCGCTTCCGGCACTGGCGTCAGCCTCGGCCTTGCGTGCCGGATAGCCCGAGCCGCGCGGTTCCTTCGGCGAAAAATAGTCGAGCGAAGCGACCACGCCGCGCAGCACTTCGAGTTCCTTTTCCGAAAAGCCGGCGCGGGTCAGCACGGCGCGCACCTTGTCGACCATTTTCGGCTTCTTGGCCGGCGTGCGGAAATAGCCGCGCGCGTCGAGTGCGGCTTCGAGATGCTCGAACAGGCCATGCAGGTGCTCCTTGGCGGCGGGTTTGACCACCGGCCCCGAAAACGCCGTGTCGGTCTCCCGGTCGAGACCGGATTTCATCCACTCATAGGCCATCAGAAGCGTCGCCTGGGCGATGTTCAGCGATGCATATTCGGGATTGACCGGAAAGGTGACGATCTCGTCGGCCAGGCTGATCTCCTCATTGGCGAGGCCGAATTTCTCGCGCCCGAACATGATGCCGGTGCGCTGCCCGGCGCGATGCCGCGCCCGAAGCGCCCTGCCCGCCTCGACCGGCCCGCGCACCGGTTTGAAGCCGTCGCGCTCGCGCGCCGTGGTGGCGAAGACGAATTCCAGGTCGGCGAGCGCGGAAGGCAGGTCGTCGAATACCACGGTGCTCTCGATGACGTGCGTGGCGCGGCTCGCCGCGGCCGTCGCCTTCTCGTTCGGCCAGCCGTCGCGCGGCTTGACCAGCCGCAGTTCCGCCAAGCCGAAATTGGCCATGGCGCGCGCCACCATGCCGATATTCTCGCCCATCTGCGGCTCGACCAGTATGATCACCGGTCCTTCGGCGATCGGCCCGCCTTCCCTGTCTGTCATGAATGCGCTGATCCTTCATTTGCGCGTCTGGGCCGTCCCTGCCATATTCCGCTTCGAAGATGAAGCTCGGGCTAACGGCAGAACGATGGCAAGCCAAATCGCAGACCGTATGCGGGTGCGGACGAAGGACTACGCCAACAGTGACGAAATCCGCATGTTCGGCGGCGTCTGCTTCACCATCAACGGCAACATGCATTGCTGCGCGATGAGAGCCGGCGATGGCCTGTTCCGGGTCGGCCCGGAACAGGAGGCGCAGGCGCTTGCCCGGCCGGGAACGCGACGCATGGAACAGGCCGGGCGCGCGATGAAGGGTTTCGTCATCGTCTCGGCCGACCAACTCGGCGAAGAACAGGCGCTGAAGGACTGGGTCGCGCTCGCCGCCAATTTCGTCGAAAAGCTTCCGCCGAAGAAAAAATAGCGCCGCAAATCGCGCCTCGCGGCGCCGCGTTTCAACAGCGTTTGCGCACGCATTGCCGCTTTGCTATAGGGGCCGCAATCCCTGTCGCGAAGCCCGGAAATCCCGGCGCTCCCATCCGAAAACGAGGTACTTTTCATGGCGAAGATCAAGGTGGCCAATCCCGTCGTCGAACTCGACGGCGACGAGATGACCCGCATCATCTGGCAGTTCATCAAGGACAAGCTGATCCACCCTTATCTCGACATCGACCTCGAATATTACGATCTGAGCGTCGAGCACCGCGACGCGACCAACGACCAGGTGACGATCGACGCGGCCAACGCCATCAAGAAGCACGGCGTCGGCGTCAAATGCGCAACAATCACGCCGGACGAGCAGCGCGTCGAGGAATTCAACCTCAAGAAGATGTGGAAATCGCCGAACGGCACGATCCGCAACATTCTGGGCGGCGTCATCTTCCGCGAGCCGATCATCATGAAGAACGTGCCGCGCCTGGTGCCCGGCTGGACCAAGCCGATCATCGTCGGCCGCCACGCCTTCGGCGACCAGTACAAGGCCACCGATTTCCGCTACCCCGGCAAGGGCAAGCTGTCGATCAAGTTCGTCGGCGACGACGGCCAGGTCATCGAGCACGAGGTCTATGACGCGCCCTCCTCCGGCGTCGCCATGGCCATGTACAATGTCGACGAATCGATCCGCGAATTCGCCCGCGCCTCGCTGAATTACGGCCTGCTGCGCGGCTATCCGGTCTACCTCTCGACCAAGAACACCATCCTCAAGGCCTATGACGGGCGCTTCAAGGACATCTTCCAGGAGGTCTACGAGGCCGAGTTCGAAGAGGAATTCAAGGCGAAGAAGATCTGGTACGAGCACCGCCTGATCGACGACATGGTGGCGTCGAGCCTGAAATGGTCCGGCGGCTACATCTGGGCCTGCAAGAACTATGACGGCGACGTGCAGTCCGACACAGTGGCGCAAGGGTTCGGCTCGCTCGGCCTGATGACCTCGGTGCTGATGACGCCGGACGGCAAGACCGTCGAGGCCGAGGCCGCGCACGGCACGGTCACCCGCCACTATCGCCAGCATCAGAAGGGCGAGGAAACCTCGACCAACTCCATCGCCTCGATCTTCGCCTGGACGCGCGGCCTCGCCCATCGCGCCAAGCTTGACGACAATGCGGAACTCAAGAAATTCGCCGACACGCTGGAAAAAGTCTGCGTCCAGACGGTCGAGGCCGGCTACATGACCAAGGATTTGTCCCTGCTCATCGGCCCGGACCAGCCGTGGCTCTCGACCACGGGCTTCCTGGACAAGATCGACGAGAATCTGCAGAAGGCGATGGCCTGACGCCGCTTCGGTCCGCACCAAAAAGAAAGCGGCCGGTTCCGCGAGGGACCGGCCGCTTGATTCACAGGATTTGATTTCGGCTTAGGCCGCTTCCATCGCTGCCTTGACCGCCGCGATCGCCTCGCCTGATTTCGCCGCATCGGGTCCACCGGCCTGCGCCATGTCCGGACGGCCGCCGCCGCCCTGCCCGCCGAGCGCCGCGGAAGCCGCACGCACCAGATCGACTGCGCTGAACCTGCTTATGAGATCGTCGGTGACCGCCACCACCACGCTGGCCTTGCCGTCTTCGCCTGCGCCTACGAACACCACGACGCCCGAACCCAGCGACTGCTTGCCGGCATCCGCCAGCGGCTTCAGATCTTTCGGCGACACGCCTGACACCGCCTTGCCGAGAAAGCCGACGCCCGCGACGGTCTCGCCGTCGCCACCCGCGTCGGCCGCTGAACCGCCCCCCAGCGCGAGCTTCTTGCGCGCCTCGGCGAGTTCCCTTTCGAGCCTGCGCCGCTCTTCCAGGACAGCCTCGACACGCGAGACCGCGTCGGCCGGCGACACTTTCAGCGCCGCCGCGACCGCCTTCAGGCGGCGATCCTGCTCGTCGAGATGCCGGCGCGCCGCTTCGCCCGTCAGCGCCTCGATGCGGCGCACGCCGGAGGCCACCGCCGCCTCCGAGACCAGGCGGATCAGCCCGATATCGCCGGTGGCGTTGACGTGCGTGCCGCCGCACAACTCGACCGAATACGGCTTGCCTGCCTTGTCGCCATGCGTGGCGGTTCCCATCGAAACCACCCGCACCTCATCGCCATACTTCTCGCCGAACAGCGCCATTGCGCCCTCGGCGATGGCGTCGTCGACGCTCATCAGCCGCGTCGCGACGGGGCTGTTCTGCACGACGATCTCGTTGGCCATCGCCTCGACGCGCTCCAGTTCGGCGGCCGAAATCGGCTTCGGGTGCGAAAAGTCGAAGCGCAGCCGCTCCGGCGCGACCAGCGAACCTTTCTGCGCGACATGGCTGCCCAGCACCTCTCGCAGCGCCTCATGCACGAGATGCGTCGCCGAATGGTTGGAGCGCAGCCGGGTGCGGCGCGCGTGATCGACCTTCATGCCGACCGCGGCACCGGCTTTCAGCGCGCCCTCGGCCACCCGGCCGAAATGCACGATGAGGCCGTCGCCCTTTTTCTGCGTGTCGGTGATGTCGATCGCGAAGCCGTCCCCCGACATCGTGCCGGTATCGCCCATCTGGCCGCCGGATTCGGCGTAGAACGGCGTCTGGTTGACGACGATCGCGACCGTCTCGCCGGCCGAAGCGCCATCGACGACGGCGCCGTCGCTGACCAGCGCCAGCACGATGCCTTCGGCCTCCTCGGTGTCGTAGCCTAAAAATTCCGTCGCGCCGGTCCTTTCCTTGACTGCGAACCAGACCGTCTCGGTCGCGGCCTCGCCGGAGCCCGCCCAATTGGCGCGGGCCTCCGCCTTCTGGCGCTGCATGGCGGCATCGAAACCGTCGAGATCGACCGAAACGCCGCGCTGACGCAGCGCGTCCTGCGTCAGATCGAGCGGGAAGCCATAGGTATCGTAGAGCTTGAACGCAGTTTCGCCATCGAGCCGGTCGCCGCTGCCCAGTTTCTCGGTGGCTTCCGACAAGAGCCCGAGGCCGCGCGCCAGCGTCTTGCGGAAGCGGGTTTCCTCGAGCTTCAGCGTTTCGGAAATCAGCGCCTCGCCGCGCGCCAGTTCCGGATAGGCCAGGCCCATTTCGCGCACCAGCGCCGGAACCAGCCGCCACATCAGCGGGTCGGCCGCACCGAGCAGCTGCGCATGGCGCATGGCGCGGCGCATGATGCGGCGCAGCACATAGCCGCGGCCCTCATTCGAGGGCAGCACGCCGTCGGCAATCAGGAAGCTCGAAGCACGCAGATGGTCGGCGATGACGCGGTGGCTCGCCCGGTTCTTGCCTTCCGCCTTGACGCCGGTCGCCTCCTCGGAGGCATGGATCAGCGTCTTGAACAGGTCGATGTCGTAATTGTCGTGCACGCCCTGCATGACGGCGGCGATGCGCTCCAGCCCCATGCCGGTATCGATCGAAGGTCGCGGCAGCGCGACGCGCTGCTCTTTCGTCACCTGCTCGAACTGCATGAAGACGAGGTTCCAGATCTCGATGAAGCGGTCGCCGTCCTCGTCGGCGCTGCCGGGCGGACCGCCCGGAATCTGGTCGCCATGGTCGTAGAAGATTTCCGAACACGGACCGCACGGCCCGGTGTCGCCCATTGCCCAGAAATTATCGCTGGTGGGTATGCGGATGATCCTGTCCTCGGGCAGGCCGGCGATCTTGCGCCAGAACCCGGCCGCCTCGTCATCGGTGTGATAGACGGTGACCAGGAGCCGCTTTGCGTCGAGGCCGAACTCCTTCGTGATCAGGTTCCAGGCGAGTTCGATGGCGCGCTCCTTGAAATAATCGCCGAAGGAGAAATTGCCGAGCATCTCGAAGAATGTGTGGTGGCGGGCGGTATAGCCGACATTGTCGAGATCATTGTGCTTGCCGCCGGCGCGCACGCATTTCTGCGAGGTCGCGGCGCGCGAATAGGAACGGCTTTCGAGGCCGGTGAAGACATTCTTGAACTGCACCATTCCGGCATTGACGAACATCAGCGTCGGATCGTTGCGCGGTACGAGCGGGCTCGAGGCCACGACCTCGTGACCGTTCTTGCGGAAATAGTCGAGAAATGCCGACCGGATCTCGTTCACGCCACTCATGTCACAGCCTTTGTTGCCGCCCTGCCGGGCAAATTGGACATGGCCTTTTAGCGGGCGCTTCTGGACCTGTCCACAAACACGAATTGGCGGAAAACAGCCGCTTCGCAGGCGATATCCGGCAGGTCCATTCAAAACGAAACCGCCGGCACAAATGGCCGGCGGTTTCGCAGGGATCGGGTCTGAACCGGCTACATCTCGCCGGCTTCGTCCTCGAAACCGTCGCTTGGGCCGCCGCCTTCAAGGAACTTTTCGGCAATCAGCCCGGCATTCTGCCGCAGCGCCAGCTCGATCTCGCGCGCCGTGTCGGGATTGTCGCGCAGGAACAGCTTTGCGTTCTCGCGGCCTTGGCCGAGGCGCTGGGAATTGTAGGAGAACCATGCACCCGACTTTTCGACCACGCCGGCCTTGACGCCAAGGTCGACGAGCTCGCCGGTCTTGGAGACGCCCTCGCCATACATGATGTCGAACTCGACCTGCTTGAAGGGCGGCGCCAGCTTGTTCTTGACCACCTTGACCCGGGTCTGGTTGCCGACCACTTCATCGCGGTCCTTGACCGCGCCGATGCGGCGGATGTCGAGCCGCACCGATGCGTAGAACTTCAGCGCGTTGCCGCCCGTGGTGGTCTCGGGCGAGCCGAACATGACGCCGATCTTCATGCGGATCTGGTTGATGAAGATGACCATGGTGTTGGAGCGCGAGATGGAAGCGGTGAGCTTCCGCAGCGCCTGGCTCATCAGCCGCGCTTGCAGGCCGGGCAGCGAATCGCCCATCTCGCCCTCGATTTCCGCGCGTGGCGTCAGTGCCGCCACCGAATCGACGACCAGCACGTCCACCGCGCCGGAGCGCACCAGCGTGTCGCAGATCTCAAGCGCCTGCTCGCCGGTGTCGGGCTGCGAGATCAGGAGGTTTTCGAGGTCGACCCCGAGCTTGCGGGCATAGACCGGGTCGAGCGCGTGCTCGGCGTCGACGAAGGCGCAGATGCCGCCCTTCTTCTGCGCCTCGGCCACCGTGTGCAGCGCCAGCGTCGTCTTGCCCGAGCTTTCCGGCCCGTAGATTTCGATGATGCGCCCGCGCGGCAGGCCGCCGACGCCGAGCGCTATGTCGAGCCCGAGCGAGCCGGTCGGCACCGTCTCGATCTCGACGATCTTCTCGTTCGCCCCCAGCCGCATGATCGAGCCCTTGCCGAAGGCGCGCTCGATCTGGGATAGCGCGGCGTCCAGAGCCTTTGATTTATCCACCGATTTGTCCTCTACCAGCCGCAATGAATTCTGAGCCATGATACATTACCCCTTGGTCGTCAATGAAGGCCCGACAATCCGGTATCCCTGCAAATTCGTACCTCTTTTGTTCTCATTTGGCAAGAGGGGTCAAGGGCATGATTTCATTGCATTTTCCAATTTTGTTCCAGTTTTGTGCTCGCCGGAACGTTCCGGTCGGCCGAACCACCGGCCCAACCATGCCGCCAAAGGCGACGATTCGGCGCGGCAGGTTGCCCGCCGGGGATGCTGACACTAATGTCGCGCCCAACCTAGAAGAATAGACGCTCGGCAGGCGCTTTCATGTCCTTTCCTAAAATTTTGGCCGTCGGCGGCGCGCATATCGACCGGCGGGGCCAGGTCACAGGCGCCTATGTGCCCGGCGCGTCCAATCCCGGCGTGATGGCCGAGGACGTCGGCGGCGGCGCGTTCAACGCCTTGCGCAATGCGGTTCGCCGCGGTGCGAGCGGCGCTATCATGTCGGTTCGCGGCGGCGATGCGGCCGGCGAGACCGTTTCGCGCGCCATTTTCGACGCAGGGATCGCAGACCTGTCGGCGATCTTTCTCGACCGCACCACGCCGAGCTATACCGCGCTCCTCGACCGCGACGGCGACGTGATCGCAGCGCTTGCCGACATGGCGCTCTACGAGACCGCATTCGCCAAGCAGCTCCGCCGCGCCAGCTTTCGCGCAGCCGTGGCCGAGGCCGATGCCCTGTTGTGCGATGCTAATCTGCCAGCCGACGCTCTTGCGCGTTTGGCCAGGCTGGCGTCGGGCAAGCCGCTCTTCGCCATCGCCATCTCGCCGGCCAAGGTGGTGCGGCTTTCCGAAATCCTGGAAACGCTCTCGTGCCTGTTCATGAATTTTCGCGAGGCAGCCTGCCTTGCCGGATTGCCGGGCGATGCACGCGTTGATGATGTCGTCGCCCGCCTGCACAGCATTGGGCTTTCGAGCGCCGTCATCAGCCGCGGCGGCGCGCCAACGGTGGCATTCGACCGTTCTGGCCTCTTTTCGATCACGCCGCCGCCGCCGCGCAAAATAGTCGACGTAACCGGCGCCGGCGACGCGCTGGCGGGCGCGACCATGGTCGCCCTGCTGCGCGGCCTACCCCTTCGCGAGGCGTTGCGCGAAGGCATGGCGGCGGCGATGCTTGCCGTCGAAAGCCCAGCATCGGCGCCGGAATTTTCCGCCCGCGACTTCACTGCCGCCCTTGCACTTGTGCCGAAGGCCGAGGCGATGCATCAGGACGGCAGAATCGGAGAGACCAATGACGCCTGAGAATGCGCTGCCCTTTATCGACATCCACCCGCCTGTCGCCGACGCATTGGCCGCAGGCCAACCTGTGGTGGCGCTGGAAAGCACCATCATCACCCACGGCATGCCCTATCCCGACAACAGCGCCATGGCCGCCAATGTCGAGAAGATCATCCGCGACGAGGGCGCCACGCCCGCCACCATCGCCGTCATCGGCGGCAGGCTGAAGATCGGGCTCTCCGACGCCGAGCGCGAGGCGCTGGCGCAGACCACGGGCGCAATGAAGCTGTCCCGGGCCGATCTCGGCTTTGCGGTGGCGCAGGGCCGCACCGGCGGCACAACGGTGGCGGCGACGATGATCGCCGCGCACCTTGCCGGCATTTCGGTCTTCGCCACCGGCGGCATAGGCGGCGTGCACAAGGGCGCGGAAAAGAGCTTCGACATCTCTGCCGACCTTGACGAACTGGCGCGCACGCCGATGATCGTGGTGTCGGCCGGCGCAAAGGCCATACTGGACATCGAAAAGACGCTGGAAGTGCTGGAGACGCGCGGCGTGCCGGTCGTGGCGTTCGGCTCGGATGTCATGCCCGCCTTCTGGTCGCGGCAGTCGCCATTCGCCGCGCCGCTGCGGCTCGACACGGCCGAGGAGATCGCGGATTTCTTCAAGACGCGGCGCGTTTTGGGGACCGATGGCGGCATGCTGATTGCCAATCCGGTGCCTGAGACCGACGAGATCGCCGCAGAGGTGATGGCCGGGCACATCCAGGCGGCGCAGCAGACCGCGGAGGCGCAGCGCGTCTCGGGCAAGGCGGTGACGCCGTTCCTGCTGTCGAAAATCCTCGAACTGACCGGCGGCGCGAGCCTGAAAACCAACATTGCGCTGGTGGAAAACAATGCGAGGCTGGCAGCGCGGATCGCACGGGCGCTGTAGTCTATTTCCTGGCCCGCAGCGCCGCCTCGTAGGCCTTTTTCGTCCAGACCACCATCTCTTCCGGGTCGTCGACCGCCGAGACCGGGATCGACCAATAAGGCATCGCCGTCGGCTTGCGGTTCTTCTGGCCGTCATAGATCCACTGCCGCGAGCCGGCCGCGGCAAAGTCGACAGCGCTTTCCTGGTCGGCCTTGAGCAGTATCTCGCCATCGACCTCGAGCCCGACGATCAGGCCGTTGTGGTAGACGCCCTTGCCGCCGAACATCCGCTTGATGGTGACCGGGCCGAGCCCGTGGAAAAGTTCCGCAATGTCGGCATCTTGCATGGCGGGCGATCCTCTTTCACTGTTTGAGACATATTTACCATCATCCAGCCGGGGAGAACACTCGATGCCGATGCTGCTCAAAGGTTCCTGCCGCTGCGGCGCAGTCCGTTTCCAGGTCGCCAGCCACACGCCCGTTCCTTTCATGCTGTGCTACTGCTCCATCTGCCGCAAGCAGCAGGGCGGCGGCGGATATGCGATCAACCTCGGCGGCGATTCGTCCACGCTGAAGATCGAGGGCGAAGAGCATCTCGGTCTTTACCGGGCGGAAATCGAGGATGAGGAGCGCACGCATTGCGAGGTCTCGACCGGCGAGCGCCGCTTCTGCCGGGAATGCGGGTCGGCGCTGTGGCTTTACGATCCGACCTGGCCGGAACTGGTGCACCCGTTCGCCTCGGCTATCGACAACGAACTGCCCAAGGTGCCGGAGCGCGTGCATATCATGCTGAAATACAAGGCATCATGGGTCGAGCCGAACATCCGCGAAGGCGACAAGACGTTCGAGATCTATCCGGAGGAATCGATCGCCGACTGGCACAAGAAGCGCGGGCTATGGGTGGAGTAGCTACGCTGCGCTCTGCGCGCGCGCCTCGGCGAGCTGCTTGAGATCGGCCGGCTTGAGCTCGACCGATTCGCCGCAGCCGCAGGCGGAGCTCTGGTTGGGATTGGTGAAAGTGAAGCCGGTGCGCAGCGCCGTCGCCTCGAAATCCATTACCGTTCCGAACAGGAAGAGTGCGGCTTCCGGCGCGACATAGACATGCGCGCCGTCGCGCTCGATGTGGTCGTCCTTGGGGTTCGGCTCGGTCACCAGATCGACCGTATATTCCATGCCGGCGCAGCCGCCCTTCTTGATGCCCAGGCGAACGCCCTTGGCGTTCTCACGGCTTCCCATGATCTCGTTCACGCGAGCGGCGGCCTTCTCGGTCATGCTGATGACGGCGAAGCGTCCCATATTCCTGTCTCCATTCCATGCAGGTTCAAGGCCTGCCGGATGCTTTCTCATAGCCTAAGATGGTGAAGATTCCCATCCCATGCAAGCTCGTGATCGGCCGTAACATACTTCACTTCTGCGGAACCGTTCGGACCGATAGCGGTTAGGGCACGTCAAACCCAGGAGGTTGAAATGACTTTCCGAAGCACAATTGCCGCCGCCATCCTGCTCGCCGGAACCGCCTTCGCGGCTGCCCAGACCGTCGTGGTCACACCCGAACAGGAGGTCGTGGTCCGTGAATACGTGAAAACCAATCCGGTCATAGTCGACCGTCCGTCAAACTTTGAACTGGTAGTAGGGGCGATCATACCGGATATACTCAAGCCCGGCGAAATTGCCGAAAACACACTGCCGACCAGGTATCAGTATGTCGTCATGGACGGCCGCACCGTGCTGATCGAACCGGAAACCCGAAGGGTCGTTCACATAATCGACTGACGGGGCGCGTTCGGGTGTGTTGAGATTCAGGTCAGGCCCAGGCGAAAATGGCGGATTTCGAGAACCGGAACGGAGCGTACATTCAGGTACGTGAGTACCGGAAGCGCAGAAAGCCGCCATTTGCAGACGGGCATCACCTGAATATCAACACACACCCTAATACCAACCCACCGCCACCTGCGCCTCTTCCGACATGCGATCGGGCGTCCAGGGCGGGTCGAAGGTCATGTTGACCTCCACATCGGAAACGCCTTCGACTGCGCCGACCGCGTTCTGCACCCAGCCCGGCATTTCGCCGGCCACCGGGCAGCCGGGCGCCGTCAGCGTCATATCGATCTTGACCGAGCGGTCGTCCTCGATGTCGATCTTGTAGACCAGGCCGAGTTCGTAGATGTCGGCGGGGATTTCCGGGTCGTAGACGGTCTTCAGCGCCGAGACGATGTCGTCGGTCAGTCGCGCCAGTTCTTCGGCAGGAATCGCCGAAACAGTCTGTGCGCCAGCGGATTCCGCTTGCGTGGGCTCTGTCGTAACCGTTGCGTCGTCCATGCTCATCACCCGAAAAATTTCCGCGCCTTTTCAAGCGCTTCGGCCAGAACGTCGATTTCAGCCTTCGTATTATACATGCCGAACGATGCCCTGCATGTGGAGGTCACGCCAAAACGTTTCAACAGCGGCTGGGCGCAATGGGTTCCGGCCCGCACCGCAACGCCTTGCCTGTCGATCACCATCGCGACATCGTGCGAATGGATGCCCTGCAATTCGAAGGAGACGATCGCGCCCTTGCCCGGCGCATCGCCGAATATGCGCAGCGAATTGATCGAGCGCAGCCGCTCATGGGCGTATGTCTTAAGCTCGGCCTCGTGAGCGGCTATCCGCTCGCGGCCGATCTTCTCCATATATTCGAGCGCCGCGCCCAGCCCGATCGCCTGGACGATCGGCGGGGTGCCGGCCTCGAAGCGGTGCGGCGGGTCGTTGTAGGTGACCTCGTCTTCGGTCACCTCGAAGATCATCTCGCCGCCGCCCTGGAACGGCCGCATCCGCTCCAGCATGTCGCGCTTGCCGTAGAGCACGCCGATGCCGGACGGGCCATAGACCTTGTGGCCGGTGAACACATAAAAATCGCAGTCTAGGTCCTGCACGTCGACCGGCATGTGCACGGCCGCCTGGCTACCGTCGATCAGCACCGGAATGTTTTTCGCGTGCGCGATCCGCACGATCTCCTTGATCGGCGTCACCGTACCCAGCGCGTTCGACATATGGGTGATCGCGACCAGCTTGGTGCGGTCGGTCAGGCGCTTCTCGAATTCCTCGATATGGAACACGCCGAGATCGTCGACCGGAGCCCAGACCAGCTTGGCGCCCTGGCGTTCGCGGATGAAATGCCACGGCACGATGTTGGAATGGTGCTCCATGATCGACAGCACGATCTCGCCGCCCTCGCCGATATTCGGCATGCCGAAACCGTAGGCGACCGCGTTGATCGCCTCGGTGGTCGACTTGGTGAAGACGATTTCTTCCGTGCTGCCGGCGTTCAGGAAGCGGCGCACGCTTTCGCGAGCCTTTTCATAGGCATCGGTGGCTGCGTTCGACAGGAAATGCAGGCCGCGGTGAACGTTGGCGTATTCCTTGGTGTAGGCGTGGTTGATCGCATCGAGCACGGCTTGCGGCTTCTGCGCCGACGCGCCATTGTCGAGATAGACCAGCGGCTTGCCATAGACCTCGCGTGCAAGGATCGGAAAGTCGCGGCGGATCGCCTCGACGTCGTAGGGGGTGGTTTCGACTTTCTGGTCCATATCCAAGTCCTTGCCGCCCCTCATCCCCCTGCCGGGACCTTCTCCCCGTGAATAACGGGGAGAAGGAGGCTGGCCGCGACGCCGACGCCCCCCTCTCCCCGTACTTCACGGGGAGAGGGTAAGGGTGAGGGGCGGCGCGGCCGATCCATGCTACCCATGCGTCGCGAACCAGCCGTCCAGCAGCGCCTCCAGCGCCTCCACGATCGGCTCTTCTTCCAGTTCCTCTATCACCTCGGCAACGAACGCTTTCACCAGCAGCCCGCGCGCCGTCTTCTCGTCTATGCCGCGCGACATCAGGTAGAATAGGTGGCCGTGGTCGATTTCGGTGACGGTTGCGCCGTGCCCGCAGACCACGTCGTCGGCGAAGATTTCCAGCTCTGGTTTGGTCGAAAACTCGCCGTCGTCCGAAAGCAGCAGCGTGTTGCAGGCCATCTTCGCGTCGGTCTTCTGCGCATACTGCGCGACGTTGATGCGGCCCTGGAACACGCCCCGCGCCCGCCCGGTGACGACATTGCGGATCACTTCGGTCGAGGTCGTGTGCGGCACCGAATGGTCGAGCACCATGGTCACGTCGGTGTGGCTGTCGCCGGCCAGAAGGTTGACGCCGCGCAGCTTGAACTCCGCGCCCTCGCCAGTCGCGTCGACCACAACCTCCTGGCGCACAAGCTTGCCGCCGGCATTCATGATGAACAGCGTCAGCTTCGAATTCTTGCCGAGTTCCGCCTTGAACTGCGCGAAATGCGTCGTCGTCTCCGGCTGGTCCTGCACGATGATCCACAGGATCTCGGCATCGTCGCCGAGCAGCAACTGGCTGACGGAGCTTGCGAGCGCCGCTCCGCTGCCGGTCTGGCGTTCGACGATGGTCGCCTTGGCCCCATTGCCGACCCGCACCGGCAGCCGCACATGCGTCTGGCCGCCGGCCTGCACGTTCTGCAGTTCCAGCGGTGCTTCGAGTTCGCGGCCTTCCGCAATGTCGACGAAATAGCCGTCGCCGACGAAAGCGATGTTCAGCGCGCCGATGGCGTCGTCCGAACCATAGGTCTCCAGCGCCGGGGCGAAGCTGCCGTCGGCGAGCTTTTCGACAAGCGGCTGAACGGCCACGCCGTCCATTGCAGCTGGTTTTGCCGAAGCAACACCGTTCAGCACGGACAGCACCGTCGAACCTTCGATGAGCGGCGCAATCGCCCTGGCGTTCGCCGTCTCGTCATGCGGCGGCACGCTGGTCAGCAGCCGGCGCAGATCGGTGTAGTGCCAGGATTCGACGCGCTTGGTCGGCAGGCCGGCCTTTACCGCCTCGATCGCATTGTCGCGCTTGACCATCACCGCGCCGTCGCCCGGCAACAGCGAAAGCCGCTCGCCGAACGCGTCGATGAGCGCCGTTTCGGCGAGCGTGCGCTGGGGCGTGATTTGAAGGTTCATAACCGTCACCTATGCCGCCTCTTCGATGATCCCGGCATAGCCGTTCTCTTCCAGCTCGACCGCCAGCGACTTGTCGCCCGACTTGATGACCTGGCCGCGATAAAGCACGTGGACCGAGTCCGGCACGATGTATTCGAGCAGGCGCTGATAGTGGGTGATGACGACGATGGCGCGGTCGGGAGACCTCAGCGCATTGACGCCGTCGGCCACGATCTTCAGCGCGTCGATGTCGAGGCCGGAATCGGTCTCGTCGAGCACGCAGAGTTTCGGCTCGAGCAGCTTCATCTGCAGGATCTCGGCGCGCTTCTTCTCGCCGCCGGAAAAGCCGACATTCAGCGGACGCTTCAGCATCGCCATGTCCATGTTGAGCGAGCCGGCCGCTTCCTTCACACGCTTCAAAAGCTCGGGGATCTTCAGCGGTTCCTCGTCACGCGCCTTGCGCTGCGCGTTGATCGCCACCTTCAAAAACTCCATCGTCGCCACGCCCGGTATCTCCATCGGATACTGGAAGGCAAGGAAAATGCCCGCCGCGGCGCGTTCGGCCGGATCCATCTCAAGGATCGAGTGGCCGTTGTAGAGGATGTCGCCCTCGGTCACCTCATAGTCCTCGCGGCCGGCGAGCACATAAGAAAGCGTCGATTTGCCGGAGCCGTTCGGCCCCATGATCGCGGCGACCTCGCCCTTCTTCACGGTGAGGTTAAGCCCCCGGATGATTTCGGTGCCGTCTTCGGCGATGCGGGCGTGGAGGTTTCTGATTTCAAGCATTAGTTCCGGTTCCATTTTGTTTCAAGTTAGCAAATTTTTGCCGCGACTCTTTGAAATCAACGCCTTCACAAGCATAAACAAAGTCAAAACCAAATTTCGTTATTGAAATCCAGGAAATATACATCTCTTGGCCGTTGGCTCTGATTTTTGAATCTTCCTTTTTGAGACACCCGTTTCTTATCAAGCACCCAATGTTTAGCTCTCGATCTTTGTAGAAATCAGTGCTAAGCGGCATTGCGCTAGGCCCTCCCACCTGAAGCACGTGAACATTTGCTTGCAATCCCCAGCCCTCGACCCATTCAAGAATCTCGCCCCAGGTTGTCTCCGGTTTTTCGCAAAGTTCCGTTAGCTTCTTAGGTACCGGATTGGGAAAACCACGGTTCGCCATAAGCCAATCGTATTCCAACGATGCAAAGGAACTCGTATCGAGGGCAAAGAAGCGCAAAAGCTCAGCGTCTTTTTTGTCAATTTGTCCCAACAGGTCTGCATACGCCACATGGGCAGACTTGTAGTTTGCGGAAGCCGACGCCAGCAATTCAGCCCATTGTTCAGTAAGATTGTCTTCTGACTCGTCCTCTAAGGATGCCTTTTCGACCCATTGCAGCAGAAACTTTGGAGGCACGGGCCGAAGCTCCAACCCTCTTTCGACAGCAATCTCCCGTGCTCTCGCTATTGCTCGCAACGCAGATGATTGACGAAAGAACCTTATGTGATCGCCGACAACTCCACCCGCCTCCGAAAAAGGACTCAACAGGTCAGCAATCGCATTTGTAATGCGCGAAGCTCCTTCCCCGCTTGCTCGCAGTTCCACTAAGCCAGCGTCGCCCTTCACCGAGACCGAATTCTCCGCTCCATCACTGGTCATCTGCTTCTTACCCCACGCTCCCCTCAAGCGAGATGCCGATCAGCTTCTGCGCCTCGACTGCAAACTCCATCGGCAACTGCTGGATGACGTCCTTGACGAATCCGTTGACGATCAGCGCGATCGCCTCTTCCTCCGGAATGCCGCGCTGCATGACGTAGAATTTCTGGTCGTCGGAGATCTTCGATGTCGTCGCCTCGTGCTCGAACTTGGTGGTCGAGTTCTTAGCTTCCATATAGGGCACCGTATGCGCGCCGCACTGGTCGCCGATCAGCAGCGAATCGCAGTTGGTGAAGTTGCGTGCGTTGGTCGCCTTGCGGTGCGAGGAAACCTGGCCGCGATAGGTATTCTGCGAGAAGCCGGCGGCGATGCCCTTGGAGATGATCCGGCTTCTCGTATTCTTGCCGAGATGGATCATCTTGGTGCCGCTGTCGACCTGCTGATAGCCGTTCGATACCGCGATCGAATAGAATTCACCCTGACTGTCGTCGCCGCGCAGGATGCAGCTCGGATATTTCCAGGTGATCGCCGAGCCGGTCTCGACCTGCGTCCACGAGATTTTCGAGCGGTCGCCGCGGCAGTCGCCGCGCTTGGTGACGAAATTGTAGATACCGCCCTTGCCCTGCGCGTCGCCGGGATACCAGTTCTGCACCGTCGAATATTTGATCTCGGCGTCGTCCAGCGCGATCAGCTCGACCACCGCGGCGTGAAGCTGGTTCTCGTCGCGCTGCGGCGCGGTGCAGCCTTCAAGGTAGGACACATAGGCGCCCTCCTCCGCGATGATCAGCGTGCGCTCGAACTGGCCGGTGTTCTTCTCGTTGATGCGGAAATAGGTCGACAGCTCCATCGGGCAGCGAACGCCCTTCGGCACGAACACGAACGATCCGTCGGTGAAGACAGCCGAATTCAGCGTCGCGTAGTAATTGTCGGAGGTCGGCACGACCGAACCGAGATATTTCTTCACCAGTTCCGGGTGCTCGCGGATAGCCTCGGTGATCGAGCAGAAGATGACTCCGGCCTCGGCCAGCTCCTTCTTGAAGGTTGTCACCACCGAAACGGAATCGAACACTGCGTCGACCGCGACCCGGCCGGACTTGTAGACATTGTCGTTGGCTTCATCGAGCTCGGAATCCGCCGGCTTCTGCACGCCGGCCAGTATCTCCTGCTCGCGCAGCGGGATGCCGAGCTTTTCGTAGACCTTCAGCAGTTCGGGATCGACCTGGTCGAGCGAGGTCGGCCCCGGCGTCGATTTCGGCGCGGCGTAGTAGTGGATGTCCTGGAAATCGATCTTCGGATAGTTGACGCGGGCCCAGGTCGGCTCCTGGAGCGTCACCCAGCGGCGATACGCTTCGAGACGCCAATCCAGCATCCACTGGGGCTCGTTCTTCTTCGCGGAGATGAAACGGATCGTGTCTTCGGACAGGCCCTTGGGCGCCTTGTCCATCTCGATCTCTGTCTCAAAGCCGTATTTGTATTGGTCGACGTCGATCTTTCGGACCCGATCGATCGTGTCCTGCACAGCAGGCATCAGCGTTCTCCATCCACGCCGGGGTCAAGGCCCGGCAGTTTTCAAACTATGGCGCCGCTGGGACGGCGTAAGTTCAATATAGTGCGTTCCTTCAGGCATTTCACCCGCCGGGACTGCAAACCAGCCGCCCCGAAAACACACCGCTCATGGCCTTACGGCCGTTTCCGCCGTTCAGGCGGCCTTGGTCCTGCCGGCACGCCGCGCCAATAGGTCGCGCAACGCCGCCGCAAATTGCACGATCTCGGCATCCGTGGTTGCCTGCCCGATCGAAACGCGCAGCGCGCCTTCCGTATCGGCGTAGCCCATCGCTTTCAAGACATGGCTTGGCCCGACGCGTCCCGAAGAACATGCGGAGCCGGCCGAAAGCGCCACCCCGGCGAGATCGAAGGCGATCTGCGCCGTCTCGGCCTTGATGCCGGGGATGGCGAAGAACACCGTATTGGCCAGCCGCTCGGTGGTGCGCCCGAATATCCGCGCGTCGGGCGCGGCGGCCAGCACCAGATCCTCGATGCCGTCGCGCATGGCGCGGACAGCCCCGATTCGTCCAAGATTCTCCACCGCATGCCGAGCCGCGGCGCCGAAGCCTGCAATTCCCGGCAGGTTCTCGGTGCCGGCGCGGTGGCCCTTTTCCTGACCGCCGCCGGCAATGAGCGGCTTCGGCATCATCAGGTCCGACGCGCCGACGATCGCGCCAACCCCTTTCGGGCCGCCGATCTTGTGCGAGGACAGTATGAGGAAATCGGCGCAACCAGCCGTAATGTCGAGCGGAATCCGCCCCGCAGCCTGCACCGCGTCGAGCGCCAGCACGCCGCCTGCGGCCTTCACCAGCGCCGCGATCCGGCCAAAAGGCTGCACCACGCCGGTCTCGTTGTTCGCGGCATGAACGGCGACCAGCGGCAGGCCCTCGCTTTTATCGTGCTCGTCCAGCGCGGCCTTCAAGGCCGCCAGATCCATCACGCCCTGCGCATCGACGCCGATCCTGGTCACGCGATCCGGAGCAAAACTCCCGCCCGCCAGCAGGCAGGGATGGTCGGCCTCGCAGACATAGAGCCGCGACATGCGGATCGATCCCCGCCCCATGCGCCAGTCCGGCGAAAGCAGCGTCGCCGCCGCTTCCGTCGCGCCGGAGGTGAAGACGACATGTTCTGCCTTGGCATTGACCAGCGTGGCGACATCGCGGCGCGCCTCCTCGACGATCCTGCGGGCGGCGCGTCCCTCGCTGTGCACCGACGACGGATTGGCCGTGACGTCGAGTGCGGCAAGCATCGCCGCGCGCGCCTCTGGCAGCAGCGGAGCGCTTGCATTGTAGTCGAGATAGGCGCGTAGTGCGGCCATTCCGCTCAATCTGTCCTGTCAGTCTGCATTCGGGCGCGGCCGGACGTTATTTCCTTGAAATTCCAAGGCAAGCCGTCCTATTTACCCGCTTTGCCGAACGGGCGGCATCAGCCACCCAGTTTTGAACAATTCTAAACTAGCTTCTAGAAAGACGCCTGTCGCGCGTCAAGGCCAGAGGATGAATTGTTCCAGCCGGCAAGCGTTTTTGTAGGAACTGGAGTCATTCATGCCTGAGGTCATTTTTACCGGTCCGGCGGGTCGCCTGGAAGGCCGTTATCAGCCGTCGACCGAGAAAAACGCGCCGATCGCGATCGTGCTCCACCCGCACCCGCAATTCGGCGGGACGATGAACAACAAGATTGTCTACGACCTCTTTTATATGTTCCAGAAGCGCAACTTCACGACATTGCGCTTCAATTTCCGCGGCATCGGCCGCAGCCAGGGCGAATTCGACCATGGCACCGGCGAATTGTCGGACGCCGCCGCCGCGCTCGACTGGATCCAGTCGCTGCATCCGGATTCAAAGAGCTGCTGGGTCGCCGGCTATTCTTTCGGCGCCTGGATCGGCATGCAGCTTCTGATGCGCCGGCCGGAGATCGAGGGTTTCATTTCGGTCGCCCCGCAGCCCAACACCTACGACTTCTCCTTCCTGGCGCCCTGCCCTTCCTCCGGGCTGATCATCCATGGCGACGCCGACAAGGTCGCGCCGCCGAAAGATGTCCAGGCCCTGGTCGACAAGCTGCATACGCAAAAGGGCATCACCATCACGCAAAAGACGCTGCCCGGCGCCAACCATTTCTTCTCAAACGACATGCAATTGCTGATCGACGAATGCGCAGACTATCTCGACCGGCGCCTTGCCGGCGAATTGTCGGACCCGCGCCCGAAAAGACTGCGGTGATCAGGCCGCGTCGGCGATATCCAACCTGACAGTCAGACCCGCTTTGACCGCTAGGCCGACAAGCGCCTCGATGCTGAAATTGTTGATCTTGCCTCTCAGCAGATCGTTCAGCCGAGGCTGGCTTATCTCCAATCTTCGTGCGGCTTCCTTCTGAGTGACATTCCAACTCCGAATCCTCTGCTCGACGGCAATCAGCAGGTTGGAGCGCATCGTCATCTCGGCCGCTTCTTCGGGCGTGTCTTCCAGCGCATCCCAGACATTGTCGAATATCTGCTGTTCCATCTTCTTCTCCATCAGATTTTCCTGAAGCGCTGGATAGCCAGATCGAGATCTCGCTTCGCCGTTTGCTGGCTTTTCTTCTGAAACGCGTGCAGCACAAAGACCATCTCACCGACGCTGGCGACGTAGATGATCCTGAACGCGCCGGCCTCGTCGCGGATTCGGATTTCCCGCACACCTGGCCCGACCGTTTTCATCGGCTTCCAGTCGCTGGGCTCGATTCCGTGCTGGACCTTGAACAACTGAACACCAGCCTCCTTTCGGGCGGAGAGCGGGAATTGCTTTATCTGCTGTAGCGAATCTCCGAGAAAATTCAGTCGCTTCATCTTCGGGCTCACTCTATATCAGAATTGATATAAGCTCAATAACTAACCGATGCGGGGGAGGCGGGACGGCACATGGAAGCCGGCGAATTGTCGGACTCGCGACCGAAAAGACTGCGGTGATCTATAAGTTACTGCTAACAAAGCCCCTTCATAAACTGTCCCATCTGCGCGCATCGCTTCGGTGGAAAGTCTAGCCTGTCACTCGACAGCCGACTTACTGCGTGGCAGCTTTTGCTTGTGACCGAATCACAATCTCACATGAGGGGATACCGCCCGTGAGCAAATTCGAAATCTACAAAGACAAAAAGGGTGAAACGCGCTTCCGCTATCGCGCCGCCAATGGCGAGATCGTGTTCAGTTCGGAAGGCTACAAGGCGAAAGCCTCGGCAACGAAGGCGATAGAGTCGATCAAGAAGAACGTAGCGACGGCGACAGTCGAAGAAGTCGTCCCTGCCGCCAAGAAGGCGCCCGCAAAGGCGGCCAAGCCTGTGGCGGCCAAAGCCAAGGCCGCTCCCGCCAAGGCAGCCAAGTCGATCGCGAAAAAGGGCGTGGCAAAGGCCGCGGCGGCGAAGGCTAAACCGGCGGCAAAGGCCAAGCCCAAGGCAGCACCAAAGGCCAAGGCCTCCGCGTAACAGGCGGTCTTCCGCGTCGAGCTGCGTCTGCTCCGGTCCGCTCGCTCCCGGCGAGCCGGAGTTTTCTCTGCGGATCGGCGACGACGCTACGGCTTCGCCAGCACGCCGCCGCTGACCGGTTCGCGGCATCCGGTCGTCGTCGGAAAAGTCAGCGGCAAGCCTTTCAGCGAGCGCATCGCCAGATAAGCCCAGGCTTCCGCCTCGGTTGCGTCGCCGTCCAGTCCCGCATCTTCGGCGACGATCACCCGTGCGCCGACCTTCTCCGCCCCGGCTTTCAGGTCGCCGACGATGTGCGGATTTTTCCGCCCGCCGCCGCAGACGATCCAGAGTTTCGGCTTTTCCGGCATGTGCTCGGCCGATTTCAGGATCGCCTCGGCCGAGACTGCGGCAAGCGTCCTGGCGCCGTCCGAAAGCTCCAGCCCGCGCGCAAGGTCGAGCGTGAAATCGTTGCGGTCGAGCGATTTGGGGCCGGATTTCTCGAAGAACGGGTTTTCCAGGTAGCAATCCACCACGGTGCTGACCACGCCGCCTTCGCTGGCGATCGCCCCGCCGGCGTCGAACGGCACGCCGCCCTCCCGGCTGACCCACTGGTCGATCAGCGTGTTGCCGGGGCCGGTGTCGAAGGCGACCGGCGCGCCTTGCGCCGGCACAAAGGTCACATTGGAAATCCCGCCAATATTGACGAACACGACCGGGAATTTTCCCGCAAAAGGGTTTGGCAGCGAGCGCGCGAGCGCCGCATGATAGGCGGGCACAAGCGGCGCGCCCTGCCCGCCATGCGCCATGTCGTTGGCGCGCATATCGCAGACCACGGGAATCCCGGTTTCGCGGGCAAGCAGCGCGCCATCGCCGAGCTGCACGGTCACGCCGGCCGCCGGCCGGTGCAGCACCGTCTGGCCGTGAAAGCCTATGATGTCAGGCTTGCCCCAGTCGCCGGCCTCCGATTTCAGGAACGCCTCGACCGCCACCGCGTGCCTCAGGCTGATTTCACGTTCCAGTTCGGCGAGACCGCCCGACCGGTCCTCGCGCTTGACTATTGCCTTCGCCGTTTCCAGCGCCTCCTCGATGCG
The DNA here is from genome assembly GCF_011045125.1 of Allomesorhizobium camelthorni. GTDB lineage: Bacteria > Pseudomonadota > Alphaproteobacteria > Rhizobiales > Rhizobiaceae > Allomesorhizobium > Allomesorhizobium camelthorni. Next base: position 16,112 of record NZ_JAAKZF010000006.1, on the reverse strand, counting down.
CAGGCGAAACGCTGCTTCGTAGGGCACGAACATTGACGGCCCGGCTTCGATATGGTTTTCGCCGTCGGTCTTCACGAACGCGATGTCGATGCCGTCCATGGACGTGCCGCTCATCAGGCCGATCGCGCATAGTGCCGCCATTTTCGCCGCCGTTCTTGTGATTCCTCGTGCGCGGATGCTAAACGCGCGCATCCACTCTTGCCATGGCGGGCGCGCGCCCGCCGCGATGTTCCCCGGGATAGCAAAATGTCCGCCTTCAAGTCCGACTTCCTGCGCACAATGTCCGAGCGCGGCTTCATCCACCAGACTTCGGATGATGCCGGTCTCGACAGGCTTTTTGCGACGGAGACGGTGACGGCCTATATCGGTTTCGACGCGACCGCCAGGAGCCTGCACGCCGGCTCGCTGATCCAGATCATGATGCTGCACTGGCTTCAGCAGACCGGCCACCGGCCGATCGCACTAATGGGCGGCGGGACTTCGATGATCGGCGACCCATCCTTCAAGGACGAGGCGCGCAAGTTGCTCACGCCCGCCGACATCGAGGACAACCTCGCCGGCATCCGCCGGAATTTCGCGCCTTACCTGAATTTCGGCGAAGGCCCCGGCGACGCTATGATGGTCAACAATGCCGACTGGCTGATGGAGATCAACTACGTCAACTTCCTGCGCGATGTCGGCCGGCATTTCTCGGTCAACCGCATGCTGGCTTTCGATTCGGTGAAGATGCGGCTCGACCGCGAGCAGTCGCTGTCCTTCCTCGAATTCAACTACATGATCCTGCAGGCCTACGACTTCGTCGAGCTCTACAAGCGCTTTGGCTGCCGCCTGCAGATGGGCGGCTCCGACCAGTGGGGCAACATCGTCAACGGCATCGATCTCGGCCGCCGCATGGAGAATGCGTCCCTCTTCGCGCTCACCACGCCGCTGCTCACCACCTCCTCCGGCGCCAAGATGGGCAAGACGGCGTCAGGCGCCGTCTGGCTCGATCCGGAAATGCTGAGCGTCTACGACTTCTGGCAATACTGGCGCAACACCGAGGACGCCGATGTCGGCCGTTTCCTGAAGCTCTACACGACGCTGCCGATGGACGAGATCGCCCGGCTCGAAGCGCTCGGCGGCTCCGAGATCAACGACGCCAAGAAGATCCTGGCAACCGAGATCACCGCGCTTCTGCATGGCCGCGCCGCCGCCGAGCAGGCGAGCGAAACCGCGCGCAAGACCTTCGAGGAGGGCGTCACCGCCGACACGCTCCCGACGGTGGAGATCGGCCGGGACACGCTGGAGGCCGGGATCGGCATCCTGTCGCTGTTCGTGACGGCGGGGCTCGCGGCCTCGAATGGCGAGGCGCGCCGCCACATTCAGGGCGGCGCCATGCGCCTCAACGATCAGCCCGTCGCCGACGAGCGGCGCATGGTCACGCCGGCCGACCTGACCGCCGACGGCGTGGTCAAGCTGTCGCTCGGCAAGAAGAAGCACATTCTGGTGCGGCCTGTGTGAGAGTCTGTCTCCCCCTTGCGGGCAGGCCAGTCGCATATGGAACCTGTTTGCAGGCCGGGCTCACCTCCAAGCGCCCTCGTGGTTCGACAGGCTCACCATGAGGGCTACTGGACGATTCGCCACGACTGCGACTTGGCAGAGCCAGACGCAGATGCCCAAAATCCCTCATGGTGAGCCTGTCGAACCACGGGATTTTGGGCGGCTTTAACTTCAATTATACTCAAAAATGGACCGGAATATCCCCGGCGCGATGACCGATAGCGGGTTGACCTGGAGTTGCGGCGACTTGACCGGGCCTTCCAGCTTGTAGGTCACGCCGATCAGCCCGCGGTCGCGGCCGTTACCCAAAATCACGCCGAACAGCGGAATCTCGCCGAAGATGCGATTCAGGCCATAGGCCGGCATGAAGGTGCCGGTCATGGCCATGCGGTCGTTCTTGTCGTAGAGCGTGCCCTGGAAGGTCGTGCCGATCATCGGACCGCGCAGCACGCCATTGTCGAGCTTCAGATAACCGTTTCCCTTGTCGATCTGCGTGGCGCCACGCTCGAATTGTACCCGCGACGTGTCGATGTCCTTGCGGACGGCCTGGTTCAGGCTGCGGTCGCCGCCCGCCGGCGCGGTCGAGACGATCGAGGCGAGATTGGGTTCGTTGACCACCCAGAAATTGGTCGCGTCGACGCGGCCCCGCATCGGCCCGTCGCCCTTGCCGGCCAGAGCGAGCGTGATCGCGCCGCCTTCCATATGCTCGTAGATGTTGAGGAAGCGAAGGATCGCGCCGGCATCCGACGACTGCATGTCGAGCTTCCGGCTGCCGCCTTCGGAAGCGTTCTGGACCGTCACTTTTCCGCCAGCCCCAGACACGGCCGAGACTTTCAGGCCGTTCACCTTGGCGCCGGCGCCGCTGTAGTCGAGCTTCACATTGGACAGTCTCTCGCCGTGAAAGCCGCCCAGGCTTTCCACGTCGAGCGTCAGCGAAACCGGCGCCGAACCGCCCGATGTCATCGTGCTCGCCGCGTCGGAGGTGAATTGCTTGATCAGCGAGCGTGCATCGAAGGATGCACCCTCGACCGCCACGGAATAGCCCCTGCCGGTGCGCTCTACGGTCACGTCGACATCGTCGCTGCGGTTCAACTGCACTCTGTCGAAATCGGCTTTCGCCAGCCCGCCATTGGCCAGCGTCACCGCGCCCTCGATCGCGAAGGATTTGCCCGACAGCGAGAAATCAGAAAGCGTGGTGGTGTCTCCGTCCTTGGCGAGCGTGAAGCTCGCCTCGGCCGCGACGCCCGGCCCCTTGCTCCAGCCGGCCCAGGGAATGTCGAGCCTGGCCTTCGTCAGATCGGCCTTGACCTGCTGCGTCGCGCCCTGCCCGTCGAGTTCGACGCGCACCGGGCCCGAAACCATCAGCGACAATCCCGGCGCTAGCGCGTCGCGCGTTTTGTCGTCGAGGATGAGCGCTATCTTGCGCTGGCGTTCGGGGCCTGCGGGCCGGAGCGGCTCCACCAGCTCGATCTCCGCCTCGGCCCCGTTGAGCTTGCCCTTGGCGGATATGACCGCCTTGTCCGGGTCGACGGTGATCGTGCCGTCGGCATCGCTCAGGGTTTGGCCATTGAACGGCTTGGCCACGGCGAGTTCGGCATAGTTCAGCCTCACCAGCCAATCGAGCGTGCTGCGGTCGATGCCCTTGTGCAGCGGAATGTCGGCCTTCACATTTCCCGAAACCTGCCCGGAAAAATCGTCGGGCGTCAGGTCTATGAAGCGCATCCCGTTGATCGGCTCGTAGGAGGCGAGTTCGGTCACGGCCGCCGCGTCTCCGGTCACGTCGATATCGAGCGCGCCGATCACCGGCTTGCGGTTGGCCTGCTTGATGGCGAGCGTACCGTTGCTTGCGGCGACGCTGCGGCCGCTCGGCATATAGACCGTGCCCGATGAAAGCGCGATGTCGATGTCGTGGCCGGCGAATTCGACCACGCCATTGGCGTCGCGCACCGGCGGTATAAGCCCGGCCGTGTCGAACCGCGTGCCATCGACCTGGAAACGGCCGGAAACCTCTTCCGGCGACAGCGGCACGCCATTGCCGAGCCGGCCGGGCAGCACGCGAAGCTGCATGCGGCCGTCGGGCACGCGCCCGCCGAACACATGATCCAGCACCCACAATCGCGCCTTGTCGGCCCCAAACCATGGCCAAAGCTGCTTCACATGCGAAACCTGCATGTCGCTCACCGTGAAGGCCAGCGCGAAGCCCGGCGCCTTGCCCGGCACGAAATCGAGCGAGGCCGAGCCGAACGCCTCGCCGGAGCCGCTCTTGATCGCCACCTCTTCGGCGACCAGCCGGTTGCTGCCCGGCGTATAGACGCCGTTGATGCCGGTCATGAAATTGAGAGCCGGCTCCGGCGAATCGCCGGGCGCGAGCGTGGCGCTGCTGCTTACGAGTTCGAAGCGGTAGGCCGGCTCCTCACCGGCTTCATCGCTCCGAGGTCTCGGTCCGACCGCGCCGTTGAATTCGAAATTGTTGCGTCCGCTGGCGACGTGAAGCCGGTCGATCTCGATCTTGCCCGAGCCGGCGACGAGCGTTGCGGCGGCCGAAGCGCTGCCGGCGAGGACGCCGCGTGCGCCGAGGTCGAGAGCCGATTCGTGCAGAGTCAGCGCCGCTTGGAGCCGGGCCGGCTCGGCGCCGATCCCTTCCTGTCCCGAAAGTCTGATGTCGATCGCGCCGAGGCGATTCAATCCTTTGCTGGCCTGTTCGCCGGGCAAAGCCGGTTCAGGTGCGGCGGCCGCCGATTGCAGGTCGAGCACGCTGATGCGCCGCGAAACCGGGTCGCGCACAGCCGAACCCTCCAGCGTCACGGCGCGGCCGTCGATCTCGGCTGCGGCGGAAAACGTCAGCTTGCCGGGGCCGGAGGCCGCAAGCGTCGCGCTGACGATCCTGACCACCCTTATCCTGCCGTCTTCCGGCAGCACGATCTCGACATTTTCCAGGTCGAGGCGGTCCGCCGCTCCGGGGCGCACCGCGTCGAGCGCGCGGTGGAGGCGGTCGAACGTCACCTCGATCACGCGGTCGGGATCGATCAGGCCCGCCTCGTTGCGCAGCACATTCGTCCAGTCGACGCCGTCCTGTTCGGGCATCACAGCCGCCATGATGCGGGCGTTTGAGATCGAGGCGCTGCCAAGTTGCACGTTGCCGGAGAGCAGCGGCAGGAAGCGCACGCCGAAGCGCATGACGCCGGCGTCCACCATCGGCGCGCCGTCTTCCCCCTTTTTCAGGCTGACGTCGCGCACTTCCAGCGCCACCAGGCTCGAGCCGTCGAGCGACAGGCGCGCCGGACCGACCGCTGCGTCGACATCCATGCCGGCAAGAGTGCTGATCGCCTTCTCGGCTTCCAGGCGGAGCCGCTCCGAACCGAGGCCGGATACGCCCGCTGCATAGACCAGGCCGGCGATCAGTCCGAGTACAGTAACGGTGACCGCGACGCCGACGGTGCAGGTATTTGCCGTGCGGCGGATCAGGCTCGGCTTCGGTGGCCGGAGATCTTGCCCTTCAGCCGAAGGAAACGCGCCGAGGTCGGCGATTTCGTCGCGCCTGAAGCGAATCTTCTCGTGCTTCCGTAGTTCGTGATCCACACGATATCCTGCATTGAATTCCGGCGTGGACGAATCCGCCGGCGGCATTATAACCCTGTCGGCTCGCGCATGACATCAAACAGGGGCACGGACATGACCGAACTTTCTCCGGGACAGGACGCACCGCAATTCGAGCTGCCGCGCGATGGCGGCGGAACGCTGACGCTCTCGGCCCTGCGGGGCAAGGCGGTCGTCCTCTATTTCTATCCCAAGGACGACACCAGCGGCTGCACCGCCGAAGCGATCGACTTCTCGGCGCTCAAGGCGGATTTCGAGAAGGCCGGCGCGGTCGTCATCGGCATGTCGCCGGATAGCGCCAAGAAACATGACAAATTCAAGGCCAAGCACGGCCTTTCGGTCGATCTGGTCGCCGACGAGGAGCGAAAGGCGATCGAAGCTTACGGCGTCTGGGCCGAAAAGAGCATGTATGGCCGCAAATATATGGGCGTCGAGCGCACCACCTTCCTGATCGACCGCGACGGCAGGATCGCCAGGATCTGGCCGAAGGTGAAGGTGCCCGGCCACGCAGCGGAAGTGCTCGAGGCGGTGCGCGCGCTCTAATCGCTCGGGACCGCTTCTTCCCGGCGGCGTTCATCGTCAATGGCGTGAATCAATTCTGACTGGTTGCCAAGATGGCGCCAGCCTTTATGTTGCCGGCCTCGATTTGAATTGATGCGTGCTGCAACGGGCGGGGAGACAGGGTGAAGGTTGCAGTCGTCGGCGCTGGCATTGCAGGCCTTTCCTCCGCCTGGGCGCTGGCGAAGCGCGGACACAAGGTGACGCTGCTCGAACAGGGCGCGATCCCCAACCCGCTCGCAGCTTCCGGCGATCATCACCGCATCATCCGCCGCGCCTATGGCGCCGCAGCGGGCTACGGCCGGCTGATCACCGAAGCCTATGACGCATGGGATGAGCTTTGGGCTGATCTCGGCAAGAACCATCTCGATCCGCGCGGCTTCATCTGCGTTTCGCGCGAGGCGGGCGACGAGGCCGAGCAGTTTCGCGATGGGCTGGTCGGAGGCGGCTATCCGCTCGAGATGCTCGACGCCGGCGAAGCCGCGGCGCGGTGGCCGTTTCTCGAGCCGGGAACATTTCGCTACGCTTTCTTCTCGCCGGAAGGCGGCGCGCTGCACTGCCGCAAGATCGCGGCGGGACTGGCTAGCTGGCTGCGGAAAAATGGCGTCAACATTTACGAGAACAGCAAGGTCATCGCGATCGACGAGGATCATGGCGAGATCGCGCTCGAATCCGGCGAGAAGATGCGGGCGGACAAGATCATCGTCGCGGCCGGCGCATGGGTGCTCAAGTTATTTCCTCGGCTCGGCGCCGATCTCACAACCTACAGAACGGCGCTCGCCTATGTCGAGCCGCCGGCGGACCTGAAAGCGGCGTGGGAGGCTGCGCCCGTCATACTCGATGTCGGCGGCAAGACCGACGGCTACATCGTGCCGCCCTCCGGCGGAGCCGGCATGAAGTTCGGCTCAGGCCTGCACAAGGTTCCCACCAGCGACGCCGACTGGAACCGTTTTCCGGTCGAAGGCGAGGGCGAGGCGATCCGCGACCTCTTCCGGCCACCGATCGCCCGCATCGGCGAGTACAAGGTGACCGAGGTGGTGACCTGTGCCTACACGTTCACCGCCGACGAAAAATTTCTGGCGGTCGAGCGCGGCAAATGCCTCGTCGTTTCCGCCTGCTCCGGCCACGGCTACAAATTCGGCGCGGCGGTCGGTCGGCGGGTGGCGCGGGCGCTTGAAAGCGGCGACGTGCCGGGCTTGAAGAGATGGCTGCGGGCGGAAGCCGCATAACCGCGTCGTTATCCTGAATTGAGACTCCGCAGGTCGCCCTTGCACAAGGCCGAGCGGGCATCCTATTTAACAGGGGACAATTCAGATCGATTCCGGCTCGCAGGCGCGGACATCCTACAAAGAAGGCTAATCCATGAGGCACCCCGTCGAAACCTACATGAATCTCGTGCCGATGGTGGTCGAGCAGACGAACCGTGGCGAGCGCGCCTATGACATCTTCTCGCGCCTCCTCAAGGAGCGCATCATCTTTATCACCGGTCCGGTCGAAGACGGCATGGCGACGCTTGTGTGCGCGCAGCTTCTGTTCCTCGAGGCCGAGAACCCGAAGAAGGAAATCTCGCTCTACATCAATTCGCCCGGCGGCGTAGTGACGAGCGGACTTGCGATCTACGACACCATGCAGTTCATCAAGCCGGCGGTGTCGACGCTGTGCATCGGCCAGGCGGCCTCGATGGGTTCGCTGCTGCTTTGCGCCGGCCACAAGGATATGCGCTTCGCCACGCCCAACGCCCGCATCATGGTGCACCAGCCGTCGGGTGGCTTCTCCGGCCAGGCATCCGACATCGAGCGCCACGCGCAGGACATCATCAAGCTCAAGCGCCGGCTCAACGAGGTCTATGTCAGGCACACCGGCAAGGACTACGACACGATCGAGCGGACGCTCGACCGCGATCATTTCCTGACCGCCGACGAAGCGAAGGACTTTGGGCTGATCGATAAGGTGATAACGTCGCGCGAACTGATCGAAGGCGCGCCGGCCCTCTGATCGCCCGGCGATGGAAATCATGGCGCGTTTTTGATTGCCCTGCGGCAATTCGGACACAATTTGTTGTTCCCTCGGCGGGGACGGCCACCTACGTTAAGGCGATGTTGAGTTTCGGCGGCTTAGCTTTCAGGCTGGGGCGCCGCGAATCATCATCACGTTTTCTGATTTGTGTTCGTACAGCGTGCGTTGCGGGGCGCCAGAGGTTGGCAGCGGCGTATTCCCGCGATAATTAGGTATGGAGACGCTCAGCCAGAGGACCGGCCGGGTTGCACTGAAAGGACTTGGAAAAGATGAGCAAGGTCAGCAACGGGGGCGGCGACTCCAAGAACACGCTCTACTGCTCATTCTGCGGCAAGAGCCAGCACGAAGTGCGCAAGCTTATCGCCGGCCCGACCGTATTCATCTGCGACGAATGCGTCGAACTGTGCATGGACATCATCCGCGAGGAGAACAAGACCTCGATGGTGAAGTCACGCGAAGGCGTGCCTACTCCGCAAGAGATACTGAAGGTCCTTGACGATTATGTGATAGGCCAGCCCTACGCCAAGCGCGTGCTGTCGGTCGCCGTCCACAATCACTACAAGCGGCTCGCGCACGCGTCGAAGAACAACGATGTCGAACTGGCGAAGTCCAACATCCTTCTGATCGGCCCGACCGGCTGCGGCAAGACGCTGCTGGCGCAGACGCTCGCCCGCATCATCGACGTGCCCTTCACCATGGCCGACGCCACGACGCTGACTGAAGCCGGTTACGTCGGCGAGGACGTCGAGAACATCATCCTGAAGCTTCTGCAGTCGGCCGACTACAATGTCGAGCGGGCGCAGCGCGGCATCGTCTATATCGACGAGATCGACAAGATCTCGCGCAAGTCCGACAATCCCTCGATCACCCGCGACGTCTCGGGCGAAGGCGTGCAGCAGGCGCTCCTGAAGATCATGGAAGGCACTGTCGCCTCCGTGCCGCCGCAGGGCGGCAGGAAGCATCCGCAGCAGGAATTCCTCCAGGTCGACACCGCCAACATATTGTTCATCTGCGGCGGCGCATTTGCCGGCCTGGACAAGATCATCTCGGATCGCGGGCGCAAGACTTCGATCGGATTCTCCGCCACCGTCGCCTCTCCGGAAGACCGGCGCAGCGGCGAGGTCTTCCGCCTGGTAGAGCCTGAGGATCTCTTGAAATTCGGCCTGATTCCCGAATTCGTCGGCCGTTTGCCGGTCCTGGCGACGCTGGAGGACCTTGACGAGCCGGCGCTGATCCAGATCCTGACCGAGCCGAAAAACGCGCTGGTCAAGCAGTACCAGCGGCTGTTCGAGATGGAGAATGTGGACCTGACCTTCCACGAGAACGCGCTGTCGGCGATCGCCAAGCGCGCCATCGAGCGCAAGACCGGCGCGCGCGGGCTTCGTTCCATCATGGAAGCGATTTTGCTGGACACGATGTTCGAGCTTCCGGCGCTGGAAGGCGTGCAGGAAGTCGTGATCTCGGAGGAAGTGGTGACCGGCAGCGCCCGGCCGCTCTACATCTACTCCGAAAAGGAGAAGAAGGGCGTAAGCGCCTGATTTTCCTACACAAGCAATGATTTGCAGCGGCGCCTTCGGGGCGCCGTTTTGCTGTGTGCATTGGGGAAGGGGCACCCCTTTCCGGGGGATAAAATCGACCGCCAGCCGCCGGACGACACGGAAATTTGTGAGCCTTTCCAGCAATTTGGCGGAACAAGGCAGGCGGTCGGCGCCGGAATTTGTGCACAATGTCTTCCGGCTCGCGGTTCGGGCCGCAATTCCTGTCAAAGAAGAGCCGCAGGCTTGCAGGACGGCACATTCTTCACCACCCCCACCCTTTATCCCTCCCCGCAAGGGGGAGGGGGTCGTCAGCGTCCCATTCCAATTACATGCGATTGCCCTGCCGCAAGGGGGAGGTCAACTGGCGGTCTCACGCCGCCGTAATATGGCTGTGGCCGAAGAACACGGGGTAGAGGCAGAGCTCGCGCACGAGACGATGGGTGCCGCGCTCGAACACGAACATGTTCTCCCAATGACCAGTGACGGCATAGTGCTTGTCATCCGGCAGGAAGGTGACGCCGGCGGGATAGCGCAGGCCGACCGTGCGAGTGTCGAGGCTTTTCGACACGGCTCCGGTTGCGCCGTCGAACACCATGACGCGATGCGTGGTGGGGTATGTTGCGATCGCCTCGTCATGGCGCTCGTCGTAGCGGATCGACAGGCCGTGCCGCATGAGCTTCGTCGACTTCGCGTCGCCCATCCTGGTGAGCCGGTTGCGGTAGGCGTCGTATTTCAACGTGGCTGCCGACATGTAGTTGTAGCCGGGGTCCGTCGTGACGTCGGCCTCATAGGCGACGTCTTCGCCCCTGAGCTGGCGTGCATCGTCGCGGTCGCTGCCGTAGCGTGCCTGGATGGCGAAGATGCGGTCCAGCCGTCCGGCCGCAAGGTGGCGCAACTCCGTCTCGTCCCGGCCGGTGATGCGCTTGTCGACCAGCTTGCCGCTCGATACTTCCACCACCGTGATCGACGCCTGCACGACGCCGCGCGGGATGGTGTACTTGCCGGTCTTGGCAGAAATCGTCGAGCCATAATTTGCCGCGACGATGTATTTGCCGTCGGCCGTCAGCCGGATGTCGTGCGGATCGATGCCGTGCGTCGAATAGGCCTCAGTGATTTGCAGCGTCTTGGGATCGCGCACCGTAAGCCGTCCGTAATGTCTTTCGAGCTTGCCCTGGTAAGGTACCGAAGGCGCGCGCTCGGAGAGGATCACCGTTTTCCCGCCGTCGAGATAGATGGCGTGTCCGCCGCCGTGCCAGCCGTCGCCGAGCGAAGGGCCGATGGCCGCAAGCTCCAGCGTCTCCGGGTCGAAGGCGGTGTGCTGCTCGCCGTCCATAGAGCAGAGGACGCCGATCGAGCGGTCCGGCGCGACCTCGACATCGTGTGCGGCGACCGGCAGCAGCGTCTGCTTTATCGAGCCGTCGAATCCGACCCGCGTCAGCATCTTGTAGATCGCCTGGCCGGTGATGGCGCGGTTGAAGCGCCGATTGCTGGCGAGCGGCTTGCCGTTGGCGAAGGCGTGATCCGGAAAATAGCCGGGCACGTAGACAGCGGTTTTCTTCAACTCCTTCGGGACGGCCTTGACTTCAGCACGAGCGGTGGCTTCGGCCGTTCCGGCGGCTGTCGCCGCGCCGGCCAGCGCAAGCAGGGCGCCGCCGGTCAGAATAGAGCGTCGATCAACGGTCATGGCAGTCTTCCGGTCACACTTTCACCACAGCCCAGCGAAAAAGAACTGTCGGCGCCGCAAGCATGAAAACAAGGGCGTCAAAATTGCAAGGCTGGTGCACGGATTCTTGTTCGCTCTTGATCTTTGCGCAACCGGACGCCAACTAACCAATTGTCGGGCCGGGGCTGAATTCCGTGCTGAACTTTCCGTAGCCATTCGGCGTATAGGCGGATCGGTTCGCGGCCGTTAATATGAGATTCGCGGTTGGCCAATGTGCGGCCGCGACATGAAAGGTTGGACAATGGCCAAATTACCCCGATCTTCCGGCAACGGTGTCTACGCAGTCCTCCCACTGCGCGATATCGTGGTGTTTCCGCACATGATCGTCCCGCTCTTCGTGGGGCGTGAAAAGTCGATCAAGGCGCTGGAAGACGTGATGGGCGGCGAGAAGCAGATCCTTCTCGCGACCCAGATGAACGCCGCCGACGACGATCCCGAATCCGATGCGATCTACGACATCGGCACGCTCGCCAATGTGCTGCAGCTTCTGAAGCTGCCTGACGGTACCGTCAAGGTGCTGGTCGAGGGCACCGCACGCGCGCGGATAGCGTCGTTCACCGAGCGTGCAGAATTCCACGAGGCGAAAGCCGTCATGCTTGCCGAGCCCGAAGAGGAAGAGGTTGAGGTCGAGGCGCTTGCCCGCTCGGTGGTCTCCGACTTCGAAAACTACGTCAAGCTGAACAAGAAGATCTCGCCCGAAGTGGTGGGCGCGGCCAGCCAGATCGACGACTATTCCAAGCTCGCCGATACGGTCGCCTCGCACCTTGCGATCAAGATCACCGAAAAGCAGGAAATGCTCGGCACGCTCTCGGTCCGCGAGCGGCTCGAGAAAGCCATGGGCTTCATGGAAGCCGAGATTTCGGTGCTGCAGGTTGAAAAGCGCATCCGCTCGCGCGTCAAGCGCCAGATGGAGAAGACGCAGCGCGAATACTACCTCAACGAGCAGATGAAGGCGATCCAGAAGGAACTCGGCGAGGGCGAGGACGGCCGCGACGAGGCCGCCGAGATCGAGGCGCGCATCAAGAAGACCAAGCTTTCAAAGGAGGCCCGCGAAAAGGCGGAAGCCGAACTGAAGAAGCTGCGTTCGATGTCGCCCATGTCGGCGGAATCGACGGTCGTGCGCAACTATCTCGACTGGCTGCTGTCGTTGCCCTGGAGCAAGCACTCCAAGGTCAAGCAGGATCTTGGCTTTGCCCAGGAAGTGCTCGATACCGACCATTTCGGCCTCGACAAGGTCAAGGACCGCATCGTCGAATATCTGGCCGTGCAGAGCCGCCAGAAGAAGCTGAAGGGGCCGATCCTCTGCCTCGTCGGCCCTCCCGGCGTCGGCAAGACCTCGCTCGGCAAGTCGATCGCCAAGGCGACCGGCCGCGAGTTCATCCGCATGGCGCTCGGCGGCGTGCGTGACGAGGCCGAAATCCGCGGACACCGCCGCACCTATATCGGCTCGATGCCCGGCAAGGTCATCCAGTCGATGAAGAAGGCGAAGAAATCCAACCCGCTCTTCCTGCTCGACGAGATCGACAAGATGGGCCAGGATTTCCGCGGCGATCCGTCCTCGGCGCTGCTCGAAGTGCTCGATCCGGAACAGAACTCGACGTTCATGGACCACTATCTCGAGGTCGAGTACGACCTGTCGAGCGTGATGTTCGTGACGACGGCCAATACGCTGAACATCCCTGCGCCCCTGATGGACCGTATGGAGATCATCCGCATCGCCGGCTACACCGAGGACGAGAAGGTCGAGATCGCCAAGCGGCATCTGATGCCCAAGGTGGTGCGCGATCATGCGCTGCAGCCGAAGGAGTTCTCCGTCGACGACGACGCCATCCGCGGCATCATCCAGACCTACACCCGCGAGGCGGGTGTGCGCAGCCTGGAGCGCGAACTGATGAAGCTCGGGCGCAAGGCGGTGACCGAGATCATCAAGACGAAGAAGGAATCGGTGCAGATAACTGCCGAAAACCTCTCTGACTATCTCGGCGTGCCGCGCTTCCGCTTCGGCCAGGTCGAGGCGGACGACCAGGTCGGCGTGGTCACAGGGCTGGCCTGGACGGAAGTGGGCGGCGAGTTGCTGACCATCGAAGGCGTCATGATGCCCGGCAAGGGCAAGATGACGGTCACCGGCAACCTCAAGGAGGTGATGAAGGAATCGATCTCCGCCGCGGCATCCTATGTCCGCTCGAGAGCTATCGATTTCGGCGTCGAGCCGCCTTTGTTCGACAAGCGCGACATCCATGTGCACGTGCCGGAAGGCGCCACGCCCAAGGACGGTCCGTCGGCGGGCGTCGCCATGGCGACCTCGATCGTCTCGATCCTGACCGGCATTCCGGTCCGGGCCGATGTGGCGATGACCGGCGAGATCACGCTGCGCGGCCGGGTGCTGCCGATCGGCGGCCTCAAGGAAAAGCTCCTCGCCGCCCTCAGGGGCGGCATCAAGAAGGTGCTGATCCCGGAGGACAATGCCAAGGATCTGGCCGAGATCCCCGACAATGTGAAGAGCGGGATGGAGATCATCCCGGTCGCCAGGGTTGGCGAGGTGCTCAAACATGCCCTGGTCAGGATGCCGGAACCCATCGAATGGGTCGAACCGGTGGGTCCCGTCGCGACGCCGCCGGAAGCTGTCGACGACGCCGGCAAGGCCTTTGCCCACTAGGTAAAACCGCCGATTGTGCACTGCAACCTGAAAGCCGGGCTTCGCGCCCGGCTTTTTCGTGTGAAAAACCCCGGAATTCCGCGCTTTTTCTTGGTTTTTGGTGAGATTCCCGCTTGGTTGGAGGAACAGTTCTTTCTACAGTCCGTTTCCTGCCGGTCGAGTCGTTTGTCCCGGTTTTCTCATGGAAGGAAATTTTTATGAACAAGAACGAACTAGTGTCTGCCGTCGCCGAGTCGGCCAATCTTTCCAAGGGCGACGCGCAGTCTGCCGTTGAAGCGGTATTTTCCGTGATCACCGGCGAACTCAAGAAGGGCGGCGATGTCCGCCTCGTCGGCTTCGGAAATTTCACCGTGTCAAAACGCGCTGCTTCGACCGGCCGCAATCCGCAGACCGGCGCCGAAGTGAAGATTCCCGCCCGCACCGTGCCGAAATTCTCGGCCGGCAAGGGCCTCAAGGACGCCGTCAACTGATATCATTGCGATCAAGTTGCAGTCCGAAAAGCCGGGTTCGCCCCGGCTTTTCTTTTAGGGCCCCTAGCGTCGCCGGCTAGAGCAAGCCGCCCGATTTCGGAATCGGGCATCTCGCTCTAGCTTTTTTGTTTTCGCATCGTTTTTGCCGAAAACCGGCATCCACTTTTCGGCACGATGCTCTAGATTCCGAGCATTTTCTTTGCTTCGCCGAGCGCTGCCAGCGAACCGGCATGGTCGCCGGCATTGTGCAGGTCTTCGCCCTGCTTGCGCAATTCCTTGACCTTGGTCATGTCCGCTTCCGAAAGAGAGGCGGTCGGCAAGGCCGCGTCGATTGCGGCCATTTGCGTCGGACAGGAATTGGCGAACGCGCTCGCCGGCGCGATCGTCAGCAGAAGAGCAAGTGAAATGGAACGTAGCATCTTAGTCCTCCCTGCGGGGTTGCGAATGCGATGCGAGACCAGCCCACCATGATACGCTGAAGGCCGGAACGCCTCAAATAAACGGGGATTGCGACGTTTTTATTCCCTGCACCGGAGGCGTTTCCATCCTGCTGCCTTTTCCAAATCACGCCGACGGTAAGGGTGGAAGCCGTCGCTAACCGCCGCGCCTATGCAAGCTCAGCAATCGGCGATGAAGCGGCGGCCGTAGCGGTCGCGGTAATAGCATTTGCCGGGTTCGCTGGCGTTGCCGATCAGCGCGCCGGCGACCGCGCCGATACCGCCTCCCACCACCGCTCCGCCGGCATCGCCGCTCGCGGCGCCGCCGATTATTGCTCCGGTCGCTCCGCCGATCACGGCGCCCTTTTCAGTCTGGCTGCACGCGGTCAATGCGGCCATCGCGGCCACGGCGATCAACATGTTACGCATTTTGGCATTCCCTCTCTGGATCTGGACTGCCCACCAAACCCGCCGCGGGGCCGATTGTTCCGGCGGGGCAAGGGCGGAGCCGCAGGGCGCGCCTGAACCCTGTTCAAATCACCGTGAAACCAACTGAAGCCCTGGAACGGCCGACACGCCGCCGCGTTCCCTGTTCACCGAAGTTGCACTCCAACAGGAGGAGGCATGCCATGGCTTACCGCGAATACTTCCACACGCCGGTGACGCAAGGCGACATCAAATGGGGTTTCCAGCAAGGCCTGGTAGCGGGCGTCGTCGCAGGTATTGTGTTTGCCGTTTTCGAAATGCTGGTGAGCGCGTTCATGATGGGAGCCGGCGCGTTCTTCATGCCCCTGCGCATGATCGGCGCCATCGCTCTTGGTTCGCAGGCCCTTGACCCCGGCTACTCGCTTTGGACGGCGGGGTTTGCCGGCGTTGTCGTCCATCTTGTGCTCGCCATCATATACGGGCTCATATTCGGGGCGATTGCGACAATGCTGCGAGGCGCGGCCGCCTTGATCGGCGTCGGCTGGATTTACGGACTGGCCCTGTGGCTCGTGAATTTCTACGTGATCGCGCCGACGATATTCCCGTGGTTCCTGGATGCAAATCCGGTGGTGCAGTTCATCGCCCACACCTTCTTCTTCGGCGCAGTGCTCGGGTTGTGGTTCTGGAACGCGCAACAAAGAAGCGGGTTAAACGAGCCGACGGCGTAGGGCCTGGCCCATCCGCGGATGGGGCCGCGCGGAGTTCCGGCTGAACGCAGTCGAACGTGCTCGGCCCAACTCCGACCGCGGGCTACCCGGTTACAGATGTCCGCAATACGATAAAAGCTCCGAACGGCCGGCGAGCCGTTCGGAGCTTTCATGAACCACCTGAATTAAGTGATTGAATAGATGGCGCGAGTGACGGGGCTCGAACCCGCGACCTCCGGCGTGACAGGCCGGCACTCTAACCG
Source organism: Allomesorhizobium camelthorni (assembly GCF_011045125.1). GTDB lineage: Bacteria > Pseudomonadota > Alphaproteobacteria > Rhizobiales > Rhizobiaceae > Allomesorhizobium > Allomesorhizobium camelthorni. Next base: position 182 of record NZ_JAAKZF010000006.1, on the reverse strand, counting down.
ACTGAGCTACACCCGCGCACTGACGCTGCAACAGAGTGCGGCGTCGTTGGGCGTGGGATTAAGGGGTTCGGCATGGCCTGTCAAGCGGTGCGATGGCTCAATAAAGCCATTCGATGCGCGCTTTTGCGGAGCCGGCCAAAAACGCCGCGGCATCGCCTGAGGTGTGTTGAGATTCAGGTGAT
>NZ_JAAKZF010000059.1 GCF_011045125.1 Allomesorhizobium camelthorni | reverse complement strand
TTCTTTTCGGAGCCTTGCTGACGGTCTCTCATGCTGCTCATGGCTTGGTCTCCGGTTCAGGTGTGAGTTTCCGACCTTCATCCGACATCCACCAGATGACCGGCTAGTCACGGCCGACAATGGCGCGGCAGGACGACATTGACAAGACAGGACCGAGCATATCGAAGCTTACATCGACCGACATCGGCGTGTGCTCCTTGGAGGAGCCGATGATCCCGGCACGTTCTTCCTCAAAACGGTAAAGACGACGAGCAGGGACGCCTCGTACGACCAGAATACGTTCTATGAAGCGTGGCGGCTCACAATCCAGCGATACGGCATATTCACAACCCCTACACCAGGCGCGGCGCGATCCCCGGCCTCCTCCGCATGGCCCGCACAACGTCCGCGACGTGCTGGCGACCCACATTCTCAAGCAGACCGGCTCTTATGAGCAGGCCAGCTACGCGATCCAGGACACACCCGATATGATCGCGCACCACTACGGACGCTTCCTGCCCCAGGACAAAGCCGCCTCGCCGCACCGCACTCTCGACGGGCGGCAGCCCGTTACCTGGCCCGCTGTGTATTGTATTTTGCGCTACGCTCATCTATCTTTCCGCACAGGAGAAAACCATGACCACCAACGCTGAACGCAAAGAACACCCGATTTCAATGCGCCTTCCCGAGGCCGACGTCGCAATGATCGATCGCGCCGCAGGCCTGCGCGGCCGATCGCGCACGGACTTCGTGCGTGAGGCTGCCGTGCGCGCGGCCGAGGATGTGCTGATGGAAAACCGGCTCATCCGCATGAGCCCGGAAGGCTTCTCGGACTTCATGGCGGCTTTGTCCGGGCCCGCAAGCCCGGTGCCCGAGATGGTGGAGTTGGCAAAGCGCCCCGCCCCGTGGGAGCCAGGCTACATCGCAAAGCGCTGAGCCGTGGTCCTCTCGGCTCCCGAACTTCTCACCGCAGCCCACGACGTTTCCGAGTTTACCTGCGGCAAGCCAACTCTCGATCATTGGCTCAAGACCCGCGCGCTCACCAATCAGGAGAAGGGCTTCACCGCCGTCTTGGTCGTGCATGATGCCGGTCGCGTCGTCGGCTATTATGGTCTCGCGCCGACCGCCGTCGTTCCGAACGTGCTCCCTCGCTCCATCCGCACCGGTCAACCGCCCGATCCGGTGCCATGCCTGCTACTCGGGCAACTCGCAACCGACATCGGTTGGGTGGGCCGCGGGATTGGAACAGGTCTGGTCAAACACGCTCTTGAGCGCTGCGTAACTGCGGCCGGGCTCGTTGGCGGTCGCGCACTGATGGTCAACGCGGTTGACGACGAAGCCGCTGCCTTCTGGCAACGGCGTGGCTTCATTCCCTCCAAGGACGATCCGCTCGTCTTGTTCCGTTCGATTGCTGCGATTGCCGCCTCGATGGCCGCAACACAAAGATAGGTCCAATTTCAGCTGTCGCTTGGCAGTTATGGGAGTTCCGCAAAGGCTTGGCGCCCTACTCGAGATGTAAGGCATCGCTTGCAGGCGGCAAGACTCGCGCAGACGGCACGGCGATCTTGCGCCGCCGCTTCCGTTTCGCCTCGCTGCAGCGGCGGAAGAGCGCATGGTTTGCGCTAACCTGCGCTTGCGGGACAATTGAGCGGTTGATGACATCGCCGGCCCCATGCGATAGAGGCGGCGAAATCAACCTTGGGGAGACCGTCAATGAACACATCCGAACTCGTAACAAAGCTGGCGGAAGCGCACAGCGTGAGCAAGGCGCAAGCCAAGGCGATCGTTGACGACGTGCTTAAGGGCATCGTCGACACAGTTGCGAGCGGTGCGGAGGTCTCGCTGCCGGGATTCGGAAAGTTCAAGGTTAAGGAGACGCCGGAACGCGAAGGTCGCAACCCGGCAAATGGCGATAAGATCAAGATTGCCGCTGCAAGGAAGTTGACCTTCTCTCCAGCCAAGGCCGTCAAGGACACGCTCAACGGCTAGGCAAGTGAAAGGCCCCCGCCTCAGCGGTGGGCCTTGCCTTAATAAGCCGATGAGGGGGCTGGGTTTCCTGGGAGGGTGGCACTGCCGCTCCAAACCCGCTCCCCGATCGTTTCCGGCCGCCGTTTTCATGGTCCGCCGTAGTGGGGCGAAGGCGGCGGCCGATGTGCGGGCAAAATTCGGTCCGGTAGAGAGGGAAGCACTCAAACTGGCGGTGAAAATATACAGCGCAGCAGTGACCTTCCAAACCGATAGGGACACCGCCGCTAAAAAGCGAGCCGCAAGGCGGCTCTCAATTTACCTGAAGATGCCGAGCTGCTCACCGATGCCGATCGGCGCGGGCTCTCTTGCCGATCGGCACGATAAGTCATCGAAATCTCAGTCGTGGGTGGGGTGACGCTGTGGTGCCGATTCACACATCGCCCGCTGAATCCTGCTTTCGATGCCGCCTCGGATCTCGCGACCGCGCGGCCATCGTTGTTTGACAGGACGACGACGGGCACACCGATCAGTGTCGGGTGAAGGACACGCTCGCAGCAGCGGTAGAAATGCAGTCGATTAGAGCGACCGCCTCCGGCATCGTCTTGATGCCTAGCCACCCATCCGGTGCTCCCCGTCATGAATTGAAAGGATGCCGTCGCCACCTTGCCCCGGGGAAGCTTGCATGTCGCCGTTTGACTCTGCCGGCTGCGCTTTGGTGCCGGATCGCCATACGATCATCAAGACACCGATGAAATAACCGACCTGGAGAAGAACCGCGACCGTCAGGGTCTGGATGGTCGTCGTCCAGACCGATTGCTTCACGCAATAGGTTGTGGCGGCAAATAACACTAGGACCCCGAACAGTCCTCGGAAAAACAGCGGGAAAGACATTCGATCCTGCCGTCACTCTGATCTATCGCTGATAGGCGGACATCCCAGGCCATAAGCAAAGACTCCTAGCTCGGCGGGACATTGCCGCAATCTCGCATTGCCCGTTCGAGTACTCCATGTCCGGGCCATAGCCCTTTTCTCCGTGTCGCACGCCGACACCGCTGCCGCGGACACGATGACAAACAAAACGGAATGCAATTTCATCTGGAATTCCCCCTAAGCCCTGGGGAACGGATACCTAGGTTCTGTTTAAATCGATGCTAAGCCACGTAGTAAAGAAATGGTGTCATAAAACCCGACAATGCTCTCGTTGTACTTTTGCGGCATCTGCGCCATTTAGGATTCCAGGGGCAAAAGTTTTCGATTCGGCAACATTCAGCAACATTCAAAAACTAAAATGATCCCGGGCGGCTCGTTGTCCCATGCGGGAATCCAGAGGCCATCGCGTTGAAAGTCCAGTTAACGACGCAGTTCGTCGCTTCGCTTCCGCTGCGTGCTGTGGGAGCAACCAAGAAACGACAATAGGTCGGTCAGAAGTCAAAGAGTTCGCCGAGCAGCGACTTCTTCTTTCGATAAGGCTGCGGCGATGTATCGTGGCGATCATCTCGATGCCTGTCATCGTCGTCACGGGCATGTGGCGCCTCTGCGAGTGTTACGGTCGCCGCTGGTAGCCCGTCATCTCGAGATAGCCCTTGCCGTGATGGGTGCCGTTCACCCGCACCGGACCTTCCCAGTAGGGAATGCTGAGCCCCATCCACGCATGAGTGTTGAGCGCGGAGACGGTGATGTCTAGGCCGCGGTCGGACAAGGTGAGGCGCCAGCGCGTGGGAACGTCGCGCCCCTCCACCCGGCTGGTCTCCAGCGGTGTCGCCTCAAGCTTCTCGTCGCCGTATGACGTCGGGGCACCGTCCGCCCCGATCCAGGTGGCAGAGGTGAAGCCGCCGCCCGCGGCGTCACGCAGGCGGAAACCCATCAGCTTCTGGCCCGTGTCGAAGGAGAGCGAAAACCAGTCCCAGCCGGCCTGGTCCTCCGCTAGCGGCTGCGACGACCATTCGCGGTCCAGCCACGCGGTGCCTCGCACCGGGACCTCGCCCTCCGGCAGCGTGAGTGTTCCCTCCACCGCGAAGAAGGGCTGGGAATAGTAGTAGCTCGCCTGCCCCTTCGCCGACTTGACCGAGTAGCCTCGGTCGCCGTGGAAAACGAGCGGGCCTTCCGCGCGCATAGCGATGTCGTAGGCGAAGTCCTTGCCGGTTGCCGTGAGACGCAGGCTGTCGAAGCTGTCGCCCGCCATCTGCCAGTCGTCGATCCAGGCCGCAAAGGGCTCCACCGTCACGCCCGCCTGGCCTGTTCCGCCGCGCGCGAAACGCTCGGTGGCGAGGTGCGTCGAGGCGTTTGTCACGGCGGCATGGCCGAACCACATCTGTGGGCTCTCCCATCCCACGGCCTCGGCCGGCGCGAGCGCCGAGCGGAACAGCGTCCATTGCAGGCCGTAGTCCGCACCGTCGGGCCCGGTGAGGTTCGCGGTCACGTACCACCACTCGATCCGGTAGTCCGGATGGGCTCCATGATCCTGCGGGAACTCGAACCCCTTGCCCGGTTCCGGAACGGCGAAGCCTTCGGCGTCCGTGCCGAGCCCGGCAAAGCCCTGGGCGAAGGCATTGCCGACGCCCAGCAGCAGGAAAATGAGCGCCCTAGCGTTCATTGGCGAATATCCTCAGCAGCGCGGCGGGCTCCATGCGCGCCAGCCGCCATGCCGGCCAGAGCGCGGCGAGCAGCGCAGCGCCGAGCGCGAAGAGCATCAGGCGCGCGTATTCGGCCGGAAACAGGTACATCGGCAGGCGCCAGCCGAACGCCTCGACGTTGACGATGGCGAGGAGCACCCAGGCGAGCGCCAGACCCAGTGGCAAGGCGAGCGCCGCAGTGATCGCCGCGAGCAGCACGGTGCGAAGGATCTCGAGCCCGGCAAGTCGGCGCTGAGTCGTCCCCATCGCCCAGACGGGCGCCATCTGCGGCAGTCGCATCGCCGCCAGCGTGAGCAGGCTCATCAGGATCGCGAAGGCGGAAACCGCCAGCGTCAGCACGTTCAGCGCCCCCGTCACCGAGAAGGTGCGCTCGAACACCGAAAGCGACAACGCCTTGAGCGCCGCCTGGTCGATGATGCGCGCGGGCGGCAGGTCTAATGCCTCGATGAGCTCCCGGCGCAGGCCCTGCGGATCGTCGGTGCGTACCCCGTAGCGAGAGGGCACGATGCCGGGGAAAGTCTGGCGGAACAGCGCCTCGCCGACGATGGCCTGGCCGATCGGGTTTCCGTAGTCGCCTACGACGCCCGCGATCGGCAGCGACAGCCCGGGACCGAGCGCGAGCATCTCGCCAACGCGCAGTCCGGCGCGGCGGGAAAGTTGCTCGTTGATGACGACCGCCCTGCCCTCTTCGACCTCGTCCCAGATGGCGGGGACGCCGTCGAGGAAGCGCCAGTTCTCGCGGTAGGTGTCGCCGATGCGCGCCCCGAAAATCTCCGCCGGCATGCCGGCGAACGTCGCATCAACTGACATGATCGGCAGCACGGCGTCGGCGCGCATCTCGAGGAAACGTTCCAATGCCGCCCGGTCCGCGACGGCATCCGCGTCGACGTAGAGTTCGGCCGACAGGCGCTGGTCGAGGAAGCCGACGAAGGTCAGGCGGAAGCTCGAGACCATGGTAGACACGCCGACATTCGCAGCCATGGCGAGCAACAGCGCCATCAGCGCCAACCCGAGGCCGGGCAGCTGCTGGCGCGTGTCGGCCCAGAACCATTGCGCCATGGCGCTGACGGCCTGCCCTTCGCCGAAGCGCAGGATCGTGGCGAGACAAAACGGCAGCGCAAGTGCTGCGCCGAGCAGCAGGCAGGCGAGCAGCGCGAAACCGGCGGTCAGCCCGACCCCGGTGATGGCCAGCATCCCTGCTGCCGCGAGCAGCACGACCGCGGCTGCGGCCTGCAGCTTTCGCGTTCGTCCTGAGACCAGCGCCCAGGCCCGCCCGCCGGCGCTCGCAAGGACCGGCATCCGCGCCAGCCGCCACAAAGCGCTCGCGGAGGCGAGTAGTGCGCCGCCCAGCGCCATGGCCATTCCCGAAAGCCACCATTCCGGGCGGATTTGCAGCGTGCCTGCGACGTCGGCGCCATAGAGTCCCCTCAGCGTCGCGGCCACGTCCGGCAGCAGGAGCGCTGCGATGAGATAGCCGAGCGCGGTGCCGAGCGCGCCCGCAAGCGTCGCCAGCACGACAAGCTCCAGCACCATCAGCACGATCAGGTGGCGGAGCGGCACGCCGAGCGCGCGCAGGGTACGGACCATCCCGCGCCGCTGCTCGAAAGCAAGACCGATCGCGCCGTGGACGATGAAGATGCCGACCGCGAAGCTGAGGAAGCCGAAGGCCGTGAGGTTGAGATGGAAGCTATCGGTGAGCCGGCCGACATCGGTCGCGCCATCCGCGCGCTGGAGCAGGAGGTCCGGCGCGATCTCGGCCAGCGGCCGTTGCCGCAGGGGCTGCTCCGGCAGGACGATCAGACGGCTGGTGCGCCCGGCGCGGCTGAGCAGTGTCTGGGCGACGCCGACGTCGGCGAGCACGGTACCTGGCGCAACCGCCTGATCGACCAGAACCGGGTTGGGCAGGTTCGCCGCAAGAAGCGCCGCCATCTCCGGGCCGGCGACCAGCGTGTCTGCGCGCAGGAAGCGGTTGAGGTCGGCGCGCGCCAACGCCGCGCTCGCGCCCGAGCCCGGCGGCGCAGTGAGCGGATCGACGCCGACCAGCCTCACGGTGGTGCTGCCGACGCGCAGCCTTCCCTCCACGACGGGGCTGACCAGCCAGCCGGCGCGGCGCAGCGCGACGAAAAGCTCCTGGGACATGGAATCACCATCGCGCGGCAGAAGTTGGTCGAACTGGCCGTCGGCCAGCGTGGCGGCAGCCGCATCGTAGCTGGCGCGCGCCTCGGCGTTGATCGCCTGCACACCCGACCAGAGGGCTGTCGCCAGCGCGAGGCCGAGCACCAGCGTCAGCAATTGGAGCCGGTTGCGTCGCCAGTGCGAGGCCAGTGCCGAGAGGACCGCGCCGGTCATGCAAGGCGGCCCTGACTGAGATGCGCCCGGCTCCCGAGACGTGCTGCAAGGCGCGGGGAGTGCGTGACCATCAGGAGCGCCGCGCCGGTCTCCGCCACAAGCGCGAGGAATTGCTCCATCACCTCGTCCGCGGTCGCCTCGTCGAGGTTGCCGGTCGGTTCGTCCGCGAGGATCAGCTTTGGCCGCGCCGCAAGCGCGCGGGCGATCGCAACGCGCTGCTGCTGGCCGCCGGATAGCTGCTCCGGATATTTCCGCAGCTGCGACTCCAGACCGAGCGCACTGGCCAGCCGTGAAAGCTCCTGCGGTTCCGGGGTGCCGTTGAGACGCGCCTGGAAGGCGATATTGGCGGCAACGTCCAGAGAGGGGATGAGGTTGAACTGCTGAAAGACGATGCCCACCGCGCTTCGCCTGAGTCTCGCGCGGCCGTTATCGTCGAGCTTAGTGGCCTCCTTCCCGTCGAGCAGGACGCGCCCGCCGTCGGCAACGTCCAGCCCTGCCACGAGGTGTAGCAGCGTGCTCTTGCCCGAGCCGGATTCGCCGGTCAGCGCCAGCGTCTTGCCGGCGTCCAGCGAGAGCGTCACGCCGCGCAGGACGGGTACCGGGCCTTCCGGGCCAGGATAGGATTTCAGTAGGTCTTCGATCAAAAGCAGCATGAAGCATAGCTATCTTTTGTAACGAAAAGGGAAAGCCGGAGATTTGAACCTCTGCCCAAGAGTCCTGATAGGCGTCCGTTGATGCCGTCGACGATGAAGGTGGCGACTCATCGCGCTTCAACGAGCGCTTCTGTGCTCCATCAAGAGGCTGTCGGTGGAGCCTAAACGCACGAACTGGCTTTTTGACGCAACAGGACCGATCGCTCGGATATTCGGCAATTCGACAACGACTGCTGAGAGGTTCTGACTACTTCTTCTTGGCCGGCCGCTGCGTGAGTGCCGACCCAGCGGCCGACTTCACATCTTTCGACGCACTTTTGGACTTCATTGTCTTCGAGGCCGATGTGCCAGCCTTCTTGCCGGTCTGCTCGTTCTTCGATGCCTTGGGGCCATAGTGGCTCCTCCTCGTCAAAGCTGCAGGCACCCCTTGGTTGCTCAGCGCGCAAGTAGATGAGGGCAAGGAGGTGCAGATGTCCACAACGTTCTGGGCCCGCAACGGGCGATCGACGCCGCGCAGTTCCGCGCGGCCTACGCCGAGTCCTCACTGGCCTGCCTTGAATGCAAAAGCGTTGAAGGCCATCGCTTCAATGGCGCCGACCGCGGCGCCTGGCACTGCGCTCTGACGAGTTCCACACTGCCCTGTTATGCGACTTTTGCAGCACAAATGCCGAAACTATCGAAGATGAATGCTCGCCGGCCTTCTGGCTTCGGCTTCGTCATGTCGTCAAACGCCATCACGCCAATCTTGTACAGACGTGTTGCGGGAGTGAGAAAGATATTGTTGAGGAACTCGATGACAGCGTTGGTGCCGGCGATGGAGCGCCGGAATCCTTGCTGGATTTCGGCCTTGATAACGCCGACAAACGGCATGGAAGCTGCGCTAACGGTCCCATCGAATACGATGACCATGCCGCCCGGTATGCGCCGGGCCATCTGCGATTCGGCAAGTTTGGTCGCTAAGTCCCTGGAGCCGACGAGGAATGCTGCGTCGTCAGAACCAACTAGTGTTTCAGCGGTTTCCAAGAAGCTGCCGGCACCGAACTTCACTATTCGCATCTGAAGGCTTTGGGTCTGACCCGATAGCGCGTCGGTCATGCGAAGTCGGAAGGCTCCCATAGCCTCGGGGCTGAGCACTTCCAAACCATTCGCGTACGCGGGTGCCTGAATAGATCTGTCATCGTTACGACGAAAGATCTCATGAACCGCAACGCGGTTCACCTTCAAATTCTCAAATAACATAGCAACCCCTCCGCAGACCAATCGTGTAATCGCATATTCTCCAGGACGGATAAAGATTTGGGAAACGCGGTGGAGCGGTAGAGGGGAGATCTGCTTTACACCGACTGCAAGAGTCGACAGTGGCATTGCGCCACTCCATCGATCAGCTCAGACTCTGAGACCTGCCCATGCCGCAATCACGACAGGGCGCACTGTCCACCACAATGGCGGCTTCCGAGCGGAGGCAAGGTCCGCCTCAACGGCCGACATGGGGCGCGTTGCTGACTGACGATCTTGGGGCCGTTTGCGGACTGGCAGCTTCTGGTGTGAAAGGCAGGAAAGCGAACATTCGCTCGAAGTGGGAATGGTGCCGCACGCACAGTGAGCCCCCACGTTCCGGCCCGTCGGACCGGGCCGCGGCCGCCCGGCGCCCTCTCGTGCGCTGCAAGGTAGAGTGCTGCGAGCAGTTGGAAAGGCAGTCCTTGCGTCACCAAAGCCGAGCGGGCGCAGTTGGCCGAAGCTGCCGACGCGTGTTAGGCTAATTGCGCCGTGAGCCGGAGGCGCCGGCACCGTTTTGCCACGAGGTCAACCAACAGGGCACGCATCGCCCGACCGGTCGCGCTTCCGGGGTTCGTCCGTTTAACCTCGGCGTGCCGACGCGCGTGGGTGGAATGATGAGCGGGGGCTAGTCGAATGAGCGCATTTCTCGGCCAGCTGCGGTGGCGCGGACGATTCGGCAATCGAATGTTTCAGTACGCCTACGGCGCCACGTACGCACGGCTGACCGGTCTGGAGTACTGGCTCCCATCGGAATGGGAGGGGACGAGGCTCTTCAAGCAACAGCCTCATCGCGCCGTAGAGAATGAAGACATTCGTCTGGCATTGCGCCTGCATGATGAGGGACCGGGCAGCGATCAGCAAAGGCTCCAGGCGGTCCAGAGGTACTATCCCGACGCCGAACTCGTTGATGTCGAGGTCGCCACGGATCCATACGCGAAGCTCGGCCATCCTCTGTGTCATGCAAACGGCTGCGCCTACATCCGACGCGTGATAGTGGGCGTCTTCCCCCGTGGTAGTGAACATCGCGACGATAACATCGCTCGCTCTCGGCAAACTCACCCGAGAGATGTGCGCGCGGTGGTTGCTCTCTCATCATCATGCTCCTTTGGTCGTGAGACCTCACGAGCATCGTCGAATTCAGCAGTCAGATGGAATGGGACTGCGCACCTAGCGCTTCGGCGCTCGCGAGAACGGTACGATCCTGGCCTGGCTAAGCGCCCGTCCGATCTCACTTACGAGGTCATCAATCAACGCCTGATATTCGGCGCGGCGTTCCTCATCGGTGGGTGCTGGCAGTTGATCGCTCGCGGCAAGTGCCTGTTCCGCGACGGCAAGATCGTCGCACATCTCTCGAAAGTTCTCGTCTTGGTTAAACAGTTCCTGGATTTCCGACGAACGTCCAAGAAATCGACTTGCTGCCGCACGCAAGCCGGCTCCCGTATGGGTATCCCCAGATGGAGTTTCCATCCCAGTCCTTGGGCTGACTCTCGAAGGTGTTCGAAATATCCAATAGGTCGGCACCCACACTATTTGCGTTAGCTCAATGCGGGACGTAACATACGCGAGCATACGGCGATGAGCGGCGATGGTCGCGTCCTGGAGGGGAGGAACCGCTTGATGCCCGGCGCTGTCCGAGCAGTCGATCCGGAAACTGGGCTGGAATTGCCTGGTGAGGTCGATATTCGCGCGCAGCTTGGCCGCATTCTGTCCAGTCCCGATTTCGATGTGCCGGACCGGGCGCGCAAGCTACTAACTTACGTAATTGAGGAAACGATTGCCGATCGGGCAGTCCGGCTGAAGGCCTACTCAATCGCTACCGAGGTCTTTGGCCGCGCCGCATCCTTTGACGCGCAGTCCGATCCGGCCGTGCGGATCGAGGCGAGCCGTGTCAGACGGGCGCTCGAAAGATACTATCTGATTGCAGGGCAGGACGATCCGATCGTCATCACCATTCCGAAAGGCGGCTATGTGCCGGTCTTCACGTGGTCCAATCAGGTATCGGCCCGTGTGGACGCCGAAGTCGCTGAGCCGGTCGCACCCGTTCGGCCGCGGGCACCCCGATGGCCTTTCGCGACGACAACACTGCTGATCTTGGTCAGTGCGTTGGCTATTGGCTACTGGATGCTGCGCGATGCGGGAACAGACGAGCGTCGACCCGCTGTCCCACTCGTCACAGAAGTGGCTTCGCCGGATATTCCCAGACTTTTGGTGCTGCCTTTCGAGGATCTGTCCCATACGCCCGACGCGACGATCATCGCACGAGGATTGACCGACGAGGTTATAGTCCAGATTGCCAAGTTCAAGGAGATCGTGGTGCTGACCGGCCGGCCCCGCGAACCGCATGCAAACGATCGCCAATTGGCTCGCTATTGGCTTGAGGGTAGCTTGCGCGTCGACACAGACAAGCTTCGGCTGTCAGTTCGCCTTCTGCACCGAGGCGACGGCTCGGTGGTCTGGGCAAACAGCTATGACGCGAGCTTCAGCGTGCATGAACTTATACAGACCGAACATGAAATTGCGCGGCAGGTGGTAACTGCCGTCGCGCAGCCTTACGGAATCATATTCCGCGCCGACGCCGGGCGTGCGCCCGAGATTCCGTCGGCTGATTGGGAGGCTTATGCCTGCACGCTCGCCTACTACGCCTATCGGGTCAATCTCGATGCAAAATCGCACTTGTCGGTAAGGCAATGCTTGGAACGCGCCGTCACCCGGTTTCCGGCCTACTCGAGCGCCTGGTCGCTGCTATCGCTGACTTACCTCGACGAGTTGCGCTTCAGCTACCGCATCAATGCGGACGCTGCGCCTCCACTCGATCGTGCACTAGAGGCCGCGCGCCGCGCTGTCGAGCTGGACCCGGAGAATGCGCGCGGTCTGCAGGCGCAGATGACGGCGCTTTTCTTTAAGAAGGATGTCGATGCGGCGCTTAAGGTCGGGGCGCAGGGGATCACGATCAACCCGAACGACTCGGAGCTTGTCGCAGAGTATGGGCTGAGGCTCGCATTGTCCGGCGAGTGGAAGGGCGGGGCGGAACTCATCGAGAGCGTACTCGACAGCAATAACCGGGGTCCGCTGGGTTACTATGAAACGGCGCTGGCGCTGTCTTTCTATATGCAGCGCGATTATCGAACTGCCGGCACGTGGATCAGGAAGGCCAGTATGGGAGCCAATCCCGTCTACCATGTCGTTGCAGCTGCCATATTCGGCCAGAGTGGCGAGATAGCCGCGGCGGCCATCGAACGCGAGTGGCTCATGAAAAATGCGCCGCAACTTGTGCAAGAGATCGATCGCGAGCTGGCGATTCGCAATATAACCGTCGACGACCAGGCCCACTTCGTCGAAGGCCTTCGCAAGGCCGGTTTGACCATCGCCGGTTTCTAGCTGCACACATCATCGAGCAGCTGGAGCAATTGTTGTGCGCAAGTATGGAGCGCCTGAGCGGCGCTGCGCCGTTGCGCGGCTTATGCTCGCACTACAGAGGTTACGCGATGCTACATGCGCGCCCGCCACGTTTCGACCTATCGTAAGGTCACTTCCATGAGGTGTTCCGGATGCGACCTTGGAGTTCATCCGGCGAAGGTCAGCCCGACCGAGTTCCGATAGGCGGTTGGCGCAACAGAGTGAGGTGACGAGATGGTGCGCAGATATCCGACACTGGCTCATATGGTAGCCGTTTCCGTCGCAACTCTTCTATCCAGCGTGGCATTGGCGACTGCCCAAGAGGTTTCCGGCGAGCTTGGTTCGCCCGGCGCGACCACGACGATCCCTGGGAATCAATTGCCGGCCCCAGAACCCGCATTCGGCGGCGACATCAAGAATGATGCCCTGGAATCGAAGGCCTGGTGGGCGCCGCGCATCGTGCCGCCCAAGGAGGCGCCGAATGTATTGCTGATCATTACGGACGATTCAGGGTTCGGCGTTCCGAGTACATTCGGCGGCGTGATCCCGACGCCGACGCTAGACCAGGTCGCCAACGAGGGCCTACGCTACACCAACATTCACTCCACAGCGCTCTGCTCGCCGACGCGCGCCGCGCTCATCACCGGGCGCAACCATCATTCGGCCGGCTTCGGCGTGATTTCCGAGCAGTCCACGGGCTTCCCCGGCTACAACAGCATCATCGCCGAGGACAAGGCCACGATCGGACGGATCCTGCTGGACAATGGCTACGCCACCTCGTGGTTCGGCAAGGACCACAATACGCCAGCCTTTGCCGCTAGTTCGGTCGGGCCGTTCGACCAGTGGCCCAGGGGCCTGGGCTTTGAATATTTCTACGGTTTTGTCGGGGGCGACGCCAACCAGTGGCAGCCGAATCTGTTCCGCAACACCACCCAGATCTATCCTTTCGAGGGCAAGAAGGACTGGAACCTGATCACCGGCATGGCCGATGACGCCATCGACTACCTGACCCGTCTGAACCAGACGATGCCGGACAAGCCGTTCTTCGTGAAATACGCCCCTGGCGCCACGCACGCACCGCATCACCCGACCGAGGAATGGGTGAAGAAGATTCACGACATGCATCTCTTCGACGAGGGCTACGAAAAGCTTCGCGCACAGATATTCGAGAACCAAAAAAGGCTGGGCGTGATCCCTGAGGACACGCAACTCGAGGCCTGGCCTAAGGACGTGCTGAAGCCTTGGGACGAACTGACCCCTGAGGCGCAGAAGCTGTTCATCAAGCAGGTCGAGATTTTCGCTGCCTACGCCGCCTACAGCGACCATGAGATCGGCCGCATCATCCAGTCCATCGAGGACATGGGCAAGCTCGACAACACGCTGGTGATCTACATCAACGGCGACAACGGCACGAGCGCCGAAGGCGGACCTCTCGGCACGCCGAACGAAGTCGCGTTCTTCAACGGCGTCAACGAGATGCCGGTCGACGTGCAGATGAAGTGGTATGACGTCTGGGGTACCGAGCAGACGTACAACCACATGTCGGCGGGCTGGTCCTGGGCTTTCGACACCCCCTTTACCTGGTTCAAGCAGAACGCCTCGAAACTCGGCGGCATCCGCCAGAACATGGCTGTTTCCTGGCCTGCCAAAATCAAGGACAAGGGCGGCCATCGCGACCAGTTCACGCACGTTATCGACGTGGTGCCGACCATCCTCGAAGTTGCCGGCATTCCGGCGCCCGAGGTCGTGGACGGCATCAACCAGGCGCCGATCGAGGGCACCAGCTTCGCCTATACATTCGCCGACGACGCCGAAAAGACGCCTTCGCGCCATACGACCCAGTATTTCGAGATGATGGGTCAGTGGGCCCTGTACCATGAGGGCTGGCTGCTCAGCACCAAGGTCAACCGCGCGCCCTGGGAGGCTTTCGGCGCCGCCAATCCCGATCCGCTCAACAATCAGGTGCTCGAACTATACGACCTGACCAAGGATTACAGCCAGTCGCAGGACATCGCGGCCGCCCATCCGGATAAGGTCAAGGAGATGAAGAAGCTGTTCATCGAGGAGGCGAAGAAATATCAGGTCTTCCCGCTGGATGCCTCGGTTGCTGCACGCATCGTGGCGCCACGCCCCAACATCACGGCAGGACGCACGGAATTCGTCTACACCCATCCGATGGTCGGTTTGCCGCAAGGCGATTCCCCGGCCCTCCTCAACAGCTCCTACACCATGACGGCCGACATCGAGATCCCCGAGGGCGGTGCGGAAGGCATGATCCTGACGTCGGGCGGGCGCTTCGCCGGCTATGGCTTCTATCTGCTGAAAGGCAAGCCGGTCTTCCTGTGGAACCTGATCGACCTGAAGCGGGTCAAGTGGGAAGGTCCCGACGTGCTGTCGCCCGGCCAGCACACGATCGAGTTCGACTTCAAATACGACGGTCTCGGCGTCGGCACGCTTGCCTACAACAATATGAGCGGTCTTGGCCGGGGTGGCACGGGCACGCTCTCGGTCGACGGCAAGGTCGTGGCCACTGAGAAGCTCGAACGCACCCTTCCCATGATCCTGCAGTGGGACGAGAGCTTCGACATCGGCTCCGACACCCTGACCGGCGTCAACGACGCCGACTATCAGCCGCCGTTCCCGCTGACGGCCAAGCTCAACAAGCTGACGCTCAAGGTAGATCGTCCGCAACTGACCGAGGCGGACATCAAGAAGCTCGATACGGCCCAGGCGACCGCCGTAGACGGCAGTCCGATCAAGCATGTGCAGCCGGGACCGCAATAAAGGCCGCACTGCAGGCAAACAGAACGACCAGCGAAAGGCCTGAGCGCTACGGTGCTCAGGCGGCGGACGCGGGTGCGCATGGTCAACGGAGGAATTCTAAATGAAGAAGAAATCAGTCGGGTGCGCCAAAGCCGCAATGTCCGCCGCGGCGCTGGTCTTGCTGTTCGACTTGGGGGCGCCCATAACCGCACAAGCGGACGAGACCCACGCCAAAAGCATATTGAAGGCCATGTCCGACTATCTCGCGGCTCAACAGATGATTTCGTTCGGATACGACACGAACCTGGAAGTCGTCACGGAGGATCATCAGAAGCTCCTGTTTGCGAGTTCGGGCACCGCCGCACTCAGTCGCCCCGACAAGATTCGCGCCACGCGCGACGGCGGCTTTGCCAGCGTCGAGATGGTCTACGACGGAAAGACGCTCACGCTTCTGGGTAAAAATGCCAACTTGTACGCACAGGCCGAAGTGCCCGGCGACCTTGACCATCTGGTCAGCGAGCTGCGTGACACGTTTCAAAGGCCCATTCCGGGCGCCGATCTGCTCTTGTCTAACGCCTATGACGTGCTGATGGACGGCGTCACAGACGTGAAGGATCTCGGCAGCGGCGTGATCGGCGGCGCCGAATGCGACCACTTGGCATTCCGCGCCAAGGAGGTCGACTGGCAAATCTGGATCGCGCAAGGCGCGAGCCCCTATCCCTGTCGTTATGTCATCACCTCCAAGGAGGTCGACCAGGGCCCACAATACAGCGTCCAGGTCAGGGACTGGAAGGTCGGCAGCGAGGTCGCGAATGACGACTTTGCTTTCAAGAACGCGACCGATGCCAAGAAAGTGGAGCCAACGGAACTCAAGGATACGGATGAACTGCCCGATCAGTTTGCTCCAGGGGGTAACCAATGACCATGTCAATCAGGCTGAGACTCGTTCTGCTCGCTGCGGCGATCGGAGTTTTCGGGATCGGAGCTTCAGAACGGCTTACGGTTCATGGCACGTACGGGTTCGTGTCGAGTGCTGAAGCCAGAGTTGGGCGCCCGCTCACGCCGGTCAGCGTTGCCGGAGTGGCGCGTCGCACCGTGCGGCGCTGCGCCGTCGGCGTCTACTACTGCTAATGAACAGCAGTCCTATTTGCACTACAGACCGGCTTGTCGAGCTTAGCTATGACCGCCGAAGCGAAGCGGATGCTCATGTCCGTTCACACGGCGGACGACCTCTTTGGCTACCGCGGCATTGCCTGCCGGTGCGGGCTATTTGTGATGCTATTGGCGCCAATCTCGGAACGGACGGATCTAGAGCTGCCTCGAAAGAAGCACGCGGTGCTCTCGCCGGGCCGCACTTCCACACACCGGCTAATGTCACCACCGCCTC
Source organism: Allomesorhizobium camelthorni (assembly GCF_011045125.1). Classification (GTDB taxonomy): domain Bacteria; phylum Pseudomonadota; class Alphaproteobacteria; order Rhizobiales; family Rhizobiaceae; genus Allomesorhizobium; species Allomesorhizobium camelthorni. Next base: position 15,557 of record NZ_JAAKZF010000059.1, on the reverse strand, counting down.
GAATTATCGCCGGGAAGCGTCGGAGGCCGGTGTGCTTCGCGTACATGAACGGGGACACCGCTGATGTACGATTTCTTAGGTTTGCTCTTCTGCCGGTCATAGCGCATCTCATTTTTGGGCCGGCGGCCGCGGCTGATATGGTCGATCCACAGTCCGAAGAAGCGCCCGCCGCCAGTGGTTGGACATTCGCCGCAGCGCCCTACCTCTGGCTGGCGGGTCTCAATGGTCAAATTGGCGTCGCGGGCATGCCGCCGGCCGATGTCGACGTCGATTTCAGCCAAGTCTTCGATGCCATCGATTGGTTTCCCCCGCCGATCATGATTGCCGGCGAGGCCCGCAATGGCCGTTTCGCCCTTTTCACCGACTTCATCTACCTGGGACTTGAGGCCGATGGATCGTCATCAGGCCCGGTACCTCTGACGGCCGATGTGGAAATGAACACGGTGGTCTGGACCTTCGGGGCTTCCTATCGAGTCGTCGAAAATGAAACCGCTACCTTAGACGTGCTGGCCGGCGGACGGCTCTGGTACCTGGACACGGACGTGACCCTTACCGGCCCTGTCAACGTGCTTCAGGGCAGCGGCAGCAAGACCTGGGTCGATCCCATCATTGGTGTGGCCGGCACGGTTGGTCTCGGCAGCGGATTGGGACTTCACGGCGAGGCCGACATAGGCGGTTTTGGCGTTGGCGCCGATCTCGACTGGCAGGTCCTGGGCACGCTTCAGTATCGTTACAATGACTCGGTCACGCTGGAAGCCGGCTATCGCTATCTGGACGTCGATTACGACGACGGTGGACTCATTTTCGATGTTGCAATGCACGGACCGATCATCGGCGCCAGTTTTCGGTTCTGATCAAACAGTGGCTGCCTCTTTCATCGTGCCTGAAACTTCAACCTACGGACATCGACGTGCTTCGACTGCACTTAAAGGATGGGAGTTACAAATGACGAACAGACTTGGCATTTTCGGCGGTGCGATCCTGATGGCCTCGCTTGCACTAACCGGCCTTGGGCGTGCGCAAACGATCAGCTATGCCGATGCCGTCACGGTACTTGCCAAAGACTGCGGCGCCGACATCAAGAAGCATTGCAGAGGGCTCAATCTCGGCAACAACGAGATACGCAACTGTCTGGAGCAGAACCAGGCGAAGGTTTCGCCAGCCTGCACATCGACGCTGGCCAGCGTCGTGGCATCGATCCAAATGCGCCTTGAGGCGCAGGCTAGCGTCTTCAAGGTATGCGCCGGGCGCGCAAAGCAGTTGTGCAAGGGCGTTGTCGGCGAGGAGCACATCCTGCAATGCCTGATCAAGACGGAGCGCCTAGACGGCGAAAAATGCAATGCCGCGATTACCAATGCGGGATGGCGTTGAGCCGGTATCGCACCAGGAGAAGCAAAATGACCATTCATGGATTTCGCTATTGTTTGACGCTGGCCCTTCTGCTTGCCGCAGGCACCGCCGGGGCTCAGCAACTCAGCGACAAGCAGCTCATAGCCAGCCTGGGTCAGGCCGCCCAGGCGGCACCGATCGTCGACGTCGGTTTGCTCGTGCAGGAGGTCAATGCCAATGTGGGCAAAGGCGTGGCCACGCTGCCGAACTGGAGCCAGCTCGCCAATCTTGCCCAACTGGCTGTCGAGATAGATTTCGAGAACGACTCCACTGCAATCGAGCCGGCGTCCTACCGGACAATTGGACTGATCGCAGATGCGCTGCACGATCCCCGATTGCGGCACTACAAGTTTCTTGTCGTCGGGCACACCAACGCCACCGGCAAAGCCGAGCACAATTTGGAACTCAGCATGAAGCGGGCCGATGCGATCATGGTTGCGCTGACGACCACTTTCTCGGTGCCGGCGAACCACCTCATCGCCATCGGAGTTGGGCAAGAGATGCCTCTCGATGCCACCAATCCGAAGGCTGCTGCCAACAGGCGGGTCCAGCTCATCAATTTGGGCCTGGCAAACTAACGATGCTCTGCAGTCTGTGACGCCCCTTGCTCTCATCTCTAACGGAGGATTTCAATATGAACATCAATCGCATCACAAGCGTGATAGCCTTCGCGGGCGGCCTGGCATTGGCAACCGCTGGAGCTATGGCTCAGGAGTCCACCAAGAAGCCGCACGTGCCGCTGGAAAAGACTATCGGCCAAGTCAAGGCGACCGGGCCGATCCCGTCTCTTGCTGTCATCAATTCGCAGGGCGCCGCGCTCGAAGGCGGCAAACTTGTCCTGACGGGTGTTTCGGCGAACTCGATCGTCTTTGCCGATCGGCCGGTACGTGCCGCGGGCCACGTCACAACCGAGCAGTTCATCATGCAGTGGGACGAAGGCAAGGACAACTTCGCCATCGACCCACCGAACGCGACAGTATCGGTGCTTGGGGGAGACGGCTCCGAGGTCAACGACGCCGTGGTTACGCTCGGGGCTCCGAAACTTGAGGGGAACACACTGACGTTCGACGTTGCCGTTCTGGAAGGCAGCCTGAACAATGCGAGCGGTCCGGCCGCACTTTTCATTGACGCCTTCGCGGTTCGTGGACCGCGCGGCGGCGGATTCGCCCATGTGGGTGGCTACGGCGGTGTCTACCGCGGCGGCGCGTACTGGCACGCTCCTGTCTATCATGGCGCCTGGTACGGTGCCGGCGCTGTCGCGGGGGCCGCAGTTGCCGGGGCTGCAGTTGGCGCAGCCGTCGGTGCCGCCGCTGCCGCCCCATACGCATATCCCCCGTACTGCGGATACTACCCCTACCCCCCGTGCTACTAGCCAAAAGCCGCTGGCAATCCGTGCGCCATCTCCCAAGGCGGCGCAAGTTTGCGACATCTCTTGAAATAAGGAGCGATGCAATGATGACATATCAGTCGAAGGGCGTGCTGCTGACGCTCGCGATCGTTGGCTGTGTTATGGCCCGGAGCGGGAACGCGGCCGAAGAACCTGGCCTTGGAACTGTAGTTCCTGAAGCCGAAATGACCATGTTTTGCCAGAACGCGGCAGCGGCAAGATTTGAAGTGCAACCAGACGCCATCACGACAGATCCGCCAATTAGGCCTAATCGGCCCGAAGGTGCGATTTTGGCCAAGTTGGCGAACATGTGACGAACATCACGGCTCTGCCTGAGCGTTCAACAGCATGGCGACGTTTTCAGCGGTAAACTTGAAGCCTCGGCGATCAGGGACCCGCTCGGCGGAGATGGGATATCGCGGTCGCTTGGGATCGATGCCGGTGATCCGGAATCTCTCGCCTCCGGTAGTGAATTCGCGCCCGAAGTCCGAGGGGGCCAATCCGTATCGTTGGGCCAGATACGCGAACATGTCCTTTTCGAGATTGAAAGGCATGCCGTCGGAGGTGGGAACGCTGACGCGGAACACCGGCTCGAAGGCAAACCCGGAGTCCAAGCCGCGCCAGCCGGCACCCTCGATGACGAGCCCATGGTCCGCAACGATTTTTCGGCAGGCTTCAAGCATGCGAGTTTGGATTTCCTCGCAGTCTGCCGGCGTCAGCCGGGTCATGCGCTTGCCTTTGCTCATTCTGGTCCGCCTTTCCGCACCTGGTAGACGGTCGGGCCGTGGCCCCGTTCCAGTCGGCGCATAATTTCGGCGCGGTCAATCTTCGGCGGGCGGCCCCTGTAGTCGCCTCGCTTTCTGGCGGCGGCAATCCCTTCGGCTTGGCGCTCGCGCCGCTGGTTGGTCTCGAACTCCGCAAAGACGCCGAGCATACCCAAATTAGACATCGGCACTGCCCCGCCGTCTGCGCGGTTTCAATTTCCTGGTAACATCGACCAACCACTCGATGGCGCCGGGCGTGGACTGCCAAGCCCTACCGTTTTCCTCGACGTAGTCGGCTGCCTCGTCCTCGCCGCCCATGGTGATGTAGCCGTCCATGGAGGCAACCAATGGCTGCTTGCCGGATAAGACGCCGGGCACATGGCTATTGGCCAGCCAGGCTTCCTCGGCCAGTTTGTCGGCGTCTGGATCGTTTTCTCGGAAGGCAAGAAGGGCCGGCGTATAGAGCCACGCCGCGGCGCCGTCTTCTTCGAACTGCTTGAGCAGCTTTTTCAGCGGTTTGATTTCGTTGCGCGCCAGCAGATGCCCGGCCAACACGTAGCGGATGCCCTGATTGTCGTTGGGATTGAGTTCAAGCATCTCCTGATAGTGGTCGATCGCATCCTGATGTCGGCCTAGCCGCCAGAGCGCGGCGGCAAGACCTGCCCGCGCGCGCATATAGGGACGGGTCTCCAGAAAGCCCCAGAAGTGGCCGGCATACTCCTCGAACCCCTCGGGCCCGAGGGCCATTTCACCCGCCTCGACGCCCTTTTGGTAGTAGTCCAGCACTTCCTCGACAGACCGCGCTTCCTCTTCGGCTAGCAGCACATAGGCGTCAGCGCAGAGCGGTGACACCTTAAGCGCTTTCCTGGCCAGCGCGATACGCTTGCTGCGAGTGGTCGCCTCCCAAGCCTCATAGATGATGTCCTGCGCCGCCTCTGTCGGATCGCCCCTGCGGTGCCCGCCGAACAGATTGGCCATGAATCCCTCCATACCGCGCCGATCCGGTAACGGTGGCAGTATGCTGTCATCTTTCGACTGCTTGGGAGTCGCTGCTTTCTTCCGGGGCTTCTTCGAGACAGGCATTTTGGCTCCCTCCAGTTGTGATCACGCCGCCTGCTTCCGCTCGAAATCGATACGGCGATCGAGATCAAGGTCGAAACGGCCATAAGGATTGACATGTCCGTAGATCAGCGGGGTGAGGCCACGATAGTCCTCCGGCGTCAGCCGCACTGACCATTGCGGCTCGCTCAGCACCGACTGCATCATCCGGGTGTTCACATAGACCAGCGACGCCTGCAACAAATGCAGTGCCAGCGCCGAGATCTCCTGATCGTCGAGCCGGTTGGAGGCAATCTCGCCGCCCTTGCCGAAAAACACGAAGCTGGTGGCGCTGTTCCAGTTCTCGACCACGTTCAGGCCTTCGTGGATTTCGCGGCGGAGCGCCTCGTGGCGCAAATACCGGCACAGGAAGATCGTTTTCACCGCCCGGCCAAGTTCGGCGAGAGCCTTGTACGTCGGATGCATCACTTCAGCGCGGGCAAACCGACGCAGGATCGCTTCCGGAGCAGCCGTTCCACTGTGCATGGCGGCGGCATATTTGACCATCTCGTCATATTGCTGCTCGATCTCGTCCCAGTTGATCACCCCGGAAAGAACAGGCAGCAGATTCGGCAATTCCGCCCGCAGGCCTGGAAAGGGCAACGCCAACTTCTGCCGGGCGATCGCCTTCAGGCGCGGCGCTAGTTCGAAGCCGAGCAGGCGGCAGAAGGCAAAGCCGATCGCGCTCTGGCCATGGCTGTCTACATATTGCCGCTGGATCTCCATGTCTGTGCAATGCCGCAGAACGCCCTTGATCATCGCCGCGACCTCCGACGAAGAACAACGCTTGAGCTGCGAACAGATGCAGGTCGAGCCTTTCTCGACATGCCAGTAGATCATCACGCCGCGGCCACCGTAGCGGACATGCCATTCGGTCATCAGGTTGCCGTCCCAGGCACCGAATTTCTTCGAATCCGATGCACAGGCCGTACCGGTCTCGCCCCAGATGGCGGCGTTGCGGACGGCCAGTGTCGCATTCGCAACGCGGCCGCAGGCTGCCTTGAGCGCGTCCCGATGGATGAAGCGCCGGCTCACATGAAGCAGTTCCTCATAGCTGGCATCCGGGCAGCCGGCCGCCACGCGCTTCAGGCCGGCATTGGTTCCCAGTCCGTAGAGACACAAAATCAGGCGCCGCTCGAGCGCACCGCTTGAAATCGCCACGCGGGAGGCCGACGTTTCAAAGGCTTTCAGGAAGCCCGTGTCCAGTGCCGTCTCCTTCAGCACGTCCAGGAGTTCCGTCATCGGCCAGCGCTGCCCGATCTCGGCCTTGACCGAACGCAGGCCTTGCGGTTCCGGCAGCGGGTGAAATGGCGTGATCGAGACGCGGTTTTCGCCGCGCCAGAGAATGCGCACCTTGTCGTTGCGGGGAATTTCCGCATTCAGCAGCCGCAACTCCCGCTCCAGTTCTGCCTTGATTTCGTGTGTGAAAGCCCGCGCGTCCGCCGTCAGCTTCAGCGCGCCGTAATAGGCCGCGCGCCTGGTCTCGAAATCCTTGGGCAGGTCATCGTCCGGATTGCGATAGCGATCGGCACCCACCACCCAGATTTCCTTTGCCCGGATACGGTCGCGCAGCTGGCTGAGCACACAAAGCTCATAGCTGATGCGGTTGATCCGCCCGTCCTTGCCGATGATGGCGCTGCGCCATTTCGGCGGAATGACGCCGTCGATCGGCACGCAGTTCCTGGGAACGATACGGCATCCGCTTTCGAGCATCCGCCTGATCCAGTCCAGAGCTTCGAGCACCGGCCGATGCACAGCGTTGTTCGAACGAAACTCCAGAATCGAAAGCAGCCTCGGCAGCAGCCGTCTGTAATGATTGGCGTAGGAGCCGCGCATCACCTGGTAGATCCGGCGCTCCAGCGTGCCCTTCGCCCGATGTTCCTTGACAATCGCTGCGAGCTTCTCGCGGCCCGCCACCGGAAAGATCACGTCACAGACCCGGCCGTCCGGCGCCTCAATGGCCGCATCGGCAATATCGACCAGAAGCCGCTCCTTGCCATAAACCTTCTCGATGTCGCGCGCGATGCCGGCAACCACCTTGCGCTTCGAGCGGATCCCGATCTTGTGAATGGTCTCCACCAGAAGATCGATCATGCCATCGATGATCTGCGCTTCCCGTACCATCAGGAAGACCGCATAGAGGCCGAGCTGCCGCGGCTGAGCGTGGCGGCGCATCTCGGAGGCTTTTTCAGCGCCGACCCGCCGGACAATCTGGTCGATCCACGTCTTGCCGGCGCCCGTCAGCAAGTCCCGCGGCAAATCCAGCCTTTTGATGAATGCCAATCGGTCGGCAAGAGAAAGCATGTTGTCCAGCGTCGCGGCACCCGGATCACCCTTGATGGCATGGAATCCGATTGAACTCTCCGGATCGGCGAGTGAGGCTTCCATCAGCGCCATCGTTTCCGGTAGCAGCTGGTCCGCGACGCTACCGAGAAATGTTTCCAGGAACCGTTGCCGCTCGGAGCGGACCAGCCGCTCCATCTCTTTCGCCGACGGCCCGAACATCCGGCGATCCCGGCACCACAGAAAGACCGCCTCCAGCATCGCCGCGACCGATGCCCCTCGCGGGCAGAGATCCATAGCCATCCAGGCGACAAGCACTGCGCGATCCGCGTGCTTCATCCGCCGAAAACCAAGATGGCGCAGAATCTCTGCACAATGGCGACGTCCCGAGCGCCCCGAAAAATCGTGACCGTCAAGATCGGTCTCGCCGACGCCAAGCTGGTTGGCCAGATACGAAACCGACTCACCGGGAACCTCAGACGCCGCGGTGGCGAAATAACCGTACGTGGCAAAGAACTTCAATTGCACTGCCAGTCCAAGCCTTGAACCGGCCGGCTTGGCGTTCACAAAGTCGATGTCGGCAAACGACAGGCTCCATCCCCCGGCCAACGCCTCGGGCGAAACACGCAGACCCATAAATCCACTCCCTGTTCCAGGAGCGAATTCTCAGGTCAGGATGACATCACGGTCAATCCGTTCCCGCAACGTTCCACAACTTGGCCAAAATCACAGCTTCGGGCCGATTGGGCCTATCATGACGTTTCGTGCCGTGACCCGCTGGCGACGTACAGGCCGCTCGCGGGCAATGACCTGGATGGAGTGGATAGCCGACATCGTCTTCACGCAGGCGATTATGAACCAGGCTGTTGGCCGCTCAGGATCTTAGGACAGGGACCTCCCGACGCCGCCATCCGGTCGGGACGGACGATCCCTGCTCCCGCAACTTGCGGATCAGCTCGTGCCCCTGAAACCCGGGCAGGCCGAGGTCGAGAAGGATGAGATCTGGCGCTGCCTGCTCCATCTTCGAGCGCCTCGCGGGCCGTTAGCGGCCTCGACCACCTGGAAGCCTTGATAAGCTAGGCTTGTCCGCAGCAGTCGCCGGATGGGCGGTTCGTCGTCTACCACCAAAATCCTGGTTGGGCGCGAAACTCATGCCGCCGTATCCAAATCTGCCGGCGCCCTCAGGGACCGGGATGGCGATCGTGAAAACCGCCCCCGGGCGATCGTTTCGGTTGGCAACATCGATTGAGCCGCCCCGCTTCGACGAAGCCGCGGCAGATGGCAAGGTCGAGGCCCGCGCCGGCGCGCTGGCTATAGCTCTTGCCCGCGCGGTAAAATTTATCGAACACGCGGTTCAGGTCGTCGGCTGGAATGCTGATCCTCGAACTCCCATACGGGCCCGCGGCCATGACAAGGCCGCAATGAGAGGCGGAACACATGGCAGCAACCGAACACGCGCAGCAGCCTGCACCAAAGATTCTTCTTGCATCCGTCGGGGCGTCCACACATGCGTGTGCGGAATTTTTTTTTGAACGTCCAGCGGTGTCCCCGCAGCCAGTCGCTTGACGTACTGCGGCCGATCCCGGCCAGACCGGGGCGCTCCAGGAAGTGGATGCCTATTGGGAAGAAAACCTCAAGCAGTGAAGCTGATGCAGTCGGGCAATGCGTCCTCCCGTCAGGACGCATCGTCTCGGGTTCTTCCATGGGCACTCCCAGGAGGCGGCGTGGTGAAGATCTGGATAAAAGGTTGAATTTCAGCGCAAAGGCGCGACATGTCGCAGCGCTGCAGACGACAACCTGCATGCTGGCTGTCTGGTCGCGTCCATGGATGTTATCGACTACGGTCGACAGTTCGACGGCTGACCAATGCAAACGATTGAGGAGCGGTGATGTACAACAGACAGGAGCGCACCATTATGAGATTGCAACCCAGCCTTTTGGCCTTCCCTCTGTGTGTATTTCTGGCCTTGTCCGACGTGGTCCTGGCACAGGATTTGGTTGGCGACCTGCCAGGGGAGGTAGAATCCGCTCGGCAGGCCGAAGTCTCCGAGGCCGATCGCATCGCGCAGCTTGTTGCCAAAAATGCCGACAACGCGAGTTCGTTGCGCAAGATGTTTGTGGTAAATGAGGTCCGCGTGAAGAACATCAGGAAGGAATTCCCGAAACGTGAGCGAGAGGTCATTCGCGAGGCGGTGACCCTCAACCAGGAAACAGTCGATGAGTTACGAAATGCCGTGCAGTCGAATTCCCCTGTTTTTCGACGCGCTAGCGAGCAACTCGTCGATGTCTCAAAAGTTATCGCAGCTCAAACGAACGAAGCAGACGTCGTTCTGTACGTGGACGAGTGACGCCGCCGGAGTGAGAAGTGCTGGCCTCGGCCCTGCACAGACCGATGCCGCGGGCCGCGAAAGCGCGCTTTAGCCGCCTGCCGCCCGCAACCAATCGCCGCGTAAGAGGGAATGCGCCTAAGAGAGCACAGCCAACACGAATCTATGATGGCCGGAATTCGGCTATCAACTCAGCGCCGTCGGGATGCAGCGTGAGCTGCGACATGCCCTTGAGAGAATGGCGGAATACGCTGTCTACCACTCGGCTTCCGTATCCCTTGCGGTCAGGATCGGTGTCTATGTCCGCGCAACGCTCGCGCCAGTGAAACCGGACCTTATTCCCCTCCCCTTCAGCGCGGAGACTCCAGTCGATCGTCACCTTGCCAGCGCGCGAGGCGAGCGCGCCATGCTTAACGGCGTTTGTAACCAGTTCGTGGATGGCCATGGCAAACGCCTGAGCCGCCTGCGGAGGGAGCAGGATTTCAGGTCCCGCAAGATGAAAATTGACGCCTTCCCGACCGCCCTGGGCTTCAAACTCCGTCCGCAGAATGTCGGCCATGTCGGTATCCCGGTCTGGCGCGCGCAGGAGGAGGTCCTGTGTTCGAGCCAAAGCGGCCAAGCGTGTTTGGAAAGCGTCCTTGAATTCGTCGAGAGAGCTGCTTTCACGCAGGATTTGGTTCGCCAGGGCCGCAACGCTGGTCAAAATGTTCTTGATGCGATGATGCAGTTCTCCCACCAGAGTGCGCTGCTGAGCCTCCATTCTACGCAGCTCGGTGACATCCCGAATTGCCAGCAAGATGAGGTCGAGATGGTCGAGGCGCCGGCCGTTGAGGAGCATGATCCGGCGTCCGACATTTTCGAACACATGCTCCACCTCCACGTCATTGAAGGCATTATCGTCGGGGAGGACATTTTCCAGCAGCTTGCGCAGGTGCGGAATGTCCCATTGCCCGTTGCCGAGCTCGTAGATCAAGCGGCCTTCGCTTTCAGAAGCGGAGACCCCGAACGCTTTGTAGAAAGACTGGTTCGCCTGAACGACCCTCAGGTCCCAATCGAGCACCAGCAGCGCTTCACGAACGCTGTCGATCAGCTTCTCCTGAAATTCCTTGTGTCCTTCGAGCTCAAAACGGGCCTGTTCACTCCTGGTTTGGTCGGACAACGCCAGCAGGATGAGTTCGGGTCGATCCTCAGTGGCTGCCAACCGCTTGGCGTTCAGGATCATGATCTGTTTGCCGATGTCCGGGAATTTGTGCTCAACTCGGTAGTTTGTCACCGTCGAGCGTTGCGGCAAAACCTTCTCCAGAAGATCACGCAGTTCGGAAATGTCCCACTGTCCGTTGCCGATCTCGAACAATGGGCGGTGGCGTGTTTCCTCCATACTCACATTGAAGAAATCGCAAAAGGCGGCGTTGCTTTCCCTGACCGTGAAATCCGAATCCAAGATCAGCAACGGCTGGTCGACGGTTTGTATGACAGCTTCCGCCAAATCGCTGGAGGAAAACCGGATTTGCTGCTCCTGTCGGTCTTCGCCCTTACCTGTTCTACTGGCGCTCATGCAGTAACTTGAACCCGGAACCAAGCGGCTGTCTAGGGGGAAACAGTGCCTCACAGTGCTCCGATGCTGTCCGTCGTCAGGGAATTTGAGACAATTGGCGCTCTGATTTAGCGGAGGCTCTGGCGCATCTCGGTTGTCATTTTAAGCGGCGTCTCTGCGGTGTCGCAAGCGCCGTTGTTCGATGGTCTTTCGCTTGATCCTTTCTCGTTGCAACAGGATGGTCTGGCCGCGTCCGAAGTAGACGTCGGCCGGGGTGAGATTGTCGAGGCTCTCGTGGTAGCGCCGGTGATTGTAGTGCTCGACGAAAGCGGCGATCTGCCTGTCGAGATCGCCCGGCAGGAAGTAGTTTTCGAGCAGAATGCGGTTCTTCAGCGTCTGATGCCAGCGCTCGATCTTGCCCTGGGTCTGGGGATGGCTGGGCGCGCCACGGGTATGCTCCATGTTTTGATCCGAGAGCCAGTCGGCCAGGCCGCCGGCCACGTAGCACGGGCCGTTGTCGGAGAGCAGCCGCGGCCGCTGATACACCGTCGCCCGATCGCAGCCGGAAGCCTCGAGCGCCATCGTCAGCGTGTCGGTGACGTCTTGCGCCCTCATGGTCGTGCACAGCTTCCAGGCGATGATGTGAGCCAAGAGAAGTCGTCGAGGATGGTCGACAGATAGAACCAACCCCAGCCGATCACCTTCAGATAAGTGAAGTCGGTCTGCCACAGCTGGTTCGGCGCGGTCGTCTTGTCCTTGAACTCGTCGACCGCCTTGATGACGATGAAGGCTGGGCTGGTGATCAGATCATGGGTCTTGAGCAGACGGTAGACCGAAGCCTCTGAGACAAAGTAGCTTTCGGCGTCGGTGAACGTCACCGCCAGTTCGCGCGGCGACAGCTCCGGCCTGTTGAGGGCGAGGTCGACGATCCGCTCCCGCACCTCCTCGGGAATGCGGTTCCAGACCCGGCCTGGCTGTGGCCGGCGATCATCGAGCGCGTCGATGCCGCCGGTCAGGAAACGATCATACCAGCGGTGGAAGGTGGCGCGGGGAATGCCGAGCTTTTCCAGCGTGCGGCGTGCCGGCAGGTGCGACTGCTCGACAATCCGGATGATCTCGAGCTTCTCGGAGGCGGGATATCTCATTCGTCGTCGCCCCCATCCGCAATCATGCTTTTTTTGAGCAGTCGCAGCTCCAGCGCCTGCTCGGCGACGACCTCCTTCAAATCGCGCGTCTCACGGCGCAGCACCTTGACCTCGTCGGTGGTGGCGGCGCGCGCCGTGTCACCTGCCAGCCGTTTCTTGCCGGCCTCGAGGAATTCCTTCGACCAATTGTAATAAAGGCTCTCGGCAATCCCTTCGCGCCGGCACAGCGCGGCGATCGATTCCTCGCCGCGCAAACCTTCCAGCACGACACGGATCTTCTCTTCCGCTCCATACTGCTTCCGGGTGGCGCGGCGGATGTCCTTGATGACCGTCTCTGCAGACGGTTTCGGTGTCCCGGCTTTCTGTCTCATCTTCGCTCCTGTGAAGGGCTACGATGAGCCAGAAATCCTCCCTTCCTCGTTAAGCCAATTCTGTCTCACTGGCGCTGACGCCAGACAGTTCCAGGATAGCCTCGTTTGTCTCCTGACGACGCAGATATCCTTCATATTGCAGCCGCTCGGCATGGGTGAGAGGTCGCGGATCTACGATGGTGCTGCCGACAGCCTTTCGGATTTGGCGCATGGATTTGTTGACCGCATCGAGGAAAGCGCGGCTGGCGTTTTCCATGAGATGCCAGCGGTCGGCCACCTGATCGGCGTGCGGCAAGGCCTTGGCGATCGCCTCGCCATACCCGCCACCCCGATCACGTGCGACAGTCGTGATGGACGGATGATCCGAGAGCCATGCCTGCGATGTCGCCTGCTCGCGATCAGGCAGCAATGTCACCGGCCTGCGGCGTTCGAGATCGCAGACAATCGTCCCATATCGCTGGCCGCGCCGGAATGCAAAGTCGTCAATGCCAACGATGGCGAGTTCATTGCGCGGCTGTTCAGTCCGGCGGCGCACCACACGCAGTAGGGAATCGTTGCTCACCGGCATCATCAGGCGATCAGCAAAGGCTGCGGCCGGTCTGCCACCCAACGCCAGGCCAAGATGATGAACGATCGTCTCCAGGCGTCCGGTCCTTCGCGACAACGGATCCAATACACCATCGCCAAACCGTTCAGCATAGATCCGGCGACGGCAAAGAAAGGCGTCGCACCAGAACCGGCGAACCGTCACCCGCAGTACAACACGCCGGCCGGCAATCGGCAGATCGGCGGCTTGTCGCAGATATCGGCTCTGGGTTCGGCGTGAAGTAGTCCCACAGCAAGGGCACGTTGCCGAAATAGCTGCAGCGCGTACATCCAGAAATACGCGCTCTGCATCAATCTCGGCATGTTCAACAACGAACCCTGCCGGCGCCAGTCTCGTCGACCCAAATCTCCGCTCCATCGCCCTGATTCCCTCTCGAAATCAGGCGACATCATCCTTCACATGCAGCAAGATTGAGTCTGACCCCCTTTTGGACGCCGATCACCCCTGAAACGGGGTCATTCCACGCCGAAACACACCTTGCGACATAGCGCGAGCAGAATCTGGAGGACTGCAACGTGTCAATTCTTCCGGTTTTCGAACAGGAAGGTTGCGCCAGCACCGGTCATTGCTCATCCTTGAGCGAATGGCTGCAGAAGGAGTAGTTACACCAGGTCGACCTTGCGAAGCCCGTCCACGACCAGCTCGAAATCGTCGGGGTTCTTGTAGGGCAACACTTTGCGGCGGTGTTCAAGAGAATAATCAGGGTTGACGCGGAATACTTCCTGCCACTCATGTCGGGCTTCTTCGCAGCGCCCCAGATGGCCGTAGCTCGCCGCCAGGAGCACGCGTGAGACGTCGGTGTCAGGGTTACGAACAAGTCGCCGCTTAAGGATCCCGATTGCCTCTTCGTACCTGCCCAATTGGAACGTCGCTTGTGCCTGGAAGTGGAGGAATATGTCCGGATAATACGGGTTCAAGGCCATTCCCCGTTCGAAGCACGCGAGTGCCTCCTCAGGCCTGCCGGAATAGTAGAGCGAAGTGCCGAGACTTTCGTGCCCTTCGGCAAGGTTTGGAGCGAGGGAGATTGTGCGTTCAGACTCGCGGATGGCCACGTCGTGCCGTCGCAAATATAGATTGATGATGGCCAGCGCCCAATGCGCCCACGGATATCGATCGTCGAGCTCTACTGCCTGTGTCGCAAACGCTTCCGCTTGTTCCAATGATGCCGACGACGACGGGCTCCACTGGTTTGCGTAGTCCAGCACGTTTGCGACGGCGAGGAACGCGTAGGCGGGAGCGAACTTCGGGTCCAGTTCGATGGCGCGTTGCAACAGTTCCCGACTCTGGATGTTTTGCGCTCTCGTGAACCGCCACAGCTGCTCTCGGCCACGCAGAAAGCAGTCATACGCTTCCAGGTTGTCGGTTTGCTCGGTCGCCAGCCGCTGCTGGTCGCCCTCCGTCAGGTTGAGCGCGAGCGCGCCGACAATTTGCTGTGTCACGTCGTCCTGCACGGCGAAGATGTCGGTCAGGTCGCGGTCGAAGCGTTCGGCCCAGAGATGTCCGCCCGTGGTCGCGTCGATAAGCTGTGCGGTGATCCGTACCCTGTTGCCGGATTTGCGGACGCTGCCCTCCAGCACATAGCGCACACCGAGGTTTCGTCCCACCTCCTGAACGTTCACGTTCCTGCCCTTGAAGGTGAAGGACGAATTGCGAGCGATCACGAACAGCTGCGACAGCTTTGAGAGAGACGTGATGATGTCTTCGGAGATTCCGTCGGCGAAATATTCCTGCTCGGCATCACCGCTCATGTTGGCAAAAGGCAGCACGGCGATCGACAGCTTCGGCGGCGGTGCTGTCGAAAGCGGAGCTGGCGGAAATTCGGGTGTCACAGTTGCCTTTGCCTGAGCGGAGGTGCCGACTCGGAGCAAATAAACCCGGATCGGTTCGGCGATGTTCTTCAGCTGCGTGTTGCCGAGATCGCTGACTGAGAGGTCAAGCCGCGCCTTGACCTGGCGATAGGCATCCTCGGATAGGCAGATGGCGCCGGGCGCCGCGACGCCCTCCAGACGCGAGGCGATGTTGACGCCGTCGCCCATCAGATCGCCGTCGCTTTCCTCGACTACGTCGCCGAGATGAATACCGATCCGGAACTCGATGCGGCGGTCCTGCGGCACGCCGGCATTGCGCTCGACCATGCCGTTCTGCACTTCGAGGGCGCAGCGCACGGCGTCTACCACACTGCGGAACTCGACAAGCGCCCCATCCCCTGTGCGCTTGATTACGCGTCCGTTGTACACGGCGATGGTCGGATCGATCAGATCGCTGCGCAGTGCCCGTAACCTGGCCAAGGTACGGTCTTCATCGGCGCTCGCCAGCCGGCCGTACCCGACCACGTCGGCAGCCAGGATCGCGGCTAGCTTGCGGTTCTCGCTCATCGAACAATCTCCCTAGTCGCCATAATAACACGAAGACCCAGGGAACGAGGAAAGTTCGGTGTTCCAGCGTGCTGGTGGGTGAGATCGACGCTCAGCTTCCGGTTTGTCATCGCACTTCTCCAAGTGGCCAGGATGTGAATGCGCGCCGAATGTTAACCCTGTCTTCGAATGACGTACCATGTTGACATTGCGCCATATTCTAAGAATTCAGAGGGGTCCGCATCGACGCCGGATGTGACCCCTTTTCGATTTAAATACTTGCGCGCAGAATCAAGTG
>NZ_JAAKZF010000058.1 GCF_011045125.1 Allomesorhizobium camelthorni | reverse complement strand
GCTAGATCCGCACCGTCTTGAACCTGGACAGGCCATGCCTCGCACAAAAATCCTGGCATTGTGCCTTATGTTCCTCAATCTGGCGCCGCCGCAAATACTGGCAGCAGAGCAGCGATTTCACATAGACACAGTCGAAACGGCGGCGATCCAGTCGGCTGTACCCTCCAACGATCCGAAGTCCGCGTCCGTGTTCCTTGGCGCTTATGATCCGCACGACCTGTTCCGGCATGCGCCCGGCATTCGCGTCCAGCATGTCTTTGTCTACTGGCAGGCAGTGGACAAGGCGATGCTCACCGCAAAGATGCAGCTCGCGGAGATGAAGGCGCGAACCCTAATGGTCACAGTTGAACCGTACACAAAAGCCGCGAACTGGCGCGATGGCGGTGATCACCTGTTTGCCGATATTCTAAGCGGGCAATTCGACACGCAAATCGCGGCCGTCTGTAGTGCGGTGGCCGACTTTCCGGGCGATTATTGGGTCCGCTGGGGCCATGAAATGGACGACCCGACAGGTCGCTACCCTTGGGCTCGCCGCGACTCCGGGGGCTACATAGCAGCCTATCGGTATTTCGTCGAGGCATGCAGGGAGATAGCGCCGCGAGCTCGCTTCATCTGGTCGCCGAAGGGCGAGCGGAGCCTGACGGAGTATTACCCCGGCGATACTTACGTCGACATGATTGGCGTGTCGGTTTGGGGGCTGGAGACATCGGACCGCGCCTGGCATGGTGGGCCACGTACCTTTGCCGAGGCCTTTGGAGAGAAGTATTATCGAGTCGAGAAATTCGACAAGCCAGTCATTGTAGCGGAATTGGGAGTAGCCGGTCGGGAGGTCTACCGTCAGAATGGGCTGGCCGAGATCTCCGAATTCTCGACCAGCCGTGACCTGTTTCCACTGCTCACCGGAATCGTTTATTTCAATGACAAGGAACCGCACCACTGGCCGGACGGTTACGGAGCGCCAGACTGGCGCGTGACAACGTCGGATCTGAGCGACGGACGACCATCAGATGTCTCTCCCAGGCAGGCCGCGGTTCACCTGAGCGACGATAGAAACTGACGGCCATAAACTGAGAGGCTATTTGCTGCTAGAAAGCCGTGCCTCGATTTGCTTTAGGCGCGCGCTCACATAGTTGCCGCGCCGGACTTTGCCGTATTCGTCACGCGTCCTGCCTGGTGTGGTCTTGAACACATACCATTCTCCATCCGGTTCCCGCTTCTGGAACACGGTTCCGCCTTTCTTGCGATGGGCGAAGCACGTCAGAGCCGACGCTGCGCCGCTCTTCGCATGCCATTTGGCCTTGAAGCAGAGCTTTCCCCGATCTGTGACAAACCAACGCCCATCAGCATACGTAGGGGAGCCGCCCTCGCGGCTCCAAGCAGTGAATCGTCGCTGTTTGGCCGAGAAATAGCCTGCGCCGTCTTTCCAGAGCCAGGATCGCCCATGGTATAGCTCAACGAGCTCGTCCGTCGTCAGCGGTGCTGCCAACTCTGCAGAACCGTTTGTCTTGGATTGTGCCGCGTTGGCTTTGATCTGACCCGCTCCCACGAAAGTGCCGATAGCACACAACATTAGCAACGCCTGGATTTTTTTCATTTTTTTTCTCCTGTGTTTGGGATTATCAATTCGTCGAGTTCAATGCCTGATCCACGACGCGCCAATTGGGGCGCCCGAAGTTGCTCGGCCACGGATAGACTTCCCGATCGTTAAAGTAGACGACGGCATTCAGCTTCGGAAATGCGGGATTCCAATCTGCGGCGGTCTCAGCCCAATCGCGAACGTAGTGCTGATCGCCCTCGTAGCCCAATTCGGCCACGACAATCGGCTTGCCGAAGCGATCAGCCAGCCGATAGCCCGGCTCGAGCGCCTCGGTGAAAGTGCGTTCCTTGCCGAAAGCGGCCTTGTCGTAGTCCTGTAGGCCAAAGACCGACAAACCCACGAGGTCGACAAATTCATCGCCTGGATAAAAGTCGGCCAGGTCCGGATTTCCTTTCGGCGACCACATGTAGGTGGCGGTCTTGATGTGCTTCCGGCACTCCGTCACCATTCGTCGATAGGCCGCAATGTAATTGTTGGGAGTCCAATGCGCCCATGAGAACTGATTGTCGGTTTCGTCCATCTCCTGTGCCCATCGAATGGTGACAGGGCTCCTCAATTTAGCCGCCTCCGAGCAGACCGTTGCCATGTTGGCATCATATCGGCCCGCCAGGATCCCCGCCAAAAGCTCGTCGGAGGTCACTCTCCAGTCGACGTCCCACGACCACGGCTCGACCGTGATCAGGAGCGATCGTCCGCGTTGCACGGCGTATTCATCGGCGATGGCTAGCGACGACAGATCGACGTCTTCCCAAGGCAGAAAAAGGTGTTCGATTTTGCTATTGGGGTCGTTGCCGAAGTCGCCGTGGGGATCGTAGGCGCCAAGATCGATCGATGCTTCCGTGGTGATCGGCCGCTTGTCCGCGAATGGCGCAGCAGATGAGGTCGCCGCGGGAATGCCACGGGGATTGCTGGCTGCCAGGACTGCTCCGGATAATGCCAACGTGGCAATCGAGAGGGCGAGAGCCCTGGAAGTCTTCTTCCTGATGATGGTGTTCACGACAATATCCTCCTGATTATTCCGTAGCGGCTTCGCTCGTTGCCGAACGGGTTCCTTGAAGCTGAGACTTGATCTTTTCCAGTTCTGGGGAAACCAAGTCTTCGCCGGTGAGTTTTCTGAATTCGTCGCCGTCTGCCGAGACGGCATGCTTAAAGATAAACCAGTCGCCCGAAGGTTCTTTTCTCTGATAGATGACGCCGCGGTGGTGCTTGTGGACGAAGCAGGTTTTGGCCGGATGGCTACCGGACGACGACTGCCATCGTGCTTTGAAGCACAAACGGCCGCTGCTGGTGATGATCCATCGGCCCTCCGCCCATTTGGCGCTCGCGCCTGACCCAGCCCACGCCACAAAGCGTCGACCGTCGGACTGCATGCGACCCGCGCCGTTGGACCAAACCCACGTCTGGTCGTTATAGATGGCGTGAAGCTCCCCGGCCGTCACAACTCGCGCATTTGCCGGAGGAACGGCATTCTCGCCGGCGTCGCCTTGACCGGCAAACACGGTCAAGCCTGAAACCAAGCACGCTGTTCGCAAGAGCCAGCGACGAGGCTCATTTGCATTTTGCAGGACGCCGCCGCCTTGATGTGACTTCGTCATCGTCCTAGTTCCAATTCACGATGTTTTTTGCCCGCACCGTAATTCCAGTCCGGCTCCGATCCTGTGGATCGTCGCTCGCGGCCACGATAGTGAACGGAGTTCCCGATTGGGTGGACGCAGGCCGGCCGACACTCGATACTTGAAAGCCAGCCTGCGCTGCCCCCCGGGGAAACACGTTGCGAAGGTCGATAAGGATTGGAGCGCGCATCAACTGCTTCATCAGATCGAGATTGAGCTGGCGAATGCTCTCCCATTCCGTGACGACGACCGCAGCATCCGCATCGCGCACGCATTCATAGGGATCGTCCATCAGGATGACATTCTCCAGCACACGTGCTGCGTTTTCCATTCCGACGGGGTCGTGCGCCCGAATTTTGGCTCCGAAACGCTGCAATGTCTCGATCAGTGGGATTGAAGGCGCATCGCGCATATCGTCGGTATCGGGTTTGAAGGTGAGGCCAAGGATGGCAATCGTCAGACCCTTGAGATCTCCTCCGACGGCATCAAGCACCTTGAGCGCCATCTTCCGCTTGCGTGCTTCGTTGGCCGCCACGGTCTCCTCGACGACACGCAGAGCGATGCCAAAGTCTTGGGCGGTTCGCAGGAGCGCCAGGGTATCTTTCGGAAAGCACGAGCCACCGTAGCCGGGACCAGCCTTCAGGAAGCTTCGCCCGATACGGTGGTCGAGGCCGATGCCGAGCGCCAGGTCGTCAATATCGGCGCCTACCTGCTCGCAAAGATCGGCAAGTTCATTGATGAAGGTGATCTTTGTCGCGAGAAATGCGTTCGCGGCATATTTGATCAGTTCAGCAGCACGTCGCTGGGTCACAACGACCGGTGTGTTTGCACGGGCAAGCGGACTGTATAGCGCCGTTAGCGCTTCCAGCGCGCGTGGACCTTCGACACCGATAACGACCCGATCGGGGAAGAGAAAGTCATCAATGGCCGATCCCTCGCGGAGAAACTCGGGGTTGGAAGCGACGGAAAAGCTGCCATGAGGCCTCACAGCGGCGATGATCTTTTCGACCACGTCACCTGTGCCCACCGGGACTGTGGATTTGACCACCACGGTAGGTTGGCCTTCGAGCGATTCCGCGATTTCCTTAGCTGCCATGTAGACAAACGAGAGATCGGCATCGCCAGACCCTAAGCGTGGCGGTGTCCCAACCGCGATAAAGATGAGATCGGCATCCTTCACCGCGGCAGTGAGGTCGGTCGTGAACGACAGGCGGTCGGCAATCTGATTGCGCTCCACGAGCTTATCCAGCCCAGGCTCGTAAATAGGCAGCTTGCCCTGCTTGAGCTGCTCGATCTTTTCCGCGTTCTTGTCGACGCAGACGACCCGGTTACCCCACTCGGCAAAGCACGTCCCGCTGACAAGGCCGACATAACCGGTTCCGATCATTGCTATTTTCATGTGCTCCAGCGCTTGCGCGCCCTTTCTTCGGTTAGTTGATCGTGGTTGGCTCTTCAGACAGCCATCTCGGCCTGAAGGTGATCCTGCGCAGGCCAGATCCGCCGAGCCCTGCACCCGCGGCCGCGTATTTCGCTTCAAAGAGACTCACACGCCCGGCGCCCCATGCGAGCGACTCCAATCCCTCCACCCCGCGCTCCGCAGTAGCGATTCCCGGCAGCAGAAAGAGGGAGAGAAGGCCTGCCGCTATCGCTGGACGATAGAGGGGTGTCGAGACCCTGACTGAGTTCTCGCGAGCATGCTGAACGACGATAACCAGAAGCAGCGTCGCGTAAAGAATCGCATTGACGATGGCGAAGATGTAGAAGCCACGGGTCTCGCCGGCATCGTCGACAAGCAGAACGGGAAGAGCCGAGGCGATCGACAGAACGCCATACGGGGCGAGAATTCGAAATGGTAACGGGTCAACTTCGCAACTGCCCTTCGGCGTAACGCGAAAATCCACAAACGATCCCGCGGCCCAGTCGCGCACCGCCGCGATTGTACCCGCCAAAGCCCAGGGCCAGCGCGCGAACAGGAAGAACATCGCCTCCCAGCTCAGCACTTTTGCATCGAACGGCCGGAAGGAGCCAGTTGCCCGCCAGCGGTAGGCCATCACCATCAGCACGACGGAAAGCGGCGTAAAATGTGCCAGAAAGCCCAGATAAGTGACAGCGACGAAATTCTCACCGCGCACCAACGCAATAATGGGCATCACAAACATCAGCGCCATGAAGAACGAAAAGAGCGGATACCAAAGCTGCGCAAACAGGAACTGGAATTTGAGCCGTAAGGGCAGGCGTGGAACGTAGACCGGCGAATATTTCAGGAGCAGCATCACAAGGCTGCGTGACCATTGGAACTCCTGGGTAACGAGATCGGCAAAGGTGCGCGGGCCGTCGCCATGGGCAATGGCGTCCAGAGCGTGTACCCCTCGCCAGCCATAGGCGTTCATCATCAGCGTGGTTGAATGATCCTCGGCAAGCTCTGGCCCGAGCCCACCGGTTTCCTTTAGTGCGGCGGTGCGAACTGCGTAATGCGAGCCTATGCAAAGTGGCGCAAGACCGCCGTTGTAGCCGGCTTGCAGGGCACCGTGCATGCTGGCCTCGGCATAGAGCCGCCCGCGCGCCGACCAGCTTTCCGCGGCGTTGCGGTCGCAAATGCTTGGTGCCGAGACGTAGCCTACGGTCGGGTCGGCAAAAGGGCGCAACATCTCGCGCAGATAGCCGGGTTCTGGAACATGATCTGCGTCGAGCTGAGCCACGAAATCGTAGCGCTGGTAGCCGTAGTGATCATAGAAGAAGGCAAGATTGCCCTCTTTGCAGCGGGTGCGTCGCGGCCAGGCGGAACGGTGATAATCGGCCCGTCCTTGACGCGTAGAGACGAAGACGCCGTGCTGCCGGCACCAGTTCAGAGTTTCGGGCGTGGGATCTTCGTCGGCAAGCCAAGTGTCGTGACATACATCTTGGGCGAGCATGGCCTTCAATGTGGTTGCAACAACCGAAAACGGCTCGGAAGGCGCCTTGGTCACTACCATCGCTACACGGCTTCCAGCCGGCAGTCGCAAGGGCCCGTTTGGTTTCCGCGCACGATAGAAGACAGCGAGGAAATAGGCAGGCAGGAGCGTGACCCATGCCACAATGGCCGTGACACACACGAAACCGGAAAGGCCGGTATAATGCCCTGGCTTGAACCACCAGACCCAGAAATAGACGAGCGCGGCCAGCCAGGCGACAGTGCCGATCAGATATTCAATCCGGCGATGGCCCGTCAGTACCGGAACCATCAACGGCTCCCTTGGCTGCGTGACGGCTTGCGTCGCTTGCCTGTTGGCCACAGTCTTCATACCCGCGCCTCCAGTCCGAAGAAAGGCGCAGCCGTTCTCACGATCGTGTCCAGATCGGAATACTCAGCTGAGAAGCGAAGTGCCTGCTGGGCGAAAGTCGGATCGGCGTAAAGCGCCGGCGGATCGCCAGGCCTCCTTGAATGAAGCTTGATCGCGACATGCCGTTCGGTGATGCGCGAGATGGTCTCGAGAATTTGCCGGATGGAGGATCCGCGGCCGGTCCCGAGGTTGACAGCAAGATCATCGCCGCCTCTGACCAGGTAGTCGAGGGCAAGGACGTGCGCGCGTGCCAGATCGCTGACGTGGATGTAGTCGCGGATGCAGGTCCCGTCTTGCGTATCGTAGTCGTTCCCGAAGACCGGCAGGTGCGGTATTCGGCCTGCCGCCGTGAGCAATGCCCTGGGGATGAGATGAGTTTCGGGGTCGTGCCATTCGCCGAGATCGCCGTCGGGATCGGCACCGCAGGCATTGAAATATCGCAAGATGACATAACGCATGCCGTAAGCTGCCGCATAATCCTGCAGCATCTGTTCGGCGATCAGCTTGGTTCTGCCATAAGGGTTGATCGGGTTCTGGGGCGTCGTTTCCGTGATCGGCAGGACGGGAGGAACGCCATAGGTCGCGCAACTGGAAGAGAAAATGATCTCGCCGACATTTGTCCGATGGCAGGCGTCCAGAAGCGATTGCGTGCCAATCACGTTGTTTCGGTAATACTTCGACGGATTTTCGACCGACTCGCCGACATAGGCAGAAGCGGCGAAATGAATGACCGCCTTTGGCTCATATTCCGCCATAGTCCCGGCAAGGCGGTCCGTATCGAGAATATCCCCATGAACGAGTGGCCCCCAACGCACTGATGATTGGTGACCCGTCGTCAAATTGTCATAGACGATCGGCACAAAACCTCTGGAGCTGAGGAGTTTGGCGGTATGGCTGCCAATATAACCGGCGCCACCGGTCACGAGGATGTTGATCGTCACGCGACCCTCCTGACCGGCAGGGCACCTTCGGTGCTAAGCACTTTGTCAAAATAGGCGATCGTCCGACCGAGACCGTCGCGAAGCGCGGTGTTGGGCCGCCAGCCGAGCTGCTTTTCCGCCTGGGTGATGTCGGGGCGTCGCTGGCGCGGATCGTCGGCGGGCAGCGGCATCTGGACAATACGGGACCGCGAACCGGTCAGGTCGATGACCATCGAAGCAAGCTCGGCAATGGTGAACTCGCCCGGATTGCCAAGGTTGATCGGACCGGTGACCTCGTCGCCCGTATCCATCATCCAATGGAAGCCTCTGATCAGATCATCGACGTAACAGAATGAACGGGTCTGGGAGCCATCGCCATAGATCGTGATATCCTTGCCCGTGAGGGCCTGAACGATGAAATTGGAGACGACACGCCCATCGTCGGGGCGCATGTGCGGGCCATACGTGTTGAAGATGCGGACGATCTTGATGCGAAGATCGTGGCACCGCTGGTAGTCGAAAAAGAGTGTTTCGGCGCTGCGCTTGCCTTCGTCATAGCAGGCTCGTGGTCCGGTCGTATTCACGTTGCCCAGATAGGATTCCGGCTGAGGATGGACGTGGGGATCGCCGTAAACTTCGGAGGTGGATGCTTGGAAGATCTTAGCGCAGCGTCGATGGGCCAAATCGAGCATGTTGAGGGCACCAAGGACGCTGGTGCGCATGGTCCTGATCGGGTCGGCCTGATAATGCGGTGGCGAGGCGGGGCAGGCGAGATTGTAGATTTCGTCGATCTCCAGATCGATCGGATCGACGACGTCGTGCCTGATGACACTGAACGTCTCGAAATCCCTCAAGTGGCTGATGTTTCGTTCGAGCCCGGTTGAAAAATTGTCGGCGCAGATGACATGGTGGCCTGCCTCAAGGAGAAATTCGCACAAATGCGATCCAAGAAAACCGGCACCACCGGTCACGAGGACACGCCGCAAAGCCCCGTCCGAATGCGATTCAGGTGCACGACCTGAGGTGGTATCGACGATCGAGAGGGCAGGCGCAGAGTGCGAAATGTCCATCTGTTTTAATCCCCAAGATAAGCGCGGCTTTATTTTTAACCAAAGTCACGACGTCATGCTTTTCCAAGCAACAGAATGCCGTTGCCAGTTTTTATTGTCACTATGCTTTGAGGTTTCGGAAAGCCGTCGTCGACGGCGCTTCATGACCACCTTCTGCTATCTTGCATTGATAGTGGGGGAGGATAGATTTGTCGTTATCTTAAGATCCGGGGATTTGTCGTGCAGTCCATATTTAATGGACTCGACGTCACATGCATCCAGGAGACGAGTTTCGCGTCTGTGTTTGGTGCAGCGGACAAGGCCCGCTTACCGCACGAGCGTTCTTGCAGGCTCCAGCACCCAACCGACCCGCGTCAAAAGGCTTGCCACCGGCCACTGCACACCACATAATTGAGAAGGGCTTGGGTGATGTCGGATTCAGATATGACGATCGCCCAATGTCGCCATCCAAAACCGAATACGATATAGACAGCGGCTCCGCACGGCCTCCGGACAGGGAGCGGCGCCGTAGGCCGCGTCCGCCTCCAGACGAGCCCCCTCCGCCGGGTCCGCCAGCGCTCGAACCCCTCCACTTCTCGACCCGCGATCTGGCGATCGAGAGTCAATTTGCTGCCTGGCAGGCGCATGTGGCGCCGCTTGTCGACGTCAGATTGCCCAATGGGACGTCTGTGGAAGAAGGCTTTTCCGCCGATCACACGGCCTGGAATCTTGGCAGCATGCTCATCGTTCAACAGCATGTGCCGGCCCACAGTTACTCGCGCTCTGCCAAAAAGCTGCGATCGAGCCCAATCGATCACTGGGTCGTTGTGTTGCCGCGCACTGGCCGGGCCTGGACTGAGGTCAATGACCAGGTGGCGGAAAGCCAACCGGGAAAGGTCGAGTTCAGGTCGCTTGGCCATCCATTTCGCGGCCGGGCAACGGAGTCCGAAAGCGTTTTGCTCTATATGCCACGCGAGCTGTTCACCGAGGCCGCGGCAACTCTCGATGCAAAGAACAATTCCGTTCTGTTGGGCAACTTCGCCAACCTCGTCACCGATTACATCAATGGCATCGAAGCAAGGCTGCGGACCCTCACCGCGGACGATTTACCCAGCGTCATCCAAGCCACCCGCGACATGATCTTGGCTGGCCTCTCCCCGTCGGCAGGACGAGGGGTCGAGCAGCAGATGAACGTCGCACTGATGGAGCGTGCGCGCCGATACGTTCAACGCAATCTCAATTCCCCGGATTTGACGCCTGACGCACTGTGCCGGGAACTCGGCGTCTCCCGCACCCGACTCTACCAATTATTCGAGCCGAGCGGCGGCGTTCTTCACTACATTCAGAAGCGGCGGCTCCTATCGGCCCATGCTGCGCTCAGCGATCCTGCGAACAGGCAGCGCATTGTCGACATCGCTGAGTCTGCGGGCTTTAGCTCGGCTGCCAACTTCAGCAGGGCATTCAGCAGTGAGTTCGGGTACAGCCCTCGTGAAGCCCGCAACTCAGCCACGCCGGCCCGTCTCGGCCATGCGGTTTCTTCTCTCGAGCATCAAGACAAACACCGTTCGTTCGAGGAATGGCTTAAAATGCTTGGAAGTTGATGCCAGACACCGAAATACCGCGGGGCAACGGCAAACCCTTCGCGAAGACGCTTCCCGGTCGCAAACACCTTGTTCGGTGCAGCCCCGATGAAGCAGAATTGGCTTACCTGAGAGAACCTGCCGGACGCGAAGGATTCGACCAATCGGGACCTCGCCCTCAGGATAATGAGTGGCGGTTTGCCCGCCGAAGCGGCCGTCATCCCGAACGCTTGGTGGCTGTTCTCGGCAGCGATCTAGCAGACACGAAACTCGCGGAAGGCAAGAGGGCGAGATCCTTGTTTATACGCGACGGCCGCAATGTCGTCGGCGATACGAAAGATTTCCCGAACGCGAAGCTAGGGCGTTGCGAACGAAACGGAAACGATGCTCCATGCCGGGATGAACATCGCAGCCCGTGATTCGAATTTCCAGCCATCTTACCTCGCCAAGCTGAACGTCGGTCAGCGAGCAGCCGTCGAACATGGCGGCGGCGGGATCGCGGGGCCATTGCTGATCATTGCTGGCGCCGGATCAGGCAAGACCAACACACTCGCCCATCGTGTCGCCCATCTCATCGTCAATGGCGCCGACCCGCGGCGCATTCTCCTGATGACCTTTTCGAGACGGGCAGCGGCCGAGATGACCCGCCGGGTGGAGAGGATCGCCGGCGAGGTGCTTGGCGACAAGGCCTCGATTGTGAAGGATGGGCTGAACTGGGCGGGCACCTTCCATGCCATCGGTGCCCGGCTGCTGCGGGACTATGCGCTCGACATCGGGCTCGACCCGGCTTTCACGATCCACGATCGCGAAGACTCGGCCGACCTGATGAACCTGGTCCGGCACGAGCTTGGCTTCTCCAGGACGGAAAGCCGCTTTCCGACGAAGGGCACATGCCTCGCCATCTACTCGCGCGCAGTGAATGCGCAGGAGCCGCTCGACGACGTGCTGCGCAAGAGCTTTCCCTGGTGCCGAAACTGGACTATGGCGCTGACGCAGCTGTTTGCCGGCTATGTCGAAGCCAAGCAGACGGAGAACGTGCTCGACTACGACGATCTGCTGCTCTACTGGGCAGAAATGGCGAAGGAGGCGGCAATTGCCGAGCATCTCGCATCGCGCTTCGATCACATCCTCGTCGACGAATACCAGGATACGAACCGGCTTCAGGCCTCGATCCTGCTTGCCCTGAAGCCCGACGGAAACGGCCTTACCGTGGTCGGTGACGATGCCCAGTCGATCTATTCGTTCCGAGCCGCCGAAGTCCGCAATATACTGGAGTTCCCGCATCAGTTCGCCCGCCCGGCGGAAGTTGTGACGCTCGACCAGAACTATCGCTCGACCGATGCGATCCTTGCGGCGGCGAACGCCGTCATCGGGCAAGCTGCCGAGCGTTTCACCAAGAATCTATGGACCGAGCGCAGGTCGGAGGAGAAGCCACGTCTGGTGACGGTGCGGGACGAAGCCGATCAGGCAAATTTCGTCTGCGAGACCGTTCTGCAGGAGCGCGAGGCGGGAACGGCTCTCAAGGCGCAGGCGGTGCTGTTCCGTGCGTCGCATCACAGCGGCCCGGTCGAGGTCGAACTCACCAGGCGAAACATCCCGTTCGTGAAGTTCGGGGGTCTGAAGTTCCTGGACTCCGCCCACGTCAAGGACGTGCTCGCCGTGCTGCGTTTAGTCGAGAACCCGCGTGATCGGGTGACCGGCTTCCGGGTCCTGCAACTGCTGCCTGGCGTCGGACCCTCGACGGCCGGCGCGGTCATGGAGGCGATGGCCACGTCACTCGATGCCGTGCTTGGCCTTTCGGCGGCGCGGGTTCCACAGCGGACGGAGGCCGTCTGGCCGGCCTTTGTCGAGCTTTTCACTGGTTTGCGGGACAGATCATCCTGGCCTGCCGATCTCGAGCGCGTCCGCCTGTGGTATGAACCGCATCTCGACCGCATCCACGAGGATGCCACGACACGTCGCGCCGACCTGCTGCAGTTGGAGCAGATTGCGTCCGGCTATGGTTCGCGGGAGCGCTTTCTCACCGACCTGACGCTCGATCCGCCCGACGCAACAAGCGACCAGGCCGGTCCTCCGCACCTCGATGAGGATTATCTCATCCTGTCGACCATCCATTCGGCGAAGGGCCAGGAATGGAAGAACGTATTCGTCCTGAATGCGGTGGATGGCTGCATCCCGATCGACCTTGCGACCGGCGAGGAGGCCGACATCGAAGAGGAGCGCCGGCTGCTCTACGTCGCGATGACCAGGGCAAAGGACAGCCTTCATCTGGTGACGCCGCAACGCTTCTACACGCACGGCCAAGCTTCACGGGGCGATCGCCATGTTTATGCGTCACGCACCCGCTTCATTCCGGCTTCGATACTGGAGAATTTTAGCCAAGTGTCGTGGTCGGATCGCCGCGATCCTCGAGCGGGAGCAGCGCGGCCCGAAGTCCAGGTCGATCTCGGCGCCAGGATGCGCGGTCTTTGGAAGTAAGAAGCGAAACGAAGGTCAGGGATAAGACAGTGCTTGAGACGTCGCTCTACGCGCCGGTGAAGAAATTTTTGGAGGGCTTGGGATTCGCCGTGAAGGGCGAAATCGGTGGGTGCGATCTCGTAGCGCTGAACGGCGACTCGCCGCCGGTAGTCGTGGTGTGCGAGCTGAAGCTGCAATTCAATCTGGAGCTCGTGTTGCAGGGCGTCGATCGTATGGCGGCCAGCGACGAGGTCTGGCTTGCAGCAAGGTTGTCGGCTCGCGGAAAGGGCCGCGAGAGCGATGCCAGATTTCGAAACCTGTGTCGCCGGCTCGGAATAGGCCTGCTCGGCGTTACCGCTACTGACGGTGTCGAAATATTGCTGAGCCTAGCTGCTCCGATGCCGCGGCGCGATCCCAAGCGGCGCTCGCGGCTGGTGAACGAGCACAAGCGCCGCCAGGGCGATCCGGTCGCCGGCGGCGGCTCGCGCAATCCGATCATGACGGCCTACCGGCAGGAGGCGCTCGCGTGCGCGGCGGCGCTGGCCGATGGTCCGAGGCGGCCACGGGACCTGCGGCCGGATCTGCCGAACGCCTACAAGATCCTGCGCCGGAACGTTTATGGATGGTTCGTCGGTATCGAACGCGGCATTTACGGACTGACGGCGGCAGGCCATGAGGCGCTGCTCAGATGGCCGCAGCAGTCCCGGACGCCGCAAGTTGAGGGGCGGGGAGGGGCGGTGGCGGCCGAAACCATCGTGGCGTCGCCCGTCGAGGCCTGACGGGGGTCCTATTTCCAATATTCTGTCCGCACTGCCTTGGCCTTGGGGCGGACTTGACCCGGCATATCGTGCTTCTACGTCGAGCAGCTCCAAGAGCGGATTTTGGCAAGACGAATATCAACCCGCCTCTGGCCAGAAGAACCATACAGCAACCACGTTGGCGACCGCGGCGGCGATATACGCAAGAAGCGAAGGCCGCCGGATAGCAGACGTGGCCAACGCGAGCGCTTACCGACGCTACCCACACATTATCCCCCTCCATCGCTCATCAAGGCTACGAGCGCCCCAGCGCCAAGAAGCGCGATCTGCATCGAGCCGTCAACCAAGCCCTTTGCGGCCGGTCTCGCGCGTGTATCGACTGTAAGCGTGATAGCCGTCGCGGTAGCCCGCTCAGCATAGTGACCGCCGCGATTGAGAACAAACTGCGATTCCATATTGAGCTCCTGTGATTAATAGGAGTGTTTTCCCATAGGCGGCGGGGGTGTGGATTGTATTTCTCGTGAAAACGAACAGGAACGCGTCCCATTGCGCTCTGTTCTCCTTTGCCTTCTCCGCCGGCCAAGGGTTGCTACACGGGGATATGACAGCGGCTTGAGTATACCGCAGCGAGGTTTGATCGTGGCGTGGCCAAACGAACTAGCGATGTCGTCTCGCAGGTCTCTTGAGTTCACGCGCCAGAGCGGCGCGATAAAGTTCTATCAACCGTTTCGCCTTATCGGGAGGGAGCTTGAATTTCTCCGCCAAGACCTGGGCCGCTGCATCCTGTGACTGAGCGTTACCGCTTTGCCAAATGCTTTCGACTGCCATGATAACTCCCCAAAAATGTAGGACAGGCACCTCTTAGGTATGCCTGTGGTTGTATCCCAAATAGAATGACTTCGGGGATAGCGTTCTGTGAATTGGATCACAGAACCAGCACATTGCTGTAACGCGGCGGTGACATGCCAGCGTCAGGGCTTGCTGGAACAGAGATGGTCGAGATCGGCCGAGACGGATTTGGCGGGCTTCGTGGATGTCCTTGGCGGTCAGCCCCATATCGGCGGGGCCAGCTTTTTCCGTCTTGGAATAAGCTTGGTTGTCAGATTGCTTTCGGACTTCGCCACGATCCTGTGCCGCGTCGTATTCGTCGGCCAGACGACGCTTTGCCGTCGCCTCGATTTCCAGAGCGTCGGCTTGCGCGCGGTGTGCCTTGGCAAACCAGTTGCCTCCAAAACACACCGTAAGAATTTCTGCGGGAGCCGCTTGATTTTACCATTTGGTCAATGGTTAATGGTGGCGCTGATCACTTTAGGGCGGGAGAAACCCGAGAGCGTTTGGCCTTGCGCCGGGGGGCGCGCAACGTAATGAGACTGGCGCTACCTCGGGCTGATACGGGGTAGGAGGTAGCGCCAGTCCTCAATATGACTGCCGCGAATATGTGTCGCCAACTTGGCGACTTACGCCTGAGACGGTGCGCCTATTCGCTGGCAACACTGGCTGAAAATTTGTTCCCGCAGCCACACTTCCGCCGCGGGCTTGCCAACAATGTGAAGCGGGCGCGGCGGCGGACCGTTTCGGCAACGATGCGGCGGGTTCAGGCAACAGGCTGCCGCGTCTACCTTCCTGATCAGCCTTACTGATCAGCGAAGTGGGGAGGGCCGAAGCGCCCACGAGAACGGCAAAGCCGCTTGACCGGATCAGGCATTTGTTCCTAATTCGTTCTCATGCCGGAACCGAGCGGGCGACAGAAGCCGAGCGCATGGACGCTCTCTAAGGCGCACGACGCAGGTGAATTGGTGCGCGTTCGCTGCGCTCATTGCAACATCGTCCGCCACTACTATCCCACCGATCTGCAAAAACTGGCAGGCGACCTCCCTGCTGCCGCGATCCAAATGCGCTGTGAGAAGTGCGGAAAGACCGAATGGATGCGCGCCACCTTTGAACGACTGTCTGCCGCCGAACGGCAGGCGATCCGAGTGCGGCGGTTGGCAGGGGTCAAGATGGTGCGGAAGGTGATCTGGCAAGACGAGTAGGGGGTCAGCCTCAGCCCGCCCAAAGAATGTAGACCGCCACGCTGTTCGCGGCGGCGGCGAGGAGCCAGACCGATATAGATGAACCTTTCCGCAATCATGAGCGCCAACGAAGCGGAAAGGCAGGCAGCGCAAGGCCGCATCGTCGACCAGCTCGGTCGCGATCCGGAGGCCTTCGGCGCGATGCGCGGCCGGACTGGCATGTTTGCCTCATCGACTGCGAAAGCCGATCGGCAGCGGGCCCTGAACGACGTTCCCGCACTCAAGGACAACCTTGCCCGCTATGTGCGGCTGCGCGCCGAGATCGGAGATCTTGGCATCGTCGAATGGTCGCGCGAGCGCGACCGCCGCCGGGTCGACATTCCTGCATTGTCCGGCGCAAGGCGTGCTTGACCGCATCCGCGATGCGATCGATCGCAACGACCTTTCGGCCGCGCTCGGTTTTGCTCTGGCCGACAAAATGGCGAAGGCAGAGATCGATCAGCTCAACAAGGTGCTCGACCAGCGGTTTGGAGAACGTGCCTTCCTTGGCTCGAAAGAGGCCAAGGGTCCGGCCTATGACGCAGCGGCGGCACGAGTCGCCGTGGGCGACCGCCCGAAGCTGGTCGCAGCCTGGCGCAGCTTCAGCGCCGCGCAGCGCGTTGCGGCCTATGAGCGGGCGGTGAGCCAGACCCGGGCCCAGAGGCAGGTCCGCGATCAGGACATGACCCGATGACGAGACAGCGCAGGGCCGATGCGGGATTGTGTTGATTTAGTCGGCGTTGATCGGCTGGCGGTGCCGTGATTCCATCCACCTGTTGATTCCAACAAACAGCGCTCCATTCCGGGCGGCGAGTGGCGCGCCGACAATCTTGGTGCCGGTCGAGCGGTGCGAGAGTATCTCGCAACCCTGGATGACGCCGCTTTCGGGGCGGCCAGTGAGGTCACGCCGAAGTTCATCTCACCCTCCGATCCAGCGGCACGGTGGACCGGAGCGCACAAGGGTCATGCCTTCTTTGCCTACGCTACCAACTATCTGATCGATACCGACCATGGCGTCATCCTGGACGTAGAAGCCACCCGCGCGATTCGGCAGGCAGAAGTGGGAGCGGCGCGCACCATGATTGACAGGACCGAGGACCGCTTCGGCCTGAAGCCAGAGTACCTAGCCGCCGACAGCGCCTACGGATCGGCAGCGAATCTCGCCTGGTTGGTCAAGGAACGGGAGATCGCGCCGCATATCCCGGTGTTCGATAAGTCCAACCGCACGGACGGCACTTTCTCGCGCGCCGACTTCATGTTCGACCCGGACGTGAACGAATACACCTGCCCGGGTGGCAAACGGCTGGTGCAGTTCCGGCGCAGCTACAAGACGCCGCGCACAGGCATCACCAGTGCGGGCACGCGGCTTTACTGCGCCAGCCAACACGACTGCAAAGTCTGCGAGCTGAAGCCGCAGTGCTGTCTGAATATGACCTTCCCCCCGAGATCTGAACGAGGATGCCCGCGATGTCGCCAGAGCAATTGCCGAGACGCCGGAATATGAGCGGTCCCGCCATCGACGGAAGAAGGTCGAGATGCTGTTTGCGCATCTCAAGCGCATCCTGCGTCTCGGACGTCTGCGACTGCGCGGTCCCTCAAGCGCGCGCGACGAGTTCCTCCTCGCAGCTACCGCCCAGAATCTCAGAAGATTGGCAAAGCTCCGATCCCCCGCCGGGCCGATGATCGCTACCATGGCGTAAAGGAGGGTGGCCGCCGCCGCCGCTAAACGAAACTGCAGGTAGCGAGGCCCGAAAACTGCGACCAATCTGGCCGGATTGATCCGACCAAGAGCCATCCTTCCGTCCTGGCAACGACTAAATCAACAATATCTGCGGCAGGGCAGTCATTGACCAGACATGCGCGTCGGCGGCGTCCCTGTCACCCTTGAAGTTGTAGATCCAGCCCGTCAAGCGCGCCTCCCGATCGGTGCTCAGCATCGTAGGCTTTCAGGCATGAGGGTGAACGGATGGCGATCCTTGATCTCACCCACCGTCCCTCTGAGGGGAACGCCGAACTTTCCTCGTTCCCTGCGTCGTCGTGTTATCATGGAGACTAGGGAGATGGGTCGATGAGCGAGAACCGCAAGCTAGCCGCGATCCTGGCTGCCGACGTGGTCGGGTACAGCCGGCTGGCCGGCGCAGACGAAGATCGTACTTTGGCGAGGTTGCGGGCACTGCGCAGCGATCTGATCGATCCGACCATCGCCGTGTACAACGGGCGCGTAATCAAGCGCACAGGGGATGGGGCGCTTGTCGAGTTCCGCAGTGTGGTAGACGCCGTGCGCTGCGCCCTCGAAGTGCAGAACGGCATGGTCGAGCGCAATGCCGGCGTGCCGCAGGACCGCCGCATCGAGTTCCGGATCGGTATTCATCTCGGCGACGTAGTCGAGGAAAGCGACGGTGATCTAATGGGCGACGGCGTCAACATCGCCTCGCGTTTGGAGGGCGTCGCGGCGCCCGGCGCCATCTGCCTATCCGAGGATGCCTATCGCCAGGTCAAGGCGCGGCTTGACCTCTCAGTCAGCGATCTCGGCAACACGCAGCTCAAGAACATCGCCGAGCCGATCCGGGTGTATTTGCTGCGTGTCGGCACCGCCGAGGCAAAGGCAACTGCAAACTCCGAATCCGTGACAAGCCGGCTGGCGACGGTGCCGCCGCCGAAGCTGTCGATCGCCGTCCTGCCCTTCGCCAACATGAGCGGTGATGTCGAGCAGGAGTATTTCGCCGATGGAATCTCGGAAGACATCATCACGGCTCTCTCAAAGCTGCCGCAGCTCTTCGTCATCGCCCGCAATTCGTCGTTCACCTTCAAGGACAAGAACGTCCACGTGCAGGAGGTCGGCAGAAATCTCGGCGTACGCTTCGTGCTGGAGGGCAGCGTCCGCAAATCTGGCAACAGGGTACGGATCACCGCGCAGCTTATCGATGCAGCCTCGGGTGGCCATCTGTGGGCGGAGCGCTTTGATCGCGACCTGACCGACATATTCGCGGTGCAGGACGATGTCACTCAGCAGATCGTGGATGCGCTGGCCATCAACCTGACAGAGGGCGACCGGCAGCGGCTGGCACCCGAGCACACCGGAAACGTTGAGGCGTATGACTATTTCCTGCGTGGCCGGGAGCTGTGGCACCGGCTGACGAAGGAGACGAATATTGCGGCCCGGGGGCTTTTGCAACGTGCCATCGAACTGGACCCGAACTTCGCCTCGGCCCACGCGTTCCTGGCCCTTACCCACGGACTCGACTACTTGAACGGATGGAGTCCGTCGCCGCCGACTTCGCGCGAGCAAGCGGAAGAGCTTGCGACGCGGGCGGTAGCGCTGGATGATCGCGATCCTTGGGCGCACTGGGCGCTGAGCATCGTCGAACTGTATTCGCGACGGCACGACGCTGCCATCAGCGAGGCCCAGCGTGCGATAATCCTCAATCCGAACTTCGCTGAAGGGCACGTCAGCCTCGGCGAGGCGCTGTACTACTCGGCCAAGGCCGACGAGGCACTCAAGTATTTCGATCGGGCGAAGGTTTTGAACCCATACTTTCCGGATGTGCTCTTGCACTTCCAGGCCTTGGCCTCATTTCAACTGGGAAGGTACGAACAGGCGGTTGGCTTGCTGAAGGAGCGGCTGATCCGCAATCCCGTTACCGACGTCTCGCGCGCGCTTCTCGCTTCCAGTTACGGCCATCTGGGCCGTTTCGACGAGGCCCGCGCGGCTTGGCAGGAGGTGTTACAGGTCAATCCCGACTACTCCCTGGAATACCGTCGCAAAGTGTTACCCTACAAGAACCCCGAGGATTTCGAGTTGGTGGTGGACGGGCTTCGCAAGGCCGGCTTGGTGTAATTGCGGAACCAGGGGAATGCCTGGTTTCAACTTTCTGCAGCCACTCGCTCAAACGAGGAGCAATGACTGGTGTTGGCGCGTCCTGTTGGTTCAAACACCTGAGCCGCAGAACGCCAGAAATGAGCGTGGAAGGACTGGCTGGGGTGGCGAGCCGTCATTAGCAAGGAGCGCCATTTTACGGACTGTTGGGGACCGCGGGGGCAGTCGCATTTCGATACCGAACGCGTCATTCGGGAGCATTTCGGCCATTCTCATCTGACCACCGAAAACTCAAATTGGTTCCAACGGTAAATTGCTCGATACTCGTTCTGTGCTCCGGCGTCCCGGACGAATTGTGGAAGATCGCGCCACACGTCGTCAGAAACGTCGGATAGGCGTTGCACAGAAAAAGAATGTTTCTGGTGCAATACCCTTCATCACGAACAATGGTTGCAGGAGATGCGGGTCTTAATACTTGCGCGTGCATAGAAAGTCTTTTTTCCATCTGGTCAAAATGTGACTTGTTAGACATACAACGTAAGAGTACTATATTATTGCGACGTGCAGAGCGCAGATGCTGGCACGGCGTATACTTCGCAGAAAAATTGTTTGCAGAGAAGTCGGACATCGGACTCCCGCCTGGGCGGTCCGAACCGATCGCATGGGCTTTTGGGATCACTTGATCAAACCACCGTCACCTGAAGGGGGAGGGAGCATTATGTCACGAAAAACAATCAGCATTTCGACCTTCGCAGGTACCATCGGCGCGAGCCTTTGGGCTTTGACTTCGGATCGCTGGGGCCGCCGGAAGGCCAAACCCAATACCTGCCGATCCAGAGCATCAGCTATGAATTCGGCTCGAAATTCATGAGCGGGTATTTCGTGCAGGAAGCCGCCACATGCTTCGTTGCGCTGATGATCATCGAGAAGAGCGATCCGGAAGCGGAGTCGACGGCAACGGCCACGCGTGTTCGTCTGGCGCTGAACCCGGGACAGATCGCCGGTGTCGACAGCGAGGAGGGCCATTCGGTCAATCTTACCTGCGGCATGGACGCCACGACGTTGCTCGTGGACGTCGGCGCGAGGGACAAGCTCGTTGCGCTCCAGGCGCTTGCGCTGCCGGATGAGCAGTTCACTGGCGGGACATCGGGATCGGACGAGTGAATTGCGGCATGACCAGTCGTTCGCTTTGCAAACAATCCCGTCCATCACCGAGCGCGGCAAGTGACTTGCTTCACGGACACCTTGCGCTTCCCACGCCAGAGTACGTGCCGTCAATTCGAGCAGATGATAAAGGAATCACTCCGATGTTGACGAATTTCCTACTTGTTACAGTTGGTTCCATTCGCGGATGGTACCGTCGTCGCGCCGAGCGACAAGCCATGTGGATGGCGACGGACGGGTTGAGCCATTTATCAGATGACGTTCTCAGCGACATCGGCATCGCGCGCGACGAAATCACGTGCGCTTTTCTCGGCGCTGAGCACCAGGAAGCAGTCGAGCCGCCGATGGCGACTTTCTTGGTTGAGGCCTCCAGAGAGAAGCCGCTGGGGGTGATGGGTTCGGACAACTCTCATCGTCCCGGTGACCCTCAAGCCCTTGCAATGGCCGAGTTCCGTATGATCCCGCGCAGTCCCGGAATGGCGTTACGCAACGCTCGCCCCGCCAGAAGTGAGCAAGCGGTTGTCATCGGAGTCAAAGGCTGGCTTAACTGGAACAACAACACCCGACCCGCCCGCCCCGCCTCTCGGTGAAGCGCATAAGGCGGGGTTTCTCTTCCCTTTTTCGCCTCGACGATGAGCAATTGCCCACAGAACGCACGTGGTCGGTTGATGCGTTCAGACTTCAGATTGCCTGATGACACTCGGGAACGTCCGGCCGGGGTGGGTTGCAGTCTTTTACTTCGGCTCCCAGAACAACCGCGTTGCGCCCAGGGGCGGACGTTCTGGCGGGCAACAAAAGCGATATGTACCGACCTGGACAGTGAACGGTTTTTGCAATTCTGAACAAAATCGCTCTCGAATACACAACCCTGAGGTGCGCAATGGTATTTACATTCCGTCATCGCCTCTGTCGATGACTATGGACTCTTCTTTTACAAAGGCGCAGTCTCAAATACGAGGGGCAAGCTAGAAATTCGTCCGGTGCTACATGTTTTGGCTGCGCCGATGACGCTTGACCTCGCCCTGAATACTTCCGGGTGTGGTAGAAATTAGCGCAACCTATCCGTGCTCAGGCTGCGGCCGAATGCGCGTTGCAGCCCGTTCCGGAGCATCTGGGAGGGAAAAACATGCCCGATCTTCAACGCAGAGAATTTATCGTTCAAGGAAGTGCGGTTCTCGCCGGAATTGCGGGGTTCTATACTTCGCTGGCCCACGCTTTTCCGACGCGGCCGGGTGAGGAAGTTGTTCGATGGCTCGACCAGCCGACGAAAAATCCCGATCCGGTAGGGATCCAGACCCAGCTTGTCTGGGAGGACCTGGATACCTGGATAACCCCAAACGACAAGTTCTTCAGCATCTCGCATTTCAATCGACCAACGATTGACGAGAAGACGTGGTCCCTCGAAATCGGGGGCCTAGTCAAAAAGCCCTTGAAGTTGACGCTCGCGGACATCATGGCGCGGCCGCGACAGGAGGTCGTCTTCACAGTGGAGTGCTCGGGCAACCACGGCTTCCCCTTTTTCACCGGCGGCATCGGCAATGCCCGCTGGGCAGGTACACCGCTTGCCCCGATCCTCCAGGAAGTCGGCGTCCTTGATGATGGCATCGAGGTTGTGTTTTTCGGTACCGATAAAGGCGACGTCACAATACGCGACATCAAGATGCAACAGAATTTCGCTCGCAGCATGTCGCTCGCAGACGCAATGAACCCCGACAATCTACTCTGCTATGAAATGAACGGAGCGACCCTGCCAACGCCCAACGGTTTCCCGCTGCGGCTGATTGTTCCGGGCTGGTACGGGATCGCCAACGTTAAGTGGCTGAATCGCATTGAGGTTCGCGACACCCGCTTCATGAGCCTGCTGATGGCCCGCGACTATGTCACCATCCGGGAAGAAGAGCACAACGGCGAGACCGTGTGGGCCGAGACCTCAGTCGGCCGAGCCCTGATAAAGTCCGCCCCCGCAAAGGTCACCCGGAAGGACTCAGGTTACCGAATTATCGGCGCAGCCTGGGGGACACCGATCGACCGGGTGGAAGTGCAAATCGATCAAACGCCATGGGCGTCAGCAACCATTGATCGCAGTGAGGAGGCCGAACACGCCTGGAAGATTTGGTCCCTGGATTGGGCAAATCCCTCCCCTGGAGAACACACGGTGACCTCGCGCGCAATTGGTACCACCGGGCAAATTCAACCGGCAATGGACGATCCCATGATCGCCAAGAAGCACACATACTGGGAAAGCAATGGCCAAGTGACGCGCCGCATCCGCATCGTTTGACGAACTTTGCCTGCCACGTGCATCGGCTGCTGAGGAAACGCAACGTTCGACCGAGAACCCTTCGCTTGAGATTGCGGCACTTAAGGAGAAGGTGCTGGCGGTCATGCACAGCGAACGAACCTGGATCCCCCGCTTCTTCAGACCAGCCGTTTATCTGGCGGCTGGTCAAAGGCTGCAACGGGTCTCGCCTGCAGTCGTAGCGTGAACGGCCGCTATTGAGAAACGACGGGAATGACTGGTTATGGCGCGAGTTTACCGTTCGTGAACCGGAAGGATTGGACCGATAGTGTTCTCTAATGAGTCAAGGGGCGGCCGCTCGGTTGTGAGCGTTCTCGACGCGTTCGGGTGCCTGGGTTCTCTTCGTGCTCATGTGGCACTTGATGGGGTAAGCTGGGTATGGTGCGGCTTGGTTGAAAGCGCAGTCGGCCGATCTGGTTGGCCGCATGCTACAAGTCCGAAGGGCAGAAGGCTGCCGAAGCCGATGTCGAGAACTTTCGGGACGAACTCGGCCCGTTCGTGGTCGCCGCCGAGGAAACACGATGGCAATGGTGGTCACGGACGCGAAGTAACCCGGGCACCCGATCATCTTCGCCAATGACGCCTTTGTCGCCCTGACCGGATGCGCCAGGGACAAGGTGCTCATTTTCTAGTGGAGCGCGGTGCAGATGTCGCGGCGCTGGGGAAGATCGAGCGAGTTCAAGGGGCATTCGGAGGGAGGCGCGGAAATCCACTACCGCCGCAAGGTGGCAGCGACTGCGGCACCGTGATCGCTGAATGTGGCACGCACGACCGCGTGGACTACTGGGCTCCGCTTTGGCGGTCTTTCTGCGACGAGCATACGTATTGGGCGACACGGGCGACTGCCTGGAAAGGCAGTAAGCTACAGAGGAGCGCGGAGCGTCCGATCTATCACCATGAAATTCGAGCAGCAGTTCACAGAGGCTGCGTCTCCTTTGTCGCTGATCGCGCGGACCTGTGGTAATCGAGATGCCGCATGATCGGCGTAACGAGTACGCCGTGGGTGACGATTGACACGAGAACTACGCTGCAAACAGTCACCCAAATGATCTGAGGCGCCTGAAATTCTGCCTGCCCAAAGGCATAGGCGACGTAATAGAACGACCCGAGCCCACGGATGCCAAAGAATGCGATCGCCGCCTTCTCGGGTGAGGAGGCCGGATGCCTTGCTAAGCTGATCCAGCCGGAGAGCGGTCGTACAACGAACAGAATTAGCGCGGTGATGGCAATTACTGGCCAGCTGAGGGCCCCAAAAATTGTACCCTCAGCAATGGCGGCCCCGAAACACACAAGCAAGACCATCATCACCAATCGTTCGATCTGCTCGGCGAAGGTATGAAGGTTCTCATGATAATGGTGGCGGCGCTCGACCGATCTAAGAGCAACCGCCGCAACGAAAACCGCAAGAAACCCGTAGCCGTTTGCCAACTCGGTTGTGCCATAGGCGAGACAAGTGATCCCCAACGCTACGAAGCCGTCCCTTGTTTCCGACAGTCCCGTACGGTTGGGCAGTCGGAACACGAGGAAACCCATGGCCTTTCCACCAAGCCAGCCAATCGCCACGCCGGCTGCGATCTTCCACAAGACGTCGATGAGAAGCCAGTTCGCCAGGAACGGCTCGCCACCCGCGGCCTGCGACAGGGCGACTGCGATAGCAAGGTAGACGAAAGGAAAGGCTGCGCCGTCGTTCAGCCCTGCCTCGGAGGTAAGGGCGAAACGCACGTCGTCCTCCTTGCCAGATTGTGGTGGCCCGACTTGCACGTCGCTCGCCAGCACTGGATCAGTTGGGGCGAGAGCGGCGCCCAAGAGAAGTGCAGCGGCAGCTCCGAGTCCCAAGACCGCCCAGCCGAGCAGAGCAATTCCCGCGATGGTCAATGGCATAGCGATGCCGATCAGGCGCCATGTAGAACCCCAGCCCCTCCAACTGACCGGCCGGTCCAACTTCAACCCCGCTCCCATAAGCGAGACTATGACCACGAACTCCGTCAGTCGCTCCGTAAGATAGCGGTTCTCCAACGGATTAACCCCTACGTTCGGTGAGAATGGCGACAGGACCAGAAGAACCCCGATTCCAATGCACACCATGGGCAGTGAAAGCGGCAGTTCCTTGAGGACAAGGGGCAGCCAGGCGGTCAGAAGGACCACGGCGCCGAAGACTGCGAGGAGCAGTACATAAGGGTCCACGTTGCGCTGTTCCTCCGCTGCAGCCATGCATTCAATCATAGCTTCTTACGCTGCGTCGCAGGCTAGATGAACCGGTACGGTCTCCATGTCGCTGCTTTTAATGCGAAGTCGGTGCGCATCTGGTCGCCGTCGGGCTAAGCGGACAGGCAGCTTCTAGTGTGAGATGTAAATGAGCAGACATTCAGCTCGGCGCAGGCTCGGTCCTAACCTGACCCCTGTGCAGACGTTTGTCCCGCCAATCGAAGGTCAGTTTTGTCACTTGAAGACATTGCAAGAAGGCGAGGCTGTATTCCTGAGAACATTACCCGCCATGTATTGACGTGTTGATGCTGTCCGGATGCTGGCCGGTGAACCCCAGCCTCGCCAAGCCCCTGCGCACTTCCGGCGCGCCCATGAACAGTCTCCACAAAAGCCCGGTACGATGGTTCTCGGTCATCGCGATAATTGGCCCCTGATTGATCGCCAGATAGGTTCGGGAGTACCAGTTGCGACCTTCGCAAAACGCGTCGACGAAGCCGAAGCGGCCCCATATGCGTTTTCGAGGCTTGGTCAGGAAACCACGCAGTGCGCGCATCGCTTCCGCCGGAGCATAAGGGAAACTCGACAGGGCGGCGGACGGAGTGATCACGCCAAAGTCCCTGTCGGGTGCACGCGCGACGTATCCTCGCGGCCCATGGCTCGCGGTCAGACCCCAGCAGTCGGGGCCGTATCCCAAATGGTTATGCGGATTGCGGACGCAATGCCGATAATTGATCTGCGTGTGATGGAGGTTCTGTTGCCAGTAGTCGGCGTATCGGTCGTTTAGGCCTCGCGGATCGAGCCCGCAGAAGGAATAGTGCGAAAAGAAAAGCGGACCACCAGAATTCATTCCCAACGGCAGGACGATCCCGTAATGATCGCGCCCGTTTCGAAAGTCGGGTCCACCGGCAAAGCCTTCGTGATAGATCCCCGGATCGATGGGGTGGCGCGCTGTTCCCGCCGCCAGCACGAAAGTGAGCAGGCATTCGTTCCAACCCCTGATCGGATTGTCCATCGCCCAGCCGTGGTTCGGGCTCCAGTGCCACATGAGTTGCCGGGCCCCGCGTGTGAACCAGTTCCATTCAGCCTGCGACAACAGCGCGTTTACGCTATGGCGAAGGCGCGCTTCCTCGGTTGCCTTCCCGGCGAAATACTCGCGGGCGCAAATCAGACCTTGAAACAGGAAAGTGGTTTCGACCAGATCAGCGCCGTCGTCCTTGCGACGGAATGGAATTGTCGCACCAGTGCGGCCATTGATGAAATGCGGGAACACGCCGTGATAGCGCGGCGAGCTTTCCAGGAAATCCAGCATTCCCTGCAATCGGCTCAATGCCGCCGTACGCTCGATCCATCCACGTTCAACCGCAACGATGATGGCCATGATACCGAAGCCAGAACCGCCGATCGCCACGAGATCGTTGGCCGGAGCACCGGTGGTCTTCTGTCGATCTAGGGCAAGGCCGCTGACGGGATGAGCGCCTTCCCAGAAGTACCGGGCCGTTTGCTGCTGCACGATGTCCAGTAGCGCGTCATCGTCGAATTCGTGAACGTTTGCCGGGAGGTCGGGGGCTTGGAGCGTGCTGGGAATCATAGAGTCGGTTGCTGAAATTGGCGTACGGACCGCGGGTCGTTGTGACGTTCCAGGTCAAATGCTGCCACAGGCCCAACTGCCTCGCCCGCGCTTCGTTTGGCTCGTGCCCTGTTTCCGGAGCGGCTGCGGTTGTCTTGCCTCGGATTGCTAGCAGTTCGCGAGTGCATCGAGGATTTAGCCGTCCCGCAACTTGCTCGACGTAAACGGTTCGTCCGGGGGGTCGAGAGACATCGAAAAGAGCAACGCCGAGCCTGCAGCGATCAGGGCCACACAGATGATCGCGTATATCGTTCGTTTCATGCCCGCTAAGCCCCTAAATCCATCAGGCTACAATGCCTGGCCGATGCATGTTCGAGAATGTGCCCTCCAATGACAGCGAGTTTGTTCCCGGTTGTCGTCGCCGTAGGTTCGGTGGCGTTCCCGATCATCCCGCCGCTCATTCCATGGCAGGCACATCGCCGCTGACGAACAAGGTCGAAGGCTCGCCATATTCGCCAAGCGCCGGATTGGCTTCTCGCGACCAGGCGATGACGCCGGCATGCTTGGGCGCCAGCGCCTTCGCTGTCCGGATTGCACGCTCCTCGCTCTGCTGCTCGGCTGGGCCGAATACAACCTGAAGCACGCCGTCGTCATCGGGGTCGAACGCCATGACGACGACCAGCCTGGGCATCTTCTGTTGCGAAAGGATAGCATCCGACATGAGTTGTTTCCTTGTGGGCCGCTCTCAACTTTAAATTTCGAACGGGTGGAG
The DNA here is from genome assembly GCF_011045125.1 of Allomesorhizobium camelthorni. Lineage (GTDB taxonomy): Bacteria > Pseudomonadota > Alphaproteobacteria > Rhizobiales > Rhizobiaceae > Allomesorhizobium > Allomesorhizobium camelthorni. Next base: position 5,211 of record NZ_JAAKZF010000058.1, on the reverse strand, counting down.
TCAGAGGTTGGCGAAATCAACTTCAACGGCAGGGGTTGGCGGAAATTCATCGGAAGAACACAACGAGGATAATAACTAAAACCCATAACGTCACACCCGCCTTGATCAGAAACCCGACCATCGCGGTTCGGTCCGACGACGTCAGATACCCTTTTATCGGGGCGCTCCAGCGAGCCGAGTGGCCTGCTGCGACTGCCTTGACGGAGTTGTTTGAAGTCCCTCTGATGCCAAAGGCACGGGGTCCTGGTTTTCTCATGGAGCCGCATCGGTCGTTGGTAGCGACATGTCAGCTTGCCAGTGGCATATGCGATGTGAACGTCGCTTGAGTAATACCCACGCTCATGCCGGCCGCGGAACTGGTGGTTTCGAGTTGGGCGTCCATCTGCTTTACCAGCGCCTGTACGATTGCGGTTCCCAGGCCGGGTTTCTTGCCATCGTTATCGCTGGCGCTTTTGCCGACACCATTGTCCGAAACAGTCAATTTCCAGTCCGGGCCAGCCGTTTCAAAGGTGACAAGGATCAGTGCGCCGCTTCGGTCAGCGGGAAACGCATATTTGATCGCATTGATCACAAGTTCGGTAACGATCAGGCCCAAGCTCACGGCTTTTTCAGATCCAACGGTTCCGGCGTCCGCCATCACCTTGATCGCGATCCGGCCTTCACCAACCATCGACGCGATCAGACTTTCGCAAAGCTTAGACAGGTAGGAGGCCACGTCGATCTGGTCGATGCCTTCAAGCGTGTGGAGATGGCGCTGAACCTCAGCTACAGACATGACGCGCTGGTGCGCATCCCGCAGGTGCTGGCGGGTTTCTTCCGAAGTCACAGCCCGAGCCTTCAACAACAGAATACTGGCGATGATCTGAAGGCTGTTGGCGACGCGATGCTGCATTTCCTGAAGCAGAATATCCTTCTGGCGCAGCAACTCTTCGGTCTGGCTGAGGAGCTCTTCCTTTTCCCGCTCGATCGCCCGCCGGGCCGTAACATCGGTAAAGGCGAGAAGGATCGTCCGAGTCGAACTGTCCTCGTAGATTACCTGGCGGGCGTTCAGCAGCATCGTCCGATGCCCGACATCGGGAAAGTCATGCTGGACTTCGAAGTTATCCATTGCGGTCTGCTCGGGAATGATCGTCTCCAATAGAACACGCAAATCGGGAATGTCCCACTGACCATCGCCAAGCGAGTAAAGCAGACGGCCGCGCGTTTGCTCGGGCTGGACGTTGAAGGTGGAATAGAAGGAGCGGCTTGCGGCCAACACATGATAGCGGTCATCCAGCACGACAAACGGCTCGGGAATCGTGTTGACGATCGCTTGCGCAAGCGTCTGCGCATGTTCAAGTTTTTGAAAGTCGAGCATTTGAAGGGAGAACATCCGATCTGGCGATCATGGGCTGAAAGCCGATGTGCAGGGCACCATAGGCCGCTGGCGAGGAATGTCCTAGCGGATTCGATCCTTGACCGGATCCCGACGAAAGCGTCCGACATGGGTGCGCTTTCGCTATCGCCCTGACCTGTTGGCACGTATGATCAAACGGTGGCCCAGACTGGGATTTGGGCGGGGAGGACGCATGGTTGAGCTGGCGGTACGCATGATCGAGGTTCGCGCGACGGTCGGCGCAGGCGGCCCAACAAATGTTGCTGACGGCCAGCATCTGGCACTACGCGCCACATCCCTCGTTCGCGATCCGATGGAGAAAAAGCGTTTGCACCAACAACTCGCCCAGTTGTTTTCTTCAACCCATCAAATGGTCAACGGCGAGAACCGTCACTCCACTCGAAAACGGACTTTGAAGCTGGTCGATGAGATCGAGCTTGCTTCCTGGGCAGACTGACCGTTACGACCGATGGGCTGGACGCCGGGATCGCCAACTTGAGCCGTACACCGAGATGGCCTGAGCTAACTCACCTCGTCACTTTGCGGTTTGAATAATATGCGCCCGTGCCTTGTTTGAAGCTCAATCAAGGAGCATATATAAAGCTCGTTGATTTTGGCCGATTGGCTTTCGCGGTGTCAGAGACCTAGACCCGCCATACACCCCGAATCTCGACAGCGAATGCATCGCGCCGATCCGGCGCGCATGTCGCTCCGTTCGAATCTGGATTGGACCCTGGCGCTGACCACGGATGTACTGGCAGCATCAAGGGTCATCCAGTTCGCTCGGGAATGATGCAGGAGGCGCATCCGCGTGCTCCTGCGGAGGCCTGCAATATGACCAGCCGCACCACGCAAACTGTCGTTCACTTTTCATCGGATTTCCGCTTGCCGGGTTTTGACGCGCCGCAACCGGCGGGAGACTACCGCGTCGACCACGACGAGGAGCTCGTAGAGGGCACCTCCCGGCTTGCCTGGCGGCGAGTCGGCGCTTTCATGCACCTGCCGGCGGTCGCCAGACACGCTCCGACGCAACAGATGGTGCCGATCAATCCGGCGGACCTTGAAGCCGCCCTTGCAAAGGACCTTGAACAATCATGACGGCCCTATCCCGCGTGCACCGCAGCCGGGCGACCCCGCGCGACGCTGCAAAGCATCTTTTTTCGATTGGGCAGTCCGTCCGGCTGAAGGTCGGGTTCGGAACGTCGCCCAAGCTTGGGGATGTCTACCGGATCACCGCAACGCTGCCTCCGAGGAATAATTTGTTTCAATACCGCATTCGCCACGACGACGAGCGTCATGAGCGGGTTACGACGCAAGACTGTCTGGAGCCGCTAGGCCGGGATCAGCCGGATTTTGGCGCAACACTCATCGAAAGGACGTTCGACAATGGCCAAGGGACAGAAACGCAGCAGTCGCGAGATCAGAAAGCCGAAGCAGGTGAAAGCACCGCCGAAGCCTGAAGGCGCATTTGGCGCGCAGATAAAGCTCGCCGAGGCCAACGCCCCACGCGGCAAGGGCAAGAGCTGACAGCGACCGCGCTCGTGCAATGAAGATCGTGATCGAATTCTATCGCACCCGGAACGCGGACGACGCGCATGCCGTCGTCGGCCGCGAAACGAAGGAAGCGGTGAATACCGATGACGCGATCGAGGTTGGGCGGCAGCTTTCGCAGACCCTGGACATGCCGCAGCGACCGGACGCCATGACGATCACCGACGCGAATGGCGCGACCCTCTATTGCGGCGTCATCAACGCTGAAGCGCTCAATGACGAACGGCTACAATCATGAACCGTCAAAACAACGAAGCCGGTCTGCGACGGAATACTGTGGCAATCGCGATCTGGGAAAATGAGGGCGGCGCACCGGGCCGTGATCTCACGGAGCATCAGTATGGCCGCCGTGTTGAAGTCGATAGGTCCTGGACCGTCTATCATGTCTTCACGGGCGTTACGGCGCGTATAGGCAACGATGATTTGACTGGCCTAGACAGGTCACAGGCCACAAGTAGGATGATGTCTCTCAATCTTCGCAACGCCGAACGCCGCAAACAGAGGATCAGCCTGTTGGCACTTGCCCAGGATGCGTCAGGTGAAACGACGGCACGCCGGTCATGACACTGTCCTTTCCAAACCCGAGCCGCAGCTTCGATGATGAGCGGAACGCCGTCCGCTTCAGCGGTCATGACGGCATGTCTCAAGTGCGATTCCTGGTGGAGGTCGGTGCACTAGAGAAATCGGGAACGGAGTTGCGCGGGACAGCGCCGTCGGAGGCTAAGTGCCTCGCGGCGTTCGATTCAATGCGCACGTCGATCTACGATGCAGCGCGCAAGGCTTATTCTCACCGCCGTCGCGAATCCTATACTTTGACGGCCGCCGATTTCGGGTAGTCGGATAAGGAGCGAGTATCCTCCATGTTGATCCGCTACGGTTATGAAATCACGCTGACCTGCCATCAGCCGACTGCACTTGTGTGTCTGTTATCGGTCCACGAGGACCGCGCGGCCGACATTCGTGTTCCCGAAACGCTGTTCACTACTCCTGATATTCCCACAACGACCTATCGAGATCTCTTCGGCAACCGATGCCGGCGGCTTGTCGCGCCGGCGGGCGACCTGACGATTTGGGGCGATGCCACGATCGAGGATGACGGCCAACCGGACAGGGCAGTTCCTGGCGCGCGGGAACTTGCGGTGCCGGAATTGCCGGACGATTGCCTGGTCTATCTCATGGGCAGCCGCTATTGCGAAACCGACCTCCTCAGCCAGATTGCATGGGATAAGTTCGGCAGCGTCGCACCCGGTTGGGATCGGGTGCAGGCGATCTGCGACTTCGTCCATACCCACATCCGCTTCGACTATATGCAGGCCCGGTCGACCCGAACCGCCTTCGAGGCTTTCAACGAGCGGGTGGGCGTCTGTCGCGACTTCGCGCATCTCGCAGTCACGTTCTGCCGCTGCCTCAACATTCCCGCACGCTACGTCAATGGCCATCTCGGCGACATCGGCGTTCCTGTCGTCGATCCGATGGATTTCAGCGCCTGGATCGAGGTCTTCCTGGACGGCACGTGGCACACATTCGATCCGCGCAACAACATCCCGCGGATCGGCAGGATAGTAGTCGCCCGCGGCCGAGATGCGGCCGACATACCGCTCATCAATTCCTTCGGCCCGCACGTCCTGAAGGCGTTTCGAGTTTGGACCTATGAGGTTGTCCCCGATCCGCAATAGGCCTGCGGCGTCGGGGATAAAGTCTGGGATAGTCCCCACTAATTTGATCCCGGATAGGGCTTTCAGCGGAACTCACCGATTTGACCCAATACGGTCCTTCACAGAGCTTAGGCTGAAAGTCCCGAATGGGGCAGATTGTGTTGAAAAACTTGGCCTTGAAGTAGCGTCGATCAACTGATTCACTCATTGCCGGGATCCGGAGAGTGGACCGATGATGGGTGAGCGAACGGTGGCGCAGGATGCGCTGTTTTACAGCTTTAACCTGGATCGACACGTGCCGGCGGACCATCTGCTGCGCTCGATCGACCGGTTCGTGGACCTATCGAACATCCGCGAGCACTTGCGGCCCTTCTATAGCGAAACTGGTCGGCCTTCGATTGATCCCGAGTTGATGATCCGTATGCTGATCATCGGCTATTGCATGGGCATCCGGTCAGAGCGGCGGCTGTGCGACGAAGTCCATCTCAACCTCGCCTATCGCTGGTTCTGCCGGCTGGGCCTTGATGGCGTGGTACCCGATCATTCGACCTTCTCCAAGAACCGGCATGGCCGCTTCCGCGACAGCGACCTGCTGCGCCAGCTGTTCGAAATGACCGTCGAGCGCTGTAT
>NZ_JAAKZF010000057.1 GCF_011045125.1 Allomesorhizobium camelthorni | reverse complement strand
TCCGAACTCGGCAAGCGCCTGATGGTGAACTCGATCACATCGCCCGGGCGCTCGAACCAGCTTTCTATTGAAGTCCAGTAAGCCTGCTTCGGCCAGCGGTCGAACCACTCCTTGGCCTTCTTGCGGGCATCGTTGCGCGGCAGCACGAAAGTCTCGCGCAAAAACCCGTCGCGCGGCATGCGCGCATTCTCGGCCCGGCTTTGATCGAGCCGTTTCTTCAGACCATCGAGCGGCGGCCGCGTCGGGGTGCGCACAGGAACTCCTTGACCCTGGACAATTAGAGATTAGGGATCGCGCCGGAAAAAACGAGTCATTTTTGCATGCCGGCGGGCTGTGGAAACGGCAGGATGCGGAGACGGCGAATGGAACGCCCCGAAATACCGGCTGGGCTGCCGGAAGACATCGAAGACAAGAAGGCAGCCGCGCGGGCCTGGTTCGAGGAATTGCGCGATCGTATCTGCGCCGCATTCGAGAAGATCGAGGACGATCTCGCTGGCCCGCAATCGTCATGGGCAGCCGGCCGCTTCGAGCGCACGCCATGGCAGCGTGAGGAAGGCCAGGGCGGCGGAGGCGTCATGTCGATGATGCACGGCCGCGTCTTTGAGAAGGTCGGCGTCCACACTTCGACGGTCTATGGCGAGTTCTCGCCGGAGTTCCGCAAGCAGATGCCCGGCGGCGAGGAGGACCCACGCTTCTGGGCGAGCGGCATTTCGCTTATCGCCCATCCATGGAACCCGAATGTGCCGGCCGTCCACATGAACACGCGCATGGTGGTGACATCGCGCAACTGGTTCGGCGGCGGCGCCGATTTGACGCCGGTGCTGGATCGCCGCCGCAGCCAGGAAGATCCCGACGCAATCGCCTTCCACAAAGCCATACGATTCGCCTGCGAAAAGAACCGGGCCGTCGCCGATTACGAGAAATACAAAGCCTGGTGCGACGAGTATTTTTACCTCCCACACCGCGACGAGCCGCGCGGGATAGGCGGCATCTTCTTCGACTGGCTGCAATCGCCGCAGGAGAGCGGCGGCTGGGCCGCCGACTTCCGCTTCGCCCAGGATGTCGGCCGCACATTCGCGGTGGTCTACCCGCATCTGGTGCGTAACAACTTCAACCTGAATTGGACCGATGGCGACCGCGAGGAACAGCTTATCCGGCGCGGCCGCTATGTCGAGTTCAACCTGCTCTACGACCGCGGCACCATTTTCGGGCTGAAGACCGGCGGCAATGTCGACTCGATCCTGTCGAGCCTGCCGCCGGAAGTGAAGTGGCCGTAGCCGCGTGGCCTGCGGGACACACCGGACCCGCTTCTTCCCGGATCATCAAATCGTGTGATGAGTAGCCGGCAAGAGGCCGCTATAAGCAAACAAGGTTGGGGCAAGGGCGAATTTCCCGCAGGCATGTCGGCTGCGGCAGACATGGCGGGACGGCAGGCTCCGAAATTGAAATATTTAGCTGACAGGGTCGGCCAATGGCCAGAAACTGCATCATCGGCTTGTTGTCGATCGTCATCACCTTGGGTTTCGGGAGCTTAGGCTATGCCAGCGACCTGTCTGATTGCGACCGCAACGGATCGCCGGGAAAGATCGCGGCGGCGGCAAAGAAGAAGACCGCCCTCATTGTGGAGGCGCTCCAGTCCTGCGCCGATCTCTCCACGGCAAGGGAAGCGGCCGTGCCCGTAGTCCCGGACAATTCTGACGGCGCCAACCGCTTGTTCTCCTCGCCCCCCGAGGCGTCGTCGGTCGAGCGGTCGGACCGCTTCCTCGTCCTGCGCAGGCAGCCGAAGCAGGCAACCGGGGAAACTTTCGTGCTGCTGCACGGCTCCGGCGGCGACGAGGCGACGCTGATGGACCTTGCCTCGCGCATCGATCCTCACGCCGTGCTGATGGGCATTCGCGGCCGGCTCGTCCAGGACGGCGTGACGCGCTGGTACCGTCGCCTGACGCCGACCCGGTTCGACCAGGACGACATCCGCTCCGAGGCCGGGGCTTTCGCGTCTTTTCTGCGCGACGCGGTCGAAGCGAAGAAGCTCGATCTCGCCAACACCACCTTCATCGGATATTCGAACGGCGCCAATCTCCTGGCCGCGATGGCGCTGCTGCATCCGGGCCTTGTCGAGCGCGCGGTGCTGCTGCGCCCCATGTCGGTGCTGGAGAGCATTCCCGACGTCGACCTGTCCGGCACGCGGTTCCTCACCGTCGCCGGGGCGGCCGACAGCATCTACGCGCCGTTCGCCCCCGCGCTGGAAGCGATGCTGCGCAAGCATGGCGGCCGTGTCGAGGCCCGCACGATCAAGTCCGGGCACGATCTCGGCAACGACGACGTTGCCGTCGTCAGCGAATGGCTCGCCTCTTCCAACGCCGTCTCGCTCAAACAATAGCGTAAGCCGCACCGGGAAAATTGCCTCGTTCGGCAACCTATCGCCCGATTTCATGTTATGCTGGTTCCCCCGCCAGAACGAGGAAAGGAGAAACCGATGAAGGAATTTCACTGCGGATCGCTCGTCCCCGGCTGCGACTGGCACACGCGTCATGAGGAAGAGGCCGAAATCATGCGGCGCGCCGTCGAGCATCTGCGCGAAACGCACGGCGAAACGATCATTCGCGAGACGATGATAGAAGCGATCCGGTCGCGCATCGAAAAGGTCCGCGACGCAGCCTGAAATATGTTTTGAAACAGGCCGTTACGGCGACTTGACGATTCAGGCCGCGAGCCGGTTGATTCAAATCCTCAATCGCCTGAATCAGTTTCTCAACATTGTCGCGGCGCGGTCCAGCAGCGCGCCGCGATCCTGCGAAAAGCCGCCGTCAACCCATTGATTTTCCAGCTCGCGTAGCAGTTCGCCCATGCGCGGCCCATCCTCGACGCCGAGGCCGGCCAGGTCGCGACCCCTGATCGGGAATTCCGGCTTCCGCCATTGCTCCGCATAGGCGAGCAGGCGCGAAAATCCACCGGCCTCGATCAAGGCCTTGTTGTCCTCGATCCCGCGCGCCCTCGCAGAAGCCAGCGCCAATCGCAGCCGGTCGATGAAGCCGCGGCGATCGCCCCGGTAGAGCAGCCTGGCAAATGCATCTTCCGGCATTGTCGAGATGACGGGGGCCGTCTTCGCCCACTGCGACAAACGATCCGCATCCGCATTCGATAGTTTGAGCCGCTCCGCCAGGCCTACCATCCGCTCGGGATCCGCCGGCACGATGGCCACCAGGCGCAGCAGCGGATCAGGCGTCCAGCCCAGTTCCAGTTCGGCCCTGATCAATGGATGGATTGCGTCGATGCCCCATTTCTCGCTTTCCGGCAAAACGCGGGTCAAGACGCCCGCCGCCTGCCGCATCCACAGCAGAGCGCGCGACGGGTCGGGCGCCGAGAGCAGCTTCTTCAGCTCGCTCCAGACCCGCTCCGCCGAAAGCTGGTCGAGCCCATCCTTCAGACGCACGCAGGCCTTCACGCCCTCCGCATCCGGCCGTCCGGTCCCGTACCAGGCGAAAAACCGGAAGAACCGCAGGATGCGCAGATAATCCTCGCGGATGCGGTCTTCGGCGTCGCCGATGAAGCGCAGCCTCCGCGTTTCGATGTCGGCCAGCCCGCCCACCAGATCGACCACGGTTCCGTCAGCCTCGGCGTAGAGCGCATTGATGGTGAAGTCGCGCCTTTGCGCATCTTCCTTCCAGTCGCGCCCGAACCGCACCTTCGCACGCCGTCCGTCCGTCTCGACATCGGCGCGCAGCGTGGTCACCTCATAAGGCTTGCCGCCGGCGATCACTGTGATCGTCCCGTGTTCCACGCCGGTCGGCACGGCCTTGAAGCCGGCGGCCTCCACACGGCGCACGGTTTCTTGCGGCAGGTTGGTCGTTGCGATGTCTATATCGGAAACCGGTTCGGCAAGCAGCGCGTTGCGCACCGCGCCGCCGGCGATGCGGGCCTCCTCGCCATCTGCGGAAAGCGCCTTCAGCAATCGCTGCAGCTCGTCCCGGGCGAGCCAGTCCGCGCCGGCGATCTGGGTCATCCCGTTCACGTATAGAGCCTTTCATAGAGCGTGCGGATGATGCCGGCCGTCACGCCCCAAATCCTTCGCCCGCCATAGGGCATGTCGTAGTAGAACCACTCCTTGTCGTCCCACATGCGGCTGTCGCGGCGGTGGTTGGCGGGATCCATCAGGAAGCGCAACGGCACCTCGAAGGCGGCATCGACTTCATGCTCGTTGATGGTCAGTTGGAAGCCCGGCCGGACGATGCCGAGCACCGGCGCGATGCGATAGCCGCTGCCCGCCACATAATCCGGGATCCGGCCGATGATCTCGATATGGCCGGCGTCGAGACCGATCTCCTCCATCGTCTCGCGCAGCGCCGCATGTTCCGGGGTCGGATCGGTTGGGTCGATACGGCCGCCGGGAAACGCCACCTGCCCCGAATGATTGCGCAGCTTTTCCGCACGCTTGGTCAGGATCACGGTCGCCTCGTCGCCATGGTCGACGACAGGGACGAGCACTGCCGCGTCGCGCAGATCGGTCCGTCGGATCAGAGGTCCGTGTTGCGGATTGAAGCGGTGATCGCCGTATTCCTCGTCGTCCCCGGCACGTTCGGCGACGGCGCGCAGCCGGAAATCGTCCGCGGAATAGGGCTTTGCTACGAAGGCATCCACGGTCAGGCGCTCAGCTTTTTCAGCGTTTCCGCCGGCATGATCGGGTAGACCTCACCGCCGGAACGAACTGCAAACATCATCCTGCCGTCGACCTCTATCTCTTCGCCATACTGGACAAGCTCATACATGACCGGCCGAGCCACCAGCGCTTCCAGCCGGCCGCGCACCAGTATGTAGGGCTTCAGGCCGCCGGTCTCGGGCTCGTCGACGAAGCGCAGCGGGTGTTCTGGCCCTGCCTCCACAACATCGCCGACATTGGTGCGGAAAGTTATTTTCTGCGCGTCGCCCTCTCCCGTCACGCTCATCTCCACCGCAACGAACGGCGCATCGACGACCCTGATGCCGACCTTCTCGACCGGCGTAACCAGATAAGTCTTGCCGTCGGCATCCTTGCGCAGCACCGTCGAGAAAAGCTGGACCAGCGGCATGCGACCGATCGGGGTGCCGAGATAGAACCATGTGCCGTCGGCCTTGATCTCGATATCCAGATCGCCGCAGAAGTCCGGATTCCAGCGCTCAACCGGCGGCAGCCCCTTGCCCGCGCGTGTCGCGCGAGAGATCAGCGCGGACAGATCCGCAGTGTCGCCGGCGGCGGCAAGGCTGTCTTTCTCGGATCGCGCTTGATTATCCATCGTCACGAAATAGTCACTGTTGTTCCGCTTGTCAGCCTAATTGAGTGATTTAAGTTCATTCAGGCGCACTCCGTCACGTGCGAATCGCGGCACTGGAAATTTGCCGGCCGGCGTTCCAGGCAAATGAGGACCGAAGCGGCATGAGCATCATCATCAAGCAGGCCCCGATAAGCGAAAAGGATATGATCGCCGAGGCCGAAAAGGCGCTTGCCGATATTTCTCGCGTTCGGGAAGGGGTAGGCCGCGTCATTTTCGGCCAGGAGAGCGTGGTCGAACGCACGCTGGTCGCGCTTCTGGCCGGCGGCCATGCGCTGCTGGTCGGCGTTCCCGGCCTCGCCAAGACGAAGCTGGTCGAGACGCTGGGCATCGTGCTCGGCATGGATGCCCGCCGTATCCAGTTCACCCCGGACCTGATGCCGTCGGACATTCTCGGCTCCGAGGTCATGGAGCAGGATGAACTGGGAAAGCGCTCGTTCCGCTTCATTTCCGGTCCGATCTTCGCGCAATTGCTGATGGCCGACGAGATCAACCGCGCCAGCCCGCGCACCCAGTCGGCGCTCCTGCAGTCGATGCAGGAATACCATGTGACGGTGGCCGGCGCCCGCCACGACCTGCCCTCGCCCTTCCATGTGCTCGCGACGCAGAACCCGCTAGAGCAGGAGGGCACCTATCCGCTGCCCGAAGCCCAGCTCGACCGCTTCCTGATGCAGATCGACATCCTTTACCCCGAACTGGAGGCTGAACGCCGCATCCTGCTCGAGACCACCGGCACCGAGGACGCCCGCGCCCAGAATGTGCTGACGCCCGAGCGGCTGAAGGAAATCCAGCATCTGATCCGCCGTATGCCGGTACCCGAAAGCGTGGTGGAGGCGATCCTCGCCCTGGTGCGCTCCGCCCGTCCCGGCCAGGACAACGCCGACACCGACAAGCATGTCGCCTGGGGGCCAGGCCCCCGCGCCAGCCAGGCGCTGACGCTCTGCGCCCGCGCCCGCGCGCTCTACGATGGCCGGCTTGCCCCGTCGATCGACGACATCAAGGCGCTGGCCGAGCCTGTCCTCCAGCACCGCATGGCGCTGACCTTCGCGGCTCGTGCCGAAGGCATGTCCGTGCGCGACGTGGTGGCGCGGCTGGTGAAAGGTATCTAGCCTGATGGCGCGTGTCGGCGAGGCTTCCTCCCCGGTCCCTACCCGCGACGCGCTCGCCCGGGCCAGACTGCGCGCTTCGCTGGTACCCGACCTGCTGGTCGAGGCCCGCCGCGTCGTCAACACGGTGATCGGCGGCTGGCACGGCCGCCGCAAGCGCGGCATCGGCGAGAATTTCTGGCAATTCCGGCCCTATGTCGAGGGCGAGGCGATGGCCCGCATCGACTGGCGCCGTTCGGCTCGCGATGACCACACCTATGTCCGCGATCGCGAATGGGAGGCCGCGCATACGGTCTGGCTGTGGGCCGACCCTTCGCCGTCGATGCTCTACAAATCGGCGGGCGCGATCGTGTCGAAGGAATCGCGCGCGATGGTTCTGATCCTGGCGATGGCCGAGCTTCTGTCGCGCAGTGGAGAGCGCATCGCCTGGCCGGGCCTTACCGATCCTTTCACCGCCCGCAACGGCGCGGAACGCCTGGCTTCGCACCTTAGTCACGCAAGCGAACTCGCCGCCAAGCCCGATCTTTCAATCATCCGACGCTTCTCCGATATCGTCATCACCAGCGATTTCCTCGATCCGATCGAAGAAACGATGGCTTGGCTTGACGTTCTGGCGCGCCATGGTGTGCGGGCCCATCTGATTGAAGTGGCTGATCCCGCCGAGGAAACCTTCCCCTATTCCGGCCGTACTGAGTTCACCGATCCCGAAACCGGCGAGAAATTGACAGCCGGCCGTGCTGAGACGCTGGGCGAAGCCTATCGCTGGCAGTACACGGCCCGCCGGCAGGAGCTTGCCGCCTGGTGCAAGCGCCTCGGCTGGAGCTTCACCGTCAACCACACCGATCGCCTGGCCTCCGAAGCGCTGGTCCGCGTGCATGCGTTCATGACCGCCGATGGCGGCTATGCTTCGGGGGTGCGCGCGTGAGCTGGCTGCCGCTCTCTTTCGGTTTCCCGGCAATCCTCTGGGGACTGCTTGCGCTTCCGGTCATCTGGTGGCTGCTCAGGCTCACGCCGCCAAAGCCGCAGATGGAAATCTTCCCGCCGCTGAAGATCCTGGCGCGGGTGATGAAAAAGGAAGAGACGCCGCATCAGAGCCCATGGTGGCTGACGCTGCTGCGGCTGGTGATGGCCGCGCTGATTGTTCTTGCGTTGGCCGAGCCGGTGTTCAACCCGCGAGAAAAGCTTCCGACCGGTGGCGCCGCGCTCGCGCTGGTCGTCGACAATGGCTGGGCCAGCGCCCCGGATTGGGACCGCCGCGTCGCCACGGCGGAGCGTCTGATAGCCGACGCGGCCTCGACCGGCGTGCCGGTCGTTCTGGCCTTCACGGCCGAAAAGCCCAATGCGGAAATCGGGCCGTTCGACGCCGAGGCCGCCCGGGACAGGCTGCGCGCCACGGAGCCGCGGCCGGTGCCGGTCGACCGTCCCGCCGTCTATGCGCGCGTCGCCGCCGCTCTTGAAACCCTGCCGGGCGCCAGCGTCGCGGTGCTGGCCGACGGGCTCGCCGCCGAGGGCGACGAAGCGGCCTTCGGCAATCTTCTCGGCGGCGCTGCGAACGTTGTCTGGGCTGTCCCCGAGCGGCTATCGGCAATCGGGCTGACCGCGGCCGAGAATGAAGTCGACGGCTTCAGGATTTCGGCGATCCGCGCCGCCGATCCGACAATGCGCCAGATCACGGCGGGAGCCTTCGACGACAAGGGCCGCCGCATCGCGGACGCCACGCTGACCTTCGGTGCGGGCGAAGCCGAGGCAACCGGGCGGCTGCAGGTGCCGTTCGAATTGCGCAATGACTTTTCCTCCATCGCCATCGACGGCGAGCCACAGGCCGGTGCGGTGCGCGTGCTCGACGAAAATTCCAAGCGCCGCCGTGTCGGGCTTCTGTCGCAGTCCGAGGCCGACCGCGCCCAGCCGCTGCTTTCGCCGCTCTACTACATCCGCCGCGCGCTCGAACCCTTCGCCGATCTGGTCGAGCCTTCGAGCCCCGATCTCGCCGAAGCCATACCGCAGCTTCTCGAACAGAAGCCGGCGATGATCGTGATGGCCGATGTCGGCACCATCCCGGACACCGCGCGCGCCCGATTGGTCGAATGGGTGCAGAATGGCGGCACGCTGGTGCGCTTCGCCGGCTCGAGGCTCGCCGCCGCCGGCAATGACGAGGAATTGCTGCCGGTGCGCCTACGGGTGGGCGAGCGCTCGCTGGGCGGCACGCTGTCCTGGACCGAACCGCAGCCGGTCACCGAATTTCCGGCGACCGGCCCCTTTTCCGATCTGGCTCCGCCCAACGAGGTCACGGTCACCCGGCAAATTCTGGCCGAGCCGACGGCCGATATTGTCGAGCGAACCTGGGCCAATCTGGCGGACGGCACACCGCTGGTGACCGGAGCCAAGCGGGAAAAAGGCACCGTCGTGCTGTTCCACATCACCCCCGAAGCCACCTGGTCGAGCCTGCCGATCTCCGGCAGTTTCGTCGAGATGCTGCGTCGCATCGTGCAGCTATCGCGCAATCAGGGCGCGGCCGCCGCCGGCGCGGAAGGGCAGGCCGGCTCGCTCGCGCCCTATCGCATGATCGCGGCTAATGGCGCGCTGGTGCCGCCGACGCCGGACGCGCGGCCGCTGGCCGTCGGTACCGGCAAGGTTCCGGTGACGATCGAGAACCCGCCCGGCCTCTACGGGACCGAAGAGGGCGTATTCGCCCACAATCTGCTCGACGCCGAAACGGTGCTGGCGCCGCTCGTCCGCCCGCGCATCGAAGCGCCGGTCACCGAAATGCGCTATGCTTTCGACGAATCGCGCAACCTGAAAGGGCCGCTCGTGGCCGCCGCGCTTCTGCTCATGGTGCTCGACACGCTCGCTGTCTTCTGGATGGGCGGCATATTCACGCGCCGTCCGAAGCCGGCGGCGCGCACCTCAGGCTCCGTTGCAGCGCTGCTTGTCGCGGCCATGGCCCTCTTCGCCCCCGCCAGCCAAGCCGACGCGCAGGACGCGAAACCCGGCGACGCCGAGGCCATCGAAGCAATCTCTACGACCAGGCTAGCCTATGTGCTCACCGGCGATGCCGGCGTCGATTCGATCAGCCGCGCCGGCCTTGCCGGCCTGTCGCGCTTCCTGGTCGAAAAGACCGCGCTGGAGCCGGGCCAGCCGGCCGGCGTGGACATCGCCACCGACGAGCTCGCCTTCTATCCGATCATCTACTGGCCGATCGACCCGAATGCGGCGATGCCGTCGGAAGCGGCAATCGCCCGCATCGACGCCTACATGCAGCAGGGCGGCACGGTCCTGTTCGACACCCGCGACCAGTTCTCGACTGGACTTGATTCCGGCTCGGGGAGCCCTGCGAACGAGCGGTTGCGCGAAATCCTCGGCAATCTCAACGTGCCGCCGCTGGAGCCTGTGCCGCCTGACCACGTTCTGACCAAGGCGTTCTTCATCCTTCCCGAGTTTCCCGGCCGCTTCAACGGCGGCCCGCTCTGGGTCGAGGCCTCGCTGGAGGCGCAGAACACCGACAACCGGCCGGTCCGCACCGGCGACGGCGTGACCCCGATCATGATCACCGCCAATGATTTCGCGGGTGCCTGGGCTATCGACGAGAATGGCGACGCCATGCTGCCGACCGTACCGGCCGACCCGATGCAGCGCGCCTATGCGCTGCGGGCAGGCGTCAACATCATCATGTACATGCTGACCGGCAACTACAAATCCGACCAGGTGCATGTGCCGATCCTGCTCGAGCGACTGGGGCAGTGATATGAACTATTCCCTCGCCTTCGAACCACTCCTGTCCTGGCCGATTCTCGCGGCGGTGCTGGTTCCGATCACGCTGATCGCGCTCGCCGGACTGTGGTTTCGTCAGCGCGGCGCACTGTTCCGCTTCGCGGCGCTGCTGGCGCTGATCGCAGCACTCCTGAACCCGGTGCTGCTCGACGAGGAGCGCGAGCCGCTGCAGAGCGTCGTCGCCCTGGTCGTCGACCGCAGCCAGAGCCAGGAGATCGGCAATCGCAACGAGGAGACCACGCAGGCCGTCGCCAGGCTGCAGGAGCGGCTGGCGCGCTTCAAGCAATTCGACGTGCGCGTGGTCGAAGCGGGCCAGGCCGACGCCGCCGACGAGCGCACCGAGACTCGCCTGTTCGGTGCCTTGGAAAGCGCCTTCCGCGACGTGCCGCCCTCGCGCATCGCCGGCGCGATCATGGTCACAGACGGCCAGGTCCACGACGCGCCGCAGGCAGCCCCCGGCTTCGATGCGCCGCTGCACGCGCTGATCACCGGCGACGAAGGCGAGCGCGACCGCCGCATCCGCTTCGAGAACGCGCCGCGCTTCGGCATCGTCGACAAGCCGCTCGACATGACCTACCGCGTCATCGCCACCGGCAACGAACGCGGCTCGGTCGACGTCCGCGTCTCGATCAACGGCCAGTTGGTTTCGGTCGAGCGCGCCAATATCGGCCAGGAGACGCCGCTGCAGGTGACGATCCCGAGCGCCGGGCGCAACATCGTCGAACTGGCGATCGACCCGATCGAAGGCGAACTCACCGACACAAACAACCGCGCCATCGCCATCATCGACGGCATCCGCGAGAATTTGCGCGTGCTGCTCGTCTCCGGCGAGCCGCATGCCGGCGAGCGCACCTGGCGCAATCTCCTGAAGTCCGACGCCTCGGTCGACCTTGTGCACTTCACCATCCTGCGGCCGCCGGAGAAGCAGGACGGCACGCCGATCAACGAATTGTCGCTGATCGCCTTCCCGACCCGCGAGCTCTTCGTGGAAAAGATCCACGATTTCGACCTGATCATCTTCGACCGTTACCAGCACCGAGACGTGCTGCCGATCCTCTACTACGACTACATCGCCGAATATGTGGAGCGTGGCGGCGCGCTGCTGATAGCTGCCGGACCAGAATATGCCGGCGAACAGTCGATCGCCCGCACGCCGCTGATGGCCGCGCTTCCGGCGATGCCGACCGGCGATGTGGTGGAAGAGGCGTTTTATCCGCGTCTGACCGAAACCGGTCAGCGCCATCCCGTCACCCGCGGCCTCGACGGCTCGGCCGCCGAGCCGCCCAAATGGAGCCGCTGGTTCCGGCTGGTCGGCATCGAGCAGCCCGAGGGCGAGGTGGTGATGAAGGGCGCCGGCGAGCGGCCGCTGCTTCTGCTCGACCGCAAGGGCGAAGGCCGCGTCGGCATGTTCCTGTCCGACCAGGGCTGGCTGTGGGCGCGCGGCTTCGAGGGCGGCGGCCCGCATGTCTCGCTCTACCGGCGCATCGCGCACTGGCTGATGAAGGAGCCGGATCTCGAAGAGGAGCGCCTGACCGCTGGCGGTCGCGGCATGGTGCTCGACATACGCCGCCAGACGATGAGCGACGATCCCGGCCCGGCCAAGGTCATCACGCCATCGGGCAAGGCGCTCGACGTGCCGCTGACAGCCGCCGAACCCGGCATCTTCTCGGGCAGCGTCGAGACCGACGAGATCGGCCTCTACCAGGTGGCCAATGGCGACTTGACCGCGCTCGCTCATATCGGACCGGTGAACGCGCCGGAATTCGCCGACACGGTCTCGACCGAGGAGGTGCTGCGGCCGGCAGCCGAGGAAAGCGGCGGGTCGGTGCGCAGGCTCGCCTCGCTGACCGGCCAGACGCTGCCCGGCATAGTGCCGGTGCGCGGCTCGGCCGATGCGGCGGGCCGCGACTGGATCGGCCTCAAGACCACCAATGACAGCCTGCTGAAATCGGTCAGCCGGGTGCCGTTGTTCGGCGGCTTCTTCGGCCTCGCTCTGCTGCTCCTGGCGCTCGGCTCGATGTGGTACCGCGAAGGCCGTTGATCGCGCCCGCCATCCGCGCTAGTGGCTAGCCCATGACGCATCTGCCGGAACGCCTGCTTGCGGGCTATCGCAGTTTCATGACCGGGCGCTACCAGGCCGAGAGCAGCCGCTATCGGGCGCTGGCCCGCGACGGCCAGGAGCCCGAGACCATGGTGGTCGCCTGCTGCGATTCGCGCGCGGCGCCCGAGGCGATTTTCGACACCGGGCCAGGCGAGCTCTTTGTGGTGCGCAACGTCGCCAATCTGGTACCGCCCTATGCGCCGGACGGCGAGTATCACGCGACGTCGGCCGCGCTCGAATTCGCCGTGCAGAGCCTGAAGGTGAGAAACATCGTAGTGATGGGCCACGGCCGCTGCGGCGGCATCCGCGCCGCCCTCGACACCGAGGCCGCGCCGCTTTCGCCCGGCGACTTCATCGGCAAATGGATGAGCCTGGTCGCGCCCGCGGCCGACATCGTTTCGCAAAACACCATGATGACCGCCGGCGAGCGCCAGACCGCGCTGGAGCGCATTTCGATCCGCTATTCGATCGCAAATCTCCGCACCTTTCCCTGCGTGAAGATCCTTGAGGACAAGGGCCGGCTGACGCTCTCGGGCGCCTGGTTCGACATCTCGGCCGGCGAACTCTGGGTGATGAACCGCGACACCGGCGACTTCGAGCGGCCCGAGATCGACTGAGGCGCTGCGGGCCTGGGCCTCAACTGCGCGGCTAACCCTGCGTTTTGCGCTGACTGTCCTGGATTTTCTCGCGCCCTCGTGTCGCCGCGCTCGACCGGGCCGCCCTTGCCGTCCCTTCCCCTTTTCCTGGCGCTCCAGTTCGCGCTCGACCACCTTGCGCGAGCCCTCCGGCGGGTCCCTCTGCAATCTATGCATTTCGTCGGCCATGATCGCCTCCTTGCTGGCTGCTTGCCGGGGCAACGACGGGCGGACGGAAGCGGTTCTCTGTTATGCGGACGTTGGTAAGGGTGTTCTTCGGCACAAGCTTCTCCGTTGCCACGCTGCGTTTCCGCCCTGGCTATTGCGAATGAAGTCGGGAAGCGGGGCGCGAGGCCAACGCCTTCCTAATTTTTATACGCGGCGCGAACCTCGCGCCCCGCCGGTGATTTTTCAGCCCCCCGTTTCCCAGCCTGCGGACCTGCCGGCATACGCCGGTGGTTTGCCGTGCCAGCGCGAGCGATATACGGCGCCTCGTGCCCGTCTTAGCGGACAGTCGTGGAAACTCTGGACGACCTTCCGCTTCCGCGGCCACGTTAGCCGCTTTCCCGGAACACCGGTTCCTCCCCGCAAATCACCGTCATGACCGGCGTTCCCGCAGGAGAAACTGCCGATGAGGATAAGGGAGAGGCAGGATGTGTGAACAAATCCGCGTCGAAAATTCTTCGCGCCGGCTGTTATGCCATTGATCCACAACAGTTCTTTTTGCGAACGAGCCGAAATTGAGGTGGATTCTATCCACGTTTGAGGTCGCAACGCCCCCTCCACCGCCTTCGGCGGTCCCCCTCCCCCGTAAACGGGGGAGGATCAACGGCAACGCTGCGAATCCTCCCCGTTTACGGGGGAGGGAACCATGCGAAGCATGGTGGAGGGGGCGAGCCTACTCCTCCGGTTCGGTCGTGAACATCAGCGGGTAGCCGGCGGCCTTGCCGGCGTCGGTCGCGCGGGTCGCCTTGGTCTCGGCGATGTCCTTGGTGAAGACGGCCACGACGCAGACGCCGCGCCGGTGGGCCGTGATCATCACCCGGTGCGCCTGGTCCTCACTCATGCGGAACTCGGCCTTCAGCACGGTGACGACGAATTCGCGCGGCGTGAAATCGTCGTTGAGCAGGATGACCTTGAAGAGCTTCGGCCGCTCGGTTTTCAGGCGGGTGCTGGTGCGGGGGATGGTGACGGTGGAAGGCATGGGCATTCAGGGCGCTGACAACATCACAGCCCGAAATTTTTGCACGATTGGCCGGCGAGGTCCATCTTCGGGCTTGAAACGTGATTGATTTGAAAGTCGGCCTTGAGCGCCAGTTGTGGACGTTGGCTGGTTAGCTCGGGACGGCGAGCGTGGCTTTGGGCTATCCGGTTTGGGGCGCTCAGTGGAATCTTTGGGAGCAGGATCACGGGCAGCTGCCGCAGGCGCTTACCTGTCGCCGCGAAGATCGCATTGGTCACGGCAGGGACGATCCACGAGGTCCCTGCTTCGCCCATTCCGCCCATGTATATGGATTTTGTGACTGCACCTGCGATGGGGCGAGGATCGTCTACGCGCGCCGCGCCTGCGCTCCGGTGTTGATATCTGCAGCTGCGCCGCTCGGCAGCAATGCCACTGGTTTGTGCGGCGGCAGGGAATTTTCTTCCGTACGGGGTTCAATTCTCGAAGCGTATGCGCTAAAATAGTACATCTCATCCGGAAAATAACTCCCTCGCGCATGCTCGTGCGGAGATGTAGATTTTTTGACATGAAAAACGGAGTCGATATATTGGAAAATATTAGCTACGACGTGACTGGCAAGATAAACTTAAATAATATTTATAACAATCCGGAGCCGACTGCTTACTTTTCAACTTTATCTCGCCTGGGTTATCGGATTCCTCAGGAAGCAAAACCTCGATTTCAGCGGTTGATCGAAGCACGGCGTAGCGCCACCGAATCCGAACCGGCCAAGGTGATCGATCTTGGTTGCTCTTATGGGATCAACGGCGCGCTTCTCAAATATGGACGTTCGATGGATGAACTCTACCGGCTCTACGGAGCGGGGAACGACGATGTCGAAGCGCTTCTTCAGCGCGACCGTGATCTCTATGCCGAACCGGCGGATGCCGCGCTCAAAATTGTCGGTGTCGATCCGGCAGATCGCGCGATAGCCTATGCAGTCGATGCGGGCATGCTCGACGCAGGCGTTGCGACCGATCTCGAGAAAAGCGACCCAACGCCAGAAGACACGGCGGCGATCGAAAACGCCGACCTCATCATTTCGACCGGCTGCGTCGGCTACGTTACCGAGACTTCGCTGGAACGGCTCCTGGAAACGAGCCTCGATAGTCGTCCGTGGATGGCACATTTCGTGCTGCGCATGTTCGATTTCGGGGGACCGGAAGAGATGTTGGGCCGGCACGGCTATGTCACTGAAAAGCTGGAGGGACTGTTTCGGCAGCGGCGCTTTGCTTCCGCCGAGGAACGGCAGCATGTGCTCGACAATCTCCGCCGGCTGGGGATCGATGCGACCGGCGCGGAGGAGACCGGTTGGTATCTCGCCGAATTGCATGTCGCACGACCGGAAGAGGTCGCGAAATCCATGCCGCTCGGCGAGGTCCTAAGCGGCAGCGCAAGACAGGTTGTAGAAATTTAGGAAGTCGTGAGACATCCTCCTGCACTTGGGTTGAAATCCCCTTCGGGTAGGTATGACGACGGTGACCGCCCTGAAGTAGATGCGGGAAATCGGTTCGGCGGCGATCTTTCGTCCGTAGCGGCGCTCCAGAAGACGGATGAAATAGCCGCCGCCTCATCTTCGGTCGTTACACCTCACGAAGCTGTGCGTCCGCCTGGGGTTAATTCCCATCACTCAACTGCCACCACCCACGCCGCCACCCTCTCCGCCGCCGCGTCCAGATTGCCTTTCGCCGTCGCGCTCGATTCCTTGCGCGGCTTGAAATCGTGGTCGCCGTCTTCCAGCCAGAACAGCGAGATGGCGGGAGAGAGGCGGTAGCCTGAAACTTCCTCCTTCGTGCCGAACGGGTCGCGCGTCCCCTGGCAGATCAGCGTCGGCGCGG
Source organism: Allomesorhizobium camelthorni (assembly GCF_011045125.1). Classification (GTDB taxonomy): domain Bacteria; phylum Pseudomonadota; class Alphaproteobacteria; order Rhizobiales; family Rhizobiaceae; genus Allomesorhizobium; species Allomesorhizobium camelthorni. The sequence continues at coordinate 17,820 of NZ_JAAKZF010000057.1, read as the reverse complement.
CGAGCTTTTCGAGATGGGCGGTGCGCAGCTTTTCCGGGCTGCCCGGTGGGTGGAAAGGATAGCCGAGGCAGACGAGGCCGGCGATCTTTTGCTCCGCGTAAAGTGCGTCGGCGATCATGCTCGCCACCCGGCCGCCCATCGACTTTCCGCCGATGAACAGCTTTGTCGCCGGGCCGAGTTGCTCGACCGCGGCGCGGTATTCGGTGAGCAGCGTTTCGGCGCGCGGCGGCGGCTTTCGCCCCTCGCCCGTGCGCCTAGAGGCCATGTAGGAGAATTCGAAACGGGCGACGCGGATGTTTTTTGCCGCGAGACGGTCGGCGAAGGCGTTCATCCAGGCCGAATCCATCGGCGCGCCCGCGCCATGGGCGAGGAGGATGGTGGTGTTTGCGTCGGCGGGGCCGGTGAAGAGGAAGTCTGGCATGTGGCGCTCCATCGTTCCCTTCTCCCCGTTCTTACGGGGAGAAGGTGGCCTGTCGGGCCGGATGAGGGGCAGCGCTTGCTTCGGCGATGTTCGCGCCGCCCCTCATCTGCCTGCCGGCATCTTCTCCCCGTATCCTTCGACAAGCTCAGGACGGGGAGAAGAGAGCTGTCATCACCGCTTTCGTCAACCGGAGATATGCCACGGACGGGGAGAAGAGAGCTGTCAGCGCCTCAACACCGCGCTCAGCACGTCCCGCACGCCGATCGCGCCGAGGAAGCGGGAGCTTTCGTCGAATATCGCAACGGGCGCGGTCTGCGAGCGGTGCATGGCGAGCATCACGGTCTTCAGCGTCGTGCCGGGCTTGGCCCAGAAGACGTGCGGGGCGTCGTCGGGCAGGCGCTCTATGTCGTCGCAGGAGACCCAGACGGCAGGCCGGCCGTCGCGCTCGGCAGCCGCCACCAGCCCATTGGCGTCGATCTGAAAACGGGTCGTGCAGCGCCGGTCGAGCCAGAGCCAGCCGCCCTCGCCCGCGGTTTCGAGGTCGCGGCGGTCGCGCATCACGTTCCAGGCGGTGAGCACCGAGAGCGGGTTCACATTGGCGATGAAGTCGCGGACATAATCATTGGCGGGGCGCAGCACGATGTCTTCCGGCGCGCCGGTCTGGACGATGCGCCCGCCCTCCATGATGGTGATGGTGTTGCCGATCTTCAGCGCCTCCTCGAGATCGTGGCTGACGAAGATGATGGTCTTCTTCAGTGTATCCTGAAGCTGCAGCAACTCATCCTGCAGCTTTGTGCGGATCAGCGGGTCGAGCGCCGAGAACGGCTCGTCCATCAGAAGGATCGGCGCTTCGGTGGCGAAGGCGCGGGCAAGGCCGACGCGCTGCTGCATGCCGCCGGAAAGCTCATGCGCGTATTTCTGCGCCCACTGGTCGAGGCCGACGAGCTTCAACTGCCGCTCGACGCGCGCCTTGCGCTCGGCCTCGGGCACGCCGGAAAGCTCTAGGCCGAAGCCGACATTTTCCGCGACAGTGCGCCAGGGCAACAGCGCGAATTGCTGGAACACCATGGCGACGCATTCGCGGCGGATCTTTCTCAGCTGATCGTCGCCGCAGGAGACGACATCGGCCGACCAGTCGCCGTCATGCACGACCACACTGCCGCGCGCGACCTTGTTCAAGCCGTTGACGGCGCGCAGCAAAGTGGACTTGCCCGAACCGGACAGGCCCATCAGGACGGAAATCTCGCCCTCATTGACGGTGAGCCCGGCGCCGGCGCAGCCAAGCACGGCGCCGGTCTTTTCCAGGATTTCCTGGCGGGTCGCGCCGCGATCGATCATCGCCAGCGCTTGGGCTTTGTCCTCGCCGAAGACGATGTCGACGTCGCGGAATTCTACGGCGGGCTTCATTTGGCGGCTCCCGCGCCGATGCGGCTCATGCGGTCGAGGATGATGGCGAGCACAACGATGGCGAGGCCGGCTTCGAGGCCGAGCGGGATGTTGACCGAGTTCAGCGCCCGAACCACCGGCTTGCCGAGGCCGTTGGCGCCGATGAGTGCGGCGATGACGACCATGGAGAGGCAGAGCATGATGCACTGGGTGAGCCCCGCCATGATGGTGGGGAGCGCGGCCGGCAGCTCGACTTTCCAGAGCAATTGGCGCTTCGTCGCGCCGAACGCCTCGCCGGCCTCGATCATCGGCTTGGGCACCGAGGTGATGCCGAGATAGGTAAGCCGGATCGGCGCGGGTGATGCGAAGATGACGGTGACGATGAGGCCCGGCGCAATGCCGAGGCCGAACAGGATGAGCACCGGGATCAGGTAGACGAAAGTCGGCATGGTCTGCATCAGGTCGAGCACCGGCTGGAGATAGCGGTAGGCGCGATCGCTATGGGCGGCCCAGATGCCTATCGGCACGCCGATTGCCATGGAAGCAGCGGCGGCCGCCACGACCAGCACCAGCGTCTCCACAGTTTCCTGCCAGAGATCCTGGTTGACGATGAAGAGCAGGCCGAGCCCGACGCCCGCCGCCAGCTTCCACGAGCGCTGCAGATACCAGGCGAGCGCGGCGATTGCCGCGACGAGCAGGACCGGGGGGATGATCAGCAGGAAATCGACCATACCGTCGAGGACGACGGTGAGGCCATCGGCGACGCTGTCGAAGAACCACTCGAAATTGGTGGTCAGAAAATCGAAGAAGGCCTTGCCCCAGCGGCCGACCGGTATCTTGAAACTGGCGATAAAATCGGAAATCGGATCCATTATTCCCCCTTCTTTACCCTCCCCCTCGCGGGGAGGGTGGCCGCGCAGCGGCCGGGTGGGGGTGGTTCAAGGTCGAGCATTGCGTCTCCACCCCCACCCCGTCACGCCGGCATCGCTGCGCGACGCCGTCGCGCCGACCCTCCCGCAAGGGGGAGGGTAAAATCCCTTACGATCCCAGCGCCGCCTTCACGGCAGCCGTCGCGTCGCCGCCGTCGAGGGTCGTGACGCCCTTCAGCCAGGGCGTGACCGCGTCCGGATTGGCCTTCAGCCAGGCCGTGGCTGCGTCCTTCGGATCGGCGCCGTCGTTCAGGATCGCGCCCATGATCTCGTTTTCCATCTCAAGCGAGAACACCATATTCTTGAGCAGCGCGCCGACATTCGGGCATTCGGTCGTATAGCCGGCCCGCACATTGGTGTGGACGGTGGCACCGCCAAAATTCGGGCCGAACACTTCGTCGCCACCGGACAGGTAAGCCATCTTGATGTTGGCGTTCATCGGGTGCGGCTCCCAGCCGAGGAAGACGACGTCCTCGCCCGAGCCGGCGGCCTTCTGCACCGCCGACAGCATGCCGGCCTCCGAGCTTTCGACCAGCTCGAAATCCTTGAGGCCGAACTTGTCGGCGGCGATCATGTCGAGGATCAGGCGGTTGCCGTCATTGCCGGCCTCGATGCCGTAGATCTTGTTGTCGAGCTTGTCCTTGAACTTGGCGATGTCGGCGAAATCCTTGAGGCCGGCCTCATAGGTGTGCTGCGGCACGGCGAGCGTGTATTTGGCGCCTTCGAGATTGGTGACCAGCGTCTCGACCGTCTTGTCTTCGAGGTAGGGCTTGATGTCGGCTTCCATGGTCGGCATCCAGTTGCCGAGGAAGACGTCGACATCCTTGTTCTTGAGCGAGGTGTAGGTGACCGGCACCGACAGCACCTGCACGTCCGGCTCATAGCCGAGCGCTTCGAGGATGACCGAGGCGGTCGCGGTGGTGGCGGTGATGTCGGTCCAGCCGACATCGGCGAAGCGCACCGGCTTGCAGCTTCCAGGATCGGCGGCAAGCGCTGCGCCCGACCAGAGCATCGCCGTCAGGCCGAGCGCTGCGGCGAATGTTTTCATACGCGACATTTGTATTCTCCCATTGTGTTCTGTCGGCAAAGCGGAAATTGCGTTTTCTTTCTACCGCTCGAGTCACGGCAGCCAAACACCATTTTGGCGCGGTTTCAAGCGCGATGACCGCGCAAGCGACGCCGCCCACTTTTCCATAGGCGACAAACGCCTGTCGCCGCGCGACGGCGGACAAGCAGCGCGGGCGCAAATCCCGATGCCGCTTGCTACTGTCTTTCAATCGCCTTGCGTGCTGCCTATATTCGCCCGACCATCTGAAGCCGAGGCTGGAGGGACCACTATGGCGACACTGCAGAATTTCGATGCCGAGATTGAGAAGACAAAGCAGGTCGTCGAGGAGATGCGCTCCAAGATCGACCAGTCGGCGGTCGTCCTCGACAAATTCGCCAAAACCGACCAGAAGATCGGCGCTGCCGACTTCGACATCGAGAACGCCCGCATCCAGGATGTGCTCAACCAGCAGAAGATCATGGAAGGCAACATCGCCGACCTGATCATCGGGCTGGAAGACGCCACCAATGTTTTCGGCGCTGAATTCGAAAACATGAAGAGCTTTACCGGCTGGGAAAGCTTCGTCGGCATCTTCTCCGACGAATCGAAGCAGCGCATGCGCACCGACCGCGTCCGCAACATGTCGCTGGCCGGCAACCTGCAGGAATTGCTGTCAAAGTCCGACACCATCGTCGGCATATTGAAGGCGCAGAAGCAGGTTCTGGAGCAGCGCTACGCCACCTCCGAAGGGAGCCTTGCTCAGGTCATCGAGCGCCGCAAGGCGACCATAGAGAACCTGACCTCGGTGCAGAAGCGCATCGAGGCGTTGAACCCGATGCTGCTCGACATCGAGAACAGGATCGCTGCTTCCACGAGCCAGACCGACCGCACTCAGCTCGAAGGGGAGCGCTCCAAGCTCGCGACCGAATACAATGAGAAGCAGGCGAAGGAGCAGGAGCTACTGGCCGAAAGCCAGACGCTGGAGCGCTACACCTCGATGTTCCAGACGTTCGTGGATTCGCTGAACAACCAGATCGCGGCGCAGAACACACTGATCAACAAGCTGACCATCGATACCGAGCAGCGCATCGTGCTCTACAAGGCGCTGGAGGATAGTTTGAAGACCGCGGCGCAGCAGGACGTCGCCCACAAGATCAACACGCTGGGCAGCCAGGTCGACAACACGGCCGAAGAGACCATGGCCGGCATCGGCGCGGCTGCGCAGAAGCACATCGGCGACCTGCTCGAACTGCACGAGAAGAACATGGTGGCGACAGCAGACATCCAGCGGCGCAAGAAGCTCGCCGACGACGCGTTCGCCCGGCGCTTCGAGGAGGTGCTGAGGAAGCATAACGCTTCGGATTATGTGCAGCCTTAGGTCGCAGCGATTGTGACAGCAGCGCCGCTTATCGACTCCGTTCGATCCCGCCCCTCACCCTTACCCTCTCCCCGTAAGAACGGGGAGAGGGGGGCGTCAGCGTCGCCGCTTATCTGTTCCCCCCGTACGTCACGGGGCGCCCGATGACCTCCCCCGCCGACCCCGCCGCCCGTTATTTCGAGGCCATTCGCGCTGCGTTAACCGGGCTCGAAATATTCATGCGCGACGACCGCTCGCCGCTCTACCGGCACGGCATCGTCGCCAAGGTGGTCGCGGAATACATTGCGCGGCTCGAAAAATCCTTCGCCTGCTGGGAAAACCGGCTGGGCTTCATGGACAAGTTCAGGATCTCGCGCGCCGAAAGCGGCTTTCCGGTTTACCAGAACATTCTGGAGCTCGAGAACGACCGCCGTACGGCCGCGAAGCGCCTGGCCGGCATACCCGAAGCCGGCGAGCTGCGCGTCGAGATGGCCGACTTCATCCTGCGCCACAAGGATTTTCCGGCGGCTCTCCAGAAATCCATGGCCGAGCGGCTTTACCTGGAAGACGTCAAGGACGGCGTCGTATTCGGGCCGTTCTTGCTGGCGCAGACGGCAAAGGTCTCGGTCAACCCGAAAACCTTCCGGCCGTATTACCTGGTACATTGGGCGTCGTTCGACGGCACCGCAAACCTGCCGCTGATCTACATGGCCACGATTGAGGATTCGTCCGAGGCGATGGTTGAGCAGCTGGTCGGTGAAAACGGCAAGCTCAGCGAAAAGGTGGAAATCCCCCTGCCCGTCGACGGGTTGCTCAATCCCGAGCTCGCCCACCGCTTCGATGATTTCACCGAGAAGAACTCGGCTTATACGCTGTCGCCGGCGACGATCGCTTCCAATCTCGACAAGGATTTCGAGACGCTCCACCCGAAGCAACTGCGCAGGGTCGTGCTCGGCCCGTTCTATTCGGCCGGCATCACCGAGCACAATTCGGCCGTGGCCGACGTGCTGTCCAAGGTGCGCAAGCCGGAGAATGCCTGGCTGCTAACCTGGACGATCCAAGAGATCTATTCGAAGGGCGAGCGGCCGGGCCGCAAGGGCCTGTGGTCGAGCGAACCGGCGACCGAAGAGTTCTACATCAACACCGACGACCTCGAAGCCGCACGCCAGGGCGTGTCGAGCTACGAAAAGCACGCGCTTGTGCCGCACGAGGCCTATCAGGCGCTCTACGCAGCGGGCGAGGCGCAGAAGATTTTCCTCGGCTATAAGGTCCACATCCTCTCCAAGGGCCGGGTGATCAGCGATGTTTAGGACAACGGCCCGCTCGGGACGACAGCCATGACGACCGAGCCTGAAGTCCTGACCAAGAAAAGGGAGTTGGAGACGCTGCGGCGCCGAATCGCACCAGGCAGCCTGGATGCGCTGGAGCACAGCCATCGGATCGACATCACCTACACGTCCTGCGCGCTAGACGGCAACACGCTGACTGCGGGCGAGACGGCATTGCTGCTGGAAAAGGGCATCGCCATCGGCGGTAAGCCGATAGCGCACCATCTCCAAGTCATGGATCATGCACAAGCGCTGGAACTGGTCGCTGACATGGCCGAGGAGGATAGGAAGAGTACGAGAATTCGACCGCTCACTGAGACGGCCGTTCGCGTCATAAACTACACGTTGCTCGCTCGGACCAAGGCTGGAGCATCTACGGCCTATACCAAGCAGGCTGAAGATGGGACCTGGAAGTCCGATGTGGATGGTCCGCCACCTTCCATGATCGATTTTTGCACCTGGTTGAAGGGACAACCCGATACACCCGAAACCGCATTCGAGGCACACCATCGTCTCGGGGTAATTCGACCCTTTGTGAATGCAAATGCAAACACCGCACGATTATTGATGAACTATATCCTGTTGCGTGGCGACTACCCGGCGATAGCAGTTCGGGCCGAAGATGGTCCAGCATACCTCGCTGCATTAGATACGACGGACAGCGACGATCGCAACACTGCCCTGAGCGCGATTCTGTTCAGCCGACTGGACCAGGCACTTGATCTTTATCTTTCGGCCGCAGGCCAGGCGCAGGCCTTTGCTGATCATCAACCCAAGCGGGAGCCCTGAATGGACACCGGCCTGACCACGATCCCCGAAGCGGAGATCGAGAAGCACCGCGCGACGGCGCAATCGATGATCACGCGCATCGTCGTGCTGGAGGATTCGAGCGGGCAGTCGAGCACGACGCTTGCCGGAACCGGGCGGCGTTTCGTCTCGACCGTCTCGACCGGCTCGGTGCGCAAGACGCGCGAGATCGAACTGTCGAAGACCGTCGCGGCGATCCGGCCCGACGACCAGTTGATGACGATCGGGCAGCACGCATTGCTCTACCGGGCGCGGCGCGGCTTGTCGGTGGCGCTCGCCATCGGCGAGGTCTTTGCCCGCAGCAACGACCTCGAAAGCCTGCAGGCGAAGAACGCACGCGCCCCGCTCGAAGGCGACGAGGCGGCGCATTTCAAAAAGCTCCTGTCAGCGTCGGCTTACGTTTCGGCGTTCAGCTTCGCCTCCTATCTGGCGCAGTTGATCGACGGCGACGGCGAACCGCCGAACGACATCAAGGAGCCGGACTTCCTGTTCGACACGCCGCAGGACGCGCTGAAATCGCTGATCGCCGGCCTCGACCGGGCGATAACCGGCGCGAAGGACGATACCGACCTGATGACGCGGGCCCGCGCCTTCGCCCGCATCGCCATCGAGGGGCTTTTGACGCGCAGGAACCGCTTCGACGGACTCGGCGCGTTCGAGGACGCGCATATCCGCATCGAAGCCGACGACTTCACGGTGGACGGCTTCGATGTCGCGCCGGGCAAGAAGTCGAAGCCGCTGGTGATGACCTTCAAGAAGCCCGAGGAGCTCGTCGGCAACCACATCGCCAAATATCAGGCGGTGAAGCTCGCCAAGATGCTGATGGCCTACGATTTCGACCGCGAGCTGAACCCCTTCGTCGAGCTCGGCGGCTTCCTTTTCACCTTCATCGGCGACGGTGCGCCCGGCACCGGCAAGACGACGCTGATCCAGATGATCGCCGGGCTGGTGCACGGCTACTGCCAGGTCGCCGGCTATCCCTTCGTCTACGAGAATTTCGGCGTCGACCAGATTTCCTCCTATCAGGGCAAATCCGGCCAGAGCTGCAAACAGTTCATCAATAATGTGCTGAACCCGCGCGCCATTGGCTTCGGCACGATCGACGACATCGACCAGGTCGCGGCCAAGCGCTCCGACGATCGGGCCTCGGCCGGTCAGCAGGAAATCACCGGCGTTCTGATGGAGAGCTTTGGCGGCGCCTCGACGGTAGTGCGCGGCAATTGCTCATTCGGCATGTTCTCCAATTATCCCGAAAATGTCGACGACGCACTGCGCCAGCGCGCCGGCGCGCGCTGGCTCGTGGATGGGCCGCAGACGCGCGAGGACTATATCGACATTTTTGTCCTGCTCGCCGGCAAAAACCACAAGATCGATCTCGGCGACCATGACCTCTACGCCGCGCAGGAGATCCAGCGCGCCGTGGAAGACGCCTACGAGGCTCATTCGAAGCCACAGGAAGACGGGCTGGCAAAAGTCTATGAGCGCTTCATGAAGGAACATGGCGAGCCGAAGACCATGGCCGACGTCGGAACTTACCTGCACAGGATCAAGGAGGCCGAGCCGCGCTTCACCGGCCGCGCGATAAAAAACGTCACCGACGCCATCAAGATGCGCGCCATGGACATCGAGCTTCCCGACGAATGGTTCGAGAAACCGGAAGCCTTCATTCATAAGGGCTATGACGAGAAGAAAACCATGATCGAGGAACTGCGCGGGCCGTTCTCGATGGACATGGTGATGCAGGAGATCAACCACTATGCGGATAGCGAATTCCGCTATTCGGACCGCTCCGACGATGCGGCCGTGTCGAAGATGCTGCGCGACACCCGGCTGCGCGAGCGCGCGGCGCGGGAGATGGAGGAGCTGAAGAAGAAGGGGATGTGGAATGCTTAGGGTGGCGCGCTCCCTTCTCCCCTTGTGGGAGAAGGTGGATTGGCGCGAAGCGCCAAGACGGATGAGGGGTGTTGGAAGAAACTCCAGCGCTTGCGCTCCGTCCAACACCCCTCATCCGACCTCGCTTCGCTCGGCCACCTTCTCCCACAAGGGGAGAAGGAAGGGCCCCGCCCCTCATCCGCCCTTCGGGCACCTTCTCCCCGTGAACGGGGAGAAGGGAAGGCTGTATTAAATGGAACTCCTGCGCGCCAATGAGCTGATCTACGGACGGCTGCTGCCGGTCGAGGAGCCGCATTTGATCGAGCGCTACAACAAGGCGCTGAAGGCGTTCGGGCTGAAGCCGACCAAGCTCGAGAAATTCGACATCGACCGTACCGGCTTCTCGCCTGACATCGCCGAGGAGCTGGGCGATCCGCACTATCTCGACCCAAACCAGGTCAACCGCCGCTTCATCATCCTGACTCCGGCGCAGGCCGATCTGCCGGTGGTTCACACGGCGTTCTCCAACACTTCGCAGCTGGTCTACGAGTTCTTTGCGAAGAACTCGCGCGCCATCGACGCGCTGACCATCAAGGACGTGATCTACGGCGAGATCGAGGATTCGGTTTCCAAGGTCGAGGATATCGAGGACCTGATCTCCATCAATCAGGTCGAGTTCCGGGTTTTGTCCGCGGAAGACGTGCTCGGCAAGGCCTCGGAGCTTGCAACGCTGGTCGACCGGCTAAAGCAGGAACCCGACGCCTGGCGCGACAACAAGATGCTGGAGCGGATGGTGGAACTCGCCAAGGTGACCGGCGACATACGCGAGAACGCGCTGGTGCCGGACCAGGTGATCTTCCGCCACAACGCCTTCTGGACCAGCCATTTCGGCGGTCTCCACGTCTTCATCGACAAGGACATGACGACGGTGATCAGCGACCCGGCGGCGCCCGGCTTTCGCCGGTCACGGCCATGGCAGGTGAGCTATTTGTCGATCCGCGACGCCGACCGCGTGTTCCGCTTCCTGGCCTCGACCGGGCGCATCGAGCTGCCGCGGGCTTCCTGGATCGAGAGCTCGAACTATCTCGAGCACCGCGCCGAAATGGCGGTCAGTGCGCTGATCCGCGATGCCGAGCCGGACGTGGACCCCGGCAAGTTCGACCGTGTATGGCTGCAGACCTGGATCCATGGCCACGCCGAGCTGATCAACCGCGACGGCACCTTCCCCTTCCTCAACGCCGCCAAGCGCGAGATCGCGCAGCTTGGCCAGTTGAGGATCGACGAAGTCGATCCGCAGCACCGTTTCCTGGTCATCCGCGCCAAGCCGGACCATCCCGACGCCTGGCTGACCAACCGGCTGATCTCGGATTTCGTGCCGTCCGATTTCGTGTCGCGCTACGTGTTCAACAAGCAGGGCTTCTACAAGGACTATGAAGGCTTCGGCGAGGCCTGGCGGCGGCATGTTGTGAACACGCTGAAAACCACATATCTGAAGGACAAGGAGGCGTTCCGGGCGCGCCTCTACGGCCTGGTCGACTAGCGCATGGGCTTCCGGCAGAACCACGCGGAGCATAATTTGAGGGGGCATCATGCTTGATCCGATCGTGAACTTCTTCACCCGGATTTTCCAGTGGATCGGGCGCGGCATCGGGCTGGTCATCGGCGTCATTCTGTGGCCGTTCATGTGGGCCGGCCGCTGGTACACGCAGCGCGGCTGGATCCTGAAGGCGGTGCTCGGCCTGGCGCTCCTCGTGCTGGTCGGCCTCTACGGCTACTTCATCTGGAACACGCAAGTGTGGACCAACTTCAATCCGGTCTACGCAGAAGCGTACGATTTCACGCAGGCCCCCGCGGCCCAGCCCGCCGCCCCGGCCCAGCCGGCTCCCGCCGGGGCGGACGTCGAGGGCGAGGTCAAGACCTGCACCATTTCGGCCATTGCCCAGGTCGCGGCCGACCTCATCGACTTCAACGTCAACGAGAATGCGTGGATCTCGTCGATGATCCTCTACAAGGCGGGGTTCTTCGGCATGGACTGGGACCGCACGCCGTTCCTCGACAACAAGGCCTCGTTCCAGCGCGGGGTCAACCAGGCGATCCGCCGGACATCGGTCGAACTCGTGGATACGCTCGGGCGCGTGCGCGGCACCAGCCAGATCGACCAGAACCTGCAGGACGCGCGCGGCGCGATCACCTTCGACGAGGAAACATGGTATTTCGGCCTTCGCCCCTTCGGACCGAAGACCCCGACGCCGAGCTTCTACCGCACCGCCGCGCGCAGCTTGCGGACATTCAACGACCGGCTGCAGAAATGCGAGGTGGTCTTCAACGCCCGCGCCGACAATCTGATGCAGTTCGTCGACCGCATCGCCAGCGACATCGGCTCGACCTCCGACATGATCCGGGACCGCTCGCAGAACTACAACAGCGGCTGGTTCGACACGCGGGCCGACGACCGGTTCTGGTTCGCCTACGGCCAGCTCTACGGCTATTACGGCATCCTCACGGCCGCTCACCACGACTTCAGGCAGGTCATCGACTCGCGCGGGCTAGGCCCGCTGTGGAGCAATGTCGAAAGCCAGATCAAGGCCGCGCTGGCGATCAGGCCCTTCATCATCTCCAACGGCCGCGAGGATGGCTGGATCATGCCTACGCATCTGACCACCATGGGCTTTTACGTGCTCAGGGTGCGGTCGAACCTCGTCGAGGTCAGGTCGGTGCTGGATCGGTAAAGCGGAAGCCGCTACGGTGGCGCGAGTAGCCTATCGAACGGAGAGGTCTTCGACCGGAAGCGATTCCAGAGAGCGCGTCCGCCCGTCCGCATCAAGAAACTCGACGATATAGAATTTGTCCGGCAAAGCCTCGACGATGGTGCCGATAGCGCCGGCCTCCAGTCCGGACGCCGGACGATCGCTGAGAAGCTCCACGATATCGAAGAGCTTCGGCGCCGATCTGATCTCTATACGCTTGTTCTGTCCCATCAGGGAATCCAGCAGGTTACGAACCGCGGAGCCTCCGTCGAGCCCGCGACAATCCAGACAGTCTTTACCACAGGCACGTCTTGAGTTCGACCGTATGCCCACCAACAGGCTGGCGCAAAGCCCTGTCGCAATCCGTGCATTCTCCGACTGTTTTGAGACGGCGCGGCGGCAAGCTGTCGGGCTTCTATGCGCCCGACAGAAGCGCCGCAGCGCAGACTTCATCGCAACGCCCGGGGAAACGTCATGGCCGAAGTAAAATCCGACATCGAGATCGCGCGCGCCGCCAGCAAGAAGCAGATCCAGGAGATCGGCGCCAAGATCGGCATCCCGACCGAGCACCTGCTGCCCTATGGCCACGACAAGGCGAAGGTGTCGGCCGAGTTCATCAAGTCGGTCAAGGGCAACAGGGACGGCAAGCTGATCCTGGTCACTGCAATCAACCCGACCCCGGCCGGCGAAGGCAAGACGACCACGACGGTCGGCCTCGGCGACGGCCTGAACCGCATCGGCAAAAAGGCGATCGTCTGCATCCGCGAGGCTTCGCTCGGGCCCAATTTCGGCGTCAAGGGCGGCGCGGCCGGCGGCGGCTACGCGCAGGTGGTGCCGATGGAGGACATGAACCTCCACTTCACCGGCGACTTCCACGCCATCACCACGGCCCACAATCTGCTCTCGGCGCTGATCGACAACCACATCTACTGGGGCAACGATCTCGGCATCGACATACGCCGCGTCGTCTGGCGGCGCGTCTTGGACATGAACGACCGGGCGCTGCGCGAGATCCTGTGCTCGCTGGGCGGCGTCGCCAACGGCTTTCCGCGCGAGGCTGGCTTCGACATCACCGTCGCATCCGAGGTGATGGCGATCCTGTGCCTCGCCACCGACCTGAAGGACCTGGAAAAGCGCCTCGGCGACATCATCGTCGCCTACCGCCGCGATAAGACGCCGGTCTATGCCCGCGACTTGAAGGCCGACGGGGCGATGGCCGTGCTCCTGAAGGACGCCATGCAGCCGAACCTGGTACAGACGCTGGAGAATAACCCGGCCTTCGTGCATGGCGGCCCTTTCGCCAACATCGCGCATGGTTGCAACTCGGTGGTCGCCACCACGACGGCGCTGAAGCTCGCCGACTATGTGGTGACGGAAGCCGGCTTCGGCGCCGACCTCGGCGCTGAAAAATTCTTCGACATCAAATGCCGCAAGGCCGGCCTGAAGCCGGCGGCGGCGGTGATCGTCGCCACGGTGCGGGCGCTCAAGATGAATGGCGGGGTCAAGAAGGAAGACCTCGGCGCGGAGAATGTCGCGGCGGTGAAGAAGGGCTGCGCCAATCTCGGCCGCCACATCGAGAATGTGAAGCAGTTCGGCGTGCCGGCGGTGGTCGCCATCAACCACTTCCACTCCGACACCGAGGCCGAAATCCAGGCGGTCAAGGACTTCGTCGCCTCGATGGGCGAGGAGGCGATCCTGTGCAAGCACTGGGCGCACGGCTCGGCAGGCATCGAGGAACTGGCCCACAAGGTGGTGTCGCTGGCCGAGTCGGGCGGCTCGCAGTTCGCGCCGCTCTACCCGGACGACATGAAGCTGTTCGACAAGGTCAACACCATCGTCAAGCGCATCTATCGCGGCGACGAGGCGATCGCCGACAAGTCGGTGCGCGACCAGTTGCACCAGTGGGAGGCCGCCGGCTACGGCAGGCTGCCGGTGTGCATGGCCAAGACCCAGTATTCGTTCTCGACCGACCCGAATTTGCGCGGCGCGCCGACCGGCCACACCGTGCCGGTGCGCGAGGTGCGGCTTTCGGCCGGCGCCGGCTTCATCGTGGTGATCTGCGGCGAGGTGATGACCATGCCAGGCCTGCCCAAGACCCCCTCCTCCGAGAAGATTTTCCTCAACGAGATGGGCCAGATCGAAGGGCTGTTCTGAGCTATCCAAGGCGCATTTCCGGCCAGCCAGCGCCGCCCCTCGGGGCGGCGTTTTTCTTGCTCGCGCTTACTCCCCCAACTCGGCCAGCCGGCGTTCGATGAAGCGGCGTTCGGGCTCCTGGCGGGTCAGGGACAGTGCCTGCAGGTAGGATGCGCGGGCGTCGGCCGTCCTGCCGAGCCGCCGGCAGAAATCGGCGCGCGCCGAGTGCGCCAGGTGATAATCCAGGAGCTCGCCGCGCGCGAAGATCGCGTCGATCAGCGCCAGGCCTGCCGCCGGGCCGTCGCGCATAGCGATAGCCGCGGCGCGGTTCAGCGCGATCACCGGCGACGGATCGGCCTGCAGCAATATGTCGTAGAGGCCGGCGATTTCGCCCCAGTCGGTGGCCCCAGTGTCGGGCGCATTGGCGTGGACGGCGGCGATGGCCGCCTGCAGCGTGTAGGGGCCGAAGCGGCGCGAAAACAGCGCGCGCTCGAGCAGCGCCGTCCCTTCCTCGATCTGCTTCCGGTCCCAGAGTGTGCGATCCTGGTCGGCGAGCAGCACCAGTTCGCCGGAAGGCGAGGTCCGCGCGGGGCGGCGCGACTCCTGCAGCAGCATCAGCGCCAGGAGGCCGATCGCCTCGGGCTCCGGCAGCAACTCGACCAGCAGACGCCCCAGCCGGATCGCCTCTCCCGAAAGATCGTGCCGGGTGAGCGAAGCCCCGGAGGAAGCCGAATAGCCTTCGTTGAACACCAGGTAGATGGTGTGGAGAACGCTATCCAGCCGATCCGGCAGATCGGTGCGCGCGGGCACCTCGTAGGGAATTTTCGCGTCGCGGATCCTTGTCTTTGCGCGCACGATACGCTGCGCCAGCGTCGGCGCGGCGGTGAGGAAGGCGCGCGCGATCTCCTCGGTCGTGAGGCCGCAGACTTCACGCAGCGTCAGCGCGAGCTGTGCGTCGGGCGGCAGCGACGGATGGCAGCAGGTGAAAATCAGCCGCAGCCGGTCGTCCTCGATCTCTTCCGCCTCCCGCATCGCAGCATCCTGGTTCTCGGCATCCAGCCGCTCGGCAAGCTCGGTCAGCGAGGCGTCGAAACGGGCGCGGCGGCGCAAGCGGTCTATCGCCTTGAAGCGTCCCGCCGATACCAGCCAGGCGCGCGGATTGGCCGGCGCGCCGTCGCGCCGCCATCGCTCCGAAGCCGCGGCGAACGCATCGTGCAAAGCTTCCTCCGCCAGATCGAAATCGCTGAGCAGGCGGATGAGCGTGGCGAGCACGCGGCGCGATTCGGCGCGGTAGATCGCCTCGACCGTCCTTTCGATGCCGCGCGCTTCGTTCATTTCCGGTCCGGGCCGATCTGCATGATGGGCCGAACCTCGATCGTCCCGTACTGACCCACCGGGATGTTTGCGGCGATCTCCACGGCCTCGTCCATGCCGGACGCATCGATCAGGATAAAGCCGCCCAGATGCTCCTTGGTCTCGGCATAAGGCCCGTCGGTGGTCGACACCCTGCCGCCCCTCGCCCGCACGATCCTGGCGGTTTCCGGCTCCTGCAACGCGTCCGAGGTGATGTACACGCCGCGCCACTCGAGCCCCTTGTCATACTCAATCGAGCGGCGATCCAGATCCCTGCCCTCCGCCTCGTTGAGCTTCCCGATCGCTTCCCCGTCTATATGCACCAGGCACAGATATTTCATCGCGCTGCCTCCTCCTCCGGAATGTCGATATAGGTGAGTTCCTCGAACGGCCGCACCTCGATGGTGCCGACCCGGGCCAGCGGCAGATCGCCGGCGATCTTGATGGCTTCGTTGAGGTCGCGGGCCTCGATCAGCATGAAGCCGCCCAGATGTTCCTTGGTTTCGGCGAACGGCCCGTCGGTTACGCTCACCTTGCCGTCTCGCTTCCGCACGCTGACCGCATGCGGCGGCGTCTTCAGCGCCTGAGCCATGATAAAATGGCCGCTGCGCGCAAGCTCAGCGTCATTGTCGAGCGACGCATTGACGTAGCTGTCGCGCTCGCGCTGCGTCATAGCGTCGAATTTGGCTTCCTCTAGATAGACCAGCAAAGCGTATTTCATCGTTTGCCCTCATAAGTGGAGTTCCTGACACACCCTAGTCGCCCGGCTCAGCCGGAATTCGACAACGAGCCTAACAATTCCTCTGGCATTTCCGAAATTTCGGTTTCTGCGTCTGCGCCAGCGATTTTTCCCTGCCGATGTCGATTTGCCGCCCGCCGCTTCGATTACCCGGCGAGGCAGGAAAATGTCTCGCCGGGTCCCGCGCCGGTCCCTGCGGATCGAGAAAGGCGATGTGTCATGGATATGTCGATGATGATGATCACGAACCACATGGCCGCGGCGTCAAAGCGCGGCAGTGCCAAAGCGTTTCAATGGACCGAGCATAGCCTGCGCGATTTTGCCAAGCGGCTTGTCGCGGCGACGCTCGTCGTCGCCGCTGTTTTCGCCTTGCTCGAGTTCGCCGGCTCCCGCCAGACGGCGGGAGAGATTGCCGCGCGAGCCGACTTCACGGCATCAACTGGCCGCCATTCACTTCGATGACCTGGCCGGTGATGTAGCCGGAGAGCAGGTCGGAGGAGAGGAACAGATACGCGCCGACGCATTCTTCGGCGGTTCCGGCGCGGCCCAGCGGAATGGTCGCGATCTGCGCCTTCATCTGCTCGGGTGAAGTCCAGCGCTCATGGAAGGGAGTGGCGATGAGGCCCGGCGCCACCGCGTTGACGCGGATCCTGTCGCCGACGAGCTCCTTGGCGAGGCCGCGCGTGACGTTGGACACGAAGGCTTTGGCCGAACCGTAAAGGCCGGCGCCGCCGCCCGCGCCGTTGCGCGCCGCGACCGATGTGGTGTTGACGATGAAGCCGCCATTCTTCTTGAGCCATGGCAGGGCGACGCGGCAGGCGGTGACGACCGAGCGGGCGTTGAGATCCATCACCGCATCGTACTGCGCGTCGGTCATCTCGCTGTAGGGGACGCGGCCGAGCATGCCGCCGGCATTGTTCACCAGCCCGTCGAGACCGCCGAAATGCGACGCGGTCTCCTCGACAACACGGGTGACATCGGCCGAGACGGAAAAGTCGCCTTTGACCAGGAAGACATCGCCGCCCCTGTCGCGGATTTCCGCTGCAAGCGCTTCCGCCTTTTCGGCGCTCGCATTGTAATGCAGGCCGACGCGGCATTTCTGCGCGGCATAGGCGCTGACCAGCGCCGCCCCGATGCCGGTCGAGCCTCCGGTGACCAGCACGGCCTTGCCGGCGAGATCGGGGATGGTCAGCGTGCTTTCCTGGGCGGGCATCGGGCAAATCTCCATTGTGTGCGCAAGGCGCCAGCTTGCCCCCCGCGGGCCGCGCAGCTTCCTTCAAACCGGAGGTGCGCGTCAACTGCCGAGGCACCACGGAAATCAGCAGGTGCCGGCTACGGTGGAAACTGGACTGTCCGCTACTGAGAGCTATCCAGCGCAAAGCGGACACAGGCGACCCTGCGAATCCTAGCCTTCTCGGGACCTGCCCTGAATTGACAGCATAGGCTCTCGTCCTAAATTGATCCAAATAAGTCCCAAGGGAGGATGCGCGATGATCGTGAGCGGCTTAATAGCCGAAGATGACCGCGTGCGCGCAGAAGTGAGATGGGAGGAAGCAGGAAGGGACACACAAGAAATATTTGTTCAAGGGCAGGACCTAAGCGCCGACCCCAACGGTTTTCTGATTTTGTGCTTCCTGCCAGCATGGCATGCTGGCGAGCGGCGTATCGTCATAGAGGGTGGTGGCATCTGTCCTGTGCTC
>NZ_JAAKZF010000056.1 GCF_011045125.1 Allomesorhizobium camelthorni | reverse complement strand
CCTGTAAACACCGCCCTCAACGAGAAGCGACGAGACTGGCACGTGCTCAGCCACGATGTACCAATTCAGCAGGAACGGGTTGCCCGTCAGAGCAGCCTGGTCTTCCTCTAGCCAGATTTTGTGTGACCGAATCCTTGCCCTGACCGCATGATTGTCAGCCGTCGGTTTTGGTGAGGTCGTAGCAAATCTCCAGGCGTCGTCGAGTGGGACAACTCCGTTTAAAACATAGAAGTGCTTGGCGGACTGAACGGTCAGCCTGACCCGGTGAGGTTGCCGACCGTTGTAATAGGTTCGTCCAAACCGCCCTTCGTCCTCGATGACGCAAGTAACCCTGTCCCGCGACACACGGCCGATTTCCGACCTAAAATTCGACCTCATGAGATCCTCCCAAAAGAGGATCATCGGGCTGTTCAAAGCAAGGCAGAAACGCCGGCAGCACAGCCAGTTTTTGGGCGTTTTACAATTTGGACGAAACTTTGGGTCCCTCAGGAACAGAACTTTGCGTCCCTGAAAAATAGGGATCCAAATATTACAATGATTCCAATTGTTTGCAGGGGGGCCAGATCAGAACTTTGGGTCTCACACCAAGAATTTGGTGGGAGACCCAAAGTTCTGTTCTTAAAAGCCAATGTTTCGATCAAGTACAGAGTCGCAATCATGACGCACTTAAGCGAAACAATTCTGAATGAATAGTTAATGGATATTAACACTTAATGGAAAGTAACTTCGGGTTCGTTCTTATCAAATGCATGAGATAGCCGCAATAGGTAAATCGATGGCAGGCTTGTCCAAGGAAACGCAAAATGAAACTCGAGAAATTGGACGTATGAGGTTCGAATATGTTTGCTGTCGATGCTGAAGATTCGCTCATCATAAAGAGTGTGTTGGAGCGTGCATACGAGAGAGGTGCTAGAGATGCACTCGTAAACGCAATTCTCACTCAATCCGTTCGAAAGAGCATACACCTCTCACAGACGCATATTGCGTTTTTGCAAACTCGCGATCCGGAATTCTTGCAGGATTTTTTGGACTATATCGGGAATGCGGAGGACCCAGTCGCCGCTTCTTCCGTACTGGACCGTTACGCTATCCCGGTCGCCCCCAAGTCCTGAAGCTGCCCGTTTCGTTTCTGAATTGATGTCCTATACAATTTGGACGGAACTTTGGGTCCCTCAGAGACAAAACTTTGCGTCCCTGAAAAATAGTGTCCAAAATTCGTCCAGGATTCCAATGGGTTGCGGAGGGGCCAGATCAGAACTTTGGGTCTCACGCCACCAGCACCGCTCCTGACGCGTCACCGTATCTGGCTCTACGTCATGATAGATGGCTCGTTCGACACACGAAGTTGGCTAACCTGAAAAATCAGCCGCAAAGACACAAGAGCACCCGACCCGAACAGGCGGTGCTCTTGTATTTCGGGGCTGACCCAAAGACCGTTCAGAAGCGGGTAATCCGATGAAATTCCAACACTACGACCTGGGT
The DNA here is from genome assembly GCF_011045125.1 of Allomesorhizobium camelthorni. Classification (GTDB taxonomy): domain Bacteria; phylum Pseudomonadota; class Alphaproteobacteria; order Rhizobiales; family Rhizobiaceae; genus Allomesorhizobium; species Allomesorhizobium camelthorni. Next base: position 32,397 of record NZ_JAAKZF010000056.1, on the reverse strand, counting down.
GGAAACGGCACGCAGAAGTGTCTCTGAGACCCAATGGATGTCTCCAAGGGCATTTAAGAACTGTCATTAGACGCCGAGGTGCCGGAACAGGCCTGTCACCTCTTCAACGGAGAACGAAAATGGGCAAGAAACCCGGTACGAACACTGGGAATCGGGGCGGAATATTTCAACAGGTAGGGCCGCGGGGCGGAAAGCAACCGAACTTCGCGGCCGTCGCCGACCACAAACCTCTGCCTCCTACCACAAAGCCGAATTCCACCTGGGTTCCGGTCAAGGTGACTCCTGACAGCAAGCGCTGAGTCAACTGTCACCTTTCTACCGTTGCCAACCGCGGTCGACCAGGAGACCCTCTGAAATGCCATCCCAAACCCGGGTGCGGAATGCGCCCGGGTTTGGCGGAAGGAATAAACAAGATTCTGAAGGAGGCGGGGCTTGGCATTTCTGACAGAAAACTACGTTCGGCAACGAGCAACAGCGCGAGCGCGGTCTAAAGGCTTAACGGTCGAGACGGCCCTCCGGCGCGTGGCGAGGACTGACAAGGAGCGGTACGATGTGTTCTTGTCACAAACGATCAAGGATCGGGAGATCGTTTACGGGGTCTACGCTATCCTCACCGAAGACCTCGGTCTTACGGTTTTCTGCGACTGGATCGAAGCCCCCGACACGGACCGCGCGAACGTAACCCCAGACAATGCCCACTATATTCGGCAAAAGCTGCTTCGGAGCGATTCCCTCCTATTCCTGGACACCCACAACGCCGATCAATCCAAGTGGATGTGCTGGGAACTGGGCTGGTTCGATGCGGCAAAGGGCAAGGTCGGTGTTCTCCCTGTCGTCCGTGACGCAACTGATCCATACCGAGGGCGTGAGTTTCTTGGTCTTTACCCGGTTGTCGAAATCGACTCGATGCAAAAGCTCAAGGTGTCGGCGACCCCAGAACTGCTGCGCCGGATCATGACACCTGGCCGCATATACGCGCTTGCGACTTCATTTCCGCTGAAGGTGTGGGCCGCCTCGTCTCGAGATCCCTTGTCTTACATTCGATAGGAGTACCGATGGCATACCGCACTTTTTTCAGCTTCCATTATCAGCGCGATATCTGGCGCGTGAACATCGTCCGCAATAGCAACATCATCGACGGCGCTGCCGCCGCAGGGTGGCACGATGCATCACTGTGGGAGGAGGTGAAACGTCAGGGCGACGCCGCGATCAAGCGCTTGATCGACAAGGGATTGGAGCGCACTTCTGTGACAGTGGTCTGCATCGGTGCGCAGACCGCCTCCCGCAAGTATGTTGGCTACGAGATCGAGCAGTCAGCCGCGCGAGGCAACGCGTTGCTTGGCGTCCGCATTCATCACCTCCGCGATCAGTATGGCAACTCCGATACGGCAGGTGCCATACCAGCGCTCCTGACGAGCTTTCGGGCCCCTGTCATCAATTTCACGACGGCAGATGATTTGGGTCGGCAGATCGAACGGATGGTGACGGGTCGCGGATGAACGGAAACCCTACCTAATGCGTCGAGAGAAATTCATCGAGGCATACGTGGAGGCCCTGAGCAACGACACTGCAGGGCTGTTCGTCGGCGCCGGAGTGTCGATTAGCGCCGGATATCCGAGCTGGAAGACGCTCGTGCAGGAGCTAGCGGAGGAAATTGGTCTCGACGTCGACCAGGAAACCGACCTTCCTGGCGTAGTTCAATACTTTCTGAACAGAGCGGGGAAAAAGCGTACCAGCCTCGCGAAGCTAATTACGAAGGAGATTGGCACGGAAAAGCCCATCCCCGACATCCTACACACGCTCGCGAGGCTTCCGCTAAAGCACGTCTGGACCACAAACTACGACGAACTCCTTGAACGGGCTTGGAGAGAACAACGGCTGTTGATGGAGGTAAATACGGACAAGCAGCACTTGGTCCTTAACAACCCAGCAGCACATGCGCAGCTATACAAGATGCACGGCACGGTCAAAAATCCGGCCGATGTCGTGATAGCGAAGGGGGATTACGAGGGATATCGACGCGAACGGGGCGAATTCCTCAATCTCCTGCATAGTCATCTCGTTTCGCGACGAATGCTCTTCCTAGGGTTTTCATTCACCGACCCGAACCTCGCCCAGCTGTTCACCTTGATCAGAGAGGCGTTCGGCGACACCCCGCCAGAGCACTATGCGGTGGTGAAGCGACCCCAGCGCCGAGACTTTGCCGGACGCGGTTCCAAGGAACGGTTCGAATATGCCGAGCGTCGCCACAAGCTCTGGGTGGAGGACCTGGAAAACTATGGCATTCACTGTGTCGAGGTGGATGGCTGGAGCGAGTTGGACGAACTGATGAAAGCCGTCGAGCACCGGCTTGCCTCATCCAGCGTCATGGTGTCAGGAAGCTATCCGGAAGAACTCCCTTCCGGGGGCACCGAGGGAAGAAAGCGGACCGAGGCCGTCGCACGCGGTATCGGCGAAATGCTCGCCCGTGACCGATATCGGATCGTTTCAGGCTTTGGACTCGTTGTGGGCAGCGCGATCTTGTCCGGGGCGCTGGAGGAACTCTACAGGGATACTACCCCAAACCTCGAACGACACCTCTTCCTGCGGCCCTTCCCGCAAATGATTCCTGAAGGTCAGGAACGGCAGGAGTTTTATCGTCGCTATCGTGAGGATCTTGTTCGGCAGGCTGGTTCCTGCATCTTCATCGGCGGGGTCAAGATCGAGGAAGGCCGTACAGTAGCGGCTGCTGGCGTCATTTCGGAATACGAGATGCTTAAGACGCTTGGTCGAACGCCCATTCCCATCGGAGCAACAGGCGGAGCCGCGCAGGAGATATGGGCCGCGGTCAATGCTGACTACGCTGCCTTCTTCGGCCGTATGCCCCGACGCGCGTTTGATGTCCTCAATGACGTGGACGCAACATCCAAACAGATAGTCGACGCGGTCGGGGAGATTTTGAAATGGATCAAGGAGAAAGGAATCTAACGATGAAGAATCTCAAGAGCGGGGGCCAAGGCAGTGGCCTGAGCGACAAGCAGGTCAAGACTGGGGCCGATCTTGAAAAAAGAGGCATCTCTTCCTCGAACCTGCAGAATGTTCTTCAAGCGGCTCCGAAGCCCACGACGGGCTCGGGCAAACAGGCCTCTGCTTCTCATGGAAACATGGGCGGAGAACGCCGGAAGTGAATGATGCGGTCGTCGGGTACTGGAGCGACATTGCCACGATTGCCGCAGGCGTTCTCGCGGCCATCGGCCTGATTGCAACGGCGATTTCGCTCCGCGCGAATGCGAGGTCCAACGACTTGTCGTCGCTTTTTATGGTGCTGCGGGAGATCGGCGATGCCGAAAGTCGCTTGGCTCAATCCCTGAGCAATGCAGAGGAATTCAGAAAATGCCTGAACTCCTACTTGAACTTGCTGGAGACGTTGGCGGCAGCGATCAACAATAAGCTCCTGAACAAGGTGACCAGAACCATTGCTAAGGACCGCCTCGTAAACGATCTCGCGATCCTCCAGTCCAATAACGCTTCGAAAGATGCGTTCGAAAAGGCCGTAACCTCGCCCGACACCTTCCTGGAAATTCGTCTGTTTTGCCGCAGACACCGCACGCCGATCGAACGCCAAACAAGAATGCTGGAAATTAACGCATAAGGAACCCGTATTCGTTTAGCCTGTCTCCGAACCAGCCGCTTGCACTCAAAGACGCGGCTCAGGCTACATGGGGTCGGTTTGGGCAAGGTAGTCCGCTTCAAGCCTTGGCGATCTGGTAGACTGAGGAAGCTGGGGTGCCGTGGGTGCCTATTGCCATGGTAGGCGCGGTTGTCGTCGGCTATTACGCGTCCGACCTATAGTCCCGGCTTCCCGGCTGCCAAGGCCACTGCCTCGAACCCGTCCTCCCTGGTCGGCCACGCCTCCGTCATCGACGGCGACACCATCGAAATCCACGGAGAACGCGTCCGCTTCAACGGCATCGACGCGCCCGAAGCGACGCAGACCTGCAAGGACGGAAACGGCGCGACGTACCGATGCGGCGCGAGGGCGGCGGAGTGGAGGCCGTCGACGAGTTCCTGAAGGCGTCCCTAGCAGGAACTGCATCAGCATAGGGAGCGCGAGGATTCTTGAAGGGCTGTCGGATGAGGCATTCGTTCGCACCCGCAGATGCGCCCCGGGGCGAGAGTCGTCACTACCTGCCCGCATCCCAACTCGCCGCCTCAGCTTCCGTGTTTTCACATCACATTCATGATCCACTCGTGCTAACAAAGATGACACACGAGCAAGACACGGTCTTCCGCGCCCTTCCGCAACCTTCGACAGAACGCCGCCGGCTGCCGGCCAGCGTGCGGTCCTCGGTTGAAGGAACGATGACCGGATTTGGCCGGATTTGGCCGGATACTCACGACGAAGGTTTCGATGTTCACAAAAAAAATTACCTAACAACAAGAGCTTGCTCAGAATTCGCCATCTCGTCCAGACCGCACGGACCGCACGATTTGTGGCCGGATTTGGCCGGATTCTCAAACGGTCCGTTCGGTTCGTTGGTATACCGTCGCCCGAGCTCGCCCTGACCGAACTAGGAACCCAGCCTCCTCCAACTCGGATAAGTCTCGACGCGCCTGACGTTCAGAGATCTGCTGATCCTGCAAATAGTCGCCAAGGCGAAGCATGTCTCCCGGACGGAGCCGCTCCATGAGGTGCGCCTGGCGCGGATTGAGCCGCGCACCTTCGGCCGCACCCGCAGAATAGATGGTGAGGGTCACGCCGCTTGCGCTGTCCTGCCACTTGGGGGGCTGAGCGCCCAGTTCCTCGCAAGCAGCAATGATCTTCTGCGTGCCGCGTCCGACACGTTCCATCAAACGACGCAGATAGATAACATGCGCGATGTCGGGATTGGTTGGGATCGACGGGTGGGGCTTCCGAAGGTCTCCGACCTTTATTTCCCTCGGCAGCCGGCCCGAGTTCCACATCTCGATCCGATCAGGGTAGATCGAGACTGAAACACCTCCGGAAAAACTTGCATAATCACGGTGAGCCAGCGCATTGACTAAGCCTTCGCGCAGGGCCTCGATTGAATAATTGACACGATCGCGACGGGTATGCTCGCTTGGCGCGAAATAGGCCTGCACGCGGACATGCGCGCCGACCCGCTCAATGATCTCCCAATAGACTTGGACCAAAGGTCCGTCGACCCAGTGGTCATCGAGATAGGCCGACCCCGCTTTGTCGGTTTCAAACTGGATAAAGCGCACTCGGCATTGCGGATGGCGCGTGGGGGGACGGTTGGCGAAGAGAACATCGCAGGCATTAGTTAGACCGCCGGATACCACCAAACCAAGCTGACGCAAGGTACCGCGTAGACCAGATTTATCCTCAAATTTGAAACGCTCCGACTCCCTCGCCTCTCTGATGGTGGCATCAATCTCGGATTGGTCCAGATCGTCCTCAGAGAGGCCAAGGGATGGGCGGCGCTCCCACCGATCGGGTTCCACCGACCGCCCTTGGATTATCTGGCGCAGTTCGGCCGGATCGGCCACCATGGTGCGTTTGCCCCTACGGACGAAGACACGGCCGTTGACGACATATGGCACATCGCGTCCCTGCGGTGCCTCGATCGAGACGATCGGACGATCATCCTCCGTGTCGATGCTGAGAGTGAACAGCGCCTTGGGTGAGATCATTTCCTGAAGACGCGTCTCGAGATGTCGTCGCTCGCTATCGGGGTTCGCCCCGACACCGACAATCTCGCCATCGGGCGTGACCCCGACGAACACGACACCGCCGCGCCCGTTCAGGAAGCTGCAAACAGCAGCCGCGATGGCGTCCAAATCTCCGGGATCGGCGACGAAGGCCGTGCCAGCGTTCTCTCCGGCTTTGATCTGCTTGCGGATGTCGGCCGAGATCATGCACGGTCCTCATGTACGCGCCGCATCACCAGGGTGGGATCGGCGAGTTGCTCTTCGAGAAAACGCTCCACCTCTTGGAATCGATAGAATTGCGCCGTGGCGTAGCGTAGCGCGTCCTCTTCGCTGACGAACTTCTGGACCCAGTTGCCCTTGCGATCTTGGAAATGGATTTCGTTCCGAATTGCCGCCTCGTACATGTCGATTACTCGAAGGTCGTCGAGAATCGCGGACGACTGTAGGTTCACCTTCGCGCGATCCTGCACCGTCTTATGGCCGAGTTGCCTGAGCAGCATCCGAGCGAATACGACATGGTCATGGGCGAGCAGCCAGCGAGGTTTGTTGAGCTCAATCGCCTTCACCAGTTCCTGGTGGGTTATGGAAATATCCCCCTTGGCGACACCCGAGCCATATTGAGGCGTGATCAATCCAAAGAACAGGTCGCACTCTTCGACCGCCTTGATGCAGTTCTCGAAAGCGCTGAGGTTAGAGAAGGCCGGCATCGTTCCGGCATGCGAGCTCCAGACATCGTAACCAAACCGGGTTAGCACGGCATAGACACGGTCAAGCAACTCCTCGATGCCATAAACGGTCGAGGAAATCATTATGATTGGCGGCTTCTTGTATGCAGTGGCCATCGGTCCATGGTTCGGGCCGACTCGACCCCGCCCCCCTTAAAAGACCGCCTAAACTGCGCGATCGATCATGCCTTCGCAAGGCCAGCTTGAGCTTTGCCGTGAGAGAGCTCCCGCGAGAAGGCGACGGAACGGGAGCAACGGCCGCCTGCGTTGCGAATAAGCCCGCGGGTACGAGGACCATGGGCGCGTACGGCCGCAGAAGTTGCTGAGGCCGCGTAGCCCGCCAGCGATCGCGGAAATCTCCGCATTGGTAGAGTGAGGTGCTATCTACGTTCACGCTCCGTCAGTGGGCCGACGGAACGGAGCAAGGCTAAGGCGTCTGCCACGGACATCGATTTACCCGTGTCCTCTACCGCTGCGTTGATCGTCGCCTCACGGCGTTGTCGAAGATACTCATCGGTAGCCTCCGACCTGCGATCCATCCGCTCGCCGGCTTCGGCCATTAGTCGTCTGCGTGCCTCAATGTCCATGGCTCTCCCCAGTTCTTCCAACCGCACCATGCGTCGAGAACATAAACACTTGGTTTCAAAGGCCTTGTTTAACCCCGCTTAAGGGAAAGCCAACGACCTCCCGCTAGGCGTCCGTCCGAAAGGACTCGCGATGCCATACACCACCTACGCCATCGGCGACGTCCACGGCCGAGCCGACCTCCTCGAACCGTTGCTTGCCGCGATATCCATCGAGGCGGAGACATCCGGCTCCGACGCCCGCGTGCTCTTTCTAGGCGACATTGTCGATCGCGGACCAGCGAGCCGACAGGCACTGAACCTTGTTTGCGACACGTTGGAGAGATGGCCTAAGTCCCAGTTGATCCGGGGAAACCACGACGCGTACTTCATGGACTTCATGACAGCAGAAGTCGTCGACGAGACCAGATTCACTACGTGGCTGCTACGCCTCGGAGGCTACGATACGCTAGAATCATATGGTCTCCTCGCCGTAGACGACATCGCCGAAGCCGCGGCCAGGTTCAGGGCCGAGTTCCCACGTCACGTGCAGGCGCTGCGGAACTCGCTGCCCATCGTCGCGGACCAGCGATTCGCCTACGTCCATGCTGGGATTGACCCCTCTCGCGCGATGCCTGATCAGGATCCGAATGACCTGATGATGATCCGAGACAGGTTCCTGGAGTACGACAGCCGGCTCCCTCACGTGTTCGTCCACGGGCATACGCCGACTAAGAACCACCTGCCGGAATTTAAGCGCTGGCGGATCGGCATCGACACCCGCGCCTATGCTTCTGGTCGGCTAACCTGTCTCGCGGTGTCGGCAGATGAACGGAACCTTCACCTCCTGTTTGCTACCCTTGCCGACGGCCGCGTCAACATTACATGTGAAAGGCTTGCCCGTGACAGACTTCCCTCACTTGAAGACGAAGTATCCTGATCTCATTCCCGAGCGACAGCACTTCGAGTGCGGCCCGGGCTGGGAAGAGGTCCTGGACAAGTATTTCGACGAGGTAGGACGGGCGCTGCCGCAAAATGCAAGCCTGCGCCTCGGCCGCGTTTATCAGAAGTACGGAAGCCTGAGAATTGATGCGATGCTGGAAGGCACCGTGACTAACGATGTCCAGCTTGCGCTCGACAAAGCCGAGATTCTCGCTGACGCGCGCTCCTATGGATACTGCGAGACCTGCGGGAAACCGGGCAGTCTTCGGGACAAACATAATTGGCTTTACGTTGGGTGTGAAACCCACGCCGATGGGGCGCCCCCGCTGCCGCCGGATTACGGTGTGGTGCGGTTAAACGGTGTCGCCTGTGAATACGACGAAGGACTCGACGATCTGGTGATAGTCCAGGAGGAGAGCGGGATGGCTGGCTAGGTTAGATCGTCGACCAGATCACCGTGGCTGGCATCAGGAATTCGTTCGGCGGGCAAAATGTTCGTACGTGATTTGCCAGGGATCGCTCTCGGAAGACCTTTCCTCGCCGATCCAATGAAAGCTGTTGGCAGTAATCTCGGTGAAACGCCATCGAGTTTGCAGACCGCGCGAGTCATCGCCGATCTGGACAATGTCCTCACCCTCGGACCGCCCGATCTGACGCGAAAAATCCTGGTTGAGCGGGTCGGCCCAGATGATGTGCCAGGCACCGATCCCTGCGTCGAAGATGCGCAATGTCGTGCCATACATCGTGGATGGCGCAGGGCGTTTAGGTCGGATCCAGATGTCCTGTATCGCGCGGCCCTCGAGCACCCAGCCAAAATGGATCTCTCCATCCGATTTCTGGGTTGTGCCATCGTCGAGGTGGCGGACCGTCTTCACTTCCCAACTTCCGACCAACCACGCATACAGGTTCATGTCTTTCGCTCGATCGGCTGGGGGACCTGCGGATCCGAGAGCAGTGAGAAACGGAGAAAGCGTCATAGCCGTAAGGCCTTTCGTTGCCCGGCAGCCATAGGGAGTGTCGCACAATCTTCCTGACGGGGGCCCGTCAGGAGGCGCTCAGTCTTCCTTCACCGCCACCGTAACAACCGGGCAGCGGTCCGCCGACGCCGGAATAGATCCTCTGGCCCGGTTACGTCCCATTCTTCGTGATGCTCTCGACCACGGCAGGCCGCACGTATGGGCCGGTCAGCACCTCAACCTCATCGCCTTCCTCTGCGCCAAGCAACGCCTTGGCGATGGGCGCGTCGAAATGCACGAGCCCGCTGCCGAGATCGCTCTTTGACTTGCTGATGGTGAGCCGCAGTATCTTGCAGTCGCCGTTCAGATAGCGGACGCGGACAGTATCGCCGATCGCAACGGCACGATCATTGGTGGGCTTGGCGATCGGCAGAGCAGGATCTCTGGCCCAATTTGATCGAACAGCGATGGTGCAGGTTCCGGCAAAGGCTCGGTCAGCTCGATGACGGGCGATGGCTCCGGACGGGCGGGCTGTACAGCGAACTCGGCTTCGCGCGCCTTCAGTTCCTCCATTCGAGCCGAAAGAACCGCGCGCACGCGTTCGGCCTCTCGACGCGGGTTGTTGAACCAGTCGGTCGACCAGATGCGGTGGAATCGCCAACCTAGGCCTTCGAGCACTTCCTGACGAAGACGGTCGCGGTCACGTGCGGATTTGGCCGAGTGATAGCTTGCACCGTCGCACTCGACCCCCAACACAAAGCCATGCGGCCAATCGGGATGTCGGATGCCGATATCGACAAAATATCCAGCAACGCCGACTTGGGGCACAGGCACGTAGCCCATGCCTCGTATCTGATCCATTACGAACACTTCAAATTCTGAGTCGGCTTCGCGTTGTGTTTCCAAGCCGCCGTCGAGCACGCCGCTAGCGCAGTATTCCAGCCAGCGCTTCAGCATGTAGGCGCCCGCATTGCCCGTTTCCTCGGCTACGATGTCGGCAGCCGTCATGGAGGAGAATGTCACGATCTTCTCCTTGGCGCGGGAAAAGAGCACGTTCAGGCGGCGCTTTCCGGCGAGGCCGTTGATGGGACCGAACTGTTGGGCAGTCCGCGCGCCCCTTGCCTCCGGCCCGTACACGGTGCCGATGAACATCACGTCACGTTCGTCGCCTTGCACGTTTTCGAGGTTCTTGATGAAGAACTCTTCCAAACCGTCATGCTTCTCCTTCCAAGCCTCGACGTACGCCAGCGCGTGACGGTCGCGACCGAGAGCGTACTCAAATTCCTCGTTGATCAGGTCACGCTGCTTCTGGTTGAGAGTGACGATGCCGAGGGAACGGTCCGGATCGGTGCGCATGAAGTCGAGCGCGGCGTCGACAATGGTCCGGGCTTCGATCGGGTTCGTTCCCGCCTTATAGAGGCCGTCAACTGCCCTGAATTCGACACCCATCCGCGCCATGGATTCAGTCGCCGAGGGAAAGACGATGAGATTGTCTTCGTAGACAAGGCGATTGGAAAACTTGATGAGCGCCGAGTGGCGCGAGCGATAGTGCCATCGCAGGCGTCTTGCCGGGCGGAAGGTAGCGTTCGCCATTTCGAGGATCGACTCGTTCAGGACGTTCTCGTCCTCGTCCGCCTCCTCATCGTCGATCATTTTCTTGAAGAAGCTGCTCGGAGGTAGCTGGTTGGTGTCTCCCACAACAACCGTCTGCTTGCAGCGAAGCAGGGCACCTATCGATGCCTCCGGAGGCATCTGGGATGCCTCGTCGATTATGCACAGGTCGAAGGTGATAGCATTCTTTGGCACATACTGCGCCACCGCCAGCGGCGACATCATCCAGCACGGCTTCAGTTCAAGGAGCGCGCGGCCGGCGCGCTGGGTTAGATCACGGACGGAGATGAAGCGCTGCTGCTTGTTTATCTCGTTATCGATCAGCGCCATCTGCGTCCAAGTGGACTTCTCCCCCGTGCCATTGCCGAAGGGCGGCTTCGCGTCCGCGTGCACCTTCCACCGCAACTGCTGTCGCGCAAGCTTGATGATTTCCCTGTCCTGCTTAGCCAAGGCCGCCCGAAGATCGTCGAGGCGATTTCCGGGATAGCGCGAAAGCGTCGAACCATACTCGGCATAGACCGCCCGGGCGAGTTTGCGAACTGCCAGCGCCTCGAACTGCGCCGCCAACCCGTCAGGGACGCCCGCCTGCATTCGATAGGCCACGAGCGGAACGTTCCTGTTCCCTTCAGTTCGACGAGCGCCGTCGCCAGCGCAGCATGGGCAAACAGCCCATCCTGATCAGCGGACGCGCCCTCCAGGAACGTCGCGATGGCATTCTCGTCACGGTCATTCGTGAAGTGGAGCGCATCCATGCGCGAAATCTCGCACAGCTCGGACAGCAGGCCTCGTGCGCGGACGGCGGCGTCAAGCACGCGCTTGGCATGCTCGGCCGCCTCTGCGGGCCGACCCCTGTTCAGGACCGAGGTCACCTGCTCCCGATGGGGCAACGACTCCCTTGCCCACGCGCATGCCTCTCCTAACGAAGCGGTCGCCGTCCGCGCTCCCTGGAATTTCCCGCCGAGCAACTTCGAAACGGCCTTGTCGCCATCGAGCTTCGTTCGTCCGGCCAGCAGCGCTTCCAGCCTCGCCTCAAGCTCCGGCAGCGCATTCGGATCGAACGATGCAGGGTCACGGAAAGCCCCGAGCAACGGCCGCAATGCGTCCAGGGCTTCGGCGAGATCGTCGATCTCCTTCTGAGCGACGACGAGGTCGCGCTGCAGGGTCTGGAGGCTGTCCACGGGAACGTTCCCGGGTATTGGCGGCACAAGCTCCAGATCGTCGAAGTCGGCGTCGCGCAGGAACGTGCGCAACGAATGATGTTCCGGTCCGGCCAAGGATTGCGCCACCTCGTAGAACTTGGTCAGGCGCTCGAATGGCGAGAAGTCCGTTCCGGTGCCCCGGAAGTGCAGGCCGAACACAGCGATTGCCTGCGGGTTCTCGACGAATTCCCGCTCGGTGCTGCGATAGGATGCGAGGGCTTCGAGCCGCTCGAGGGCATCACGTTTGTCGAAGCGGTCTGACAGTGACAGAGATCGGGCCAATTTCTTGGCCTGCCTAAACTCCCCGGAGAGAAATGCGAAGATGCCGCCGGCCCTGAGCGAGGCGATCGTCTGCACCAGCGTCTGAAGCGGCGCATCCACGCTCAACGAGACACGACTTTCGAGGCCGCTCTTGGTTGCCTGGAGGGCGCGCCCCTCGGAGCATAGCTTTCTCAGGATCGCCGTCGCAGCTGGATCGCCAGTCGCGGCGTTTCTGCACATAAGGGCTTCGCGCCCGGCACTGGCGATCGCCCCGTGAGCCTTCGCGATGCTGTCGAACTTCCAGTTTGCGGCCTCCGGACGCGCGCGAACCAGCGGGGCCATGGCAGCCTCGAGGCCCCTCGCCCCGTCCAACGTCTCGCGGCGTTCGGCAAGCTCGGATTCGAGCTCCGCCAGGTCCAATGTCTCCAGCGACGCGCCGGCGCAAATTCCCGCAACGCGCTTCACCAGCGACAAGGTTTCGCCAGACAGTTCGGCGTCGAGTATTTCCGTCAGCTCACGTTCCGACTCGAGGCTTGCGTCACATTCGCCAAGAAAAGCGGATAGCCGATCGAGGTTTCCGCCATCCAGCAAGCGCGCCAACAGGTCTCGAGGAAGCTCGCTCGGCAAGTTCAGCAGTCCGTTCAGGCCTGCTGCAGCGTCCCGAGCGTTTCATTGCCCGTTCGCGGATCAATGCCGTGAGCCGAGAGACCATCCCGCAACGTGGCGAGGGCCCGGTATGCACGCGCCGAATTCAAGGCGAGATTGCACGCCTCCTCGACCGTAAAACGTTCCGCATGCACGAGCCCCGTAGACTTCCAGTACGAAGCCGCCTGCGCGGCGCCCTGTGCTCCCTTCTCCACTGCAACAGCCAGCGCCCGCAAACGCCCGATCCCAGCCACGCTGAGAAAGCTGTCCGGTATGTCGGTTTCCGCAATCACCTCCGCGGGCATTCCCTCCAGGCAGGGACTCGTGGCGATGCTCTTCCCGAGTATCTCGTGGACGGTCAGACCGCTGCTGGCGAACGGCAGAGTCAGTAGGTCAATGTACTCGGCGAGCTGAGAGCGGATTCGCCTGTATTCCTCGAGTTGCCGATCATAATCTCGGATCGCTGCCGGTCGCCGCATCTCGACGCGTGACCTGACCGAGCCAGTGACCTGCTCCCTCGTCGACCGTTCGGCCTGCAGCGGCAACAGGAATTCCCCAAGTCCCACCGCTTCGAGACGGGAGCGCACGACATTCAGCGCCGCAAGCTTCTCTGCTACGAAGAGGACCTTCTTGCCCTCGGCAAGGGCGGCAGCGATCGCATTCACGATCGTCTGCGATTTCCCGGTTCCGGGAGGCCCCTCGACGGCGAGGTTCTTTCCGTTGGCAATATCCACGAGGGTGCTGAACTGCGAGGAATCTGCGTCGAGAACGACACAAGGTACGCATCGCTCGATGTCCGGCTCGTCGACGTTGTATTCCTCCGCGAACGGCAGCGCCGATTCCGAGTTCATCCCTCCGAGCAGCGAGCGGACAATCTCGTTGTCCGGGAAGGGCGGATTTGACGGATCGATGTCGTGATACATTGCCATCCGGGCCGAAGGGAAAACGCCAATGGCAACCTGCCGGCGTACCCGCCAGACAATCTGCTTCGGGGCGATCTTGGCGACTGTGGCCAGATAGTCTTCGACAGAGGCACCCTCGAAGGGCGGCAGTTCGATACCGAACTCGATACGCATTTTTTCGGTCAGGACGGCATTTACTTCGGGCTCTTCGCCCGTCCCGGAAATTCGGAACTCGACGCCTTCCCGCGTTCGCTTCTTTTCGATCTGGGCGCCGCAGAGGATCAGAGGAGCGTACGACGTGTCCGTCTGGTTGGGCTCGGACCACTCCAGGAAGCCATAGGCCACTTGCAGCACGTTGATACCTGTTTCCTGAATCCACGTGCGGCATTTGGAAGTGACGTTATTAAGCTTGCGCTCCAAATCCTTTGGAAGCAGCAAGGTCTGGATATCATCGTCTGTATGGCGGTCGTGCTCCGACTCGTCCTCGGGATCAGGCAGCTCGTATGATGGGGTGATGCCGTTGTTGCGCGCATGTTGCGCCAGGTTGACATCGGCCTTTTGGGGCCGAGGCGGAAGACCGAGATCCACCCGGATACGATCCTTCAACGCGCGCTCGATCACCCGGGTATGATCGAGATAGTCGTCAGCGTCCCGCTCGATCGCATCGAGTTCGGCTAGATATGCCTCATCGGTGATGCGGGCGTTGGCGAGGGCGTCGCGAAACGTCTTGGTCTCTTCGTCCCGCGGATCGGCATCGATTTCCGGCAGAGGGACGAGACGCATCGTCTGTCCGTTGTTCAACTTGTAAAACAGAACTTCGGGGAGTTCGTCGACAGCACGGATGTGCGCGTTCGACCGGGGCGAGAGCTTGGTCGCCAGCAGAGGATTTCGGCGACTCAGGTCGAGCAGCTTGGGCCTAAGATTTTCAACCTTCTGTTTAACAAGCCCTAGTAGGTCTTCGTTTTTCATCGATTCCCGCTGTTCTTGTTGGCGTATCCATACGCATGGAATTTCGTCGCTTGACCACGAAATTATGAATCAAGACGCATGCGGAAAATCGAGCTTGTGATCCTTGGTAGCCGCCTCGCAGGCATTGCCCCCAGTTCTTCTCCCCCGCACGCCCCTGACCCGATCAGGTCGAACGAACGGCATTTTCACCCATTTCGTTCGTTCTGCAACCGTTCTTCTGCGGCTCGTCTTGCCGCGCACAGCTAAATCACACTCTTCGATTGTGTGGCAGACAGGGACATTCTGGTATCGAGACGAAGGCACCAATCGACGAGGGCGCTGCACGCGCCTTGCGCTGAACAGGTGGCCGGCGTGCGGCATGCCTACCGCCGCGGCACCTTCCTGCCAGACGCCCCATCCACGCAATTGAGAGAGTCGACCACCTTTCCGGGCTTAGCGGCGGTCACTCTGCAGCCCACATCGGCCACGGCTGGACGTCGGAAGGAGATCCCGATATCTGTCATCGGCAGTTTGAACGTCCGTACGTGTGTGCGGTGATCGGACCGGAATGAAGGTCATGCAGAGGCTCTCAATACGAATAACGATGTGAAGCCGCCAGCGCGCCCTCGGACGCGCCGTTCAACGCTACGTTTTTGAGAGATCGCTCCCATGACTTTCCGCTACACCGCAGACACCCATTTTTCGCATGCGCTGATGCTGTCCACGTCAGCCTGCGCCAGGCCTTTCTCAAGCACAGTGGAAATGGACGAATTCCTGGTCCGCGCCTGGAATGCCGTCGTTCGACCCGAGGACACGGTTTTTCATCTCGGCGATTTTTCGATGGGCCTTCACGACCGCGACCGCGTGCGCTCGATTTTCGCGAGGCTCATGGGCCGAAAGGTGCTCGTGTTGGGCAACCATGACTACGAGAGGCCGAACGTCGTTCACCCGGTCATCGCATCCTTGGACTGGGAGCAGCCGCCGGCCCAGCAGCTCGAGATCACGGATGGAGGGCAGCACGTCTTCCTGGCGCATTACGCCTGCCGGACATGGCCGAAGATCAAAAAGGGTGGCTGGCACCTTTATGGCCATTGTCACGGCGAGATGCCGAACTATTACCGCTCGCGCGACGTCGGCGTTGACTGCCGGGATACGGGTTTTGCGCCCCGCACCCTCAGGGAGTTGACGCAGCAAATGAAGGGATATGGTGTTCCGGAGGGGGCAGTATGATACCTTTGCTCGTCAGAGAGGAGCGTCCATGACGGAGAAGGACAACAAACCGACGGCCCCTACGGATGGCGAACAGGCCGGAAAGGCCTCGTACTGGCAGGCGCTCGTGGCCGAAGGCTTCGTTCCGGCGCGCAGGCCCAAGCGGATGATCGTCCGAGAGGGCCATCCTGAAGTTCCGCTAACCCGGCCGGACAAGCGGGTGAAAGAATAAGAACATCCCGGCGCCGAGCCGTGGCCTATCCACGGTTCTCAACTCGCCTTTCTCCCGGGATCGTCGATCAGCCTCAGCCGAGGCTGCTGCGCCATCAGGTCTCTGACTTCTTCGGCTGACAGCGTGTCCTGCGCAATCAGCGCCTCCGCGATCCGCTCGACCTCATGACGATGGCTCTCGACGATGCGCTTCGCCCGGGCGAATTGCTCGGCCAGCACCTTGTCGACGCGCGCGTGCAGGCAGCGGTCGAGCCGGAGGGCGCTGAACAGCTCATCTTCGTCCTCGGAAGCAAGGTAAGCGAAGCCCTCGCCGAGGCCGTACGAGGCCTCGAACGTCAGCGCCGAGCGGGTCGCGTCGTGAAGGTCAGAACCACGCGCGCCGCCTCCTCCCGCGGAGCGGTCGCCCAAGGTGACTTCCTCGGCCGCGAGTCCTCCCAGCCTGACGCAGATGTCGTCGAGCAGCTGCGACCGCGTGCGTTCCCGCATTGGCTTCTGCCGGAAGAACACGCCCCCGCCATCCTGAAGTCCGGCCACGTTCGGAACGATGGTGCTGGCGAGAGTAGCGGCGATGAGTTCCCCTGCATCCAAGACAAGGCCAACGACAGCGTGCCCCGCCTCATGGAGCGCCGACCTCCGGCGGACGTCCTCGGGGATCGCCACGCGAACGGGAAGCTCGGCCACCAGATCATCGAGGGTCAGGTCCCGCCGTGCCCGGCGTGCCCGGCGTCTGCCTTGGCGGACCAGCTGCTCGAGCGAGGCTCCGTTCCAGCCATCCGTTCTCGCCGCAATGGCTGACAGCTCCGCGCCGGGAAGCAAGCCCTGCAGGTGCCAGCGCAGGATTCCTTCTCGTCCCTTCTGGTCGGGGAGCGGAATGCGGACGTGCCTGTCGAGACGGCCGGCACGGACGAGCGCGGCATCCAGCCTTTCTGGATGGTTGCAGGCGCCAACCACAACTACGCCTTCCCGGCGCTCAGTCCCGTCGATGCATTCAAGCAGCGCCGCGACGACCTCGGTGGAATACTGCGCATTGTGGCCGCTGAACCGCTCTCGGTCGCCGACCGCGTCGATCTCGTCCAGAAAGATGATCGACGGCGCATTCTTGCGGGCCTCGTCGAAGGCGGCACGCATGGCCTTCAGAAGGTCGCCCAAATGCCCCCTAGCCTGCCAGCGGCCGATCGAGCCGAGGACGAGATGGACATCGCAGGTACGTGCCAGAGCGCCCGCGAACGTAGTCTTGCCCGTCCCGGGAGGTCCGCTGAGCAGGATGCCCCGATCAACGTCTTCCCAGCCGATCTTGCCTGCTTTCCAGTCCGCAAGATCGACCGCCAGTTCGCGCCCCCAGTCGCCAGCCTCGCCGAGACCGTGCAGATCGTCCAACGTCGGCCCGGAGAGATCCCTGAGCTTCGGCAGGAGGGCCTCCTTCATCAGCGCGATCGCCTTCGTCACAGGCCTGCCCCGTCGGAGGGCCGCAGCGACGATATCCAGCGGCACTGTGGCAATGAACTCGGCCTGTTCCGGCGTCACCGAGAGCCCGAGGCAAAGCTTCGCCCCGGCGATGACGTGGCGCGGCAGGACGGGACCGACCTGTCCGACCGCGTCGGCGGCGAGATGGAAGCTCTCAGGCACGCACGCGGAGTTCTCTGCCAGCAGGACAACGCGCCTCTGGACGGTGAGCGCTTTGGACAAGCCCTCGTCGTCCAGCTTTTTCCGATTGGCGGTCCTGGTCAGGACTTCGGTGCCGTCATGGCCGCCATGGAGAACAGACGGACCGTGCGCTGCATAACGGGCACCGCCTTCGTAGACATCGATGTCGGCCCCTTCGGGAAGCACGAGGCCGATGACGACGGGCTTCTGGCGCTTGAACTGCGGGACAGGACGGCATGCCCGCATGACCCCGCAGTAGGCGAGAAAGCGGGAAAAGGATTGGTGAAGCTTGTGGCGGAAGTTGCGTTCGTTTTCGCGCTTGGCGTCTTCCAGGTATTGGAATCGGGTCATAGCATGTCACCGAAGATAGGAGAGTGGCTGCCGCACCAGGTCGGCGAACCGGGTTCAGTCGCGGCAGCGCCGGACTTGGGTTTCGGGGCCGATCCGGGCCTCGTCGAGATCGATCTCCACGAAGCGATGCAGGATCAGCGACGACAGTCCGGCTATCGGCGGCGTCTCCCGAAAGGCAGGCATGCACTCAGCAACAGCCATGGAGCCTTGCTCTTCAAGGGCAGCAAGCAGACGGACGCGGTCGCCAAGCGGACATTGCCAACGGGCATAACGCAGGAGGTCCCTCGCGTTGGCCAATCTGGCCCCTGCCTTGATTTCGTGCGCGGCTACGCGTTCGTACGTGCAGTCATGGCGCAGGGCTTCGCCTTCAATCCAATGTGTCGACGGGTCCTCAACGGTTTCCACCGCATCGACGAGACACGCGCCCTCCCCTCGGACGACCAAGAAATCCGGAACATGGCCCACGTCGCCGGAACGCAGGACCAGCGGAAGGCATGACCACTCGCGCACCGTTGGATCGAGGTCCAAGAGGCATGCGAGATCGCGGGCGCGTTGGTTCCTGAACATGGGAGAGCCGGCGCATCGGACCGTCCCGCGGGGGCTGAAATGCCTGTTCCCGGCTGCGGCGCGCGCTGCGGCGAGCAAGCTGTCTAAATCTGTGAGGGTGAGCAAGGTGCGACTCCTGCGGACGCGTTCGAACTTCCCGCGACCAAGGCGGGGACGGAACGATCAGCGTATGAGGAGCGCAGCTGTTTCCATGACGGAGCGAACGAATAGTGAACGTATGGCGCGGCGTCAACCGATTTCGAAGCGACGGCCGTTCCGCCGCTGTCGGTCAGGGAGCGTCCTGCGCAAATCGCTCGCCTCGATAGGCTTCAAACATGGAATTGAAAGGGGTAACGCTTAATGGCAAAACCCCCGGCCGACGCGACGTCAGGCACGGGGGTTTCTTTAGCTTCACCTCAGCGCGTAACCTGTAAAGGTCATGGGCGGCTGGCACGCACACGAGGCGTGTCGGTCTGCCCTTGGAGCAGTTGCTTTACAGCGATACATCGAGCCTTGATGCTGTTAATGCAAAGGTATTGCGCGAGGGGGAGTGGAGCGGCGCGCTCAACCATCGACGCAAGGATGGAACCAGCCTGGTTGTGGAGGCCCGTTGCTCGCTCCTGCGAGACGACCAGGACAATCCGCGCTCCATTTTGGCCGTCAACACTGACATCACCCATCGCTTGGCCGTCGAGCAAGAGCTATGCTGGAATTTGGGTGACGAGGCTGATCAAGCGGCGCTGTGCGGCTTCAGTTCAATGAACTCGATTCCATCCTGGAACTTGGCACCTGCGATGAGTTTCGGCAACTGATTTTGTCCGTTCAGTCGTCGCCACGTCTTGGCGGCGGCCATGACCAGCTTGAAGACCATCAGCCTGGCGGTTTTCGACGACAGCGAGTCCTTGGTGCGCACCGTGCGGTGGCGGACGGTCGCAAAGACGCTCTCGATGGGATTGGTAACCGGTATGAGATTCTTGGTGCCGATGTCCGGCTACGCTTTTCTGATGCGCGGCGTATGGTGCGACCATCCGGGACAGAGGCACCGGGAGCACGAAGGTGCGGGCAGGCCGATGCACACGATGAGCTGCGAGCTCGTGTTAGTAGCTGGCCGCCTCTGCGACTCGCCCGGTTGCGCCGTGAGCGCGAATCCGTAGTTGTCGTGTCGCCCGCCGCTCCCCTCTGACTGATCGAGAGGAGACAGAGGAATGCGACGTGTAATCGGAATCGACACCCACCGCACCTTTGGCGAGGTGGTGATTTGGGAAGACGGTCGGCTGCGGCATGTGGGCCGGGTCGACATGACGCGAACGGCGCTGGAAGGCTTCGGCAGAACTCTTTTGGCCACCGATGAGGTGGTCATCGAGGCCACGGGCAACTGCATGGCGGTGTCGCGGGTGCTGGCGCTATTCGTGAAGCGGGTGGTGATCGCCAACCCGCTGCAGGTCAAAGCGATCGCGCACGCTCACGTGAAGACCGACAAGATCGACGCCGGCACGCTGGCCAGCTTGTACGCAGCCGGCTACCTGCCGGAGATCTGGACACCGGATGCCGCCACCGAGCGAATGCGCAGGCTGGTCGCGCGGCGCTACCAGGTCGTGCGGCATCGGACCCGGATCAAGAACGAGGTGCATTCGATCCTCTACGCCCATCTGATTCCGCGGTGCCCCCATGCCGACCTGTTCGGGCGCCTCGGTCGTGCCTGGCTCACCCGTCAGCCGGTGCCAGATGACGAGCGCGCCGCAATCCAACGCCATATCCGAGAACTGGACAGGCTGGGTGACGATCTCCGCGTGCTTGACCGGGAGATTGCCGAGAGCGCGCTCGACGATGCGGCGATCAAACGGCTGCTCACAATCACTGGCGTCAATCTCGCGGTGGCCGCCGGGCTAGTGGCGGCTGTCGGTGACATCGGCCGTTTTTCAGCCCGCAAAAGCTGGTGAGCTATTTCGGCCTGAACCCACGCGTGCGCCAGTCGGGTCGGTGCTGCCCATCACGGGCGGATCAGCAAGGTCGGACGCAGCCATGCCCGCGCGATGCTGGTGGAAGCCGCCTGGGCGGCCGCCAAGACGCCGGGACCGCTCCATGCGTTCTTTGTCCGCATCCGGGCCAGGCGCGGCCATCAGGTTGCCGCCGTCGCCGTGGCGCGCAAGCTGACGGTGCTCGTCTGGCATATGCTGACGAAGCAAGAGGACTACCTCTGGGCGCGATCCAGTCTGGTCGCCCACAAGATGCGCAGCATGGAGCTGCAGGCCGGCAAACCGCAGAAGAAAGGCAACCGCCGCGGTCCGACCTATGCTTACAATGTCAAGGAACTTCGGAACCAGGAGATGCGTGTCGCCGAGCAGGCGCAGAAGGGTTACGAACACTTCATCGAGGCTTGGCGCCCGCGCCCGCCAAAGGAAAGGGCGCGCGGGCGCCTCAGTCCGGCAAGGCTCGAATAAGGCGGCCCGGCGGCGCTTTCAGCCGATGCACCACGCTTCGCCACGAGGTCGCCCGCGCACGACGACAATAGCTGACTGCGTCGGGTATTTCCAGTTGCGCCAGCCCTCGGTGCACCTTGCACCCCCCGATCCGTCGGAGCATGCCGCCGTACTCGGGTCGGTCAAGACCCAAGCCTTGCGGTGGCCGCGTAAAACGCGGCCAGCCTTGACCGCCCCTGCGCGCGGCGGCTGTGAAATGGGGCGGTCGGGACGGAAGAACACCAGCGACGCGGTCGAACCAAAGAACATACTCGGGGAGGTGTTAGGGCTCGTCACAAAATAACGCTTGTCGATCTCATCCGAGGTGCGCAGGTGATCCCAGTGCTCGGCGGGGAAATCGTAGAACGCCAGCAAAGCAGCCTGGTCCTTCGTCACGCAGTCGACCGCCTTGGGGTATTTCGCGCCATATTTCTCGGCGAAGACGGCGACCGCCGTCTCGGCTGAGGCCCGGTTCGGGGCAGAAAAGATCTCGCGTAGGTCCGCTTTCATGCCGGCCTGCACCGAGTTCGGCACCTTGTTGAGAACGTTGGCGGTCTTGTGAACCTTATGCCGACATCGGCATAAGGTTCACTTTCTAAGGAATGCGCTCGACCATCTGCCGCGCAAGGCCGACGACGACTGCCTGCAGGAGCTACGCTGGATCTACGATCGCCGCGATCTCGCCGAGGCACGTGCCGATCTCGCCCAGTGGCTGGGCAAATGGCAGGGCAAGTACCCGAAGCTCACCGACTGGGTCGAGGAAACGATCGAGGAGACGCTGACCTTCTATCGGCCGCCGCGCCCGCACCACAAGCACATGAAGAGCACGAACATGCTGGAGCGAGGAGATCAGGCGCGGCACCTATGTCGTGCGCATCTTTCCAAAATACGGCGAGCTGCCTTCGCCTGGTGCGGGCGCTTGCCGTCGAGACGCACGAGAACTGGCTCGAGGCCAACCGCTACATCAACATGGAGGACCTGAAGGAACACAAGAAGATCATGCTCAAAGCAGCCGCATGACCAGCATCATGGCCGCCCATTTTACAGAACTTGACGCACACAACCGCACACAAGCGATCCCCGCAACAGTTAGAGCGGGAAACAAAAAGCGGCGCGATGGGCGCGCTGCTGTCCTTCTCCTGGTTTTTGTAGCAGTAGAGCTGTGGTGGCTACATGGGATGCAGGCCGGCGTAGCTTGGCCCGTGCAGGCCCAGCAACAACAGGCGGAGTATCCACCACCGAACGTTCCGCGAAAGCCTGATAGGAACAGGAACACTGCGAGGAATTGGCAGTGGCAAGAGATTTCCCGCCCGCAGCTTGGCAAGGCCTACGCGCGTCCGGCTGGTTCGTTCGGAAGTTCTGACGCGACACAAATTGCTGCAGAACGGCCGGACAAATCAGGGGCGCCGCAGGGTTGGACAACTTCATCGCACGATGCGTTGCTGCCCCAACTCAAGGACAATAAAAAAGTACCGACTGCTCGCCAGCTTAATCCGACAGCAGCGGAATGGCGCGAGCCACGGGGTGGAATTCGGCACTCATTTCGGAGGTCGAAGACGGCACATATGGTATTGATCTAATTGAACTTCTTGAATTGTCAGAGGTCATCCAGCTTGACATCAACGCCGCGCTCGATCTGATGCACCACATGGGCGATCAATAGGTAACAGTCACCGTGATCGTGTCACCATAGACTCCCGGTATCGGGGACATTTGCGCAGGAATACGTCCATAGATGGTGAAGGATTGCGCCTGCCCAGACCCGGTACCGGACTGCGTGCCATTTGAAACGGTCTCGTCCCCCCAAGGCTGGCTCCGGGCAGAGTCCTTGTAGAGCCCGTAGGTTATGGTGGCGGCGCCGTCGGCCAACAGCCGCGCTGTCGGCTGGGCGTTTGCCAGGCCCCCGTTGAGACCGACCGTGTAACTCGCTCCCGACGTACACGTCACGGCAAGATCGCCGGTGGTGTCAACGGCAGTGTCGAGAATTCCAATGGTGCCGAAGCTCACGCCGGTGGCCGAAACAGAGCAGCTAGTCTGAGCCACGCTTTCTCCAGCGGCGGCTGAAGCCAGAATCAGAAAAAGCCAGAAAAGTATGTTTCTCACGTAGCCTCCTCCATTGACATGCAGATGACATCTGCGATGCGGGTCTGCTCACCCGGCCGCCGTTCATAGGCGAACGTCGCGTGGCATACACCACCATCGGGTTTTGTGATTGTCACGCGGTTTTCGCCAGCCAGGTTCTGGAGATAGCCTTCTCCGTCATAGCCGATCACGACCTCCTCGCCCGCAGCTTCGGTACGCAGGACTGATCCGACCGCCAGCGGGTCTCCACTCTCGTCGCGGAAGCTGACCAGTGCAGCTGGTGTCGTCGTGGAAATGCCGAAATCCACCACCACAGCGGCCCGCTCCGCCGGCACAGCGACATGGGAGGTGGCGGCAATCTGGGCATCTACCGGAAGGCTTTTGGGATCAATAGAAATGCTGTTCGGCTCAAAGGATCGTAAATTTGGAATTATGAAGCGGCCCTGTTGACCAGTCTTGCCCGCCAGCCGGTTCTCATAAAGTACGTCGACACCGGGCGCACCCGCATCAACAACTGCGAAGGCATCATCGATGCGATTTGTGACAAAAATCCCGCCACCCGCAACCGCAATGGCGCCTTCCAGCTCCGCTGAAGCGCGCACACCATTCTCTCCCTTGTCAACCTCAGCCTTGATGCGTCCGACGGAAGAGCGGTAGCTCGCTGCAGCCGCTGCTCTCAAATTGTCGCTCTTCGAGGCCCTGAGGCGCCAGCCGACGCTGCCGGGCTCCAGCGATCCTGTCTTCGCGATCTCTGCATAGCCCACATAGCCGTCTGCCTCCCTGGTTGCTCCCGAAGACGCCATCATTCCCCCGCCGAGAGGCATCGAAAAGCCGATGAAGGCACCGAAGCGATCGTCACTCTCGAGATCGGCAAAGGCGCTGGCATGGACAGAGGCGCCGCCGGGCAGTGGCCGGCCGAGGGAGAAGCTCCCTATGCGCCGGCTTTCTCCTTCGGCGTCAGTCAGTTCAGTATAGCTGAAGCGCAGCGATGTTGGGTCGAACTTCAAAGGAATGCTAATGGCAACCTGTTTCACATCCTTGGGCGGCCGTGGATCCAGGCTGCTATCCTCGCTCTCCTCCATGAGGGCCGTTACAGAAGCGATGTCCTGATAATCTCCGAATGTACGTTGAACGCGGCCGAACAGCGAAAAGTGACGGAAATCCAATTCTACAGATGCGCTCGCCTGTGCCCCGACCGCGCCCTCGGCGTGGCTGGCTGCCAAGGCGGCAGATGCAACGCCCCAGCTGTCCAAACCCACACTGGCGCCAGCGCCGCCATTGACGAGGGCCTCGCCACCTTCGAGGTGGGCTTCCGCAGTCAACCAGTCGAGAAGTCCATAACGCAAGCTGAAGGAGCCAAATGGGGAATCGTAATAATCGAAGGACTCTGTTCCATAGGACCGGCGCGGATAGCCGGCTTCTCCCGAAAAATCGAGGAGGCCAGGGCGCAGCAGATCCGAGGAGACGTAAAACTGAACCTCTTCGGTTCTTTCGCGACCCTCTGCATCGCGCACCACAATCTGGGCCGTGCCGGGACCGGTGACGATCGGAATGTCCGTCACCGTAAACGGCCCAGCCTTCACTTCCTCCGAATAGGTTTTTATGTTGTGGGTGTAGATTTCCAAAGTCGACGGTACCGCAGCGCTGCCCGAGAAGGTCGGGAGTGGCAGCGTAACCAGGTCGGACCTAAGGCCGAAATTGCGCTGAACCTGCGCGCCAGCTAACCGAACCGGCCGTGTCCAACCCAGCCCTCCCGAAACCATATCGCCGACGCGGTAGGTAACGAGCCGCTTCGGATCGGAATAGGACCATGTCGTATCCAGCCGGGTAGATCCATACGCTGAATCAGGTGCGAGCCGCCCTATAAAGGAATTGGAGAGCACGCCGAGCGGGCTAACGAGGCGAGCATCGAATGAACCTGAAAACCCCTTGAACGCGTCGGCATCTGTCGTGGGGTCAAGGTCAGTACCCGCGGCGGCAAACAGCGAGTAATTCAGAACACCGCCCCATCGGGCCTCTATGGGCGGATGGTCCTCCTCTTCCCCGCTCTGCGAGTTCGCGCTCAGAACCTTGGCGGCGCGCGCCGAATCTTCGACGGCGAAGCGGATCGTTTGCGCCATTTCGTCATATTCGAAACTCGTGCTGGCGAGGTCGTCGAGCGAAACCAGTCCGTCGGCGCCCACTGCCTGCAGGCCGGGGGCAATGCCGATCTCCCTCAGTTCCTCCGGAGTCGCGGCGAACGTGCCATCCGCGTATTGCCGGAAGGAGCCAATCAGATCGGCGGGCTCGCCGTTGATAAACACCTCCAGGTACAGATCGCGATCCGCCGCAACGGCTGACGCTTCCGCCGAATCGGCATTGCCAGATTCCTGCGCTCCGGCCGGCTGCAGAAGCAAGATTGCGGACAGAATGACGATCGCACGGCTAGCGTACAGCTGCCTTGGCATCGACTTGGCCGAGATCGCTTGTAGCCTCTAGCGTCACCGTTCGGGCAGTGCGACCGAAATCGAAGGACCAAGTCTTGACTGATCCTGCCAGAACGTAGCCGACCAGCCCCTTGCCCAGCACGGAGGGCTTTCCGGAACCGCTTTTGAGCAAGAGATCGGAGAGCCGAATCCGACGCTCACCGGAATTGCTAACCGTCACCTCCAGCTTTCCGCCGTTTCGCCGAACGTTCCAGGAAAGCGCTGGCGGAGCTTGATCCTGCGGCGAAAAGAATACCGGGATCGAGTAGCGCATCACCAGCGAGACCGACGCAGTGCCCCGCTGGCTCGGATCGGGTAGCTGATCAATCAACACGCGATAGCTCTCTTCCTTCGACACCGGCCGTTTCGAGACGCGCGCGATGCGCACGAGCATTTTGCTTTTTCCCTTCAGCACCGTGGCGGGCGGGCTCGCCACGACGTCCGATGTCGGCTCGAGCCGTTCCACGCCGTTGACTTGGCTCCAGCGAAAGACGCGGATCTGCACATTGACGGGGCGCTTTTCCTCATTGTTCAGAGAGAGGGTGGCCGCAGCACTCGGTGCGACCAGTTCCAGACCCACAGGAGCAACGCGGAGCGAAGCGGCTTCGGCGGCGGACCAAGCCGCCGCCGTCACCGCAAAAATGGTCGCGATAATCAGACGCATTTCTGTTGACCTAGTATGTGACCGTTACTGTGATCGTGTCCGAGTACGTGTCCGGCTTCGGAGCCGTTTGCACCGGAATGCGCCCGTAGACGGTAAAGGTCTGGGAAGAACCCGTACCCGTGCTGGCAACGGTATCGGTCGCGACGGTGTTGCCCCAATTGGTCGTGCGGCCTGTATCGCTGTAGAGCGAGAAGGACAGCGTAGCCGGTGAGGCGCCCGCCCCGGTCATCTTTCTGGTGGTCACCGTCGCGCCAGTTGCTGTACCCGCGCCGAGGCCGATGTTGAAGGGCGTCGTGTTGGTGCATTTCACATCAATCGTGCTCGTCTGATCGACATTGGCCGCTAGCGCACCGACGGTCCCGAAGGCGAGCGCGGAAGCGGAGTTGATTACGCACGTGGCCGCGACCGTTGCCGAAACGCCGAAAGTGGTCGTTGTCGTTGCGGCGAACGCCGTTTGTGACATCAAAGCCGCCGCAAACGCAGCGGCGATCAAGCAAAGTTTTCTCATTGTCTGGCCCTCTCTACGCCGGGATAGACCGGCGGCATCTTCATCTGCTGGTCATTGGATGGAATACCCATGACACTGGCAGTGTTGAGGGGCCGGCTTAACTGCCGGTTATCGCAAAGTAAAAAAGGTTAACGGCGAACAAGACCAGATGCATGACCCCGCACACAGCTGTCACTATGCTTAGCGATGTCGCTGTCGTTCTGGTACTGAAAAGGGCCGTGGACAGGCGCGCCGAGCGGCGCGGCGTCAGGGGCTGCCCCTTTGACGACTTCTCCTGCTTCGGACGTTCGGGATCTTGACCTCGCGACCATCCATCTGGCCTTGACCAGCTCGGCCAGCGCCTCGTCATCGGTCATCGAATCCGCGGATCGAACGCGCCGGCTTTCGTGCCTATGATGTGGCGGGCAAGGTCAAGATTACGGACAGGCCGGATCAGCCACAGAAGCTGAAGATTGACATGGAATTCACCGACAGACTGTGAGCCACCTTTCAACAAGCCATCCGGGCCGGACCTTGGCTTTCTCAGACTTTATGGCGACGTAGTGGGTTCGCTAAAAGCGAAGGCCCTGTTCTTCAATCTCGAAAAGCGAGTTGCGCTTCTTTCCGAGCCTCAATTTCTACCGCATTACGACGCAATCATTGGAGTTGTTGCCGAGAGAATGCGCACGCTGCCGGATGTGGTAGCGGATACTACTTTGCTTGAGATACAGGCGCTCTTTGCCTCTGGCGTGGCTCGCGAGCGTAGAGCCGATCGAGGTGATTTGCTTGAGTTTGATGCCTTTCTGCCTCCTGAAAAGCGGCCAAACAGCTACCAAGTCACAAGCGGCGGCGGATTGTGGAGGCGGTATCTCGACCCGGACGAGCAGCAAATACGTGACAGAGCGCTAATTGGCGTCCCTTTTTCGAGTCAGAAGTTGATGGCCGCATGGTTCTCACCTGTCATGGGCCAAAATCGATCTACGGCGACATAACCGAGCAAATCCGCGCCAAGGGGTCCCGCTGACGATCTGTCTACCGTATATCTGATGCCCCTTTAATGTTCAGAGGCCAATATTTAACCTGCCACAGGGTTCTGCATCCGCTCTAAAACTTGGCCGTTTTCGCCGCCTCGGTCCGATCAGGCCTTCTTGCAAGAAATCGCGGCGCGGCGCAGGTTTGAAGAATGCGGACTCGCTGCACTGAGGCACGAAGCTGCGACTATCGGTTCTCCTGCGGTGTTGTCCTCGAAAGTCCGCAGGAAAACGGCGAGGGCGGCGTGCAGCCGCCGCCCTCGCTTGAGGGGATAACAGGAGGCTCGCACGCACAATGAGCGCAAAAAAGGAAGGCCTGCCGATCTGGACGGTCTATGACCATCCGAAGGATTTTCCGGACAGCTTTGTCGCGCGGCTGTACGTAGGCCAAACCCCGACCGCCACCTTCATGTCATGTCCGGACCTCGACATGCTGCGCGGCCAGCTTGCCGAAATGGGGCTTGTGCCACTCGCCCGCAGCGAGGGCGACGATCCGGTCATCGTGGAGGTCTGGCTGTGAAAAAGAAATACATACTCGACGAAGATCGCTATATCGACATTGGTGAGCGCGCATATCAGCGGTCTCGACCAAATGACGTTGGCGGGTATTCCGTCAGTGAAGATTGCCTTCGACCCGAAGCCATACCGGATCGAAGGCGGAAAGATCGTTCGGGAGACGAAGCAATGAGCCGCCCCTGGGACCACTATCGCGATCCCGAACACGATCTCATGGCCCGCCTTGAAAACGTCTACCGCTCCCAGCAGCGCTGCTTGCGCCTGACCGTGGTCGCCTTGATCGCCAATCTGGTCGCCCTCGCTGCGGCCACCAGCGTCGCGCTCCGCACCCTGGCTGTTGGCTGAAATCCGGAAAAAAAGACCATCCCAGCCCGAGGCAAAAGTTAGTCATGAAGCCTGAAATCAAGGAAGAAGTCCCGTGGTCGGACGGCCTCACGGTTTACGACAAAGAACATTTCACGACCTATATGCAGCTGCTCGATGCTTGCGCCGACAACGCCACTGAAGAGGAAATGGCCCATCTTGTCCTTGGCATCGACCCGGCACGCGAACCGGAGCGCGCCCGGAAGGCTGTTCGCAGTCATCTCGACCGTGCGAACTGGATGGTAACGACTGGCTACAAGGAATTGTTCGCCAGCTGACAATCGCGCCTGAAATCCGGACAAAAAAGACCCTCCCGCCCCGAAGGCCAGGAGGGAACGGTATTGGTTGCGGGAAATGGACTCGAACCACCGACTCTCCAGCTTATGAGACTGGCGAGCTACCAGGCTGCTCTACCCACGCCAAGCCACGAGGGCGGTGAGCTACGTCTGCCCCTACTGCGCCGCCGAAAGCTGGAATCCGAACGATCTCGTTATTGCGGCCGCTGCCATCAGTTTGCAGATCAGTCAGGACGAAGGGCGCCCTGGTTAAAGGCGCCCTTCGCTTCGGCGACACGCTTCGCCCCCGGGAGGTCACACCGGATCAAGCATTTCTCACGAGCCGCCAAAAGCCACTTCTTTTTGTATCTGCGCTCAGCCAATCCTGGCTGAGCGGCGAATCCAGCGGACGCAATCACATGCCGCGGCCGCTGGGATGCAGCTTTTCATTCCGCTAGAAATTGCGCTGGAAGCGGAGGAAGCCTCCGATCTCGTCGCTGTCATCGTCATCGTCGTCGAGGTTGTCGACATACGAGATTTCAGGCGTAATCACGAGGCCCGGAACGAGCGTGTAGTTCACGTTCGCAAGGGCAGCGAAGGTTTCATCTTCGTCATAGGAAATCTGGACGTTGATCTTGGCCTGTTCCGAAACGGTGAAGGTACCACCGCCCCAGACAGCATAGTCGCCCGACCAGCTGCCGTAGTAGTTCGGACGGTCTAGGCCCGCGACGCCGAGGAAGTCGTCATCCGCGCCCGACTTGTAGCCGCCCATGATGAAGAGAGCGAGCTGCTCGGTCGCCTTCACGTCGAGGCGAACCTTGCCGGCCCATTCTTCCCAGTTGGCGTCGTAACCAGCAACGGCCGAGATGCCGCCCCAGCCCTGCGTCCAGGCAACACCGCCGACAACGTGCGGGACATAGCTGTCAAGCGTGAACTCGTTGGCGAGGCCGGAAGCGCCAGACGAACCGTCGCCTTCTTCAAGAGCGATCGCGGCCGAAAAGCCGCTGCCGCCGGTGAAGGTGTAGGCGATCTGATGCGTGCCGAATGGGCCATAGCTGACAAAATCGTCGTAGAGGACGCCGCCGGCATAGCCGGTGAAGGTCGAGAACAGCGAGTCGGTCTTGCCGATGCGGAAGCCCCCGAGTTCGATATAAGCATGCGGTATGCCGACAGCGTCGGATGCATCGGTGATGCCGCCCGGAGCGCTCGTCGTGTACTGGAAGTCGATCGCAGCGTAGGTTCGCAGCGTGCCGAGCTCGGTTTCCGAACGGCTGTCGACGCGCAGCTCGAAGCGGGCGCGCTTGTAGTAGGTGTCGTTGGTGTCAACGACACCGTCCGACAGGTCTTCCTTGTCGGAGACGTCCTGGTGGCCGACGAGGCCGACGCCGATATCGTAGCGGAGATAGCCGCCAACGCGCAGGCAGGTCTCGGTGCCGGGAATGTAGAAGAAGCCCGTGCCGTACACGTCGCAGACGCGCACATATTCCATTGGCTCCGGTTCAGCGATCACGACCGCATCGGCCGCGCGTGCGCCGGAAACTGCGACGAGAGCCGCAGCTGAGCCGAGAAGAAGGCTCTTGATGTTCATTCTTGATCTCCATTCAAAAGATTAAAAAAATGGGAAGATGTCAAAGGACAAACCCCCTCCCCCTGTCCCCACGATCGAAAAGATGCGCGTCGCGCTCCCCTTCACAGCCGGACGTTATCAGGCATAATGACTTACTCAAGAACAAAGCCGACTTAGATTAGCCATATTTAATATAGCAGTTGCAGTTATGTCACAACGTCCTAGTATTCGTTGTACAAACTGTACAAACTATACAAATAGGCTAAACAAACTGCACAATTGGTACATTGCTTATAGCGCCTGCAACCTGAGCTAGGATCACAACTCAACATGCTTCATGGCTGGTCGACGTGGGCAATGAGTGCCGGCGCACCGATCCGTCAGCTGGGCGCTATTAGAGAAAAGGCTCGTGCGGCCGATGCGACTTCTTCAGTCAAATCTTTTCTGAGCATTTCGATGGGTACGCGACTATTGAGAAGAGGCGACGGGCGGATCAACCACATCCACGCTAGTCTGGGATTGGAAATTGAGGCGAGCACCTGCCGGATTCCCGGCGTAGGCCTGCCATCGATGAACTGAGCTAGGGGGAACACATGCTTGCGGGCGCCTTTTCGCAACGCAATCACATCGTTGTGCCGCTGCCACCAATGCAATGTGGAGCGCGGTATCCCAAAGTGCTTTTCCAGATGTGTTGGTCCTGCAATCTGACCCGCCCAGTCTTCAATTCGCATGCCATCTCTTTGATGATTTTGCGCCTCTGGAACCACAGAGCCAGGCGCGTCCGCGGCTTGAACCGTGGACGAAGCCGCCTCCCGGGCATTAACATCCAGGCGTCGCGCTGCTTCGGCCGCGAACCTGTGGACGAATTCGAAAGCCAAGGCGGTTAATTCGTCAGCAGGAGGAAGTGGACGAGTAACAGCAGTTTCTTTAGCTTCAATGCAGGACGAGATTGAACTCCGTTCCCTTGCCGCCTTATTGTAGTGAACCAGAACGCGCTGAAGCTCCTTCAAAACCGAGCTTGAAAGCTCGGCCGGGATTTCGTTTCCAAGATCACTTGATCCAGTCATGTTTGGCTTCCCGACGGCGTGCGCGTCTGCGTGCTGCTGAACGAGGTTTGAAATATTTGAGTTTTAGGTATTATTGATCCTAGGGTGGCAATCGACTCCGTACTCGCAGGCTTAGCGAACTAGGATTCCTGCCTGGTCGACATCTGTAGCCTCGCAGGCGGCGACACTGCGCTACCGAGCTTTTCAGGGTCTCCGGCATTTGACGTCTTGCGCAGGGCGAGCCGCTCCTCCCGCGATGACCATTCCTGACGCAGCCACGGCTGCGCCCGCTACGATTGCACGGTCCCCAGGCGGAAAAGTTCAATCCGACGCTGGACGTGCAATGGACGCTTCAAAAGAGCGGTCCGGACTGACCCCTGCAGCGCAACACGCCGATGGATCCACGGTATCGCCTCTTCCAGATCGCGTGCGACAGTGCGCTGCCGTTTTGGGCCGTCGTCGCCCCGCAGCTAGCTAGCGGCGTCAAATTCCACGGGCGTCACTTCGTCCGCCCTCACGAGAGAGGCCAAACCAGTGGCACCGTACTCTACGTATTCACTCAGCCTCATTTGGGGCTATCCGTTCCTTGTCTAGGGCCGGCGACAAGCATGGCGGCACGAATAACTGCGATCACGACTGGACATCGACAGTTAGGTCCACGTGGAAACATTGTCGCCGCGGCAACGGCACCGCAGTGCAAAATCACGATCTCTCGGACGAGGTCTACAATCAATCTCGATCTTTCGGTGTGCTGCACCACGACTATCGAATCTTTTTGTTTCTCGTCGTCGGGAGCACAGGTATCTAGCAGTGTCCTCGTAACGCACCAAAGTAAAAAAAGGTAAAAAATTCTTTGTGAACAGCGTATTCCTCATGTTGCATGGTTTGGTCGACAAAGACTGTTATCATTTTTACCCTTTTTAACTCGCATCACGCCGTGTCGATCTCTTAACATGCCTGAACTATGGATGGAAATAGCGTCCAGAAGGTCACCATCTGACGTGCTCCTTTCGGGCTTTTGAACCGTCTCAGCCTT
>NZ_JAAKZF010000055.1 GCF_011045125.1 Allomesorhizobium camelthorni | reverse complement strand
CTCGTGATGCGCACCACCTGCTGCGGCTCCGTACCAAGCCGCAGTTCGGCGGCGGCAAAGAGCCGGTCGACGACGTAGTAGTTGCCGCGCATCCGATAGTTGACGAGCTGGTTGTCGCCCTTGGCGCCGACCACGAAGAGCGGCGGTGCCTCGCCCTGATCGATGCGGCGCGGAAACTCGATATAGACCTTATGGCCGTCGTCGAAGGCGCGCACCGGGCGCCAGGGAGGGGTGTCGCCGGTAATGGAATAACGGAAGCGGATATCGTCCAGCGCCACGTTGGACGCTACCGGCATGGCAGCCTCGGCTTCAGCATTGCGCCGACGCAGGGCGATGATCTCGTCCTCGCTGTAGGTCCAGGAGATCGCCGCCATGGCGGTCTTTTCCGTGCTTTCGAGCTGCAGATGATAGGAGCGGCGGTCCGTCGTTACGACGAGATTGGTCTTGAGCCACGGCGCGAAAGGCTTGACCAACACATGGGTGCGCTGGTTGTCTCCGGAGCCACTCACCGTGTCGCCTATCACCCAGCGCACCGTGTCGCCGGCCGACACCGAGGTGAGCGTCTCGCCCGGCTGCAGCGCAATATCGGTGACGCGCTCGGGTGCCGCATAGAGCTGGTAGAGCGCGCCTTCCGCGTATGGGTAGACCTGAACCGCGTTGAGATAGCCATGTTTCGTCGGTTCCTGGGTGGCGGCCTTGTTGGCATCGGCGACGCGATCCTTGGGTGAGCGCTGATCCTCGGCCACCTTTCCCGGTTCGGGCTGCAGCTGACCTGGCAGTGGAAGGGGTTTTGGGACTTCGACGATCTTCACCGGCTTGTCCGGCGCCTTCTCGATGACGGCCGTTTTGAAGTCCGCCGCATCATACGAGATCTCGGGCGGCAGAACCGGCTTCGACGCGCAGGCAGACATGGCAAGCACGGACGCGGATGCGATCAGCGCAGCACGGATCGAGGACGCTCTATTCTTCATTTGCTGGCTCCTTCGGGGAAACAGGTGTCGGCGCGGCGCTGTCGAGCTCGCGCGACCAGTCGATGGCGTTGACGAAGACGCCGAGCGGGTTCTTGCGCAGCTGGTCGGTATTGCCTGGCGGACGGATCACCATCGTTAGGATCGCGATCCAGCGGGTCGTGCTGGCGAGGCTGCCCCGCTCAAAAACCTGTTCGGTCCATTTGACCTGGAACGAACTATTGGACGCCCTCACAACGCTGGTGACCTGCACCGACACGCTGCGCGTGCCGATCTTGCCGAACGGGTCGTTCGCCTTGGCGTATTCGTTGAGGAAGAGAGCGGCGCGGTCCGTGGCGAAGTCGTAAGCCGAAAGCCAGTTCTGCCGCACCAGCACCGGATCGGTGGAGATAGAGCGGACATTCGAAATGAAGCGGCCGAGATGCCAGGCGATCTGGGCATCGGAAGGCTCGTAGTCCTGGATCGCCGGTGCGACGGCGCGCGCCTCACCAAATCGGTCGACCTCGATGACGTAAGGCACGACGCGGCTTTGCATCGACTGCCACAGAAGTCCGCCGGAGAGGCCGGTCGCCAGCGCCAGGCAGCCGAAGGCCATGAGCCGCCAGTTCTTGGCTTGTACGCGAGCGGAGCCGATGCGCTCGTCCCAAAGCTGGCTGGCTCTCTGATAGGGCGTGGCGGGTTCGGGTGTCTTCCCGTAACGCTGAACGGGTCGCTTGAAGAGCATCTAGTCGTCCTTGTCGTTGAGGGAGGGATTGGCGCCGCCTCCCGGCCGGTCGCCGTCGCGGATTGCTTGCATCGCGGTATGCCGATGGGCTCGGGCCGTCTGCTCGGAACGCAGGCGTTTTGCCCAGGCCGGCGCGGCATCGGCAGATGTGTTGGCGGCGGCCTCCTGCCGGGAAGAGTTCGGTGCACCGCCCGTCGCCGTCCAGGCGGCATCGCGGCCGGCTTCGACGCTTCGACGGATCGGATCTGTTACCGTCCGGGCTCTCCGCACGACTACGCCACCCGCGGCACGCGCCACGCCGCCCATTCCAGCCACGCCGCCGGCCAGACCGGACTCGGCGGACGTGTCCCTTCCAAGGCGGTAGGCCGTGGAGGTAGCGGAACCCATGGCCGTGCCGGCGCGTACCGCGGCCAAACTGCCGCCGGCAGCCATACGGGCGCCAGCGAATGCCGTGCCGCCGGCAACGAGCGTCGCGCCCGCCGCCGTTGCCGTGGTTCCGAGCGCTGCGCCTGCACCAAGCTGAGGTGCGCCGGAAACTAGCCCGGAGGCGATGCCCGGTCCGAAGATGCCGAGACCGAGCAGCGCCAGCGCGCCCAGCACCTGCGACATGGCGGCGGCAAGGTCCGGCTCCTGGCCCTGCGGTGCAGAAGCAAACTCGGCAAAGAGCGTGGAGCCGATGCCGACGATGACCGCAAGCACCATCACCTTGATGCCGGACGCTATCACATTGCCAAGCACGCGCTCGGCCAGGAAAGCCGAGCGATTCCAGAGCGCAAAGGGCACAAGCACGAAGCCGGCTAGCGTCGTGAGCTTGAACTCCAGGATGGTGATGAAGAGCTGGATGGAGAGGATGAAGAAGGCGATGATGACGAGGAACCAGGCGAGCAACAGCACGAAGATGGTGAGCGCGTTGCCGAAGAATTCCGGGAAGCCGAGAAGCTGGCTTGCCTGATCGAGCAGTGGCCAGGCGCCTTCGAAACCGGTGGCGGCAATGCGGCCCGGCCGCAGAAGATCGTCGGGCGAGAGACCTCCGCCCGAGGCATTGATCCCGAGCCCGGCGAAGGAGCGGTAGATGATGCCGGCGAGGTTCGCATAATTGTTCAGGATGAACGCGAAGACGCCGACATAAAGCACCTTGCGGAGAAGCCGGCCGAAAATGTCGTGCTCACCGCCAAGCGCCCAGAACAGGCCTGCCAGCGTGATATCGATGCCGATCACGATGGTAGTGAGGAAAGCGACGTCGCCCGAGAGCAGACCAAACCCGCTGTCAATGTAGCGGATGAAGGTCTCCATAAATCGGTCGATGACGCCGAGATCGTTCATGCCGCCGCTTTCCTCGCTCCAACGGATGCCGGCTCAGTTGCCGGGATAGGCCTTGCCAGAGCCGAGGAAGCGCCGCGTCGTCTCGCGCGCGGCTTCCTCCGACTGCGCCTTGCGGGCGGCGTCCTCGGCTTCGGCCCGATACTGGGTCGCAAACAGCGTCTGGATCTGCATCTGCTGCTTGGCCGACAGCGCGATCAGCTGGTTGGTCGCCTGCTGGGCCTCCAGTGCGCCGGCGGCGCCCTGGCTGCGGTTGACGAGCTCAGCAAGCACATCGCCGTCGGTCTGGACGTTCTCGACGATCTGCGACTGCACTCGCATGGTCTGACGGAAGGCCTTCATGGCGCTTTGCCAGCGCTCGCGTGCTGCCGACGCTAGGTCGTTCACCTTGATCGTGCCGTCGTAGCTTTCCGGATACTTTTCTCGCCATTCACTCTCGAGCTGGTCGAGGTCAAAACTCAGCCCGTCGGCCTGGATCATCAGTCCGTCGATACGGTTAAGTGCGCCGGTCAGCTGGCCTAGCGAGGAGAAATCCAGGCGCTGAAGGTTGCGCGCCATGTTCTGCAGCATGGTCGCCTGGTTCTGCAGCGACTGGATCTGATTGTTGATCTGCTCCAGCGAGCGTGCCGCCGTCAGCACGTTTTCTGCATAATTCTTGGGATCGAAGACGGTGACTGCGAAAGCCGGTGGGGCAAATCCGGCGATCGGCTTGAGGATGAGGGACACGGTGACAAGTCCCGTAACAAGGTGGCGCCGCATGATTCTGAATGCTCCTATTCTGGTTGGGGGTATTGCCCGAGAAGCTCGGCGGCCCATTCGAGACCGCGAGCGCTCAGGAATCGGGAAGCGAAGTCGCGCCGGCCGTGCTCGGAAACGAGCGTGTCGATGAGGGTCTGCGCAGCCGGATCGGAGGCGCCGGAAAGCGCGAGTGCCGCGGGACCCAATCCCAGCTCGAACAGCCGGTTGCCGCGTCGCGACTGCAGATAATAGTGACGCTTCGGCGTGGCGCGGGCGATCAGTTCGATCTGCCGCTCGTTCAGACCGAAGCGCTCGTAGGCTGCCCGCGCTTGCGGTTCCACTGCACGGTCATTGGGAAGAAAAATGCGCTGCGGACAGCTCTCGATAATTGCCGGCGCGATGGAGGAACCGGCGATGTCGGCGAGCGACTGCGTGGCGAAGATCACCGACACGTTCTTCTTGCGCATCACCTTCAGCCATTCGCGGATCCGGGCGGCAAAGAGCGGGTTGTCGAGATAGACCCAGGCCTCGTCGAGAATAAGCAAGGTCGGCCGTCCGTCGAAGCGCTCCTCAAGCCGATGGAACAGGTAGGTGAGCACAGGCAGGACGACGCCTTGGCTGTGCATCAACTCCTCGGTCTCGAAGCACTGCACATCCGACAGCGCCAGCCGGTCATGATCGGCGTCGAGCAGCGGGCCGTAGGGGCCGTCCAGCGTGTAGGGCATCAATGCTGACTTGAGTGGATTGGACTGAAGCAGCACCGAAAGGCCGGTGAGCGTCCGTTCCTGTGCAGGTGCGGTGGCGAGGCTGGTCAGCGCCGACCAGAGCGCCTCCTTCACCTCTGGCGTGACGGTGACCTTCTCATGAGCGAGCAGGCCGGCGATCCATTCCGCGGCCCAGCCGCGGACGGCCGGATCGTCGATGTTGCGCAGCGGCTGGAAGGCGAATGAACCGTCAGCGCCGAGCGCATGATGCTCGCCGTCCATCGCAAGAGTCGCCGCCCGCGCGGAATTGCCCTTGTCGAAGACATAGACCTGAGCGCCGGGATAGCGGCGGAACTGCAGTGCAATGAGCGCAAGCAGAACGGACTTGCCAGCGCCGGTCGGGCCGACGATCAGCATATGGCCGACATCGCCGACATGGGTGGAAAGCCGGAAGGGCGTTGAGCCGCTGGTCTCGGCAAACAGCAGCGGCGGAGCTTCTGTCCCGGTGACCTTAACCAGATGCTCGTTCGCCTCCGGACCGGACCACACCGATGACAGCGGCATGAGATGGGCAAGGTTCAGCGTATGCACGAGTGGCTGACGGACATTGGCATAGACGTGGCCAGGCAGTGTTCCGAGCCAGGCCTCGACCGCATTGACGCTCTCGCGGATCGTGGTGAAGCCGAGCCCGTTAACAATGCGCTCTACCGCGCGAAGCTTCTCGTCGGCGGCCTGGCGGTCCTCGTCCCAGACTGTAACCGTGGCGGTGAGATAGCCGAAGCCGACATGGTCGCCGCCCAGCGCCTGCAGCGCGGCGTCCGCATCGAGCGCCTTGTTCTCGGCATCGCTGTCGACGAGCGGAACCGGCTCGTTGGTGACCACCTCGCGCAGGATCGCGCTGATCGATTTGCGCTTGGCGAACCATTGCCGGCGCAGCTTCGTCAGCGTCTTTGTGGCTTCCGTCTTGTCGAGCGGAATGAAGCGCGTCACCCAACGATAGGCGAATTCCTGGTGATTGAGCGCATCGAGGATGCCGGGCCGGGTGACATTCGGGAAACCAAGAATGGTGAGCGTGCGCAGATGCTGTTCGCCCAGCATCGGCTCCAGTCCGCCGGTAAGCGGCGTGTCGACCAGGACGCCGTCGAGGTACATCGGCGTTTCCGGTACGGCGACCGGATGGCGCCCGGTCGAGATCGTGCCGTGCAGGAATGTAAGCGTCTCGGCATCGTCGAGCGCGCGCACCT
The DNA here is from genome assembly GCF_011045125.1 of Allomesorhizobium camelthorni. GTDB lineage: Bacteria > Pseudomonadota > Alphaproteobacteria > Rhizobiales > Rhizobiaceae > Allomesorhizobium > Allomesorhizobium camelthorni. The sequence goes on along the minus strand of NZ_JAAKZF010000055.1, from coordinate 28,329 downwards.
CGGGCATGAAGCCGGAGAGCAGATCGAGCACACGGTCGGTCTCGCCGCCGAATCGCGTCAGTTCCTGACGCCAGTCGCGTTTCCCAGTCTCACGCTCGGAGTCGACGAGCGCGCTTTCCGCTCGAGCCTGGCCATCGGGCGGCGGCATGAACAGCAAGGTCAAGTGGTAGCGGCTCTCGAAATGCGCGACTTTGCCTTCAAAGGCCGCGCGCCGTTCCTCGTCGACCAGCCATGACGCGGCGTCGGGGAAGGTCGACTCGGGATAACCGAGCGCCTCGACGCGCTCGGCCTCGAAGAAAAATGCCCAGCCGGAGCCGAGCCTTCTCAGCGCATTGTTGGCCCGGGCACAGATGCCGACCAGTTCGGCTTCCGTGGCGCTTTCGAGATCGGGCCCGCGAAATCGGAACGTGCGCTGGAAGCTGCCGTCCTTGTTGAGGACGATGCCGGGCGCGACCAATGCCGCCCATGGAAGATGATCGGCAAGCCGATTGGCTCTGCTGCGGTATTCCGAAAGATTCAGCATGCGAGCCAGCCCTTCAGGCGAAGGTGGCGGACGAGCACGCTCGCGAAATCCGGATCGCGGCGGGCGGCGAAGACCGCGAGCGTGTGGCCGGCTATCCAGAGCACCAGGCCAGCGATCCACTGCTGCATCCCAAGCCCGATCGCCGCGGCCACGGTGCCGTTGAGAATCGCCACAGCCCGCGGCGCGCCGCCGAGCAGGATCGGCTCGGTGAGGGCCCGGTGAACCGTAACCTCGAAGCCTTCGATATGCTGCTCGCCGGCCGCCATCAGACGAGCGCCCCGCCGCCGAACGAGAAGAAGGAGAGGAAGAAGGAGCTTGCTGCGAAGGCAATGGAGAGACCGAAGACGATCTGGATAAGCCGACGGAACCCGCCGGCCGTGTCGCCGAAGGCGAGCGTCAGGCCGGTGACGATAATGATGATCACCGCGACAATCTTGGCGACAGGCCCTTGAACGGATTCCAGGATGCGCTGCAGCGGCTCTTCCCACGGCATGCCCGAACCGGCCGCATAAGCCGGAGCCGTAAGAAGGAACGCGATGGCGATTGACGACAGAAAACTAAGCTTCTTGCGCATGAGGAGGCCTTTCAAAGCTGCTGGAGTTGCGAGGGCGTGAGCTGGGCGATCGCGTAGTCGCCATTGCCGTCGAGGCCAGTCACTTCGGCGATTGTATCGATGCGGCGCGAAGAGCCGCGCCCGGCGATGAAGACGATCAGGTCGATGGCTTCGGCGATGAGGCGGCGCGGGACGGTTACGACGGCTTCCTGGGCAAGCTGCTCGACCCGGTAGAGGGCAGAGCGTGCCGAATTGGCGTGAACCGTGGCGATGCCGCCCGGGTGGCCGGTGTTCCAGGCCTTCAGCATGTCGAGGGCTTCCGCACCTCTCACCTCGCCGACGATGATGCGGTCGGGCCTGAGCCTCAGTGTCGAACGGACGAGATCGGCGAGCGTGACTGAGCCGCGTCGGGTACGGAGCGCAACGCAATCCTTGGCCGCGCATTGCAGTTCTCGTGTGTCCTCGATCAGGATCACGCGCTCGTCGCACTCGGCGACTTGCGCCAACAGCGCGTTGGCGAGGGTCGTCTTGCCTGACGATGTCCCGCCGGCGACCAGGATGTTGCGACGATCGCGCACAACCTTCTTCAGCGCTTCGGCCTGGACCGGCATCATGATCCCATCGGCAACGTAATCGGCGAGCGTGTAGACACGTGCGGCCGGCTTGCGGATGGCAAAGCATGGCGCCAGCGCCACCGGAGGCAGCAGGCCCTCGAAGCGCTCGCCGGAGGGCAGCTCGGCGCTGACGATCGGATTGTCGGCATGGGCCTCGGCCCTGACGTGGGAGGCCACGAGGCGGACAATGCGTTCGGCCTCGGGCGGGTGCAGGCGCACGCCGGTATCGATGCGGCCCTCGCCGAGCCGGTCGAGCCGCAGCACGCCGTCGGGATTGGCCATCACCTCGATGACGGACGGGTCCGCCAAGGCGTCGGCGATTGCCTGCCCCATCGCGGTGCGGAGCATGGCGCGGCGACGGTGATCGGCCTCGGGATGAGAGGTCATTCGTCCCCTCCCCCGCTGTTTTCGTCGCGCAGAGAGCGCTTGCCAGACGCGATCTGGCGACCGACCTGCTCGACGAATTTCTGGAAGCGCTCCTGCGCCACCGCCTGCGTTGCCTTGTCGGGCACCGGTGTGTGAGCGTGGAGCGTGATGGAAAAGCGGATGAAGAGCGCCAGGCTCTCCAGGATCATCTCGGCATCGCGCCGGACGTGATCGAGGTCTCGCGACAGGCGATCGAGACGCTTGCCGTAGCGCCGGTCGAGCTCATTCTCTCCGCGCTGGTCGATGAAGGCCTGAACCGCCTTCGCCACGATCTCCGACTTGGTGGTCGAGGGACTGCGGCTGAGCTGGGTGAGCTTTTCGCTCAGCTCTGAATCCAGCAGAAACTGATGGCGGATGCGTGCGTGCTTCATGCGGCTCGTTCCGGTTTAGCCGGCGCTGCTGCGCCGGCTGCGGAAACAAGCATCGTTCAGACGCCCGAGATCGCTTATGGCCCTTATCTACGCTGAGATGCGCTCGGCTCTGGAAGGGTCAGAAGCCGGGCAAGATGTCCTTGTCCTCGCCCATACCCTCGTTGATGCCGTACACCCGCGCGGCATTGGAAATCCGGTCGATGACCTTCTTCTCGGCCGCCATATCGCCTTCGTCATCCGGAGGTCCGAACAGATCACCCTGGTCGGGCTCCGGTTTGGCGGCGGTGCGTTCCTCGGGCAGGCCGGGATGGCGCTGCTGCTGGACGCCGCCTTCGTCTTCCGTAACGGCTTCGAGTTGCTCATCCGTAGTGGAAAGTCGGCTGTCAACGCCGCGCACCTGCCCGTTCCAGTCGTCGGCCCGTGGCGCCGGTCGGTCCGCATAAGGACCGTCTGCGAGAACTGGTGCAGGCAACACCCGCTCGCTGAAATTCCGATCTTCGTAGTAGCGCAGCTTCTTGGCGCGGATCGGAGGCAAACCGGAGACCAGCACCAACTCGTCGGCCGGCGGCAACTGCATTACTTCGCCCGGCGTCAGCAGCGGGCGTGCGGTCTCCTGGCGACTGACCATCACATGCGAAAGCCAGGGCGCCAGCCGGTGGCCGGCATAGTTGCGCATGGCGCGCAGCTCCGTCGCCATGCCGAGCGCATCCGAGATCCGCTTGGCTGTTCGCTCGTCGTTGGACGAAAAGGCGATCCTCACATGGCAGTTGTCGAGAATGGCGTTGTTCTCGCCATAGGCCTTGGAGATCTGGTTTAGGGATTGCGCGATCAGATAAGCGCGGATGCCGTAACCGGCCATGAAAGCGAGCGCCGTCTCGAAGAAGTCAAGCCGCCCCAGCGCCGGAAATTCGTCCAGCATCATGAGCAGTTGATGCTTTCGGCTCTTTTTGGGATCGCCCTCCAGCCGCTCGGTGAGCCGCCGGCCGATCTGGTTGAGGATGAGCCGCACCAGCGGCTTGGTTCGCGAGATGTCGGACGGCGGCACGACCAGATAGAGCGACACCGGACGATCTCCATCCATTAAGTCGGCAATGCGCCAGTCGCAGGCCGATGTCGTCGTCGCCACCGTCGGATCGCGATAAAGCCCGAGGAAGCTCATTGCCGTGGACAACACGCCCGACCGCTCGTTTTCCGATTTGTTCAGCACCTCGCGTGCTGCCGAGGCGACGACGGGATGCATCTGCGGCTTTTCGGCCGTGCCGAGATGATTGGTGGTCATCATCCGCCGCAGCGTCGCGGCAAACGAGCGTTGCGGATCCGACAGGAAGGTGGCGACGCGGGCAAGCGTCTTCTCCTCCTCGGCATAGAGGACATGCAGGATAGCGCCGACCAGCAATGCGTGACTGGTCTTCTCCCAGTGATTGCGCCGCTCCAGCGCGCCTTCCGGATCGACCAGTATGTCGGCGATGTTCTGGACGTCGCGAACCTCGTGTGGGCCTTTGCGCACTTCCAGCAGCGGATTGTAGCGCGCCGATCGCGGATCGGTGGGATTGAACAGAAGGCAGTGCGAGAACTTGGACCGCCAACCGGCGGTTAATTGCCAGTTCTCGCCCTTGATATCGTGAATGACCGCAGAGCCGGTCCAGGACAAAAGCGTCGGAACGACCAATCCGACGCCCTTGCCTGAACGCGTCGGCGCAAAGGCCATGACATGTTCAGGGCCGTCATGGCGCAGATAGCGCAACTGCAATTCACCTAGGAATACTCCGGCCGGCCGAAACAATCCCGCCCTCTCGATCTCGCGCTTCGTGGCCCATCGCGACGAGCCGTATGTCGTGACCAGGCCACCCTGCCGTGCCCGCCAGAGCGAGCCAGCAACCGCAGCGGCACAGCCCATCAAGCCGCTGGCCGCCGCCAGCATGCCGGCCTTGTCGAAAACCTCGGGTGCGTAAGCCTCGAACTGGAACCACCACACGAACAGATTCCAAGGCTGGTAGATCGGCCAGCCGTTGGCGACGAACCAAGGCAGACCCAGATGCGGCTGATAGCCCAGCATGTGCGCGCACCATTGTGTCGCCGTCCATACGCCCAGAACGACGATGGTGAAGACAACGGCGATTTGGCCGATTAGGAGCTTCGTCGGTGTCATGAGCGCAGCTCCGCTGTTTTGACAGACGGAATGCAGCATGGCGCACAGTGTCAGGCAATCGAAGGGGCCTTATGTACGCTTTTGGTGCCATCGGGCGGACACATTTGGCGTCCGACGTGGGCCGGTGAAAACGGACCGTCTGATTTGAGTGAGGATGAGTGGGAAGCTGCCTTTCCGGTTCAACGGCCCAAGGACACCTTGGGCATCACACCGTAATGGCGAGGGACCCACCATCTCAATTCCAGACGTAGGCCGAGGAAATCACACGGAACTCCGACGAATCTCGCGATAAGCGGACGGTCAGCCCCGCGACCGCGATGTCGCAGAGGTACGACTGCTATCAGATGTTTACTGGCGTCGTGTCCTGAACATCGTAGATCAGCGTCGAGAACCCTGACCTGAGACGGTGATCGAGCAGCGCCTTCATGATGTCGGCGCACGTCTCAGGCGTGGCGATGATTTTCCCATCGTCGTCGAACTGCAAGGCGAACCCATACTCGGCGTGGGTTTCGCGCAGCCGCTCCATAAACGCCTCGTCGCGATAATGCCCTTTCGCGCGGATGGCACAGGCGCGCCGAAGCTGAATCTTGTTGTCGCCTATGTATCCGACGAGCGGCGCAACATTGACGAATATCGCGTGAAATTCGGCTTCTGCTTGGAGTTCCTGGAAATCCTCCCGCTGGGCCGCCTTGTGTCGCAAGATCGACTCGAACGCGCGCTTGTTCAAGATAAGGATTTCGCCACCAAGGACGATAAAATCGAACGTCCGGCTCAGTTCGAAGTGCGGCCGATCGTCAATGGCGAGCCGTTCGTCCTGAAAAAAAACGTTTCTTACGGACCGGGCTTTTCTGGTTTTCCATGTAGGATCGGTTTTCCGGATCCCGTAGGCTATCTGCTGACCGACAATGAATTTCGCTACGTAGAATTTGGCGTTCTGGAGATGTCGCACCTGCACCGCCTTTTTCAGGACAGTCTCCGCTACGATCTCTTCCAATAGATGCGCCAAGTGCGTTTCGTCGGCTTGGACGAGAAGGGCGCTCGCCTCATTGTTTTGTGCCAGAAGGCCGTAGTCGAGAACTTCCTCGATCCGTTCGAGATCACTGGAGAGCGTCGCCTTGAGCGCTTCATCGACCCCATCGGTCGTTTCGACCCATCGCCCCGAATAGATGGGCACTGCGTTGGCAGCCCCTCGTGGACCGCGCACCGTCCACAGGGCAACCTCCGCGCCTTCGACGTTCAGCGCCCTAAGATCGGCCAAGATCGGCATCGTGCTCTCCCACCTGGTCATGGTTCGCCTTGACGACCATAATCTCTTCAATCGTAGATTGCCGATAGCGATGGTTCGGTTCGATTGGCACCTTCGAAAGAACCCTTCCTATCCGTTCGGCATTGTCTGCGGGGAATGAGTACTTCACTTCGTAAAGCCGCCAACCGAAGACGATGAGAAGCGGGTTTAGAATCAACTGGCCTGAACGGTAGGTGATCAGAAACATCCATCCCAGGAATATTATGAGGCCGACAAATTTGCCGGTCTCTTGGTACTCGAGGCTCATAAAGGAGACGACATACGGAAGCGTGTAACTCATAAGCTCGGCAGGAACGTACTTCGATTCGATTATGTCGATCGATGTCTTGGGTTGTACCGTTGCGATGGCAGCGATGGAGAGCAGGAAGCATCCCAGACAAAGAGCAAAAAGTGTGATTGAAAAACCCGCATTCCTAAACGGCATGACGCATCCGTCAGAAAACGGAACACAGACGGAAGCTGCGAGCCATTCATACCGATAGTCCTGAGCAAGCAGGATTAGGCTCAACGGAAAGTATGAGCCGACGAAAATCAGCAACGATATGAGTAACCTGAAGCGCACTAATCACCCGATCTGATAACATGGGCAACTTAACCGTTTTGAAGTCTATTACCACAAATATTAATGGAGGGCTGGCGGCCCACTCGACTTCTATCGTGATCCTCTGCACCGAACGCGAGCATCGGTATTGACATATTTGATTGCCTCCAGAACAGTGGGATCACCTCCTGCTCGTGCTACGATGTCGGGCGACAGCTAAACAGCGCTTTGATGAACACATGATCGGAGCGCAATTGAGCGGCCTATCCTGAGCGTAGGGCTTTAGGGGGACCGCGCAGATTGTACCACGGAGATCATTTTGTCGGTTCTAGGACATGGAGTTGACCTCGTCGATGTTGGAGAGGTTACAGCTTTGCTGAAACTGTCAGATGACTTTCTCAATCGATCCTTTACAGACATCGAACGTCAGCGTCTGGCCGAAATCGCGGCCAACCCAGAGCGCATCGCAGCGCGATTTGCCGCGAAAGAGGCCGTCCTTAAGGCGCTCGGAAGAGGTTTTGGAAATGGATTTTCATTTCGAGACGTCGAGGTTTTTAACCATGAGTCTGGATCGCCCTTTGTGGTGCTTCACGGCGCAGCACGCGAACTATCCGACAGCCTTGGCGTGAGCAGCTGGTTGGTAAGCCTCAGCCACGACGGCGGAAAAGCAATCGCCAGCGCCATTGCCACCTGAACTAGGAACTTTATGATACTTCTCCGCGCCTGCGGCATCGTCAGGTGCCTCGTAAACGATTAAACCCCCGTCAAGATCGATGCGAACCAGGCCACCGCGATTTGCGATCATCTGCCTCCAAATCTCAAACCCCTTGAAGATCGCAGCCTCCCAGTCAGCGAGAGAGCACCGCCCGACCTCAAGATGACCGACCATGCTCCTAATCGTTTTCAAAAGGCCATAGTCAACCTGATCGATGCCGGCTAGAAAACTATGGTCGCGTGCATAATCAAAAGTCAGAGCCACAACCGCCTCCTCCAAGATTCGCGCACGTCCTCCATCCTCAACCTCGTCAAGCAGTGGTTGGCTCTTTCGTTTGCGCCTCAGAAAAGCCCGCAGATTCGGTGACCAGCCGAGAACGGCTGCATACGACAAGTGGAATACGTCGTGAAATCGATACCCATCGGGATCATAGGCATTGTCGCCAAGCGGCGAGCCGATTCGCTCGCCGTTAACCGATATTTCCACCATCGGACGTCCGTCGATCAGTATTTCTGTGAACAGGACATCCATTTGCCGAGGAAGCCGCTCAGCCTCGATGCAGGCACTATCGAACGCTTGCTTGCGATTATTCGCTGCATCCCAGCGCTCTTGAACCTTGGCGAGATTGAACCTGGCGACATCATCAAGATCGAGATCAAATTTGCTCGCGACATTGGCAAGATACCACAACAGATCGCCCAATTCTTCGCAAACCCGGTTCTTGAATAGCTTATGTGCCTCTCCGTCGCGCAGGTGCTTCTTGTATTCGCTTAGAAGCTGGCCAGCCTCCCCGCCCAACCCGAGCATCGACACGATCAAGGCGTCAGTGCCGTTTTTTCCAGCAGCAGCCGAAACGTCAGTGCGAAGCGCTTCAACCTGATAGGCTCTAAAGTCCATTCTTCGCTCCTGCTTTGTTAATCGTTGGCACGGCGGCCGATTTTTTTCCGTCAGATCATCGGTTGGGCTCGAGAGGGTCATCCGAGGCCTCGTTGGGGAAAGCCCCTGCCTGGATTCGTTCGTTGAGACCCCATTTCGGTGGGTAAAAGAACTCGATTGGCCCAATGGTCTGGCTAAATTTCTGCTTGATGCGCGTGCGCCCGGTCCTTCCGGCAATTTCCGGATGAGCGACGCGCGAGAATTTGTCGATTTCACAAAACAGATTCTGGCAGTCGATAAGCTGCAAACGGCGCCCCCAAAGCGAGGGGAAGTTGATACCTAGTCGCTCGAACTCTTGTTCCTGCTTGTCGGCGACGAATCTAATAAGCTCCGGCTCACTCAACCCGCCGAAGTCGACGAAGCATTTGCGGAGGCCGTCGCGGGCACCTGGACCGGGAACTACGAAATCCATCTCCGAGAAGTTCGTGATCGTGCTGTAGTTGATGTCCGTCGTGAACTGATAAGCGAGGAAATCGCCTATCGTCGGGTAGTCCCGGAAAAGCTCGAAGGCAGACTGCATCGAACTTGTTTCCCCCAATTTTTCGGGAAGTTGGTCCTTCATCATCTTTTCCAGCAACCGGAGATGGTTCTGATGCTTAGATGGAAAGCCGAAGGCAGAACTTCCCGGTGGCATGATGTATGCGGCCGAGTAAATCGTTTCCCCACGCTGCATGGCGCGCCGGAGAACATCGCAATAGCGTTCGAAATTATAGTCAAGATAGAGCACCGACCCCAGCTCGGCCTCAAGCAGTCTCCATGTTTCGATCTTGTTGAAGAGCTTGAATAGGATGATCCGGAAGAACAACTCAGCGTTCGAGCTTGGTAAGTCGTCGCGATAAATGACGTTGCGGATCAAGTACTGACTGACGCGGTCCGACGCACGATAGGCATTGGTGAACTTATAGGTCGATAGTACCGAATTGCGCGTCCAGGGCTGCGGCGTGCGTTTTGCGCGCTTGAAAAAGATATGCTGGCGTTCCGCCGCAAACCGCCAGTAGCTCTCATAGGCGGCCGTTACCTTGAGCGGGCTGAGACGCTGGACGATGATGGTCGGTGCCGATCGACGGTCTTCTTCGCCAAGGGCAGTCGTCCACAGCAGGTTCGTGCAAGCACCGTCGATATTGAGTGGCAGCTGCCCCACCTCTTCGTTCGCCTTGGAGCGAGACGGCGTTAGACGGCGGTTTCTTGGCATTCTGGCGTCACTTTTCACGTTTTCAATTCTCTGCTGGGGCAGGATGCAGATTTTGCCCTACAGTGCCCAATTCCTGTGGTTTGCTGATTGCGGCCTCAGCAGCCGCGATGACGGGTATCAACCCGATGTCCGTCTTGGAGATTCGCTCGAGCTTCGCTACCCCGACCGTGACGTTGAGACGAACAAGCGGGATTTTCAGCTCATGGCCCATGAACTCGCCGAGCTGTTTGAGCCCAAGGTAATTGCCATATGCTTTGTCGAAGATCTGCTGGGTTGCATAGAAGGCATTGAGCACTAGGCCGCTCTTCGTCGGAACGAACGTGACATGCTGGAGGCACGGGAAGCCTAACTGGGCGCTTGGCGTGTGATCACGCTCCGGGTCAAACGTTGTGACCTGCATCATAGAGTCGCGAACTCCACCGCGCCGCTCATACTGCGCGAGCATATATTCTAGCTGATTGCCGTCGCAGGGACCGCGCCCATACATCACCATCCGCTCGAAATACAGACCTCGACCGTTCGCGGTGCGGTTCATCACCTGATAGGCCGGAAAGGCCATCTTGTAGAAACTGAAAAGCTTGGCCCGATCACCCTGCGCCATCTGCCATAGGCGTTCGGGGAAGATCGTGTAAGCGACGTCCTCCACGAAGCACTTCCCCTTGCTCCGCAACAAGGTGTCGAGCGATTTTCGCAGCTTGTCGTCTTCCTCCTCGAATTCGGAAACCGACAAGACAAGCGGGCTGACTTCCTTGCCCCGTCCCTGGGCGATACGAAGCAGAACCCTCGCATAGGCACGCGAAACGCTGGTCTCGTTGACGATGAACGGCTCCATTGCGATGCTGTTCGACTTACTCATCGGTATCCTCCTCGAGATGACGGAACTCGGCCAACCCGACATATTGCTTCCGGGCAATCCGCACGAAGACCGCCCAGCCGGTATTCGGCTGGATGACCCTGACGATGCCAGGATGACGCGCCTCGAAAAGGCGACCTTCGGGCAGATTTTTGACGACGGTGATTGCTTCGTTATCTGGTTCGCAATCGGCGGGTAGAAGAACGCTCATGCCCACTTCGGCATCGACGACCGAGGTGCTCCAGGCATTGTCGACGATTACGAGAGGCTCGGGGGACAATGACCCGAGTAGAACCGCCCGGATCGCCGCAGGCTTGTGCTTCTTCAGGACGGTCGCCCGCGGGCGCGACAGCATGTTCAAGGACTGCGAAAGATGGGTGATCAGCGTCGTGTATCCGACCCCGAATTCGCAGGCGATCTGGAAGATCTGGACGGGTGTCGCCGAATCCGGCTTCCAGCCGCGCTTTGCGAAAGCCTGTCGCATCCCGAGAGTCGGCATCAGGACAAAACCGGCAAAATTATCTGCCAGAAATTCCTTCGGATCCTCCCAAGGATTTTCCTTGGCGTCTTCGCGCAATTCATCGATCGACGAACCATGCCCGAAGACGTGGTGACCGAGCTCGTGGGCGCAATTGAAGGCCCGCCGCGGGAGGGGGCGACGAGCCGAGAGATGTATCCGTGAAGGCGTACCCCGCTGATACATGCCTTCCATGTTGATATTGTTGAAACGCACCTGGACCTTGTGCGTCTTGCAGAGTGCGAAGATGCAGATCGGATTGAAAAGGTCCAGTCCGGCTTTGGTGCGAGCGGCAATCGACGCCGTCATGGCCTGGGTTGCCAAAGCATTGCGATCCGGCATCGTCTTTTCGCTCCTGAGCTTCATGGACTTACTGTTCCTTCGGGTCAGACGTGTCGTCACGCATCGCCGCAATCAGCTTTAGCAGACGCTCAAGATCATCAGGCTTCAATTTAGTCAGCTCGCGCGCCGCGAGTTGCAATCTCGGGTCGGCTGCATCCACCGTGTCGGGGACCTCGCCCATCAGCCAGGCGGCACTCACGTCATAGAGCTCGGCCAATTGCGACAGCTCTTCGGCCGATACGCGCCGGTTGCCGGCCTCAATTTCCGACACGGAGGGGCGATGCAGCCCCAGCAGCTTCGCGACCTGGCCCTGCGAGAGCCCAGCGAGCTTGCGCGCTTCCTTCAGGCGCTCGGCCAACTGCGCGCGTCGTTCTGTCGGTTTGTCGGTCATGCCGCTGCCACCGCCGTCTGAGCATCGAGCTGCTTAATCAGCGTGCAGACCAGCGCAACGGTCTGAGCGATCGTAAATGCCTGCTTTGTGGTATCGTCAACGAAGATGTTTACCTCCGGCGGGATCTCCTTGCCGAGCGCGGCGCCGAGCATACCGGCTGCGACCGGCCAAACCTTACTGTTGAACTTCGGCAACTCCTCCGCCGGCCGGACGGTCGGATCGAGCGTCGGGCAGGCTTCCTGGCTAATAGCCTGGATCGTCGTCAAAACGTCCATCAGATGCTGTTGAACATGGGTCGGGTCCATCTCTTCCTCCGTTTCTTACATATGGTAAGATAATCTTACACAACGCAGAGTCAAGGGCCTGGCTTTTGCCCATCTGCAAAAATACGCAGAGAGGTCGGGAATATCGGGTGACCGGCGCTTTTCTGTGCAATCCTGTCGGGAGAATTGACTTCGCGCATTGCTCAGACCTAAGCCAGGCATGTAGGTTCGCGTCGTTGAACTCTGCTCTGAGGATCGCCAACTAGGTTATGTGACCATAAACCAAGATGTGGGATCCCGCGGAAGGAGATGGAAGTAAGTCGAATGAGCCAGCCATACGATTTTTTGGGGATGCAGCAGGCGCAGTTCCGCCATGATCAACGGAACCATTCTGATGTTATCTGCCTGCCCAAGCCAGATAGGCTCAAGCACTATGGTCTCCACTTTGCCAAATATGTTGGTCGACTAGCGCGCGGCAATTCCGAGCCGAAATCCGCGGATCGAACACTGGTTGACATGACCTTGGTGTGTTTGAGCGTGGCAAATGCTCTACATCAGCGCATTCAAGAGGATATCGAGAGATGTTCGCCGGACCACAATGACCAGGTCGATCCACTTCGTTCGCTGGCCGACGCGGCTGGCCGGTTCGCCGACGCCTGCGAGAAAATCGACCACTTGGAAGACTTTCTGCCGATCGCCCGGCTCGCAAATGCCGACGTCTTGAGCTGGACTTTACGCCAGGCAATGGAGCGCGGGCTCGACCTCAACCAGGCCATCGCTGAGCGCCGTAAGGAACTGGTTGTCCGGCAATTCTACATTGCGGATTGACGCCATGGCATTTTGGAGCAGCCAGACACTCGAAAGCCGCGTCGGTGAACTGGTAGCCGGTGCGGAAGCACCCAAGGTTGACTGCAATTCCATCGAGTTGACGGTTGGACGGGAGGCGTATGTCACGCCCAATCTCACCGACATCTATACCACTACGAAACAGCAGCTGCAGCACGAACAGGCATTTCAAATCCCCCCGGGTCAGTTTGCGTTCCTGCTCACTGAAGAGACCGTCAAAGTCCCTCCGACTGCAATGGCCTTCATTTCCATGAAAGCTACGTTCAAGATGAAGGGCTTAATCAATGTTTCCGGCTTTCACGTAGACCCTGGCTGGGAAGGGCCACTTGTTTTCGCGGTATTCAATGCTGGGCCCGCTCCGGTGCATCTGCAGCGCGGTCTACCGCTTTTCCTGATTTGGTACGCTGATCTCGACCACCCCTCGGAGAAGCGAAAGACCGCGCCTGGTGCAACGACGATACCTCCAACCTTGATCAGCAGCCTTACAGGAGGAAATGACACACTGTACGCACTTGATCAAAGGTTTAAGGAGGGCGTGAAGAAGCTGGAAGAGGAAAACCGAAAGATCGACGGTCGCATCCACGACTTACGGAATGCTCAGACCAGAAACACCGTGATGCTTTCTGTGCTAGCGCCTATTTTGCTCGGACTGGTGGCTCTAGCGTTCAAGGACTCGATAGTATCGATGCTGCCAGCCAGAGCAGCCAACGTGTCGAACAACGACGCGATGCCAGTCAAGCAGCCCGTTGATGCAAACTCCGAAGAACAACTAACTGATCCGTCTAGGTAGCTTGTACGTTTACCAAGGCGGCCGAATGCCGTCGAACCTAAGCCCGCAAACTCCACTCCAACCCGGCATACACCCCGAAATTCTTTCGCGCCAGCCTCACCGCTTACACGAGGTTCAAGTCTCCAGACCGCTCTCGGAAACACGAATGGACGGCAGCTTTCCGGGTGGCGGATGGCACCGCTGAACGTTGGGAACTGGGCGCATTGCGGCCGTCCAATGACGAATATGCGAGATCTGCCTCAGAATGTCCCTCTAAGCAGAGCGCCCTACGACCGTCATCACGAAACGCTGGGTCCGCTTCTCTGCCGCCCGATCGTCCAGGAAATCCCCTCCTCGCGCATAACGCCGGTCACCTGGTTACCAATATGCCGGTCGAGCACCGGCCGCCACGGGACCAGCGTAAACTCGCGCGATTTCTGGATGACGGCGTATTTGCCACTGGCGAGCTCGACCGAGCGGCGGAGCGTGCCCTTCACCCGGTCTCCGGGCCGCGCTTCGGCATAGGACAGACTGAGTTCTTCCGCGAGCTGGCCGGCAACACGGATCAGCTCGCGCTGGCGCAGAACCGCCAGCATGTTTGCGCGGTAGAGGATCCGATCCTGCTCTTCACGCGCGAGCCCTTCTGCAATCAGCCACTGCCGCCGACGGGCCTGTGCCTCTCGCACGTCGCGTCCAAAGCCCGAATCCTGCAAGGGCTCTGGTTTGTCGGAAACCAGCTCGCGATCGATCCAGGTGGCGCCGTCGAAACCGACTTGGCTCTCCAGCTTCAATGAAGAGAGCTTGTCGACCGTGACGGGCACAGCTTTGGCACGCTGACGTTCGTATTCGGCGACACGCTCGAGATGATCCGGTGTGATGATCCAGGTGCCGTCCGGCTCGCGCTCCACGCCGTTGGTCGCGCGGCGGATTGCCTCCAGCCGACGGACATGGGTTTCGGCGAAGCCTTCCGTGGCGGACGGGTCATGCTTCAGATGGGTGTCAATGTTGTAGCGCCCGTCATTGGCGGCAGCGATCTCAACGACGGTGCGGTCAACCTGCCTGGGTTCGGCATTGCTTGGCGTGACCCGTACGATGCAGCCGTCCGGCGTCGGTTCCGTCGCCTCGCCCCTGCCGATATCGATGTAGCGGGTTCTGCCATCCACGCCGTCGACGATGAGATAATGCCGGTCCTTGATCTCATCGGCGAGTCCGCGCGCGACGATGCGGCCGACGACAGGTTGGGCTGGCTCGCCAGATCGATCGTGGATGACGCAGTCGGCGGCACTGCGGACGAGCCCCTTGCCGGTCAGCTCGCGGTGCATGGTCTTGATGATGTCGCCGTGCTCGCCCATGCGGCGCAGCGTGGGCTCGAGATCATCGTTCAGGCGCCAGCGGCCCGGACCGGTCTCCTCGGCGAGACCCATGCGCTCCAGCTTGCGCAGGCGGCCCTGGTGCAGCGTCTGACGAAACGCGTCGCGATCCGCCGGCGAAACAGAGCCATCATCCTCGCGCATGCGCAGCAGCTGCCGGTCTATGCTGGTGAAGCGTTCCTGTTCCATCTCCCGGCGCAGGCGAAGCTCGATCTCACGGTCGGTGCGGGGGCCGAGGTCGAGGCTGACCAGCTCGGCCGCCCGCTCGCGGATGCCAGACGAGATGTACTCGCGGGCGATGACGAGATTCTCGCCGCGGTCATCCTTGCCGCGGACGATGATGTGGGTGTGCGGGTGACCGGTGTTGAAATGATCAACGGCGACCCAGTCGAGCTTGGTGCCGAGATCTTCTTCCATCTGCGCCATGAGGCTCCGGGTCAGCGGCCTGAGGTCGTCATACTGGATGCCGTCTTCCGGCGCGACGATGAAGCGGAACTGGTGGCGGTCGCCGTCGGCCCGACCGACAAATTCCCTGCCGTCCACGCGATCCTTCTCGGCGCTGTAGAGTTCGCCTGGCTCCCCTTCCCGCGTGACACCGTCGCGCTGGATGTAGCGCAGATGGGCGCGGGCCCCGTCCACACCCTTGCCAGACAGCCTGACGAAACGCGCCTTGACCATCACCCGGCGTTGCCGGAAGGCTGCATAGCGGTCCCGCGATCTGAGCAGCGCGGCCGCCGCGCCGCCGCGCCCCGTCCGGCTTCCGGTGAAGCGGCCGCCACGCGGATGCGTACCGCCGGCCCGATTGATCGCCGCCAAAAGCTGGTTGGCGTAGCGCTTGCCGGCTTTCGAGCCACCCGACCGGATTTTGCCGAGCTTCGGCCTGAACTCGTCATCCTTCACGCCAGCCTCCGGATTATCGCAACAGGATCAGTGGGTTGCGCGCTCTAGGCTCTGGCGCGTGCAAGCAGCCTCCGGGAAAAACGATGTGCAGACAGCAACTTAACCGCTTCGTGGAGGCGGTGCCTTTATCTTGCCTTACGCCACCACCCCTCCCCCGGCTCCCCCACACATCGCTAGCGATCCCGCTTCTTCGGCCGAGCGCGATCCGTCGCCAGCGGCACGAAGAGATCGCCGTCCGTTTTACCGGCGCGAACGCCGTCCCGAAGGAAGAACAGAGAGCTTCCGGACGGGGCGTTTCGCCGCTTCGGGGCGTCGGATTCGCCCGTGAACGCGTTCATGTCAGCGGCCGAAATCCCCGCCTCTTCGAGCGCCTTTATGTAGGAAAGCGTCTCCTTCGGGAGCGGTCTGCCCTTTTGCAGATGCTCCTCGTATCGGCCCGGTCCCGCATTGTAGGCGGCGAACAGGCCGGGGAATCCGAAGCGGTCATACATTGCGCGCAGATAGGCTGTTCCGGCCAGAATATTGTCGCGCGGAACGTGCGGATCGGCGCCCAGACCGTGCTCGAAACGCATGTCCCGCCAGGTGCCAGGCATCACTTGCATGAGGCCCATTGCGCCGGCGTGGGATTTGATGGGCCGGCCCTCGAGCATGGTCTCGCCATTGCTCTCGGCGTCCATGACAGCGTAAATCCAGCCTTCGGGAATGCCGAAACGCCCGCTTGCTTCCGATACGAACGCCTGCCATCGTCGAAGCTGCGGTTCACGGGAAATGGCGGCCGGCTCAGCGCCGGTCGAGGCGGAACAGGCGCAAGGGGCTATCGTGATCATGCCCAGCATCAGGAGGGTCACTCGGTCCATAGCGGCACGAGCCTCCCGATGACACTTGCGAGCGGGACCGGCCCGAAATACCGGCTGTCGAAGGAGCCGGTTGCCTCGCCGCCGAGCAGGAAAACCTCGTCACGGCCAAGCCTTCGGCAGCCGTTCCACCATGGCAGTGGCCGGCCTTGGGCGTCGGTCTCGAGGCGGCGGGCGACAATCTCGCCGCCGATGATGATGGCCTCATTGAAGGCGCAGACATGCTCGCCGGACAGCGCGGCAAGGCGCTTCACCAGCGGCACATTGGGGGGCAGATAGCCGCGTTTTTCGGCGAGTTCGGCGACCGCTTCCGGCGGGCGGACGAGCACCAGATCGCCGCGTGCTGGCGCCGCGAAACCGACCCGGTAGAGACCGACCGGCGCGCTCGCCGAGGCATTCCAGACCAGCCAGGGTGACGGTTTGGCTAGCACCGTAAAGCCGATCAGGCCAAGGCCGAGAGTGGCAACAGCGATGGTCCGGCGTGCCCGAAAGCGTTTCAGCCGGCTGCCGATCAGATGAATGAAAGGCCGCCCGCTCATGACCGGCCCCCGTCACCGTCAGAGCCGGAACTGCCCTTATCGTCCTCGGATTTGGAGTGCTGCGAGCGGCCTTTCGACCAGTCGTCGAGCTCATCGATGTGGTAGCGGACATAGCGGCCGTGCTTGCGGTATTTCGGGCCGCCGCCGGCGAGCCGCATCTTTTCCAGGGTGCGCTGGGAGAGGCCGATATAGAAGGCCGCCTGCGCGGTGTTGAGAAACGGACTGCCCTTCTTGGCGCGGGCCGCGCGCTCGTTTTCGTCGTCCATGATGGTCCTCGTGTCGCTCAGGAGAAGCGACGGCGAGGATCGGCGAGCGAGGTCGTTTCCGGGACGGGCGAAGAGTCGGGGGAGAGTTTTCGCCGCCCTTCGGGCGGACCTGCATCGCAGTGCAAGAGCCCCGCGCCGGTTGCGGCGCGGGGCTCGAGTTCGGCCGATCAGTCGACCGGGTTCCAGATGATGGCGTAGGTGTCGTCATCATCCTGGCCGGCAGCGCGGCCGAGATTGGCGTAAAGCTTGCGCGGACCGAACTCGGGGGCGGCGATCGACAGGCTCACATAGTCCTTGCCGGAGGTCTCGCCGGTGCGGATCCAGCCGGCACCCACTTCGACCCCTTGCGTCAGCACCCGGAAGTCCGGATGGTTGTCGGCGCTCTTGGCCTGATTGGGCACGATGTCGATGTCGGCGCGGACGCTGAGCGTCTTGAGCTGGCCCTTGTAGCCGCCGTTTTCCTGCTTGGTGACGTAACCGATCGCGGTCATTTGAAGTCTCCTTTTTGCTGTCGCCGGGGACCATTCCCCTGCGATGGCGGACCGTGATGGGCGCGTCCGGACCGCCCGAACCCGGCAGGGCCGCAGCGGCAGCGAAGGACCCGAGCGGCAGCTTTTTTTGAAGCAAAGCGGCGCGAGGAAGCCGCCGCAGGCGGCGGGGAAAAAAGCTGGTGGCGAGGGTTTCGGGCGGGCCGGAGCCGCCCATAGGTCGACAAGCCAGCCGCAGGGAAATGGTCCTAAAAGACGCATGGAGATAGGTCGCGAGATCGCGAAGGACGCAACAAGCAGACGGCGTGCCGGCGGCCGGGTAAGCGCGCTCAGACGCAGTGCCGGATCGACAAATTGCCCATGCGCCTGCGCCGCCCAAGCAGGCATGCCTGCGTGGTGACCGAGCGCTGACAGCGGCGAGTTTGGCGGCTGGATTTGTCGCGCGAAACGAGGTGCAAGGTCGGCCAACGTGCAGCCGGCGCGGCCCCGGAGAGGCGCCAAGCGGCGGCTATCGACAAGCCGCCGCCCGGCGTGACGGGCTCATTCCGAGACGAGCAGCGACCGCACCTTGGCCCACTGATCGGCGGTTCGGAAGCCGCCGCGATTGGTGTAGCTTTCGACCGGGAATTTCATCCAGCGCGGCAGCCAGTTGTCGATTTTCTGGCGGCCGTTCTCGCCCGCCAGGCAATCGCGGATGATCTTCTTTTGCGTCTTCACCTTCTCCGAAACATTGCCGTCGGCGACATGCTTGCCGGCCACATCGGCGAGTATCAGATTGGCGATTTCCCTGTCGCGCAGGAGATCGAAGAAGGCATCGTCCGGCTGCCAGTACGCGCCAATATCGACATTCAGATGGTTGCCGAGCGCCTCGGTGACGGCGCTGCCGGCTGCAAGCGTCTCGGCCATGACGATGGTCAGAACGCGCATCACATCGGCGTCGGACAGCGCCAGCAAAAGGCCGAAGAAGCGCCGTGGCATAGTCGTCGCCAATGCCGCCGGCGATGGTGCCGTCCTTGTCCGGCGCGCCCAACAGGCCCAAAACCTCGTGCAGTATCTCGGCGAATACGGCTTGAGCCTTGCAGCCGGCAAGGCTCGCGGCAACAGTCTCATTGGCGGCGCGCTGCGGGTCTGGGCGCACCTGCCACAGGGCGGAACCGGTGATGACATGCGCCACCATCAGGCGCAGCGCGACGCCCGGTGGTCGAGCATGGCCGCGCGCACGGCGGCATGGCGATGCAGATTCTACATAGTTCTGCAAGCTCCGGCCGCGACGGCTTGGCGGGTGTGTCGGCTTTTTCGCCCTCGTCTTTTGCGCGGGCGCGGCGGGCTTCCTTGCGCGACAGCCAGCCTTTGTGGCACTCGACCTCGCCGCGATGCGAGACGGTGATGAAGACCTTGCCGCCCTTCTTCTTTGGTGTCTTTTCGTGGTCCCATGAATGGAAATGCTGACCCGATTCCAGCACGACCACTTCGCACCAGCCCGCTTCCAGTAGGAGGCGGCGATCGCCGCGTTCTGCTTTTGCCAGAACAGGTCGGCGTCGGCGAAATAGCTGTCCTCGCCGAACAGGTCGGAGACGATCAGGCCGGGAATAGTCCTCCATGGCAAAAAAGGCGCCACCTTGGTGGAAATCGACTGGTCGCCGAACAGCCATTGCTTCAACTGGAAGCCGCGCGGCGCGTATTGCTCGGGGTCGGCAACAGCTCCAGCCAGTCCTTCTGCTGTGACTTCGAGGCCATGGTGAGATAGCGCGCAGTCTCGGCGTCGATCTCGTCGCGCCGATAGGCCCCGCGGATTTTCGGCAACAGGTCACCAACCGCCAGAACGCGTTTGACCAGAAGCTCGGTGAGGCCGAAGGTTGCGGCGATGTCGGCAATGGTGCGGCCCTGCTTGATCAGCCGCGAAAACGTCTCCCATTGCGATACCTCGTCGGGATCGAGACGGGCGATGTTCTCGATCAGCGAGGCTTCGAGCGCATCGGCGTTGTCGCCGTCCTCCATGATCGTGCATGGCAGGGGATCGGCCTCGCCGCGCTCGTCGGCGACAAACTTCGCCGCGAAATAGCGCCTGCGTCCGGCAACAATTTCGAAGTGTTCAGGCGATCCGTTTGGCCGCACCAGGAGCGGCACAAGGACGCCGCGCGCACGGACGGGGGGCAGGAGGTCGGAAATGTCCGGGGCGCGTTTCGCATGACGCATGTTGACGGCGGAAATGTTCGGCCGGTCGAGTGGAATGTGGGCAAGCTGCATCGTTACTCTCCTTCGTTTCGCGTGGGGTTCCCGCCGCAGAGGCTGCAGGCCGACGCGGCGGGACGGTTTTTGCGCCTATCGACGCGCTGGTGCCGCCGTGTCGGGCGGAAGCTCGCAATGGGCTCTTGAATGGGCGTCTGCTGCCTGTCGCAGAAGCCGCTCGTCTTCAGTGATGTGGCCGGCGCTGCTCGCTGCCTCGGCGTAGACGGAGAGCGGAAACTTCGCCTCGAAATGGACGTCGCGCTCGATGCCGAGGCCAAGCCGCCCCTTGACGCTTTCAAGCTCGGCAAGGCTGACGCTTCCGAGTTCGGGAAAACCGAAACCGAGGTCGCAAAGGCCGAAAAGCGTGTCGCCGTCGTCGTCGAGTTCGGTCAGAAGCCAGGTCGCCGGCCCGGTCGGATCGAACAGTTTCACGACCGGAACATGGTCGGTTTCGGTTTCCGTAGCGCCGTTGGCGAGAAGCCGGGCGCACAGTTCATCGGTGATCAGGATCATGGCAAAACTCCTCGTCAGAACAGGTCGAATTGGTTGCGCGCGGCGCCATCAAAGAGCCCGATGTCGAGTGGCTTCTGCGCCGCGCGCGGGCGCAAGGGCGTGCCCATCCGAAGGACGAGCCGGTCGCACACGGTGATCGGGCACACACCAGGAATGAGCGTCTGCTCGCCTTCCAGCGTCGCCTCGGTCTGCAGTGTTCGGGGATCGCGCGAGCTCATGCCGCGATCTCCTCAGGGACCGTGCCTTCGGCATTGGCGTTACGGCCAAGCAGGAAATCGGCGGCCTTCGAGGCGTGGCTGGCGGCGCGGAAGATGGCGCGATTGTCCTCGCGCAAAACCTTCAGCCATGAGCCGATGTAATCGGCATGGCGCACGGTCGGCTCGATGCCGAGCGCGGAGCAGACAAAGGCTGCGGCGATCTCGGCGACCAGTTCCTCGCGGGCATAGGCCTTGGAGCCGAAGGAGCCGGAGAGGTCACGGGCAAGCCGGCTCGGGTGTCCGGTCCAGTGGCCAAGCTCGTGAAAGCAGGTGCGGTAATAGTCGATCTGGTGAAAGAAAGCCGGCTGCGGCGGCACTTGGATGTAGTCGCCGCTCGGCATGTAAAAAGCGCGATCGCCGCCGATCCGGAAATCCGCGCCGCTTGAGCGAATGAGCGCATCGGCCTGCGGGATGATCTCGCGCTCGGGCAGCGGCCCGGCGGCGGTATGGAGGTGCTCCGGCAGGCCGTCGCATTGCGCGACGTTGAAGACGGTGAAGCGCTTCAAATAGGGCACGGCCTGCGGTTCGTCGCCCTCGGCCTTGGCGCGCTCCTTCTCGTCTTTCGGGATGAAGCGGTCGGCATGCACGATGGTCGTGCCGCGCTCGCCCTTCCTGACATTGCCGCCGAGGGAAAGCGCCTGCCGGAAGGTCAGCCAGTTCTGGCTGGGGTAACCGCGCTCGATGACCGCGCCCCACAGGATCAGGATATTGATGCCGGAATAGAAGCGCCCGGTGGCCGCATTCTTCGGCAGTCCAAGGTCAGCCTTCGCCCTGCCCCACGGCTTGACCCACGGCACGGTGCCGCGCTCCAGTTCGGCAATGATGCGGTCGGTGATCTCCTGATAGAGGCTCGCGCTCGGGCGCCCGCCCTTCCTTGCGCCAGCCTTGCCACGGGCAGAACGCTTATCGGTTGCATGCATCGTTTGTCCTCCGCTCCAAATCTCCCGCACCTTTCCCCGGAAGCGGGGTGGGCGGCGAGACGCGACCGGAACGGCCCGCCGTCGAAGGCGGACCGCATCCGAAGGACCGGAACGAAGAGGAGGACCCGGAGCGCGAGCGGAGGGTTGCGGGCTGCCGCGGCGGGCCTAGAAGGGAGAGCCGCCCACCCCGCGCCGCCGGGAAAGGCCAACACAACAACCGCGCCGGCCAACTGGCCGGCGACCGTCAGCAGCCGAGAGGCTGCCTCACGCCAGGGGGCGAAGCCGAATGGCCGAGACTGCCTGAGCCTGGCGAAGAAAAGCGGGCTCGGTTGACGAGCACCCGGCGCGCGCCACAGGGGCGCGGGCGCCATTCAGCTGCAGCTCAAACTCGCCAACGATCAGTTCAGACAACCGGACCCGCGAATACTGCTTCTATTTCTGCGGCCGCCTGATCAGATCGCCGGGATCAGCATTCAGTGCCGCCCGCTCTCAGATGAGCAGGGCTACGATCCTGCTTTGCAGAACCAAAACAACTGCAGAGGGCGCAACGCGACACCCTCTCCTCTGGTAAGCCCGGCGTTATCGCGCCTGCTCTTCGGTTGGCAGCTTCACCATGACGTCACCTCGGAGGACGAGAAACGAATGTTGAGGCACGGCTACGAGCTGCCTCGGTCGTTCGTTCGATCGAAAGCTCCGTGTGTGGAGGAAGCTCGCCGTCATGCAAGGCGAGAAGGTGCTGGCCTATTTCCTTGTCCGCTGCCGTGAGCCGATGGTTCAGGCGAAGGAAATCCATCCAGGTTGGCGTGCGGAACGTCTCTGTCCAAAGTGAAGGCGTCTGCAGGTTGCGCTGAAGCGTCCAGTTTCGTGCGCCGGCACGGCTAAAAGCGTGGCGCTTTGCACGTATGCAGGCGAGAAAGGCGTCGGTATTCTTTTCGGATATGGAATAGTCGACCTTGGCAACGATTGGGCCACTTCTGGGCTTCAGATCGAGTGCCAGCTCCGGAGCGCGAAAGTCCGAACTTTCCTGGTCCGTTTCTTCCCATGGACGTATCGGCAACACTATTCCCGCTGCTGCAACCAGCAAGAGAGCCCCCGCGGCGCCCTCCAAAGCCGAGGTCAAGGAGTAGTTCTGCGCAACAGAACCCCAAATCCAGCTGCCGGCAGCCATACCGCCAGCGCTCAAGGCGTAGTAGATCGACAGCGTTCGGCCGACCACCCACCGTGGGCTTGCCAGCTGCACCGACACGTCAATGCCGGTCCAGGTGATGAGCCAACCCGCGCCGCCGAGCGCCAGCGCAATGGCCGCCACAGGGACCGACGATGTAAGTGCAAGCGAAAGGCAACATGCTGCACAAGCGACAGAGGCGAACGCCACCAGCCTGTTTTGAGACGTGATCCGCCTGAGCAAGCCGTTGCTCATGCCCGCAATGAAAGCACCTATGCCGAAACCGGCCAACAAAATGCCGTACACGATCGGGCCGCTCTCCAACTGATCCCGGACGACGAGCGGGAGCAGCGCGAGGATCGCAATGCTGGCCAAGCCGAAAAGGGTCGCCCGGGCGACTGCCGCCCTGATCTCCAAGGACATTACAGTGAAGCGGACACCGTCATGAACTGCCGTCGCCATTCTCTCGCGCGGGAGAGGCGAAGAGCGAACTTTCCATTTGGTGCGCCATATTGCGCCTAGAGGCGCCAGATCGCTCAGCGCGGCCAAGGCGAAAGCGGCAAGCGGTCCAAAGAAGGCCAGGATCACTCCCCCCAAAGCAGGACCAACGCTGCGCACAATATTGTATCCGACAGACATTAGCGTCACCGCAGCCGGAATGTCGCGCTTTTCGAGGATATCGCCAACGGAAGCATGCCAGGCCGGATCATTCAAAGCGAAGCCACAGCCAGCCAGGAAACCCAGTCCGAGTATCAGCCAAGGATGGACAAATCCCAGACCCACAGAAATCATCAGAGTCGTTGATGCCGATGCTATCAGGCAGTGCCCCGCAAACATCACCCATCGGCGGCTGAAATTATCCGCGATGGCGCCGGCCAGAATTGAGAGGAAGAACACCGGCAATGTGGATGCAGCCTGCACGAGTGCGACCATCAGGTCGGAAGCCGAAATGGTGGCCATCAGCCAACTGATGGCGACTGTTTGCACGAGCCATCCCAGGCTGGATATTTGCGTGACAGTCCAGATCGAACGAAATACCTGGTTTCGAAGCGGGGCAAGCGTCGTTGGAGCGGACGGATGAGGATCTTCGCGCAGCATTTCGGTTTTTACCCCTCGACCATCTTATCATTTGAAGCGAGGCTGCCACTACTGCCGTCTGTAAATTTGGGTGTGGCCCCGTAGCGAATAGACGTGGCAGTTAGCGTACTTTTTCTTCAGACTAGTACGCTCGCCTCTGGGAAACGTAGGCACGGGCGGGGTACGACTTACGGACTTCCCCGGTGTGGCCTTCAATCAAAATGGCCGTGCTTGCCCTGTATTCGCGTCCGTCATTTGACGTCGCTTCAACAAAATGCATTCGCAGACCGCGTATTTGTGCATCAAAAGTCAAAGCTTCTTGAAACACGGCGGTCATAATTCGTTCTGCTTGATCCAAACGCGTCGAGCACAAGCGGTGGATAGGAAGCCCGGCTCCGCCCGCCCCCAACGGGAGCGCATTACGGTCCGGGCAGAACGCTTTTAGGTTGCACGCATCGTTTCGTCCTTCTCCGATCGCGCGCCTTTCCCCGGAAGCGAGGTGGCGGCGAGACCAACCGGAAAGGCCCGCCGTCGAAGGCGGACCGCGTCGGATAGGACCGGAACGAAGAGGAGGACCCGAAGCGCAAGCGAAGGGTTGCGGGATGCCGCGGCGGGCCTAGAAGGGAGTGCCGCCCACCCCGCGCCACCGGGAAAGGCCGGCGGCCATCAGCAGCCGACAGGCTGTCCGCGCCAGGGGCGAAGCCGGATGGCTGAGACCGCCTGAGCTGCCGAAGAAAAGCGGGCTCGGGTCACGAGCACCCGGCGCGCGCCATCAGGCGCGCGGGCGCCTACTACGAGCGGAGACTGGACAGAATCTTGCACGGATCGGCGTCAAGCGCCGTAGTTACGTCGAGAAACTCAATGAGGTCGAGACGCCGCTCTCCACCCTCGTATTTGGCCACGAAGGATTGCGGACGACCAAGTTTCTCAGCCACCTGGGCCTGGGTCAGGCCCTTGGCCTTGCGCAGCGAAATTAGCTCGGCCAGGAACCGCTGGTGGCGGGGTGATCGGAGAGATTTGGGCATGTGGCGAACCGGTCAGGAAAGGACCGGCTCAGCGACTAATCCCGGTTTCGGATTATCCCAGTTTGGGATATGATGCGTTTTTCTCCAGCACAGAACAGGCGAGGCTCGCAGCAGACATGAATCGACCGATCGAAACCGGTGAGATCAAAGCCTCACGGCCTACGACAAGGAGCACTTCACGACCTACATGAGACTCCTGGACGCTTCAGCCGATGATGCGAGCGAGGAAGAGATGGCGCATCTGATCCTCGGCATTGATCCGGCACACGAACCGGAGCGCGCCCGTAAGGCTCTTCGCAGTCATCTCGACCGTGCGAATTGGATGGTGATCGCTGGCTACAAAGACTGTTCGCCAGCTGACTAATCACGTGCGCGTTCCGTTGGGCTTTTCAAGCAAGGAAGTCCTTGTACCCGCCATTCATGAGCGCGTGGCCGCGCCGAATGGCGCGGCGGATGCGGTCACGCAGATGATCGCGAGGATCTTTCCAGTCGGCCTGGATCCGTGGTTCGCCGATCAGCGCTTGGGCGATTTCCCGGTGCGAAGCCCCCGAACGCGAACCGTCGAGCGCCTGAAGGACGAAGCGGAGGCGGCGACCGCGCGCTTCCGGCGGAAACAGCGTTTTCGGCAGTCGTCCGTGCGCCGTCAGACTGTTGATACACTCAAGTGCCCACAGCCGACGCTTCAACTGCTCAGTGGGCCAGATTGCGTCGATATGGAGTCGGACGGGCAGCAAAACGCTAGCGCCAGACACGACAAGCTGGAGATGCCGGTCGGCACGCCGCAACAGAACATGTTGGCGACCGTCGCCCGCCAGCAGGACCATTGCACGGCATGGCAGCGCCCTCAGATCGAACGGGGGCGCCGCCGTTAAGGACACCCGTTCCGCGACAGCCGGCAAGACGTATGGGCACCGGTGTGGACACCAGAATACGGCTGCATCGCGCCCGAGAGAGTCCGCGAAACAGAACGCCCCAGCGCGCCAGGTCGACGCGCGACGCAATGATGTCGAGCGGTGTCCGATTTTCCAGCCATTCGGCCCGCTCCAGTGCATGGGCCAAATCATGCCGGAATGCCGGATTGCGCCGCAAGAACTCCCAGGCCCAGTGTCGCCGGGTCAAATGAGCGGTGTAGTCGTACGAGTTCTTGTCCCACCAATCCGGCCAGTCGGCGGCGGTGCCTTCTGCCGGGCTCATGATCCACCCCCGCGTTGAGCACGGAGGCGACGACCAGACATCACGCGGCCCTGCAGGCCACCGGCGCCCACAGCACCGGGCCATGAAAACCGCCGTTTTGTCGAACGGCGTCCAGCCTCCCGGTGGAGACGTTGAGATATCCGGCCACGGCGCGGGTCGTGCCGATTGAGTGGGGGTCGCCGATCCGCGCAAGCGGCCAGCCGGCACGGCGAAGGATGCGCTCCATGCGCAGATCGGTGACGGTGACAATTCGGCTGAGGCAGCGGGACAGGCCGAACTCCATTATGCCGGCGAACAGTTCGTAAGTGCCGACAGCAATCCCGCCAGCTCCTTTCGGAGCCGATGGCGGAAGATCAAGGGC
This sequence comes from Allomesorhizobium camelthorni, assembly GCF_011045125.1. Taxonomy (GTDB): domain Bacteria; phylum Pseudomonadota; class Alphaproteobacteria; order Rhizobiales; family Rhizobiaceae; genus Allomesorhizobium; species Allomesorhizobium camelthorni. The sequence goes on along the minus strand of NZ_JAAKZF010000055.1, from coordinate 1,864 downwards.
GAAACGGCTGCTTTCCCAGACGCTCGGTTCCTCCGGCGCCGTCTTCCCGTCCAACAGCACCGGAAAAGTGTCGCGAAGCATGGTCGGCCCGTTCGACGGAAGCAGTCGGACACACCCATCGACGCGACCGTCGCAACCGCGCAAGATCAGATAATGCGGCTTGAGCACGTCAAAGGAATCGATCTCGTACCCGCCATTCGTCCGCACGTCCCAGTCGAGCCGCTCCTTGAATACGCGGTAGCGCAGTCGGTGCATTTCGTGAAGTTCGTCGGCGAAGTCGCCATACCAATCGGGTGCAATAAGCTGGATCATCAGGGCCTCCGGGCAGAAGTTTCCCTGCCATTGGAGGCGAATGCGCCAGCCGAAACAGCCTGTGCACATGCACAGGGGGACCAAAGACGAATTCAGTTTCTCAGAGAATGGAACGTCGTGAGGAGGCCAGCAGGGCTACGGCCTGATTTTTGGTGCGCACGCCGAGCTTCTTCTTGGCATTGTCCAGATGGAAAGCGGCGGTGCGCCGCTTGATGCCCAAGATGTAGGCGATATCCCAGGCGAACTTGCCGCGTGCGGCCCATTGCAGACACTCATATTCACGGGCCGTCAGCGAAACGCCGTCCACGGTTCGATTGCCAGACAGCTTGCGACGACGTTGACGTGAAAGCAGGTCGCCATAAGCTGAAGAGCTTGTTCATACCGTTCAGCGACCCGGAGAAATGTCGGATTGGGCTCATCAGCGGCAAAAGTAACCGCGGCAATGTAGCCGCGGCGATCGACAATCGGGATCGTCAAACCACAGCGGATGCTGAACTCGGCCGCTTCTTCGAACAGCCTCTGCTGAACCTGTGATGTCGCAAAGCCGCGCATATCCGATCCCCACCGAAACGGGCATCCGCCATAACGTGCGCGAATAATGACCGGATCGACGTTCTGGTACCGGTTTTGCAGATAGTGCGCGGTCCAGAGATCCGGATAATTCGAGATCAGCCTGGGCTCCGCCGAACGCTGCTGAGATAAGGACAGATAGGCAAAGGTGATCAGCTCGAGTCCTGCGGCCGCACCAGCCATGGCTGCGCGGAATTCCGCCTCATCGACGCTTTCCGACAGCTGTTCCAGAAATTTCTCAAAAACAACTTGCATGTCCTTCGTCATGCCTTGAACTCAATGCCTTGATTTTCTGCACTACGAGCCGCCCCGACGTGTGGGCGCGACGGTCAGTCTCCTGGCATGAGCGCAGCCAATCTCGCGGGCATTGGCAGGCAGCGATGACCGTCTGCACAAGATGCCGCGGCTTTTGCACGACCTCCGCGCCGGCCGTCGTCAACCGCTCGCCACCGCCATTCTGTTCGAACGGCGAACTGCGAGACGGTGCTCCAAGTGCGAATGCTGGATCCGAAGCACTTCGGCCGCGCGCCGGAAGCTGCCGTGCGGGGCGGCAGCAGCTTCGTAGCGGAGATGCAGAAGCTCGGTGTACCATTCGGATTTACGGATCATTCTCCTTCTCAAGCTTCGATCGGATGCGCTGCAAGTACTCCCATCCAGCGCCTTGAAAACTGCACCCCGCCGGTAGGGAGGAACACCGGCAGTGCGCGCGGCGCGAAAGTCGCAGTCGCGTGACGACCGTACAGCGGCGGCAGTTTTTTGCTTTACGCAGCGAGCCTCTTCCCCATTGAGTTTCGATCAAAACACTTCATCGTCGAACGCCATTATCGACGGCCGCTGGCCAGGGTCGCTTGGAACAAGCCACTGGTTTGAAGTAACAGGCGACGTCTTTGCTCCGGACCAACGTCGATAGCTCTCGATAATCAGCTCGAAGATTGTCGCGTGGTGGACAAGGCGGTCGACCGCGGCGAGCGTCATGGCGGGG
>NZ_JAAKZF010000054.1 GCF_011045125.1 Allomesorhizobium camelthorni | reverse complement strand
CGTGCTGGCGACGCATATAAACAGACCGGTTCCTATGACCAGGCAAGCTACGCCATCCGGGGGTAGTGTCTCAGTTTGAAATTCGCTGAGCGAAAATATGCGTTTCGCATATCCGCCCGAACTCCTATATGCTTAGCGGAAAGCATGGATGGGCCGATGACAGAAAAACCCACATTTGGACAGCGCGACTACATGCGCAAGCTGGTCGCCACAATGGGGCGAGATCAAGAAGCAGTCTGTATGGCCTATGCGAAAGCCGAGCGTGACGGTTTGGTCCCTCGCATGAGCAACACCAGCCGCAAAACGCCAGACGAATACGCCGTCGCTCTTTGGAAGGACGGCACGGGAAAAAGGGGATGGCTAAATGCCAACCGGACCTAAAGGCCAGAAGCGCCCCGCCGACGTGATCGGCAATGCCGTCCGCGTCATGCGCATTGCGACCGGTGAAGAAGAAGACGCCGTGATCGATGACGGCAAAGACCCTGCCGCCAAGGCTCTTGGCGCTAAGGGCGGAAAGAAGCGCGCAGAGAACATGACGCCAGAGCGACGCGCCGAGATCGCTAAGAAGGCGGCGGAAAGCCGCTGGAAAAAAGGCTGACAAAACAACCGCTTCTGCGGATAGTTATTTTTTCAGTTATATTTTGCATTGATTTCGCTCAAGATTGAGAGCATAGTTTGGGCTCGAATCATGGAGCACGTCATGCTTGATCGTGAGACAGACCAGAATGAAGCGATGGAAGCGGCAGCGCCAATTATGCCGCTAATCCACCGCATCCTCGACGAATCCGTTTCCTTCTATTTCAGCGATGCCTATTCGAACGAAGCGCGCGCCGACCACGACAACCGCGCAATGGCAAATTGCATCTATTCGCATGCAGAAAAACGTATGATCGGGGCCGCTGACGAAATGGCTGGCCTGCATTCGATCAAGGTAAGGGGCCTGCACGTTCTGAACTACATGGACAGCACCCTTACTCGCTTCAAGAAGGTCGGGGCCAACGGCCAGCACCGCAATTACCAGACCCGCCAGCAGCAGGACTACGACGACCAAATATCGCTGCCAGGAATCCCCGAACCGGCCTATCGGCTCACCGCCGGCTATCAGATGGATGCGTCTGGTAGCGCCTTGGAGCGGATTATGATCGCTCGGCCTATTGGCCGTAATATTTTCTGGACGGCGCAGGTCACGATGATCGAAGGCGTCGCTCGGTGGGATGACATTACGCCGAGAAGGTTCGGCGGCATGGAGGGGGCGGACTTTGATGCAGAGCGAGCAAGAGAGAGGCGTGGTGGGTAGCGACGTATTCAACCCGGATATGCTGAAACTCGCGCGGGACGCGCGCGAGCTTACGCAAGCCGAGTTGGCGCAAAAATCTGGAATAACGCAAGCTTTCATCTCCAAGCTTGAGCATGGCCTGAACACTCAACCGGGTGACGATGCCTTGGACCGCATTTCAGCGGCACTTGGCTTTCCAAGAGCTTTCTTCTTTCAACGGGAGAGAGCGTTGGGATTCCCGCACTTTCATTTCAGGAAGCGCGCCAAGTTGGGTGCCAAGCCGCTCGCGCGGATTGGTGCTGTGATCAATATCCGCCGCCAACATATTGCGAAGCTTTTGCGCTCCTACGAAATTGAGGTGGCAAAGCCTATTCCTCAAATCGATCTGGACGAAGCTGGCCTCACGCCGGAGAAGGTGGCCGAACGCCTCCGTGCATACTGGATGGTCCCTCGCGGCCCAATTCAAAGCGTTGTCGAACTAATCGAGGATGCTGGTGGGATAGTCATTCTCGCACGCTTCGGCACGAACCTTCTGGACGGTCTCAGTTTCCGCCTCGAAGGAATGCCGCCACTCTTTTTCATGAATAAAGATGTGCCCGGAGATAGATTTCGTTTTTCCCTTGCTCACGAACTTGGGCACATGGTGATGCACTCAGTTCCTGACGAAGACGAGAAAATGGAGAGTGAGGCACATCGTTTCGCCGCCGCCTTTTTGATGCCGGCGGCTGAAATCAAACCATATCTCGCCGGGGCAAAAATCGGGAACCTTGGCAGAGTGAAGGCCTACTGGAAAGTTTCAATCAAGGCTCTTATCCGGCGAACACACGATCTAAAGATAATCACCCCGTCTCAATATAAGTTCATGAGCATTCAGTACAACAAGATTTTCCACGGTGAGGAGCCAATCAATATTGAAATAGAAACCCCTAATCGCCTGAAAAAGATCGTGGACTACCACCGCGAAACGCTAAAATATTCAACCGACGATCTCGCCGAACTTTTGGCTTTCAGGCCAGAAGACGTTGAGCGGCTTTATCTCGGTAGGCGTCCAGGTATCCGTCTTGTCGTTTCAAACTGAACATTTTATGCTTGACACTAAGCATAAAAGTTCAGATATTGAGGCATGAACAAGCTGCCCCTGAAAACCCGCGTCCAAATCCTCAACATGCTTTGCGAGGGATCGTCGATGCGGTCGATCTCCCGCGTTGCCGATGTTTCGATCAACACGGTGTCAAAGCTGCTGGTCGATGCGGGCAAATTCTGCGCCGATCTGCACGACCGCGAAGTCCGGAACGTCAAGGCCAAGCGCGTTCAGTGTGATGAAATCTGGTCGTTCACGGCGGCGAAGCAAAAGAACGTTGCGGCGATGAAAAATGCCGTTGATGGCGCGGGCGATACATGGACCTGGACCGCGCTGGACAGCGACAGCAAGCTTATCATTTCGTGGCTGGTCGGCGGTCGCGACGGCGAATATGCGCTGGCCTTCATGGACGACGTGAAGGACCGCCTTGCCAACCGCGTCCAGCTTACGACCGATGGTCACAAGGCCTATCTCAACGCGGTTGAGGAAGCGTTTGGGGCCGACATTGACTATGCAATGCTGGTCAAGATGTATGGCGAGCCGGAAGGCCGTGCGGTGCCACAGGAACGCCGCTACAGCCCCGCTGTCTGCACTGGCGCTAAGAAGACCCGCATCGAAGGCGAACCCGATCTGGCGCATGTCAGCACGTCGCATGTCGAGCGCCAGAACCTCACCATGCGTATGCAGATGCGCCGCTTCACGCGATTGACCGACGCGTTCTCAAAGAAATTCGAGAACCACGTTCACATCGTCGCGCTCTTCACTGTTTGGTACAACTTCATTCGCATTCACAAGACGCTGAAAATGACGCCCTCCATGGCCGCTGGTGTTTCCGCCACGGCCTGGTCAATGGACGATCTTTGCGTGAAGATGGATGCTGTTGCGCCGAAACCGGGCAAGCGCGGCCCCTACAGAAAGAACGTACGGGCCTAAAAAGACTGACCCCGGGAGCATGCTTTGCAGCAGAGGCCGACCCGGGGTATACGCCGGTAGATATACCGCAATTTTGATGAACGGCAAGTGAACGATTTGCGAACAGACGCAATAAACGTATCTTTGGTTAAGACCTTGAGCAGCAGCAGACTCAAGAAATATCTCGAATCCTGTAACGCCGACCTGCACGTGGCGCTAGGCAGCTACGAGCGGAATACGCGTCTGTCAGAAGCCTTTTACACGCCGCTGCAATGTGTGGAAATATGCCTAAGGAACACGATTCATCAACGAATGTCAGACCTATACGGTTCGGACTGGATGACGAACGAGGCTCCGCCTCTGTCTGGTATGTCGAAATCAATGGTCAAACAGGCGCTTGAAGAACTCCAAAAGAACTCCGACTGGCCGTCGAATGACGCTATCGTATCAGAGTTGAAATTCGCTTTTTGGGTGGGGCTTCTCGGTCCCGGCTATGATGGTACTTTGTGGCGCAAGACTCTGCATGTTGGATTTGCGCTGGGTGGCGGCAAGAAACGCAAAACCGTCCACGCCAGATTCAATCTCATTCGTCGCTTCCGAAACAGAGTCGCTCATCATGAACCGATCTTTCAAAAAGACCTTATCGCTGTGCATAAGGAAATCATTGAGGCCATCGCCTGGATGTGCGCCGACACCGCTGCTTGGGCAACGCATGTCAGTCGCCTTCCGTCCGTTCACGCCGACGCCTAAATTTCAAACTGAGACACTACCCATTCAGGACACGCCCGACCTGGTCGCGCATCACTATGGCCGCTTTCTCCCGCAGGACAAGGCAGCCCTGGCGGCCCGGACTTCGGACCAGGTCCGGGAAGCGGCGTAATGAGGCCCAGGCACACTCCACGGCTGGAGACGGGTGTTTGAAATATCGTTAGCTGAGCTTGGGGATCGCGTCGAACTCGTCCAGCAGGAGAATGCAACGATGGCGGTTCGCGAATGTGAACAGATTGACGATGTGACGATGTTACGCGCCGTGGTTCCCAGGAAGGACGACACGAGGCCGTGGCCCCTGAGGAAATCTTGCGCGGAGTCGCCCGATTGCGAAAGATAGCGCCGGCGTTCGCAACTGAAAGTCGGCGCTACGATTGCCGATGGGAAGAATCGGCTATGTCGACCTCCCTCCACCTTGCCTGCTCTTTGCGCACGTCACGCAACAAGACCCCAAACTCTTCCCGCCAAGGCGACCAATCGAGTGCCCTGGGCGCGAGCGCCTTTGCAATCCGAACCAGAGCCTCGTCACTCTTGGAGTGTCCGTACTTTCACTTCCACCGCGAGTCGCCTGGCGGCCAGTTCCCCTTCCCTACCGGCCACGCTCCTGACTCCTCTGCTCGTTGCGACCCTGGCCTGCCGGTCGAGGAAGCGTCCGGGCTTCTGATTTTTTTTCAATACCGGAAACGCGGGAGAAACGGACGTCCCTTCTCATCGAAGCAGCCGAAGTCTCGCATTTAAGCGCCAAGCGACAGCCGGGGTAGTGAAAGGGCTAGGCCGATCGTTGCCTGGCCGAGCGCCAGACCGCCGTCGTTTGCGGGAACACTTGCATGCGCCAGCCCCTCTAATCCTCCAACTGTGAGTTCGGCGAGTACGCCTTCGAGCAGCAGCCGATTCTGGAAAGCACCACCGGACAGTGCGACCGTGGCGACGCCGTTTTCCTCAGTGAGGCCGATGGCCTTCCGTGAGATGATCTCTATCAGCGTCCTGTGGAAGCGCGCGGCAATCAGCCCGGTTTCGACGCCCGAAGCCTGATCGCGAAGAAGCGCTTCCCACAGACCTTTCCAACAGATAACCGGCCCCTTCGGCGAGGTTGCTGGCCAAGCCTCGGCCGCATCCATGAACGGGCTGGCGAGCGCCTCCATCTCCATGCCGGCTTGCCCCTCGTAGCTCTGGCGCTCGAAACAGATTCCGAGGACTGCCGCGCAGGCATCGAAAAGGCGCCCCGCCGAGGAGGCAAGCGGAGCGTTGACGCCCCTCTCGATCATCCGGTCCAGCACGCCAAGCGGCTTTTCGGCCAAGGCCCGGACGAAGGGCAAATCCGCAGGGAGCCTGGCCAGGAAATCCGGACCGAAAGCCGCCCGCAGATGCGAATAGGCATTGCGCCACGGCTCGATGCTGGCCTTGTCGCCGCCGGGCATGGCGACCGGCTCGAAGTATGCCAGCCTCCGAAAGCCTCGGTAGCCGCCGAGCAGGAACTCGCCGCCCCAGATCGTGCCGTCATCGCCGTATCCGAGACCGTCGAGGATAATGCCGAGCACCGGCGGTGCATCAATTGCGCGGCCGTGCTGGGCAAGGCATGAGGCGAGATGCGCGTGATGGTGCTGGACCTGCACGAACCGCGCCGCGGTCTCACGGGCAAGCTCCATGGCAAGCCGGGTCGAACGGTAGCCCGGATGCCGGTCGGCGACAATGAGGTCCGGCTTCGTGTCGAACAGGCTTCGATACAACCCCAACGCCTGCCCCCACGCCTCCTGGTTCTTCAACTCGTCGAGGTCGCCGAGATGCTGCGACATCAGCGCCTTGCCGCCGCCCGCCAGGCAGAACGCGGCCTTTAGGTCGCCGCCCGTAGCCAGCGCCCTGATTGGGCCGTCGAAGCCCGCCGGCAGCGCCAGTGGCTCCGGCGCGAAACCGCGCGCGCGCCGCAACACCGAAATGTCGTGGCCATCGCGGCGCACCACGCTGTCGTCGAGCCGGTTGACGATCTCGCGGTCGTGCATCAGCCAGAAGTCGGCGATTCCGGCAAGCTCGCGCCGCGCCTCGTCGTTGTCCGTGCATTGCGGCTCGCCAGAGCGATTGCCGGAGGTCATCACCACCGGACCGTCCAGCGCCCGCAGCAAGAGATGGTGCAGCGGCGTATAGGGCAGCATGAAACCGAGCCGGTCGTGCTGGGGCGCCACGCCCGCCGCAACGCCGCAGCTGTCACGCCGCTTCACCAGCACGATCGGCGCCGCACGGGAGGCAAGTGCCGCGCGCTCCTGGCCCGACAGCTCCGCGAATTCGGCAAGCTGCTCCAAGTCGCGCGCCATCAGCGCGAACGGCCTCCCGCCGCGTTTCTTGCGGGCGCGCAGCCGCGCCACCGCGGCTTCGTCCGTCGCGCCGCAGGCGAGGTGGAACCCGCCGACGCCCTTGATCGCGACGATCCGCCCTTCCCCGATCAGCGCCGCCGCTTCCCGAATCACCGTCTGCGAGGCGCCGCCGATCACGACCCGGTAAGGACCTTCCAACCAGACGCGCGGCCCGCAGGCCGGGCAGGCGATGGGCTGGGCGTGAAAGCGGCGGTCGGCCGGATTTTCGTACTCGGCCCGGCATTCCTCACACATCGAAAATCGTGCCATAGAGGTCGAGCCGCGGTCATAGGGGATAGCCTTGACGATCGACAGCCGCGGCCCGCAATGCGTGCAGTTGGCGAACGGGTAGAAATAGCGCCGGTCCTTGGGGTCGAGCACTTCAGCAAGACATTCCGGGCAGCAGGCGGCGTCCGGCACGATGCCGGTCTTCACCTGCCCGCCCGCACTCGCCGCTATAACGAAGCCGCCCGCCGGGAGCGGCCCGTCAAGCTTCGTCGCCTCGACCCCGTCGATCCGCGCCAGCGGCGGGCATTCCGCCTTCAGCCTGTCCGCGAAGGTCTCGAACTCGGCATCGCTGCACCACAGCGCAATCTCCACGCCCGCCGCATCGTTGCGGACATGGCCCGATAGCCCCATGGCGGCCGCGATGCGCCACACCGTCGGCCGGAAGCCGACGCCCTGCACCAGCCCCGTCACCCGGACCAGACGTCCTTCCACTGCGGGCTCGGCGAGCGGCGCGCCCATCAGTGCACCGTGCAGACCATGCACGGGTCGAACGAGCGCACGATGTGCTGGACTGCAACCGGCTCGGTCTCGCCGAGCCGCACGGGCGCGCCTTCGAGCGCCAGCTCCAGCGGGCCGGGATTGCCGGCCCCGTCGCGGGGCGAAAAGTTCCAGGTCGTCGGCGCGATGATCTGGTAGTTGGCGATCCACCCGCCCTTCACGCTCAGCCAATGGTCGAGCGAGCCCCGCGCCGCTTCCGTCAGCCCAACGCCCGCGCCCTCACCTGGCATTGCCCCATCTTCGCAGAACTTCTCACCGGGCCTGAGGTCGCGCAGCCAGCCTTCCATCGCGATCACCACCAGCGTGATCTCCAGCGCCAGCGCCACGACACGCGCATGCACGTTGCCGCTGCTTGCGCTCACCAGGTCACGGATCAGTGGGTGCCCGTCGACGAGCTGGCGCGCGATCGCCCCGACCTCCGGCGCCTCGCCGGAAAGGCGCGGCGCCTTGCACCAAGTGTAACCCTTGCCGGTGCCCTCGCCCGGCACGGTCACGCCGTTCGCCGGAGGCAGCGGCCCGCCGCGTCCCGCATACCAGGCATTTTCGGCGTCCTCGGCAATGGCCGATAGGTCGAGCGGCGCCGGCCTTCCCGCCCGCCACAACCCGCGGCGAAACAGATGCCCGCCATTGGCATGATAGGCACCGTAGCTCATGAAGAGCGAGCCGGCCCGCCCGAGCTTTTCCAGCCCCAGCGCCCGCGAGATCGCGAGAAAGTGCCGGAAGTCGCCCGCGCTCGCCGGCTTCTCGTCGCGCCAGGCCGCAAGCTCCTCAGCGCTCGAAAGCGCCGCCACCCGTTCCAGCTTGTCAGCGAACAGCGTCCGCTCTAGAAAGCGCCGGAAAGCGCTGACGATGCCGGCCATGCGCGCCTGCTCGTTCGGCGTCAGCGCCCGCGTCGAGCCGCCGGGGCGGATGCCCAGAGTATGCGGCCAGTGGCCGGCAAGGATGCCCATCATGTGCATCCACTGCGCCCGGGCCGGCAACACGTCTTCCGCCGCAGTGCCGCTCAGCGCGCGGAAGCGCGCCGCGGCAGCCTCGTACCACGGCTCACGCGCATACGCGTCGCGCGCGAAATCCGGCATGAATAGCAGGTAGAAATGCGTCAGGTGGTCGGCCACGTTCTCGGTGCCGTGGATCAGGTCGATCGCGATCTGCCCGTTTCCCGCGACGCTCAGCCCCTGCGCCTCGGCCAGCGACCGCGCTGCCGCCACCGATTGCGAGACCGAGCAGATGCCGCAAATGCGGGGCGCATAGACCAGCGCGTCCTCCGGCGGCTTGCCCTGCAGGATGCGCTCGAAGCCGCGGTAGAGGGGCGACATCACCTGCGCCGAACGCACCTCGGCGCCGGCAAGGTCGAGCTTGACCTCCAGGTCGCCCTCGATCCTGTTGAACGGCCCGACGATCAGCCGGCTCATGCCCGCTTCTTCCTGTCATGCAGCGGCACCGCCACGCGGTCGGCCGTCGCGTTGGTCTTCAGCCGCACCGGCGTCGCCGCCTTGGAGAGGGCAGCCAGCGCCACGAACCATGCTTTCGGCATGTCCATCGGCAGGCCGACCGGAATTCCGGAGATCTTCGGCGTGGCGGTGAAGGAATGCCCCGGCTCCTTGAAGCCCGGCGAGGTGCAGTTGATGCAGGGATAGCCGCCGTCGATGCAGGAGCCTGAGCCGTTCCAGCGCCGGATATTGCAGTCGGCGCGCGCCCGAGTGCCCCTGCAGCCGAGGTTCTCCATCATACAGCCGAGATCGCACAGCCGCTCCGCGCTCGCCTTGAACTCGTAGAACTCATTGCGCGAGCAACCGTGGTGGACAAGGTGGTTGGTGTAGCTCACCGGCCGCTCCCACTCGTCGAGGTCGGCACGGCCGAAGCGCCCGGCGGCGATCTGATGCAGCGTTTCGGTCAGCCAGGCGGGATGGATCGGGCAGCCCGCGACGTTGATGACCGGCAGGCCCGATCTCGACAGGAAGCCATGACCGAGCAGCCCGCCGGGCTCTGTGCCTTCATAGGCGAGGCCGCAGGCCTCGACCTCGTTGGCGCCGGCCGCCGTGATGCCGCCGAAGGCCGCGCAGGAGCCGACCGCCACCACATGGCCGGCGACCTTCGCGAGGTCGCTGATCCAGCCCATGACCGGCCGTCCGGTGCCCGCCATCATATGGAAGCGTCCGGTGCCATTGGGCCCGCGCATCACCGAACCTTCGAGGCACAGGATGTCGAGCGTGACTTCGCCGGAAACGGCCTCTTCAATGATCTCGATGGCGCTGCGCCCGGTCTCAGCGCTCAGCGAGGGGTGCCACAGCACCTCGATCCCCGCAGCGGCGAATGTCGTGAGCAGGTCGGGCCCCTCGGCGCCGATCAACGACAGCCTGCACCCGCCGCAGCCGCCCGACTGAAGCCAGAGGAGATGGAGCGGTCTTTCCGGCATCATGGCAGCCTCAATGCTTTCCCCACATCCGCCGGCAGCCGCACGGTGAACACCGCGCCGCCTCCCGGATGGCCCGCTGCCGTCAGGTCGCCGCCCTGCTCCCTCATCAGCTCGTAGCTGACATAGAGTCCGAGCCCCGTGCCGTGGCCGATCGGCTTGGTCGTAAAGAACGGCTCGAAGATCTGGTCCATGAGCGCTTCGGCGATGCCGGGCCCGTTGTCGCGGACCCTGATGACGATATGGCCCTCCTCCCGCCGGCAGGATATTTCGATCCGTGGATTGGCCCGCCCCTGCAGCACATCGGCGGCATTGTGGACCAGATTGACGGTCACCTGATGCAAGTATCCCTTGCGTGCAGTGACATCGAGTTGATCCGGCATGTCGAATGCGACGGTCGGCCTGACGTGCTCCGCGCGCATAACCCAGTCCACCGCCGTGCGGATGACGCGCACGACATCGAACATCTCCGGGACCTCCCTCTGGCTACTGGAGAAGCGCCGCAGGTCCTGGACGATCGCCCGGACCCGCTCGGCGCCTTCCAGCGTTCCCTCGATCAGCGGCTCGATGTCGGCGGCGATGGGGTCGATCTTCAACCGCTTGCGCAGTTCCTCCAGCGCCTGCGCGTCCCCTTTGCCGCGCGTCGCCTCGATATAGCTGGTGATCGCCACACCATAGCGCTTCAGCGCATGCATGTTGCCGAACACGAAGCTGATCGGATTGTTGAGCTCGTGCGCTACGCCCGCTACCAAGCGGCCGAGGGCCGCCATCTTCTCCGACACAACGAGCTGCTGCTGCGTCCTGGTCAGCTTCTGGTGAGCGAGGTCGAGCTCGTGATAGGCGCGGCGCAGCTCCCCGATCGGTCGCCCGACGATAACGATGCCGACCAGCCTTCCGCGATGGTCGAAGCGCGGCGAGCAGTTCAGCGCCAGCGGCGTCGTGCCGCCGCCCTTCTGGCGCAGCTGCACGTCGAGGTCGGCGATCGCATGTGCGCCGCGCAGACATTCGCCGAAGCGCGCCGCTGTGGCCTCGTCCCGATCCTCGAACAGGTCGAGGATCGATGTACCGACAAGTTCCGTCTCGGCGACCCCAGCTAATTGCACCATGGCCGGGTTGACCTGCTGGATCCGGCCTTTCGCATCGCAAGCGATCAGAACGTCGGTCATCGATCCCAGCACGGAAGCGATGAATTGCTGCGCCTCCATCAGCGCGGCGTGCTGTCGCTCCAGCTGCGTCTGCGAGTCGACGAGGTCCTTATAGACCGCATTCATCTTCTGGATGACCTCGATCCAGGCCTCCTCGCCTGCCGGCGCCAGACCGAGCGTCGGCACTTCCGCGGGCAGATACGGCTCGTTGTGGCGCTTTCTCGGTACGCTGGAGGCCATCACACTGACCTTCCTCCCAGCACCCTTCGCGCCGGCAGCGGCTTGACGTTCTCCAGCCCGAAGCGCTCCAGCTTGCCGCGCAGGCCGACGCGCGACAGGCCCAGCTCCTCCGCCGCCTTCGACTTGTTCCAACGATGGCGGATCAGTGTCTCGCGGATGATGCGCAGTTCCATTTCGCTGACGCGCTCGCGCAGCGTTCCCGTCAGCTCGGCGATTTCTTCGCCGTCCCTTTCCTCGCGCGCGGGAGCGGCCATCAGGATATGCCGCGACACCAGATCGGCTCCGAGTTCCTGCCCCTCCTTTCCCATGACCAGCATGTGCTGGATCTCGTTCTGCAGCTCTCGGACATTGCCCGGCCAGGAATAGTTCCTGAAGCAGGCGATCGCCTCGTCGGAAATGCCCGGCACATTCTTGCCGAGCTTGCGCTCCGCGCTGCCCAGGACTGCGGCCGACAGGATTTCGATGTCCATCAGCCGCTCGCGCAGCGCCGGAAGCCGGATGACCGTGCCGGCAAGCCGATAGAACAGGTCGGCCCGGAACCGGCCCTGCCGCAGCTCCTCCTCTAGATCGCGGTTCGTCGCCGCCACCACGCGCACATCGACCTTGCGCGTCCTGCCGCTGCCGACCGGGCGAATTTCGCTCTCCTGCAGCACCCGCAGCAGCTTCACCTGGAAGGCCGGCGAGACCTCTCCGATCTCGTCGAGGAAAACGGTGCCGCCGTTCGCCCGCTCGAACAGGCCGACATGGTTCTCGACGGCGCCGGTGAAGGCGCCGCGCTTGTGGCCGAACAGCTCGCTTTCGAGCAGCTGGTCGGGCAGAGCGCCGCAATTCTCGACAACGAAAGGCTTGTTCCAACGCAGAGAGCCGTAATGCAACGCCCGCGCCGCCAGCTCCTTGCCCGTGCCCGAGGCGCCGATCAGCAGCACCGGTACGTCGAACGGCGCCACCTGTTTGAGCGCGTCGCGGACGGCGTTCATCGGGCTCGTCGGCGAGCGGATGATGCCGTCGTTGAAATCATAGTCGCGCTTCAGCGCCTTGCGGCGCTCCAACACCAGCTTGGAAGCCGAAGACGGCGCCATGCGCATCTCGACCGCCAGCAGCTCGTTCTCGCGCTGCAATGCGTAGAGCTGTACCGCGTTCTTCAGCGTGAGCGTGAGGTTTTCCGGGTGCCAGGGCTTGGTGATGTACTGGTAGATGCCGGCCTCGTTTATACCGTCGATGATGTCGTGCGCGTCGGTGTAGCCTGAGATGATCATGCGCACGATGTCCGGCCAGCGGATGCGCGCCTGCTTCAGGAACTCGATGCCGGAGGTGCCGGGCATGCGCTGATCGCACAGGATGACCTGGATCCATTCCATGTCCAGGATCGAGCAGGCCGCCTTGGTGTCGCTGGCGATGTGGACGACGAAATCCTCGCTCAGGATGCGCCGCAGCGCCTCCAGCGTGCGGATTTCGTCGTCGACGATCAATATGCCCGGCAGGTCGCTCACGATGCCTTCCTCCGCCCCTCCCGACCGGCCCGCCAGTAGACGTCGCGGTGGCGGGCGATCGTCACCGGCGTGCGCGACTTCGGCACCTTGTGCACGAAATTATGCCGCGCGACGTGGTAGCTCGGGTCGAAACCGTAGAAATTGCGCCGCATCCGCGAAAGCTCCTCCTCGCGATAGGCTGAAAGCGGCTTGGCCGCCTCGTCGGCTGCGCGCTGCGCTTGTTTCTCGGCGAGCGACCGCGGGAACTCTGCGCTCCCGGCCAGCGCGGCAGCCGACGCCCTCACTTGCGCCATGAACCGCTCGCTTGACCCCGCGCACACCCGATCGACCAGATTAAGATTCAGCGCCTCACTCGCGCCCATCGGCAGGCGCGCCGCCGCGATCCGGCGGGCATTGTCAGCACCGCAGCAGCGCGGCAGGAGATAGGTCCAGAACTCCGAGCCGTAGAGATTGCCCATGTCCTTATAATGCGGGTTGAGGATGACGCTCGAGCGCATCCAGACCTGGTCGGCGCCGCGGGCGAGGAACACGCCGCCCGCTCCCGCATTTGCGGCAAGTGCCGCCACGGTGATGTGGCTTGTCGTGCGGATGATCGCCTCGGCGAGGTCGTCGATGGCATTGATGTTGACCCAGGACGCATCGGCCGCGCTGTCGGCCGCCTCGATCCGGTTGAGGTCGAGCCCGTTGGACCAGAATTGCGGTCCTCCGCACAGCACGATCGCCCTGGTCTGACGCTCCGTCGCTTTTGTATAAGCGTCCAAAAGTCTTCGACAGGCGTCCTTTCCCATTGCACCATTGTAGAAGGGGAAGTGCAGATAGCCGACCGCACCGTCTTCTTCGTAGATGATGTCGTGATACCCGCCCGGTGAATTGGGCGGGGCCTCCGGCAGGCCTGCAACTTCCTTCGCGAAGGCCATGGTCGCCGGCAGCTTGAACGGGTGTGGCGAATTGGGGCGCCGGACATGGCCGATCCACAACGCGCCGTCGACGGTGACGAGGGCGATCGCGGGCCCGCTTCTGGCGACGACCGCTCCCGGCTCCGCGAGCGACAGCTTGCCCCCTTCACCCCGCGCGCGACACCCCCGCACGTCTTCCCCGAATTCACGCGCCTCTCGCGCGTCGAAAAGGAAGACCGTTTCGCCGAAAAGTTTGTCCCGCACGCCCGGCGCGCCGTCCGCTGCTGCGATCTTCTTCAGCACCGTTTCGGTTGTATCGGCAGCCCAATCGATCCGTCGGTCCGCCTGTTTGACGGCATCCCGCCACCGGCCCAGGGGCGCAACAGATCGTTCTTCCGGGGCAATTGGCCTTTCGCCCCGCTCGAACCGCGCGATCGCTTCGAACACAGCCATCACCGCCGCCTCGGTCACCTCGTTGCGGTAGAGGCTCGATTTCGTCGCCTTTCGCATCGCGAAGGTGGCGCTCGCCCAGACCGGCCCGGCATCCATTTCGGCCGCCCCGTCCAGCACCGTGACACCCCACTCTGTCGCCCCGTCCATCATCGCCCAGTCCAGGGCGGAGGGGCCGCGGTCGCCGACGATGCCCGGGTGGACGATCATACAACATCGATTTTCATAGACTTCTTTCGGGATTGCCCGCTTCAGGAAGGGGGCGATGACGAGGTCCGGCCGAAACAAACCTACCGCCTCGATGGTCCGCTCGTCGTTGACGTCCATCTCGACCGAGACCTCGTGTCCGTGCTCGCCAAGCTCCACGAAGATCCTTTGGCTCAAGGCGTTGAAGGCCGTGACGAGAAGCAGAATGCGCATCTTCAGCAGATCCTCGGAAGTTGTTCCCCGACGATCCAGTCGATCAGGCGCATGCCGCCAAGTCTCGTTTCCATCCGCACCAGCGCCTGCTGGTCTGCCACGATTTGGCCAATGATTGCGGCATCTTGGCCCTTGGGATGAGCGCGTATCGCGGCGAGCAAAGTCTCCGCGTCTTGCGCCGCGCAGATGGCGATCAGCTTGCCTTCGTTGGCAACATTCAGCGGGTCGAGGCCGAGCAATTCGCACGCCGCCGCGACCTCCGGCTTCACCGGAACCGCCGCTTCCCGGATCACCATTCCGACCTTGGACTGCTGCGCGATTTCGTTCAGCGCCGCCGACAGTCCGCCGCGCGTGGGGTCACGCAGCACCCGGATACCGGGAATGGCTGCAAGCATGGCCGCCGCCAGATCGTGCAAAGGCTGGCTGTCGGAGGCGATTTCCGTTTCAAAACCAAGGTGTTCTCGCTTCGACAGGATAGCGACCCCGTGGTCGCCCATCGTGCCGGAGACAAGGATTGCATCGCCCGGCCGGGCATTGCCTCCGGAGACGTCAGTGCCGTCCGCCAGCACGCCAACACCGGTCGTGGAGATGAAAACGCCATCGCCCTTGCCCTTCTCCACCACCTTGGTGTCGCCCGTAACCACGGGTACGCCTGCGTCCCGGGCGGCAAGAGCCATTGAAACAACTATTCGTTCCAGTTCGGCCAACGGAAAACCTTCCTCCAGGATGAAGGAAGCCGACAGCCAGAGCGGCCGCGCGCCTATCATGGCGACGTCGTTGATCGTGCCGTGGACCGCCAGCGCGCCGATATCCCCGCCCGGGAAGAACAGAGGCGAGATGACATGCGCGTCCGTTGCCATCACCAGTCGTCCGGAGACGGTGCCGAGCAGGGCCGCGTCGTTGCCCTGGGCCAGGAACTCGTTGGCCAGATGTCTTTGAAAAACATCCCGAATCAGCTCGGCCATCGCGCGGCCGCCGGCGCCATGCGTCATGTCCACTGCGCCGCGGACCGACGAGGCGGTGGCGGCTAGCCTGGGATCGTTCGTGCTCATTATTCCGCCGCCTCCAATGGCTTCGGCTCGCGGAAACGGCCGTAGGTCCAATAGGCCGCGCAGGCGCCTTCGGAGGAGACCATGCATGAGCCAATCGGGTTCTGCGGCGTGCACACGGTGCCGAAGAGCTTGCATTCGGTCGGCTTCTTCACCCCACGCAGGATCGACGGGCATTCGCAGGACTTCACCTCGCGCGAGGCCTTGACCGAGAGCTCGAAGCGCTTCTCGGCGTCGAAATCAGCATAGGCGTCGCGGATGCGCAGGGCGCTGTAGGGCACGCTGCCGAGGCCGCGCCAGTCAAAGGTCTTGCGCAGTTCGAAGACCTCGCTCACCAGTGCCTGCGCCTTGAGGTTGCCTTCCTCGGTCACGACGCGGGTATATTCGTTCTCGACCTCATGCCGGCTTTCATTGACCTGCCGGATCAGCATCAGAACGGACTGCATGACGTCCAGCGGCTCGAAGCCGGCGATGACAACCGGCTTCTGGAATTCCTCGGCAAAGAATTCATATGGCTGCGAGCCGATCACGGAGGAGACGTGCGAAGGTCCCAAGAACCCGTCGATCTTGACGATGCCCAGCTCCCGCACTTCCGGCGATTCAAGAATGTGAGAGATCGCGGCCGGCGTGAGCACATGGTTGCAAAACGCGCTGAAATTCTCGAGCCCCTCGGCTTGCGCCGTCTTGATCGCGACGGCCGTCGGCGGCGTCGTGGTTTCGAAGCCGATGGCGAAGAAGACGACTTGCCGCTCGGGGTTTTCACGCGCGATCTTCAAGCCATCGAGCGTTGAATAGACCACGCGGACATCCGCTCCGTACGCCTTGGCGCGGATCAGACTGCGTTGCTTGGTGCCCGGCACGCGCATCATGTCGCCATAGGTGCACAGGATGACCCCGTGCCGCTCGGCGAGTTCCACCGCATCGTCGAGCCGAGAGACGGGAAGCACGCAAACGGGGCATCCGGGTCCGTGCACGAAATGCACCTTCTGCGGCATCAGGTCCTGCACGCCGTAGCGGAAGATCGCATGCGTGTGCCCGCCGCAGAACTCCATGAAATGATAGCTCATTTCCGGATCAGCCTCGGTCGCGATGGCGCCGGCGATGGTCTTCGCGAGCTCCTGGTCGCGATATTCGTCGACGTATTTCATGCCGAAATCTCCTCCCGCTCCTCCTCCAGCACGCCCGCTTCGGCCATCAGCTGCAGCGTTCGCTCGGCCTCCTCGGGGCTCACCTTGTGCAGCGCATAGCCGACATGGACGAGCACGAAATCGCCAAGCGAAACGTCTGCCACCAAGGCCAATGAGATGCGCTTCCTGATCGTGTCGAACGCGACCACGGCCATGTCGTCATCGAGCAGTTCAACGACACGCGCGGGAATGGCCAGGCACATCAGGCTGCTCCCTTGAGCTCGGCCGCCAGCGGATGGCCGGCTAGCGCCATGGCGCGGGCCGCCCCGATCCAGGCCGTCCAGTCCGACATTCCCTCGCCCGTGCGCGCGGAAACCCTGAGCACCTTGATCCGCCGGTTCACCTTTCGGGCGCTGGCGATGCAGGCCTCCACGTCGAAGTCGAGATGCGGCAACAGGTCGGTCTTGTTGAGGATCATGAGATCGGCGGCGGCGAACATGTCGGGATATTTCAATGGTTTGTCCTCGCCCTCGGTGACTGAGAGCACCACCACCTTGTGCGCCTCGCCGAGATCGAAGCCCGCCGGACAGACGAGGTTTCCCACGTTTTCGACGAGGAGCAGGCCTCCTTCGGCAAGGTCGAGGTGATCTGCGGCATGGCCGACCATATGCGCGTCGAGGTGGCAGCCCTTGCCGGTGTTGACCTGGATCGCGGGCGCGCCGGTGGCGCGGATGCGGTCGGCATCGTTGGAAGTCTGCTGGTCGCCCTCGATCACGGCGATCGGCAACTTGCCCTTCAGAGCCTCGATCGTGCGGCAAAGCAGCGTCGTTTTGCCCGAGCCGGGGCTGGAGACGAGGTTGAGCGCCAGCACGCCGCGCTCGGCGAACATTTTTCTGTTCGCATCGGCATGCTCGTTGTTCCTGGAAAGGATATCCTTTTCCAGCTTGACCATCCGCGCCTGGCTCATGCCCGGCGCATGGGTGCCAGCCGGGCCCGAGCCACAATCGTGCATATGATCGTCGTGATGATGATGGTGGTGGTGATCATGGCCTTCGTGGACGCGACGATGGTGATGGCCATGCGCCTTGCCCTCGATCCGGACCTCGCTCTCGCCGCATCCGCAAACGGTGCACATCAGCTCACCTCCAATTCCCTGATTTTCATTTCCTCGCCGCCGGTCACCTGCAGCTGATGGCTGCCGCAGTTGGGGCATGGATCGAAGCGCGCAGCGATCGGCACACTCCGGCTGCAAGGCATGCACCAGGCCCTGCCTTCCATCTCGACGATTTCCAGCCTTGCGTCTTGCGCCAGCGAGCCACGCATGGCGACATCGAAGCCGAACTTCAGCGCCTCGACCTCGACACCGGATAGCCGCCCGATATCCAGGCAGACGCGGTCCACCTTCCGAAAATCCTGTCTGGCGGCCTCATCCTCAAGGATGCCGCGGATGCTTTCGCATATCGTCATCTCGTGCATCAGCGGACCCTCACATCGTAGCCGACGCAGGGGTCGATGGCCCGGACCAGAAGATCGGCCTGGAGCGCCAGATCTTCACGACTGGATGCAGCGAGCGCCGAAAGCGAGCGCGCGGCAATGCCCCGCTCGCCGAAATGAATGCTGGTCGGAGACGTGATGGCATAGTCGGCTATACGGTCGTCCTTGAAAACAATCCGATGTTCCAGCCGGCCGCGTGCTGCCTCGGCGGATGCAGTAGCAAAGCGACCCCCGTTCTCGTCGCGAAAGACTTTGGACGTGGGCACATCGGACCCGTCCGCGACATCCCGCAAGGCTGCGAGCCCTCCGGCGATCTGTCCCGGCAGCTTCGATGCCTCGACCACGCGGGCGGCCAGCCGTGCGGCCAGCCCGGCTTCACCGTTTTCGGAAAGGAAAGCGCGAACGAGCGGCGCACCAGCCTGCCTGGCGAGGCAGCTCGTGTCGGCCGACGCTTGCTTCGGCAAACCCCCGTTTCCCCCAGTTGTCATTTCGGGGCAGCCTATTAGGGCCCAGCCCCTTGCCAGGACCGGAGCGAGGAGGCGGGCCGCAACCGTACTGCCCTCCATAGCCCACTCGGTGAAGGCATCGCGATCCATCTCGCCAAGCGGCTTTTCGCCTGCGTAGACCACGCACTGCGTTAGGGAGCTCGCCTCAGTGGCCGTTTCGGCGGCTTCCGCGCCCGGCATCTCTGCCCATACGCCGGGAACGAACGCATTCCCGCCTCGAAAAAGCGCCTGCTTTAGGCGCAGCGGCAGGTTCACAACCCGGCGCAGGGTTTTACCGTCCGCAGGCTCGCCCGCGAGACTGGCAGTATCCAAGCCAATGCGCAGCAGATGCTCGCGCAGCGTCTCGGCAAGCACAAGAAGCCGCCGCGCTTGTTTCGTCCGCCGGTCCGCCCCGATCTCCAGGGCCGCCTCGACTGCCTCGACGCTCGCCGCCGACTGCGCGATACCACAGACACTGAACAGCAAGCCGATCATCGAGACGGCCTGCGTCGCCGGTCGGCCTCGCAAGATCGGGCCAAGCGCAATCGGGCGCGGCGGAACAACGATGGCCTTCACAAGGCGACCGCCATCGCAGACGAGATCGATAGAGACGCGGCCATCGATGCTCATACGGCGGCCTCCTCCTTGTCGCCCAAGCCGAACAGGGAGCGGCGGGGCAATCCCGCCGGCTGAGAGCTCGCAGGTGTTCGGGCTGTCTCAACCCCGTCCAACGCGCTTGCCACTTCCTCAGCTAGCCGGCCTTCCCAGACACGGACCATGTCGCCGTCTTCGTCTTCTTCCGCCTCACGATTGAAAAGTTCCGCAAGCACCTGCCGCCCGGCCTCTTCCGCACTGTCCTGGTCGGCGAATTCGAACATCGGCGAGAACAGCGAGCACATGCGATAGCCGCCGAGCTCCTCGTCATAGGCCTGGATGAACTCGAACTGGCCGGCCGGGAACGAGACATGCTCCTTCGTGCCCGTAGGCATGCGCGGGCGCGCTTGCCCGTCGCCAGCAGGCAGGAGCACGAGGTCCATGAACCATGGCGTGACGAGAACCGCGAGCCATTCGCCCCGCCACTGCCGCACGCCCACCGCGCTGACGCAAAGCGCCGGATTGAGGATCGGAATTCCTGTCATGGCCGTCCGTTCGATCCGCTGAAACACGAACTCTAGACGGGCAGCGACGGTTTGCGAGTGATCCATGTCAATCGCCTACGACCATGAAGCCCTGCTTGGAGCCGTCGCAGGTGGGGCAGCTCCAGTGCGCCGGCAGTTCGGCGAAGGGCGTGCCGGGCGAGATCTGCCAGCAGTCGTCGCCTTCGGCCGGGTCGTAGACATGCCAGCAGATCTTGCATTCGAGCTGCGACATCGGGCCGATCTTGGCATTGTCGCCGCCATAGGAACCGGCAAAGAAGGTGTCGTTCACCGGTAGACCTCCAGGATTTCGAGGAGCCGCTGGCGGCTGTCGGCAATGTCCTCGGGCGCGGCGCGGACCACCTCCGGCAAGGCCGTCACCTCGATCGTGTTGAGGATGAGATCGTCGGTCGAAGTGAAGAAGCGCACCCACCAGACGCCGCGCGTCGCCGTCGTGGTCACGCGGCAATTGCCGTAGCCACGCGACAGCACGACCACCGGCCCGTGGCCGAGCAGGCCGTCGAGGAAGGTCAGGTCCTCTTCAGTGTGCGGCAGCAGCGACAGGTTTATGACGTGCGTCCCGACGCCGGGCCCGACGAGCGGGATGCGGTCATTGAGCTCCGATATCAGCGGCGGCGCGTTGAAGACACCCATCGGATAGGTCGCGGGCGCAGCGAGCATATTGCGGCAGCCGGCGAAGGCCCTCTCCAGCACGGTCGAGGGGAAGGCGCCGACCTCGATGAAATCGCGCACGAGGCTGCCGCCGGGTCCAGTCTGGCGCACGCGCCAGACACCGGCGAGCACCGACTCCTGCGCCTGCAGGTCCTCGCCGCAGATGATCGAGACCTCGCCCTCGCCCAGCGTCTGGTCGATCAGCGCAAGATTGGCGCGGTCGAGGCCGGAAAGATCATGCACCGCGTTTTCGCAACCCGGCGAGGACCGGCCGAGGCTTTCGGCCAGCGCGCAGAGCACCGCCAAAGCGGCGTCGAGCCCGGCGACATTTTCCTTCTGCGGCAATACGGGTGCCGCAAAGGTCGCCATACCCTTCGGCATATACTGCAAATCGGCGCCGTCCTGTTCGCGCGGCTGTGAACCCGGCCCGATGCCGCCGAATAGTGATGCTGCCATGGCGTGCTCTCCCGGCTGCTTTCGCTCAATCGAACTGATCGTGGTCGTGATGATCGTGCGTCGCGCACGCTTGGGGAAACTCGAAGGGCGGCGGTGCGCTCGGCGCGCGTGTCAGTATGCCGGCGATCTGGGTGAGATAGTCTTGCCAGTCGAGCACGCGCTTGATGACGCCGAGATATTCGCCGTTCCTCAGGAAGACGAGCGCCGGGAAGGCGTTGAAGTGATATCGGCTTTGCAGCTTGCGCTCGCTCTCCCGAGATACCACGGCCGGCTTGAACACGCCCTGGAAGGCCTGCACCAGCTCCGGCAGGATCACCGCCACATCGTTGCTCTCGGCGAGCCGCAGCCAGTCACCGGGAAAAAACAGCGCGGTGAACTCGTGGCCCTTGGCGAATGCGCCGATGTTGGCCTCGTCAACCACCCGGATCCGGTGGCGCTCCATCATCGTGGTGAGAACGGGTGAAAACATGGACTCAGGCGTCCTTTGTGCCTTGCGGTGAAAGGGCTTGTGCCGCCAGCAGATGCTCGGGCAGTTGCGGCTCGCGGCCGACCAGGTCGGCGAAGAGGTGGTCGAGGTCGGTGTCGCCGGCGAGCGCACGCTCCGTCGCTTCGAGGGCGTCGGCGATCAGGCGCGCTGTCTCGGCCGTGACCGTCTCGCGCGCGGTGTCGAGGAAGGCGAGTATCCACGTACCCGCCGGCTGATTGCCCACCAGCGTCATGTCAACCCGCCGCGTGCCGCCGCGACCGGTGCACAGGGCAATGCCGCCTCTGCATTCAACGACCTGGAAGGGAACGCCGACACACATCAGCCCCGCCCTCCGGACGATTGCAAAAGCGCGTCGACCTCGCGCTCGAAATTCGTCGGGCCAGCGAAGGCGCTATTTGCGAGAAGCCGCGCGTCGCCGTGACGACAGGCCTCTTCCGGCCGGGGTCGACCGCTCTCGTAGATGCCGATGCGCATTTCGCGCGAGGCGAGCGTCTCGTCCTCGGCAAGCGGTTCGGTGCGCTTGGCGATCGTCGCGCCGTGCCGGCCGAGCCACTCGACAGCAAGCTCGATTGCCGGCTCGATCTGAGCCTTCACCGCGGGCCGGAGACTGCCGCCATAGTCGTCCAGCTCGACCGGTTGCACCCCGACGAGAAGGAGGTGGGCGGGATAGTCACCCATCATCTCGGCCATGGCGAGGACTTCCTGAAAGCCAGTCTGGTGGAGCGAAATCTTCTTCACGCCGAGGAAGGCCGGCACCTCGCCGCCTTCGACGAGCTTCAGCGTGCCGGGCGCCAGGCCGTAGTCGACCGCGTCGAACACGACGAGGATGTCGGCCTCGCGGATGTGTTGGACGAGGTAGATGCCCTGCGTGCCGCCATCCATGGCCCGCACGTTGTCCGCCGTTTCGCACAGCCGGTGGAACTCCTCCACCACGCGGACGCCGAAGCCCTCATCTGCCCATAGCAGATTTCCGATGCCGAGCACGAGCACCCGTGGCGCGCCGTTCATTGGGAAAACCTCCTCTTGAGCATTTTTCTTCCAGTCGCAAGAGGCGGGCCAATTGCCTGGGGGCCGGCAAATGGCTGCGAAATAAGGGTTGATCCCTGGATAGAGAACGACGCGTGGAAAGCGCGATTACGATTTTACCCCCGCGGACGGAAAGTATCCTTCCATTGACGGGTGCGCCATCGCGGGGCAGTGAGAAGCGAAATTCCAGGCCGATGAAAAGCTTGCGTTCACTCGCCCACGCAACCCGCCTCGCTCCGCACTTTGCCCCTGACCACCGTTGCCGTTGGCACTTCCGCTCCCCGTCGAACGGAAAAGGTGTCGAGGCGAAGGCGAGGCGGAGTGTGGGTCGACTTGAAGGCAACCCCGCTTGAAGAAAAAAGCCGGCGCGGGCAAACGCCCGCGCCGGCAGGTGAGGTCACGAAAGTCGTCCTAGTGGGAATCACGCGGGGCACCGTTGCCCCGAAAGGTCCGCCAGCCTGAGAACATCGAGGAAATGATCGACTGTCTCGACATGATGTCCTCGCGCACAGCGGCATAGATGTGGATGATGAGGAAGCAGATGATCACCCACATGCCGAGATGGTGCCACGTGTGGACGTCCTGGCTCTGACCGAACAGCGGGATCACGCGGCTCGAGAACAGCGTGTGCTGCCAGGAACCCATTCCGGTCCCTTCGCCGTAGAGTGCGAGACCTGTCACGATCATGAAGATGGTGAACCAGACGAACAGGATGTGCATGGCGACCGTGGGGAGCGGGTTGTGCCCCGAATACTTAACCGGCTCCCTGACCAGCATGGCATACCAGAGCACCTCATGCCAGGCTTCCCGCCAGAAGCGGCCGCGCCAGACGGGCGGCAGGAATATCTGCCGGGCATGCTCGTTGCCGGCGAAGGTCCAGTAGACGCGGAAGGCGAAGCCAGCAATCAGGACATAGCCGGCCGCGAAATGCAGGTATCGTATCCAGCCGAAGGCGAAGCTGGCGCTGGCTTCGCCGCCGACCGATGGCGGCGGCGAACCGATGAGGTAGCCGGTTCCGGCCAGCGCAAGGATCGCGAAGGCGTTGACCCAGTGCCAGAGACGCAGCGGCGCCTCGTAGACATAGACCGCGTCTTCGCTGTGAGATGTATGGCTCACGGTCATGGCCGCCTCCTATCCGCCGAAGACGAGCGCGGCACCCGAGCCGGCGACCAGCATGCCGATGCCGGTTCGCAGCCGGGACGATGACGCGATCTTGAGGCCGAGGCTGACGCCGAGGAGGTGGAGTGCTGCGGTCGCCAGCGTGACACCGCCGACATAGGCAAATGTTGCTCCCGCTGCCTCGCTGGCATGCGCATGGCCGTGGAACAGCGCGAACAGCCCGGCAAGGCCTATGCCGGCGATGCGCGGCAAACCTGCACCGAAAACGATCATCAGCCCGAGCGCCAGCACCGACAGCGCGATCATGCCTTCCACCGCTGGCAGGGCGACGCCGACAAAGGCGAGCGCGGCGCCGCCGACCATGGCCGCGACGAAGGCGGCCGGCGCGGTCCAGGCCCGCAACGGCATGGCGAGCGCCGACCAGACCCCGACCGACGTCATGGCGAGCAGGTGGTCGAGCCCGAACAGCGGATGCGCGAGGCCCGCGGCAAGGCCGTCCGCATGGCCTGCGCCGACATGGGCACAGGCAGGGCCGGCAAGGGCGGCAAGCGATGCTGCTGCGCCGAGTTTCACGACAGAGCGTCTCATTGAAAATCCCTTCCTACCGCACTTTGACATTGGCCAGTTCCCGGCGGTCCGGCCCCATCACGTGGGTCGAGCAGGCAAGGCACGGATCGAAGCTGTGTATGATCCGCAGGATTTCGACCGGCTCCTCGGGGCGCTCGACCTTGGTGTCCATCAACGAGGCCTCGAAGGCGCCGAGATTGCCGGCATGGTCGCGCGGAGAGCCGTTCCAGGTGGTCGGCACGACGCACTGGTAGTTCTCGATGCGGCCGTTCTTGATCCGGATCCAGTGACCCAGTGCGCCACGCGGCGCCTCGGTGAAGCCGACGCCCTTGATCTCGGCCGGCCAGGTCTTCGGGTCCCACTTCTTCGTGTTGGCCGTGGAGGAGTCGCCGGCTTTGATGTTGGCGATCAGCTTGTCCAGGAAGTAGGCCTGCTTGCGGGCCGCCCACTGCGCTTCTAGAGCGCGCGCAGCGGTGCGGCCGAGCGTGGAAAAGAGCGCGTTGAACGGCGCGCCGAGAGCGCGCAGCGTGGAATCGACTTGTTCCTTGATTTCCTCGTGGCCCTGGGCATAGCCGACGACATAGCGGGCGAGCGGGCCGACCTCCATGGCGTGGCCGCGCCATCGCGGTGCCTTGATCCAGGAATATTTTGCCGACTCGTCCAGCTCGATGATGTTGGTGCGTGTGCCCTTGGCATTGGGCCCCAATTCGTAATGCGGCTGGGTGACGCCGTCCCAGGGGTGCAGGCCCTTGGCCTCGTCCGGATATTTGTACCAGGAGTGCGGCACGAATTCCTGGATCTGCTCGGGATCGCGCAGGTCGACCGGCAGCACCTCCTTGAGATTGCCGTTGATGATCGCACCCTGCGGCATCATCAGGTTGGCGGCAGAATGGTCGTTGGCCTTGTCGGGGATATCGCCATAGGCGAGCACGCTCTTGCCCGACAGGCCGCCGCCGTAGAGCCAGGCCTTGTAGAGATTGCCGATCGCGATGATGTCGGGGACGTAGACGTTGTCGACGAAGGCGATGGTACGCTCGATGACGCTGCGGACGTAGTTCAGCCGCTCCATGTTGATCGGCGCGCCGGCCGCCATCTCACCGTCGATGTTGATCGCACAGGGTACGCCTCCCACCAGCCAGTTGGGATGGGTGTCCTTGCCGCCGAAGATCGTGCGCGTCGTCATGATCTCCTTCTGGAAGTCAAGCGCTTCCAGATAGTGCGTCACCGCCATCAGGTCGGCTTCCGGCGGCAGCAGATAGGCTGGGTTGGTCCAGTAACCGTTCTTGAACGGCCCGAGCTGGCCGCTCTCCACGAACTTGCGCAGCCGGTTCTGGATGTCGCGGAAATAGCCCGGCGAGGACATCGGGTGGCTCGGCGAGACCGCCTGCTGCAGCTCCGACGTCGCCTTCGGGTCGGCTCTCAATGCGTTGACCGGGTTGACCCAGTCCAGCGCGTGCAGGTGGTAGAAGTGGACCAGATGGTCGTGCACCTGCAGCGAGAGCTGCATGATGTTGCGGATCGAATTGGCGTTCTCCGGGATCATGATGCCCAGCGCGTCCTCGACCGCACGCACGGAGGTGAGCGCGTGCGTGCCGGTGCACACCCCGCAGATGCGCTGCGTGAAGGCCCAGGCGTCGCGCGGGTCGCGGCCCTTGAGGATGACCTCGAGCCCGCGCCACATGGTGCCGGTCGAGACCGCGTTGCGGATGATGCTGTTCTCGTCGATGTTCACCTCGCAGCGCATGTGGCCTTCGATGCGCGTGACCGGATCGACCACGACGCGCTGGCCGGAGGTGTCGAGATTGAAGCCGTTCGGCGTCTGGATGCCCATCAGATGTTCCCTCCTTTTTCGCGCATCCGCTTGACCACGCTTGCCGCCGCGTGCGCGGCCGCGGCGGCGCCGACCACGGTCGCGGCCATCGTTCCGATCCTGTCGGCATCGGCCTCGATGCCGAAGCCGTGGACGCGGGTCAGGCGGCTGTAGAAATCGCCCTTGTCCCAGAAGCCGTCCTCGGAGCAGCCGATGCAGGGATGGCCGGCCTGGATCGGGAAGGAGAGGCCGCCGTTCCAGCGCACCGTCGAGCAGGCGTTGTAGGTGGTCGGTCCCTTGCAGCCGACCTTATAGAGGCAATAGCCCTTGCGCGCGCCCTCGTCATCGAAGGACTCGACGAACTGGCCCGCGTCGAAATGCGGGCGCCGATAGCATTTGTCGTGGATGCGCTGACTGTAGAACATTTTAGGCCGGCCTTGCCGGTCGAGTTCGGGGAATTTCTCGAAGGTCAGGATATAAGTGATGACGGCCGTCATCACTTCTGCGATCGGCGGGCAACCGGGCACCTTGATGATAGGCTTGTCGGGCAGGCCGGGAACCTTGTCGACGGGCGTGGCCCGCGTCGGGTTCGGCCGCGCGGCCTGCACGCAGCCCCAGGAGGCGCAGGAGCCCCAGGAGATGATCGCCTTGGCGCTAGAGGCGGCGTGCCGGAGCTGGTCGATGAAGGGCCTACCGCCGATGATGCAGAACATGCCGTCCTCGTTGAGCGGCGGATTGCCTTCGACCGCGAGGATGTAGTTGCCCTTGTACTGTTCGACGACCTCGTCGACGATCGCCTCGGCCTGGTGGCCGGCGGCCGCCATGAGCGTGTCGTCATAATCGAGTGAAAGCATCGACAGCACGACGTCCTTGGCGAGCGGGTGCGCCGAGCGGATGAAACTTTCGGAGCAGCAGGTGCATTCGAGCCCGTGCAGCCACAGTACCGGAATGCGTGGTTTGGACTCCATCGCGTAAGCTAGTTTCGGCGCGAAGGCCGGTCCAAGGCCGAGGGAAGCCGCCGTCAGGCTGCAGAATTTGAGGAAACTTCGGCGGGTGATCCCCTGCCGGCGCATGACCTCGTAGAATGTTTCTTGCATCAGGCCGTCCTCCACAGGCGGCGGCATCTCCTGGTGCCGCGAATATGCGAAGGGGCGCAAGTCCGGTGCCAAAGTTGAAAAGCCGAATAAACTCAATACTCAGATGCTGTTGGAGGCGTTGCCTTGTTCCAGTCGCCGGCAATGGAGTGGAAACCGGGCTGGCAGATTGCAAAGAAAGCTTCCGCTTTGCGGTTGGCGACGGCCAACCTCGTCGGCGTGAGCTCGCGGTTCACCAGCGCGGTGATGCCGCGATAGCCAAAGGCGGGCCGCTGGTCGACGAAACGCCAATGAGCGCCAGCAGCGCTGCATCCGCGATCGTGGTGTAAGAACCACGGGCCTTCGTTCTCCCCTTGGTTATAGCGATCAGGATGGGAGTCCCACTTTGACTGTAGTCGCGCATCCCGCCCCCTGAGAGCTTGGCGCAACAGCAAGCTCCTGAAACGAGCCGGCCTGCCGAGCACCCAGCCCTGCGCCGCCGCTGAGATAGGCGTGCAGGGCCGCCACGCATGCTTCGGCGTTCCTGTTGTTGTTCCTTTTATGGGGCGGAACGACTGTGAGATTGGCTTGGCGATAATGCGGCGTGCGCTCCTGCACGATTTCCTCGAAACGCTCCTTCTTGATGGCCCTCTTGTCGGAGCTCTGCGGCCCGCTGGTCTCCTCTGCCTCGTCGGTCCGCAGCAACGGGCGGCTGGTGTCATTCGCAAGGCGCTTCCAGATCTCGCCTCGGTCAGTGTCGAGCCAGATCGAGACCGTATTGTCCAGGATCAGGCGCCGGGTTTCCTCACGCTCGAAGGCGCCGCCGCCAGTTGCGAGGACCACCTTCCCTTTCTCGACACACTGCGCGATCAAGCTCGCCTCGCGGTCCCTGAACCACTGCTTGCCTTTGTCTTCGGCAACGAAAATTTCCGTGATCGACATGCCGGTCTCTCTTTCGATTTTTTTATCGGAGTCGACGAAGGCGAGCCCGAGTCGCCGCGCAAGAGCTGGGCCGATGGAGGACTTGCCGGCGCCCGGCAGCCCGACGAGCACAATCGGCCGCGAACCGAGCGACGAGACGACCTCTTTGGCCATCGGTGATTTCTCGGGCAACCGTGGCCGTTCGGCAGCTCGCAGGCCAAAGGTCGCACCGGCAGATGGTCGAGCGTCCAGTTCGATTCCCCAGTGAGGAAGCTCCCTGGCGCCTTCTGGAATCGCCACGTCCTTACAGACCTCTCGTGCACTCTGGGCAAGTTCTTGCGTAGCTTGCACCAGAGCATCTCCGCTCAGTTCGAGCCGCAGCTTGTCCCGCTTCTTGTAGGTATCGTGGTTGGTAAGCTTAGCCTGATAGCTCTGTGGCGTATGGAACTCTAGCGCAAAGCGATATCCGTCCGGCATGGTGAGCACACTGGTGACGCCGATGAAGGTTGGATCTCGCATCCTGAACCAGTTGGTCGTGCTGACCTCAGCGTAGCCCCGCTCGTCAAACGCCAAAATGGCTTTTTTGAAACCACGTGCAAAGACCTTGTCAGGGATTTCGAAGACATGCCGCACGGCGTTGCTGATCAGCTGGGCGTCGCTGTCAGATTTAGCGCTCGTTCCCGTCAGCTGGTCTGTCAGTGATCCTACCGATCTCACGGGGCGATCCAAACGGGGCATGCTGACGTCGATATCCGCTCGCCTTAGGATTTCGGCAACTCTAAGTACCGCTGTGGTAATCTCCTTCTCTTCCGCTGCGGCTCTAGCACGCTCGATCTCTGCGCGATCCGCGGCTTCCTTGGGGGTCATCGTCATAGCGGAATCTTCGGCCGTCAGCTGTCGACCGAAGGGTTCCGGCAGGATATGCTTGTCCGCCGCGAGCTTGATAGCGGCTTCCATCACTGAAGCCGTTAGCGTTGGATTGTCCCTCAGATCCTCCAATGACGCATCGACATCGAACCTGCCGTGCTTGAGCGTGGCTGCTACGCCTTTGACGTAGGGCACGGACCTTAGGCCCGGCGTCTGTTGCAGGAGGCGCTGCAGCGCTTGGCTTTTTTTCAGGAAGAGTTGGGCACTTGTGTCGGATTTATAGGCGTCGGTCCCGACCTTGTTGCCGAGGCTCAGGAGATTGCTTGCGCTTTGTATGAGGTCGTCCGGCTCGTAGCCATCGGGTCGAGGATCGATGCGCGCAGGGTAGTGGTCGAGTAAGGCCTGAACACGGTCGCGCGGGTGAGCGGAGGCCTGATAGTCTTCGGCCAGGTGTGGAAGCAACTCCGAAACCGCCTGGCTCACGCCATCGTTGATGGTGCCGCGTTCGATTGTCTCGGGCGGAACGTCCCCATTCGCACCAGCAGCCCACGCCTCCAAGTCGGCCGCGAGCAATTCGCTGATCTCGCGAGCGACCGGATGCTCTGCGAGCTCGATCTCGCGCATCACCCTTTCGAGCTGGGGTTGGATATCCTGGCCGCTCACCTCTTCCTGGTTCAACAAGTCACGTAGGGCACTTCTGAGCTCGTGGTGAATACCTTCGTAGGTACCGAAGATGGCCCGCTCGGCAAACCAGCGCCGGGCCTGATTTGATTGAGCCAGAAAATTTCGCTGCAAAGTACTATAGATTTCCAAAGTGTTCTGCGTGGCAGCGAGAATCTGGCTGGCACGACTGAAATTGTACCTGCCGTCCTCGATCGCGGCGGTATGCGATTTTGGCGGCTTGAGTGAGCGGACTCCGCGAGCTTGCTCCGCCTCATCGAACTGCCGAACATGCTGATAGAGCTGCGGCCGGTCGCCGAGAATAATGACCGTATCCCCATCGAAGTCGCCGTCGAGTTTCTTTTGTTGATCGGGCGGCACGGCGACCAAGGACCCCGGAGCAAATACCTCTGTCGCCTGGAGGATGCCGACACAATCAAGTGAGGTGTTCGCCGTAACCCGCTCTTTGCGGCGGGTCCAGCCCGAATGGGACTTAACGTCCTCCGCCGACAATACCATCCCACGATCTCGGTAGTTGGCCGGCCACATCGCGTCAGGCACCACGATGAGAATGCCTTTGGCGAAAAAGGTGGGATCGTCGCTCGCCAGTTGCTCCCCCGACTTCTCGGCGACATTGAAGCTGTATTGCATGGCCACGCATTTATCGAGGAATGCCGCAGTTGGGTCGCCATCGGCTGACGACTTGACTTGTTCAGGCCTTAATGGGCGCAAGTTTGGCTTATCGTACGGGGAGCGGCCGATCAGCACGCCAGCCGTACCCGTCAGCCCTTCGCTCTTAAGCTTAGGCACATGCAGACGGCCATCATTGGATGGCACGGCAACCGCGCCGGGACCTTCGATGCGTCCGGCCGTCACGGTGCGAAACAACTCTTCGGACGTCAGCGCATCTCCTTTTTTGGTCTCGAGCCAGCTGTTGGCTTTCTCGCGCGCCTCTTCCGCCACCCGCTCGCTTCGCGAATAATATTGCAGCGCCGTGGCGGGGAGCGATGATTTCCTTCCCTCCGCGAAAGCAGGCACCCGATCAGGCCCATCCTGCCGCCCAGCGCGGCGAACAGCTAGCATACGCTCCGCCAGTGAGGCTCTGATGAAGCCGCAACCGTCATGCGGCCGCAAAGCTATCGAGCCTTCCGGTCCAGTCAGCTTAAAGGGATGCTCCTCGCCGGCAGGGCGATCCGGCAGCAGCGACAACTTGAAATTGCCCTCCAGCGCGTAGTCATGAGGGCCTAGATCTTTGATGGCAGGAGGTGCAGCAAAGCCTCTGCGCTGCGTGTAGTAATAGGCCTCTTTGAAAGGCGCCCAGGCGCGCGATAGCTGTTCGAATGCCGTACCCGGTGCGGTCTCGGCATACGGGATCGCCAGCAGCTTCCCCCCGGAAGCCTTGGGTCCTTGCTCGCCCGGAGCGACGGCGGCGATCTGCGACAGGGTTGGCTTCGGCGCCTTTAACTTGCTTCCGCCGAACACGTCCATGCGGTAAGGTACATCATCGACACAGAACACGCGCCTTAACATGAAGGGGCTCGGCTTTCCCGGCAGTTGGACCGCTACCAACGGAACGGCTCCCGAGGTCAGGCGATGAAGGATCGAGTATCGCGGCTCAGCGTCCGCGGCCAGCCGGCGCCCCTGCAGGTCAACGACTGGCAACTGCATCAGTCCCGCCTCACCCTTGGGCGCTCGTGGCTCGTGATCCATGGTCCGTAATACTTGATGCATATCAAAGACGGACGGCGGATGTTGACTCCGGATCGCCCCCTCATCCAGCGTCATGAACGAGTCGAGCGCATCAAGCGCATCGTCCCCTTCGATCTGCGCAATCAGATTCCAGCTCATGTTGGAAAGATCGCTTTCTATGAGGTTCCGCGTCGCGGCCAGGATCTTCTTGGTCTCGCGCTCCAGCTGTTGCCGCCGCATAGCCAAGTCGGACTTCTGGCCCTCGACATACGGTCGTCGGTACAAACTCGCCAGGACCTCACGCCCCTTGAGCGCTTGAAAGATCGAGAGCGCGGGACGGCGGCTCGATAACGGGCCACGGCTCCGCCGCTCGCCATTGGTTGCGTTTAGATATGCCGCGATCTTCTGCTCCAAACCTGGTTGGAGATCGTTCAGCAGGTTTAGCGCTTGCCTTCGGTGCCAGAGCATCGATTTCTGCGGGCTTCGGGCGAGCGGGAGCAGAGCGATACAAATGTTTCCCATGGATTCGAGATTGTTCTCCGGGGCAAACCCAGGGGCATGCACCAATTCTTCGAGCCGACCCAACCCTGTCGGTGCCAGCAAAGCGAGATCGTCAAACAGCCGAGCCTTTCCCAGCGGC
This sequence comes from Allomesorhizobium camelthorni, assembly GCF_011045125.1. Lineage (GTDB taxonomy): Bacteria > Pseudomonadota > Alphaproteobacteria > Rhizobiales > Rhizobiaceae > Allomesorhizobium > Allomesorhizobium camelthorni. The sequence goes on along the minus strand of NZ_JAAKZF010000054.1, from coordinate 3,467 downwards.
TTGAAGATGTTGATAATGCTCAAAACATCGGCTTGCTCGAGCCGATCATTTGCATAGTGCAAGTAATGCACCAGCTGGTGCAGCCGGTCTTTCAGCACAGTGGCGTCAGCAATATCTCCAGCTTCCTCCGCCCTCATGAAACTTAGCCCCACGGCGTTAGCTATCCTGCTGAGCTGGGGCGTTGTGAAAGTAGCGAATCGTTGGCCTCCGCGACCCAGGTCGCATGCGAGATGCACGATTGCCTGGCTGCACGTCGCCTCTCCCCGCCATCTGATGAGGCTGTTCATCAGGTCGGCCTGTTGCTGCGGCGTAAAATCGGACAAGCGGCGGCAGAGGATCTCCCGAGCGATAGCGACTGAGGCTTCGGAACAGTCTTCGTCTGAAGGCCACTTGCTGAAGCCGTTCGCCAGGTTTGTCAGCTCCAGGCTATTAAAATCGGAGAGCCTGTGGCGGGCGCGAACATCGCGGGAGATTGCGGCTGTTGCTTGGCGGCAGCTCTCCTCTTTCGGCCATTTGCTGAAGCCATTCACCAGGTTTGAGGACTCCTGTCGAGTAAAAAACAAGAGCCGATCGGGGCGGCTGAGGATCTCATTGGCGATGGCGGTTGAGGCTTGAAGAGTCGGCGTGCGGTCAGGCCATTTGCTGAACGCATTCACCAGGCTCGCAAGCGACCTCTCAGTAAAACCAGAGAGCCGGCCATGGCGGCCGGCAAGGTCAAGGATCTCGCTGGCGACTGCGACTGTGGCTTCCCCGCAAGCCAGCTTTTCAGGCCACTTGCTGAAACCGTTCGCCAGATTGGCCAGATCCTGCTGGCTGCAATGAGGCAGCCGGTCGGGGAAGCCGATGATCTCCTCGGCGACCGCGACGACCGTCTTGCGACAGACCCTCTCTTGCGGCCATTTGCTGAAGCCGTTCACCAGGTTCGCCAGGCCCAGCTCGTTGAAAGCGGAAAGGCCGTCGGGTCCGCGGGCGAGCTCAAGAATTTCAGGAGCGATGGCTAGCGCGCCTGCGTGACATCTCGGGTCATCCGGCCACTTGCTGAAGCCGTTCACCAGGACGGCCAGGGCCGGCCGAGTGATACCGCGCAGCGCGGTGCGGAGGATCTCCCCAGCAATTGCCGCTGTGCCCGCTCTACAGTCCGCTTCCTCGGTCCACTTGCTGAAACCGTTCACCAGGTTCACCAAAGCCTGTGGAGTGAAATCACGTAATCTCCGCCGCAGGATTTGCCCGGCGATTGCCACGGTGGCCTCTCGACAGTCCTCTTTTTTCGGCCATTTGCTGAAACCGTTCACAAGGAGGGCCAGGTTCTGCGGATCGAAGCCAGAGAGCTGGCGACGACAGACTGCAGCGGCAATTGCGACCCCCGCTCGGCGAGCAGGCCGCTGGTCCGGCCACTTGCCGAATCCGTTCACCAAGTTTGCCAGGCCCTGTGGTTCAAAGTCAGCTAGCGGGCGTCGTGTCACCTCGGAGGCGATTGGGAGTGTCGCGCGCTCAAACCTTGCCTCTTCCGGCCATTTGCTGAAACCGTTCACTAGGTTCGTAAGCGCCTGAGAATTGTATCGTGAAAGTTGCCCGCGACGAACGACATCATCGGCAATCGCGGCAGTCGCCTTGCGACAGATCGCCTCCTTCGGCCACTTGCAGAGAGCGTTCACCAAACCGGGCAGTTGCAGCTGACCGATGTCGGAAAGCCCCTTGTTTTTGGCGCGCCGAAGGAGCTCGCTTGCGATCGCGACCATGCCATCGCGACACTCCGTCCTTTCCGGCCACTTGCTGAACCCATTCGCCAGCGATGAAAGACTCAGATCATTCAGATGCTGAAGCGCCAGGTTCTCCTCGCAAAAGAACTTCGCGATCCTAATTGTCCCATTACGGCATGTCGTCGATTGTGGATGCCGCCCGAATGAAACCGCAAATAGGGAAAGTGCCCTCAGGTCAACTTTCCTCATGAGCGCGTCATTAAGCTGCGAGACGTGAGTTGCCATCGCCTTGCACGCATCTATGCCCGCCTGACCTCCGGCCTCGCGGCTCACCGCATTGCAGGCGAGGGCGTAACCCCAGCTTTGGTTAGCGCGTACATTGTCCTCCCATCGCGGGATAAAATCGCTTTCAAACAGAGCCGCAGCCCTTTCCAGGAAAGTTGCGAGGCTCGGCATCCTCAGCTGTTTAGCATAGTCCACTACGGCAGTTGAGAATGCATAGAAGTCATGAGCGCGGCCAGCGCGATCAAGAGTCTCCATCCCCTCACGAAGCCTCGAGCGCTCGAGGTCCGCGCGTCCATGCGCTTCCTTACCATGCGCCCTTTGCGGCACCACCTCGTTGATGCGCCGCTTGACTGGCCTGCCCCGCAGGTCAGGCCCGGACCGTTCAGGTTCTTGGAGAGTGTCTCTTTGCAAGCTCCCAGACGTTCGACTGCGTTGCAACGCTTCGCCGCCCAGACGAGCGGAGCTCGGGTCGCGACTTAGCTCGGCAGGATCTGGTCCAAACCGGCGGTCGTCGCTCCCGGTGGCGACGTCGCCGATGCGACGTCTCTTTGGTTCAGACCCCAGGTCGGGCATGACTCGTTTGTGACGCGCTGTCGCCTCAGTTTGCGAAGTCTCAGTTTCCTGATCGGGATGCCAGCGCCCATCTCCAAAATGCGACGATTCTGGCTCCCGAGCGAGGGCGTCACGGTAAGATCGATAAATGCGCTCCTGAGCATTGTGCCCGGACAGCTCGTCTAGACGTCGCCTTCTCGACTGAGCTCGCAGGGCAGGCACGGATGCTTCCTCCGCGCCGAGAGGGCTAGCGTGCAAACCCAGACGCGCTCGATCACCCCGATGGTGTTCGTCGTCAGAGCGCTCCGAGGTTTGTTCTCGACAGGGTGCGCCGGACTGCTCAGGCTTGGAGCGAACATCCTCCAGCACAGAGTTGAAGGATTGGTCTCGAGCGACTCCGGGTCGTTCATTGCGCTCACTATCGACTCGCAGGCTAGCGTCGGCTTCAGAATTCGACATGTTTGACCACCAACGGCGGTGAATGCGCGTCAAGATTCATCTCCCATGCAGTTGAGGATGTGTAAGTACGAACTGGCGGGATCGATCGCCCATCAGATCCAGCGCAGCTTCTCGGATGTGGTGTCCACCGATGCTGCAGCTGGGGCGCCACAGTCGTCGAGGCAAACGCAATGCCCACCGCATCAATGACAAGCTCGAATTTCAAGGAAGTGAGCTTGGGCGGCGACCGAGCGACCCAGCTTGCCTAGACCCAAGGTTCGATAGGCAGCGATCAGCACAGCCGTCCTCACCTGTTGGCGGCACTCGCCTCACGTTTGTCTGTGCGACGCCTAGTGTCCGCAACTATCAATAATGGCCCAATGCTTTAGCTGTACGAGCTGACAACCAGCTGACGAAGTTCGCCAGTGGCGCCACCAAAGATTACGTATTATGAACTGGGCTGCCGAACAGCTGATCCATCGGGGATTGGTA
>NZ_JAAKZF010000053.1 GCF_011045125.1 Allomesorhizobium camelthorni | reverse complement strand
TAACCCTCGATCTCATAAGCGACCGCCTGCAGCGCGTGCGGAAATCCGTCTCCGGTTTTCCCACGCTCGTCTCGCTGGTCCTCGCCCTTGAACACCAGGGTCTCCGAATGGTCCAACAACGGTTTGCATCTCGAGGGGCATCACACCAGCCCCATCCTGCGTTTCGTCCGCATCGCCCCCGCCGAGATCAGCCGATCGGCGATGATGGCAATGAACGCGACCGCAAGCCCCGCAACGATGCCGCGTCCGGTGTCCGCCTTGGTTAGCGCGATATAGACCTCCTGTCCCAGGTCGCGCGTGCCGACCAGCGCGGTGATGACCAGCATGGAGAGCGCGAACATGATCGTCTGGTTGATACCAAGCAGGATCTCGGGCAAGGCCAGCTTGAGCTTGATCTTCGTCAGCAGCTGCCAGCGAGTGCAGCCCATTGCGCGACCGGCCTCGATAAGGCCAGCGTCCACCTTCTGCAGCCCCAGCGCCGTGTAGCGGACCGCCGGAACGAGCGAATAGGCGACCACCGCAATCATGGCCGTGAAATCGCCGACCCGGAACAGCATGACGGCCGGCATCAGGTAGACGAATGACGGCAGCGTCTGCAGCGTGTCTATGATGACCTGCACCCATCGCCACAGCTGATCCCGCTCGGCAGCCGTGATGCCGATCGGGATGCCGATCATGGCGGCCGCGACTGCGGAGACGCCGCAGAGATAGACGGTGATCATCGCCTTCTCCCACTGCCCCGTGGCGGCGATCAGGGCGGACAGTATCCCGGCCAGCGTCGCGAGCCGCCATCCGCCGAGGCGCCACCCTAAAAAGGCGAGGAGGCCGACCACACCCAGCCATGGGAGCTCGCCGAGGAAACGCTTGAAGGGAATGAGCACGTTGAGAAGCACGGCGTTCTTCAGAGCCTCGAGCGTGTCGAAGAAGTTGACGTTGATCCACTTGACGCCCTCTTCCCAGAACGTGCCGGTCGAGATCTCCAGGGCTGGCGGATAGGCCTGTACGGCGGGGACGGCAAAGCCCACAAGCCCCGTCGCCAGTATGAGAACCAGAGCGGCCAGGGTGTAGGGATGACGGGTCGCCAGACCCCTTTGCTCTGAGGCGGGGCTGCGCTGGCTAAGCTTCCGTGCAAAACCCTGGCTGAGCCGATCGAGCGCGACAGCCAGCGCCACGATCGCCAGCCCTGCCTCGAGCCCTGCGCCGATCTGCAGGCGGCGGAGCGCAGCGAGGACATCGAAGCCGAGGCCGCCGGCGCCGATCATCGAGGCGATGATGACCATGTTGAGCGACAGCATGATCACCTGGTTGACGCCCACCATCAGGCTTTCTCGCGCGGAAGGCACCAGCACCCGCCACGTCATCTGCCGGCGTGTGCAGCCGATCATGCGACCGAGGTCGATGATCTCCTGGGCGACACCGCGGAGCGAGAGCGTGGTGATGCGCACCATAGGCGGCATGGCATAGATCAGAGTGGCGATCACCGCGGCGGTCGGCCCGAAGCCGAACAGCACAAGGATAGGAACCAGGTAGGCGAAGACCGGAATGGTCTGCATCAGATCCAGCAGCGGCGTGATGGCTCCCTCGAAGCGCGGCCACCGATAGGCGGCGATCCCGATGAGCAGGCCTCCCATGACGCCTATTGGCACGGCGACCATGATCGAGGCGAGCGTCACCATGGCACTGTCCCATTGCCCGAAGACCGCGAGCAACAGGAAGCATCCGCCGGCCAGCAGCGCCAGCCTCACACCTCCAGCATAAAGCCCGAGAAGCGATACGACGCCTACAACGGCGATCCAGGACAGCGGCGGGAGCACCTGCGTTGCGCTCGACCCCTGTCCGGACAGCAGGCCGCTCGACAGCAGGCTGCGGGCCGTTGTGTACGGCGCATCCACAAGCGCGGCGAGGAAGCGGGTCAGTTCGGTGAAGGTGAACAGACCGAAGCTCGCTTCGTTGACGAGCCACTTCATGAAGGCGCTGACCCAGCGCGCGGCTGGCACCATCAACGTCTTGGGATAGTCCTGCGCCCAGGGCGCATAGGGATCAGCCGTCTGCCAGACGATCCCGAAGGCAAAAAGCGCGACCGCCCATGCCACCAGCGTTCCCCTGCCTGTCGCGAGGCCCATCCGGGGGAGGCGGGAGGATGCCGCGCCGATCGTCGGGGCCGGAGAGGCCATGCCTCAGCCTCGCATCATCATGTCGACCACATCCGAACGGTGCAGCGCGCCCGCTGTTCTGCCTGCGTCATCCAGGACGCGCAGGACATCGGCCCCCTCGGCGAACAGTGGCGCGGCCTCGGCGACTGTGGCCCTCGCATTGATGGCGCTGCCGTTCAGCCCGGCACCCGCCGGTTTCATGAGCGAAGCGACCTTGACGACCTTCGCCTTCGATACGTTCCGTGTGAACGCGGCGACGTAGTCCGTCGCGGGGCTGAGCACCAGTTCGTCCGGAGTGCCCGACTGGACGACGGCACCGTCCTTCATGATGGCGATACGGTCGGCCAGCCGGATCGCTTCGTCGAAATCGTGAGTGATGAAGACGATCGTCTTCTTGAGCACGGATTGCAGGCGGATGAACTCGTCCTGCATCTCGCGACGGATCAGGGGGTCCAGCGCCGAGAACGGCTCGTCTAGGAACCAAAGCTCCGGCTCCACCGCGAGCGAGCGCGCGATCCCTACCCGCTGCTGCTGGCCGCCCGAGAGCTGGCGGGGGAAGAAGTCCTCCTTGCCCGAAAGTCCGACGAGTTCGATCATCTGACGTGCGCGCGCTTCGCGTCGGGCACGGTCGATGCCTTGGACCTCCAGCGGGAACGCGACATTCGCCAGCACCGTCATGTGAGGCAGGAGCGCGAAGTTCTGGAAGACCATGCCCATCTGGTGGCGGCGGATCTCGATCATGCGCGCTTCGCTCGCCGCCAGCAGGTTCTCCCCATTGAAAAGGATTTCGCCTGAGGTGGGCTCAATCAGGCGTGAAAGACAGCGGATCAGCGTCGACTTGCCGGATCCAGACAGACCCATTATGACGAATATCTCGCCGGCACGGACGTCGAGATTGACGTCCCGCACGGCGCCGAGGAGGCCCGCCGCGGACAGCTCTTCGACGTTCGGCGCGGGATGCGAGGCCATGAACTCCTGCGCTCCCGAGCCGAATAACTTCCAGACGTTCCGGCAAATGAGTTTCGACTGCGGCAAACTCATTCCTGTCTCAGAGCAGCGATCGCGTGAGAGGTTGATCAAGAGATCTATTTCTTGATCCACTCCGACCAGCGCGCCTCGTTCTCGGCCATCCAGGCTTGCACGACCTCGCTGACCGACTTGCCCTCCAGATCGACCTGAGTGATCATTTTACCCATCTCATCATTGTCGATGGTGAAGGCCTTGAGCGCCTTGTAGGCACCTGGCCACTTGTCCTTGACGCCGGCCCAGCCGACTTTCCAGATCTCGCCAAAAGGCTTGCCGCAGTCGTAGAGCGCGTCGGGATTGCTGCCCCAGCTGGGGTCCGTATAGCATTCCTTCGTGAATTCGGGGAATTCGATCCACTCGCCCTCGTACTTCGCCGGCGCCCAATGCGGTGCGTAGACCCAGAGCAGGATCGGCGCCTGCCGCTGGTAGGCGCTCTCGAGTTCCGCAAAGAGCGCAGCATCCGTGCCAGCGTGGATAACCTCAAATGGCAGGTTCAGCGCCTCGACACGTTCATCGTCGAAGCCACCCCAGGTGACCGGACCACCCAGATAGCGTCCCTTCGGAGCGGTTTCGGGCGTGGAGAACGCCTCTGCGCAGGTCTCGTCCTTCAGAGCCTCCCAGTTCGGCAAGCCTGGGCACTTCTCCTTCATGTAAGCCGGATACCACCACTCTTCCTTGGCCTTCATGCCGGTGGGCCCGAACACTTCCGTCTTGCCGGTGGCGGTGGAAGCATCCATGGCGTCGCGGCCGGTTGTCTCCCACATCTCCATGGCAACGTGCAGGTCCCCGGTTTCCAGACCCGCAAATTGCGCGAGATAGTCGGCTTGAACGTATTCGACGCTGTAGCCTGCCTTCTTCAGGACTTCCCCCATCAACTCTGTGGTGATCAGCTGGCCCGTCCAGTCGTGCAGCGTCAGTTTGATGGGATCGCTGGACTCCTGCGCGAGGGCAGGGGCGACATAGATACCGGTTGAGAATAATAGCGCCGCCGTGGCGTAGCGTAGACCGGGCATGGGTGAACGCATCTGAAGCCTCCTGCTGCTCGCGCGAGTGATCCCGCCGGTTCTGTCGTCCGGCTGTTCTTTGTTCCCGCCATCACTCTCACGCTGCGGCAACAGGCTTGTCAACGATCAGCTGTGGCTCTTTATGCGTTTCTGACAGCATCAGATCGCAGTTGGCGGAATAACAGGAAACCTGCCCGAGAAAGCGGGCAAATGGACCAGGCTCGCACTGATCGACGCTCGGCCGCAGTCGGGCAATGTGTGGCCGCACGCCAGCCAGCCCGAACCAGCCGATCTTCTTCATGTAGCAGTGGATGCAGCAAGGGCCATTCATGCTTCATTCCGATCGAAGCACGCGGACCTCCTACGAGACGACGTTGGGCGACGCTCCCCCAGAGCACCTTCGGAGCGGTCGCTAGGGCATAAAGCTGCCGTTCGTGATCCAGCGTGCGAATGTCGCCAAGGGGTCAAAGGGGTGAATTTGACGAGACCACGATTTCAATCAGCGTCGATAGAGATTTCAGGTTTTGAACGGCACAAAGAAGTGTGAGAGGCGCCTCCCCGGGCTTTCCGGCGGGGATAACCCCATCGGTTCACCATTTGTTCTTTTTCGAATGTGCCTGGCGAGATATAGTCTGGTGTGTCCTTAAACTGATTCCTCAGGGAGACAGCGCGCAGATGACCGTTCAGCCCACTAAAGCCATGCTGCAGGGTGACAGGATTTTCAATGAGCCGACAATCAGCTGCCCAAGCTGCAAGACGGAAATCAAGCTCAATGAGTCACTCGCGGCCCCATTGATTGCCGCCACGCGCGAAGAATACGAAATGCGGCTGGCGCAGAGCAACGCATCGATGGCTGCCAGAGAAGAGGAGCTTAAGCGCCAGCGGGCTGAGATAGCCGCCGCCAAAGAGGACATCGGCAACCAGGTGGCCGAGAAAATTAAACTTGAGCGTGACGCAATCGCGATCGAGGAGGCCCGCAAGGCAAAACTGCTGCTGTCGGTAGACCTGGAGGACAAGGATAAGAAGCTCGCCGAGCTGGAGGCGACGTTGAAGGCGCGCGACGAAAAGCTCACCGAGGCCCAGCAGCAACAGGCGGAATTCCTGAAAAAGCAGCGTGCGCTTGACGATGAAAAGCGCGAGATGGCGCTGACCATCGAAAGGAAGATCCAGGAGGGGCTGGACGCCGTTCGCCTCAAGGCGAGGTCCGAAGCCGAAGATGGGCTCAAAATGAAGGTTGCGGAAAAAGAAGAACAGATCGCCGGCATGCAGCGTCAGATTGAGGAGTTGAAGCGCCGTGCGGAACAGGGTTCCCAGCAGCTGCAGGGCGAGGTTCTGGAGCTCGAACTGGAGTCCCTCATTGCCAGCCGGTTCCCAATGGACATCATTGAACCGGTAGCAAAGGGCGAGTTCGGTGGAGATGTCCTGCACCGCGTTGTGGGACCGGCCGGCCAGCAATGCGGCGCCATTTTGTGGGAATCTAAACGCACCAAAAACTGGAGCCAGGGTTGGCTGGGGAAGCTCAGGGCGGACCAGCGGGCGGCGAAAGCGGATATCGCGCTGATGATCTCGGAGGCGCTGCCTCCCGGTGTGGAAACCTTCGATCTGTTGGACGGGGTCTATGTCGCCCATACCAAATGCGCGCTTCCGATCGCCATCATGCTCCGGCAATCCCTCATCGAGCTGGCCAACTCCCGCCTCGCTCAGGACGGCCAAGCTACCAAAATGGAGCAGGTCTATGGCTATCTGACCGGTCCCAGGTTCCGCCATCGCGTCGAAGCGATCGTCGAAAAGTTCTCTGATATGCAGGAGGACCTGGCCAAGGAACGCAAGGCCACAACACGCCTGTGGGCCAAGCGGGAGGCCCAGATCCAAGGCGTGATCGAGTCGACCGTCGGGATGTACGGCGACTTGCAAGGCATCGCTGGAACGGTGATGCAAGAAATTGAGGGCTTAGAGGTCCTGGCCATTGAAGCATCTCCGCCCGATGCCGAATAGGCAATCGGTATGCAGCTCAACATGAAAACGATTGGCAATCTGGAGCGGCTTCCGCAGATGTAACGCTCGGACCCCTTCGGATGGTCCTAGCAAAAGAAGCCCGCCGCACCTGAGGCAAACGTCGGCCGACCGCTGTGGCCGGTCAGAACCGCGCGCTCAGATGCACGGTGTAGACAAGCGCCGAACATTGACCCCAGCTAGGAGAGCTCTAACCCGTTGCTAGCTCGCCCGAAAATACGTTTGCGAGCTGGTCATCGTCGGCGCCGAGCGTGACCCCTCCCCTCAGGCCAAAGCGCAAGAAATCAACTACTTCACTCCATCCTAGGCCGGGGTCAACTTTCGGTGCTGGATCATAGCGTGCACTTGATATGCGTTTTTATGTGCATATATTGTGCAGGATCGATATTGAGGTTTGCCATGACCCAGGCCCAGCTGACCCACAACGCAATGGTTTCCGGCTTTCTTGATAGCCTTCAGGAGCCGCGCACGCCTTATATCTCGCCAAGGCGCCTGTCGAAGGCTCTTGGTGTGAAGGTGGCCAATCTGGCGCAGCTGACAGGTGTTCACCGCAACACTCTCCGCAATCCTTCGTCGGAGCGCCTGCAGGGCAGGATGCGGGAGATGGTGAAGGTGATCTCGGCTGCAACGGAACTCACCGGCGACGTCGACAAGGCGATCTACTGGTATCGGAACGAGCCGATCGTCGACTATGGCCATCGCACAGCAGCCGAGCTCGTCGCAGAAGGTCATGCCGAGGCGGTTCTGGCTTTCATCCGGGATCTCGAGAATGGCGCGCGCGGGTGAAGATCACCCGTATCGGTCCGGACGAAATCTTCCATCGCTATCTGACACCCAAATGGGCTTTCCTGCCCACCAGTGGAGCAGGCGCGGCGATCGATGGTGGCCGCTTCAACCGGCCGGGTGTCGAAGCGCTCTACCTGTCGCGTGCGCCTCAGACGGCACTCGAAGAATACAGACAGGGTGCCAGCATCACCCCGCCGGCAACGCTTGCCGCCTACAAGATCAGGCTTGCCGAAGTCGCCGACCTTTCGCAAGGGTTCGATCCAAACGCCTGGGACGGCGCCTGGAAGGAATGGGATTGTGCTTGGCGTCGGATTGCCCGCATCGACAGGAAGGTACCGCCATCGTGGAAGCTCGCGGACCTGGTCATCATGGCTGGCCTCGCCGGTATCCTGTTTCCATCGCTGCGTCATGCCGGCGGCACCAATCTGGTGATCTTTCCAGCCAATCTTGTCGAAGGCGATGGGGTCGAGGTCCATGATCCCAATCATCGGCTGCCGCGTGATCAGTCGTCGTGGCCTTAAACCCACAAGGAGCCTCCAAGTCGAGCATATCGACGATGTATCGAGGCTGGACAGGAGTCTTTGGGGTTCGCCGGGACATCGATCAGAATCTCGGTCTTAAATCACTCCCCACGCTCGAAACCTTCCCCTGCCCGTCATCTCGCGCAGCCTGAGCTCACCGACGAGATTGAGCGCCCCCTGCTTCGAGACTTTCAGCGCCGCCTGGATCATGCCGGTGGAGACCAGGGGGCGCGCGAGCACCAGCTCGACCAGGTCGGGTAGTTTCGAGCTGGCGCGGCGGTCGCGCAACCGCCGCGCCATCTGGTTCTTCGCCAGCACCAGGCGGTCATGCTCCTTCAGCCCCGCTAGCGCCGCCCCGTGGATCGCGTCGAGAAATGCCAGCAGCCGATCGCCGCGATTGCGCGCCCGCCTCCGCTCGCGTGGAATGTTTTTTTGACCGAGATGCAGGCAGGCGAGATGATGCGCGGCAACACCGTCCTGCCGCAGCAACGCGGCCATGAGAAGCGGCCCAAGCCAGGCGGCGTGCTGCAACACCTCGATCTCGGTCTAGGCTTCGAGCAGGATCGCGGCGCGCAGGACCACCGGCAGTTCCCGCGTCTCGGCGAGCACAGCCTGCCATTCGGCCAGCCGTTCTTCTTCATTCCAGTCGAGATCGTAGACCAGGTCCGGCCGGTCACGCAGCGACGTTTCCTCTTTTCGAGCAGGCGCCTCGGCGCCGCTCAAAATCTTCGACGACCGCGCCAGCACGGCGTCGATCTCGGCGAATTCTTGGGCCAGCGGATCGAGCTCCTGCGCCTCCATTGCCCCATCAGTTTCCGTCTCGGGGACAAAAACGCCCTGCCCTTCCCGGCCAGCACCACGGGTAACTTCCGGGGTTGCCGGCGGAACCGCATAAACCGCTTCATGTCCTCACGCTCGCAGGTCGCGCCGAAAAAGAACCTCAGCGCGACGATGCGGGCGTTGAAGGTATGCGGAGTGATGCAAGCGTTGGTCATGTGAAGCTGGTAGGCGCGCAGGTCGTCCGGCGTGGCGGTGTCGGGGCGGAAGCCGCGAAATCCTTGATGGCCCGGATATGGGCTTGCCGGGCTTTGTCGCCCATTGCGCGGATGCGCGTGTCTTTGATCATGCGCTCGCGCAGCGGGGTGGTCCTCTCCACCGTCATGGGAGCCTCCTGTCTGATGATGAGAAGATCCCAACCGTCAGGCAGGACCGCCGTCCTTAAATGCACGGCGTTCAGATTAACTGCAGGACGCTCGTCACGGGCGCCATTTGCCGCGCGAGCGGCTTCGTCCTCGGGTCCGACTCCAGCCGTAGCGCGAACGTCGTTTTCGAGAAGCGGCGGGAATGTCGGCAATTGTGTAGGCCGCCCGCTAATCGATGTGGCCGGCGCCCCGCCCCATGCTTGCCAGGGCTTGGCAGTAACCCGATTTCACACTGTTTGAAGCAGACCCATCGCCCGCAACTGATAAGCGTTCGGACAGTAATGCTCCCAGCTTACAGCTTTGCCGGCTGCCTCGTAGACAAGATCACGCTCGCACCTCACCTTGTCTTGGCAGTAATCACAAACGCGGGCCAGCGCGCGAAACTCGGTTGGCATTAAAGCCTCAACTTGGGTAAGATCGAGCTGAAGCGCTTCCAACCGCATGAGCAAAAGATCGGGGCGCTCGCGGCTTACTCTCGGCCAGATGTTGGTCTCGCCTCCTAGCGCAGTAGCTTGGTGTGCTGCCTTCGCCGGCTTGGCGGGCGAAACAGAAGTTTGCAGCCGCCAACCAAGAACTGCTTCGAACGTGGACCACCAATTGCCACGATGCGTCATGGCGTTTCCTCCTTGCGCGAAGCCCTTCAACTCCTAGTTTAAGTCTAGCATCGCTCTCTGAACTCGCATTGATCTGGCGCAACTCCCTGCCGCTTTGGAGTCGATCTCATCGGCCGTCTCAATTCCGCGCTGACGACCAGTGTCGGCGAAGACCATGATGGCATCGACGGCAAAAGCGTGAATGACCACATTGGAGTAGCACTGCGAGTGTCGCCTCATGGCGCGCCATGAGCCGACCTTGGATACCGTGATCATCGACGACTTGTCTCACCTCGATAGCGGATGAGATCATTGCTGATGGTCGCGAGCCCAGATTGCGGCCGCAAAGCGATCAGAAATCCATATCCATATCGTGATGATGATGATCGTGACCGGGAAGCTCCGGCGGCGGCGGGCCAGGCATTTCGGCGACCATGGCCTCCGTCATGATGAGGAGGCCCGCCACCGAGGCCGCGCCCTGGAGCGCCGTTCGCACCACCTTGGCCGGGTCGATGATACCCTTCGACACCAGATCCCCGTACACGCCCGATTGGGCATCGTAGCCATAGGCGTTGTCGTCGTTTTCGAGGATCCCGGCGATGACGACCGAGCCTTCCAGGCCGGCATTGATCGCGATCTGCCGAGCCGGCCAGGTGATCGCCTTCCTGACGATCGCGATGCCGACCTGCTGGTCCTCGTTGCCGCCCTTGAGCTTCTTGAGCGCACTGCCGGCGCGCAGCAAGGCGACCCCGCCGCCCGGGAGAATGCCCTCCGCGACCGCGGCTCTTGTCGCGTTCATCGCGTCATCGATGCGATCCTTCTTTTCCCTGACCTCGACTTCGGTGGCACCGCCGACCCGGATCACAGCGACGCCGCCGGCGAGCCTCGCCAGCCGTTCCTGGAGCTTCTCGCGGTCGTAATCGGAGGTGGTTTCCGCAAGCTGGATCTTGATCTCGGCGATGCGGGCCTCGATGCTTGCCCGCTTGCCGGCGCCGCCGACGATCGTGGTGTCTCCTTTGTTGATCATCACCTTCTTGGTGCGCCCGAGCGTCTCGAGGGAAACATTCTCGAGCTTGAGGCCCAAATCATCCGAGATCACCGTTCCGCCGGTCATCAGCGCGAGATCCTGCAGCATCGCCTTGCGGCGGTCTCCGTAGGCCGGCGCCTTCACAGCTGCAACCTTGAGAGCGCCGCGCAACTTGTTGACCACCAGCGCCGCAATCACCTCGCCTTCGACATCCTCGGCGATGATGAGCAGCGGCTTGGCGGCCCGCACCACCTTCTCCAGCAGCGGCAGTATTTCGTTCAGGCTGGACAGTTTCTTCTCGCTGATGAGGACATAGGCATCCTGCATCTCGACCCGCATCTTTGCGCGGTTGGTGATGAAACGGGGCGAGATATAGCCGCGGTCGAACTGCATACCCTCAACGAATTCGAGTTCGGTTTCGAGCGACGTCCCGTCCTCGACGGAGATCACGCCGTCATTGCCGACCCTCTTCATGGCGTCGGCGAGGCAGCGGCCGATCTCCCTGTCGCCGTTGGCCGAGATGGCGCCGACTTGCGCAATCTCGACGTTCGAGGTGACCTTCGCGGCGTTGTTCTTGAGTTCCGCGACGACGGCTTCGACCGCGAGATCGATGCCCCGCTTCAGGTCCATGGGATTCATGCCGGCGGCCACCGCCTTGGCGCCCTCCCGGGCGATCGCATGCGCGAGCACGACCGCGGTAGTCGTGCCGTCGCCGGCCTGATAGGAGGTTTTTGTTGCGATCTCACGCAACATCTGGGCGCCCATGTTCTCGAACTTGTTGTCGAGTTCGATTTCCCTGGCGACGGTCACGCCGTCCTTGGTCACCCGCGGCGCACCGTGGTCGCTGCCGATCGCGACATTGCGCCCCCGAGGGCCAAGCGTGACCCTCACCGCATTCGCCAGGGTGTCAATGCCGCGAAGCATTCTGTCGCGAGCCTCGAACGAAAACATAATTTCCTTGGCAGCCATTTCTTTGATCCTTGAGGTTCATTCTTCGAGGAACCGTATGAGGCGACGACACGGCTTCATTCGGCCGCGTAAGCGGGTTTGTCCCGTGGCAGCCCAAGCCGATCCCAGACATCGACCAGTGCCGCAGCGAGGCGATCGATCATGATGTCGTCATGGCAGGGTATCGGCGCAATGCGCAGCCGCTCGGTTCCCTTCGCGACGGTCGGATAATTGATAGGCTGGATATAAATGCTGTGCTCGCTCAGCAGAAGGTCGCTCGCCGCCTTGCAATGTACCGGATCGCCGACTGCCACCGGAACGATGTGGGTGTCGCTCAGCATGACCGGCAACGCCGCTGCGCCCAGCGCCGCCTTGACCCGCCGCGCGCGGTCCTGCTGGCGCTGGCGCTCCCACTGCGAGGTTTTCAGATGTCGGATCGCCGCCGTGGCCGCGGCGCAGATCGCCGGTGGCAACGCGGTGGTGAAGATGAAACCCGGGGCATAGGAACGGACCGCGTCGATCAGCACAGCACTTCCCGTGATATAGCCGCCGAGGCAGCCGAAGGCCTTGGCGAGCGTGCCTTCAATCACGTCGATCCGGTTCATGGCGCCGTCGCGTGCGGCGATGCCGGCACCGCGAGGGCCGTACATGCCCACCGCATGGACCTCGTCGAGATAGGTCATCGCGCCATAGCGATCGGCGATATCGCAGATCTGATTGATCGGGGCGACGTCGCCGCCCATCGAATAGAGACTTTCGAAGACGATGAGCTTCGGCCGAACCGGGCCCGCCGTCTTCAACAATTCCTCGAGATGATCGACGTCGTTGTGGCGGAAGATGCATTTCTCCGTGCCGGACTGGCGGATGCCCTCGATCATCGAATTGTGGTTGAGGGCATCGGACAGGATCAGACAATCGGGGACCAGCTTGGCGATGGTCGAGATGCCGGTCTGGTTCGAGACATAGCCGGACGTGAAGACCAGCGCCGCCTCCTTGCCGTGGAGATCGGCAAGCTCACCCTCGAGCTCGACCAGCGGATGGTTGGTGCCGGCGATGTTGCGCGTTCCCCCGGCCCCCGTTCCCAGGCGGGTCGCCGTTTCGACCATGGCTCCGACGACCTTTGGGTGCTGTCCCATCCCGAGATAGTCGTTGGAGCACCAGATGACGACTTCCTTCGGTCCTTGCGGGGAATGCCACACAGCGTGGGGAAAGCGGCCAGCGATCCGCTCAAGGTCTGCGAACACCCGGTAGCGCCGCTCGTCCTGCAGCCGCGCGATGGCGTCGGCGAAGAAACCGTCATAACTCGTAACGCCAGCCTTTCGGGACTCCCACCGACTATCGGTCATGCTCCCCCGATTTCTGGTCGCCGCGAGTCTAGATCGCGCCATCACAACGACCTTTGCTGCACCTCGAAATTTGTCCTATCCGCAACCCCATCTAAGGCCTCTTTCACTCACGAGATTGCTCCATGATTTTGCGCAGCGTGTCGGCAATGCGACCAGTTGGCGTGTCGAAGTCCAAGCCTCGCACGAATTTGCCCTGAGGATCCATAATATAGATGTAAGTACTATGGTCGACGACGTAGTCTTCGGCGCCCGCTCCAGTTTTGTAGCGTGCGCTGTAGGCGCCATATTCCCGGGCAACCGCGGCGATCTGTTGCGGACTGCCGGTGAGTCCCACGATCCTTGGATCGATCGCCCCGGTGTATTTGCCCATCACTTCAGGCGTGTCGCGTTCAGGATCGACGGTGATAAAGATCGGTTGCAGTTTTGCGGCGTCGGGGCCGAGTTCCTCAATCGCCACGGCGATTTCGGACAGTGTCGCCGGACAGATGTCGGGACATGACGTGTAGCCGAAGAAAACCAGCAGCCATTTGCCGCGATAAGTCTCATCGGTGACCGTCGTTCCGTCCGGCGCCGTGAGCGTGAACGGGCCGCCGATCGTCACCGGCGCCGTGCCGGCATGCGCGGGCGGTTGGCAGATCGACAGGGCCGATGCGAATATGATGGAGAAGAGGGTGCGGGGACCGTGAGCCCAGGGGCGAAGGAGTCCATGCCGTCGCTTCATCAAGTACCTCCGGTACCTCGAGAAAGACGCTTCAAGTTCCCGAGCACAACGTTTGAGTCTTAAGCAACCCTCGGTAGCAATCTCGCCTGGCAGCATCGATCTTATCTTGTTTTGTTGCTGACTGACTAGACATGATAACTGGTTTGGTTCTAAACTTATTTGCAGGTGGCCCCTCATGAAGGGAGGTGGCTTCGATGAAGATTCTTGAGTTGATCAGCGGGCTAGCGGCGATCGCTTTCGTTGCGACGATGTCGGTGCCTGCCCATGCTTACGAAGAAGGTCCGGTCACCGGAGGCGGAACGATCGAGGGTACGATCGTCTACCGCGGTGACGTGCCGACAACAAAGATCATCCCCACCAAGGATGTCGAGGTGTGCGGCGCCCCGCGCGAAGAGCCGCTGATCGAGGTCGGCGGCGATCAGGCCGTGCTGAACGCGGCGGTATATCTGGTCGAGGTGGCGAAGGGAAAGGCTTGGGCGCCGGTCGAAAAGCCGCCCGTGCTCGACAATGTCAAATGCCGCTTTGAGCCTGCGGTTCAGGTGATACCGGCCGGTTCTCTGGAGGTCGTCAACAGCGACCCAATGCTCCACAACACCCACGGCTATTATGGCAAGCGCACCACCTTCAACCTGGCGCTGCCCAATCAGGGACAGCGCATACCCGTCGAATTGAACCGTACCGGCACTGTCCGCATCGACTGCGATGCGCATGGCTGGATGGAAGGCTGGGTCTATGTGGTGGACAATCCCTACTACGCGATCACCGGTGCCGATGGCAAATTCAGTCTCCCCGATGTACCGCCCGGCGACTACACGCTCGTCGCGATCCACCCCTTCACCGGGCCCATCGAGCAGCCCGTAACAGTTGCGGAGAATCAGCCTACCAGCCTGACGATTGAACTGAAAAAATAAGAAAATGGGCGGCCCACTGACCCAACAGGGTCGCGTTCCTATGAGAAGACCGGCGCCTTAAGAAACGGTCTGTATTGAGGAGGAACCCCGATGTCTGACGAGCTTGACCGCATTCGACGCGAAATGCATGCGGTGCTGCAGCAGCCTGGAGTACGCCCCGACGATTCGCTCCAAATCACCCGTCGCACCTTCATTCACAGATCGCTGCTGTTCGGCGCCGCTTCCGTCGGCCAAACCTTCGCGTGGTGGCCGCTGCTCAACACCCTTGACGTCGCTCACGCTGCCGAAGCGCCCTTCAAGTTTGCCTGGATTTCGGACACCCACCTCTACGAGAGATCCCTCAACACCCGCTTCGTCGACAAGGTGGTGCGCGCCGTGCAGGAGGTCCAGGCCATGGATCCGCCGGCCGACTTCCTGATCTTCGGCGGCGACCTGGCCCAGCTCGGAAAGATCGAGGAACTCGAGCTTGGCGTCGAGCTCCTCAAGGATTTGACGATCGAGAAGTACTACATCCCGGGCGAGCACGACTGGTATCTGGATATGGGCAAGAAGTGGGGCGAGTTGTTCGGCCAGCCCAACTGGACCTTCGATCACAAGGGCGTGCGCTTCATCGGGCTCGATACGGTCAGCCGGGGACCGGACTACTGGACAGTGAAGAAGATGACGCCAGAGGAGCGCATGGGCCATATGGCGACCCTCGACGGCACGGTTGCAGGCGCGTGGGCTGGGGTCGGCCGCGACCAGCTCGACTGGATGCAGAGCATTCTCGCCGAGTGGGACAACACCAGCCCGGTGATCATCTTCAGCCACAATCCCCTCTACGAATACTACCCGCCCTGGAACTTCTGGGTGCGCGACTGGCGCGAAGTGAATGAGGTTCTAAAGCCTTTTACCAAGGTCACCAACATCCATGGTCACGTCCACCAGGTGCTCTACAACGAGATCGGAACCATGCGCTCGATCGGCATGCTTGCGACCTCGTGGCCGTGGCCCTATGCCCCGGAAGGTGTGCCCAAGCTGACCAAGCTGATGATCCGGGCCGACCCCGGCGATCACTTCGATGGGGTCGGCTGGGAAACCGTGAACGTGAACGCCGACGACAAGGTCGACGTCGAGTACATCATGTGGGGCCGCAAGGAGGTCTTTGTTCAATCGGACCCGGATTCCTCGTTGAGTCAGCCTGAGAAGCTGCGGCCGCGCATGGCCGACAATATGTGGCCATACTAAAGGGAGGAATGGCTATGACAATCAGAGCGACATTTCGCGGCGTGTTGTGCCGTCCGTCCTTCGTCGTAGCCATTGCGGCGACCGCCGTCCTCGTCGGCCCGACCAGCGCCCACAAGGAACCGCACACACCGGAGCAGTTGAAACTATACGAAGACATACTCACGGAGGAGGTCAGGAAGGGCGACCTCCTGTTCCATGGCGATGCGGCGATCGCCAAACAGATGAACGTCGTCCTCTCCACCACGGGAATGGCCTGCGCAATGTGCCATCCCATGGCCTCCGACACCCACCCGCAGTCCTACCCGAAGTTCCAGGTAGAAACGAGCAAATTCGCGACGCTCCGCGACATGATCAACTGGTGCATCGAGAAGCCCAACCAGGGCGAAAAGATCGAGTCCGATTCGGAGGCGATGAAGGCCTTGGAAGCGTACATCCACTGGTCGAACGCCGGCTCGGTGTTGGTCCCCGGCAAGCATTAGTTCTTTTTGGCTTGGCGCGGGCTGCGGAGAGGACGACTTGCGCGGGAAGATATCACAAACCGGCAACCGGCATCGGGTGGTGCTCGGTGCCGGTAAAGTTTGGAGTTGAGTCTTAAAGAGTCGCGCGGCTCAAGCGCGTGTGATGGGAGGGGCACGCTGTGGCGGAAACGGCGGTAATATTGCGTGGCGGATTTGCCGGCATCGACCTGGATGAACTGGTCGACTGGCCGGTCGTGCGAACCTGGCTCTACTGGGGCATGTTCTGGCTCTTGGTCGCACCTTCGGTCGGCGTGGCGCTGTCGGGCCTCTTCAATTATCCCGATTATCTCGGCACCAGCTTGGGGTTGACCTTCGGCAGGTTGCGGCCGGTCCACGTCAACGGCGTCATCTTTGGCGCCTTTTCCTCCCTCTTCATCGGCCAATGCTACTACCTGGTGCCCCGCCTTTGCGGTGTGCGGGTGCCATGGCCGCAATGGGGCG
Source organism: Allomesorhizobium camelthorni (assembly GCF_011045125.1). Lineage (GTDB taxonomy): Bacteria > Pseudomonadota > Alphaproteobacteria > Rhizobiales > Rhizobiaceae > Allomesorhizobium > Allomesorhizobium camelthorni. The sequence goes on along the minus strand of NZ_JAAKZF010000053.1, from coordinate 18,765 downwards.
CACCGCTGGCCTGGTTGTGGAATATCTCCGTGGCGGCGGCGCTCATCGCGTTGCCGTTCGGTGAAAACCACGGCCTCGAAGCGGGCGAGTTCCCGCTGTTCGCCAAAATCCCGATCCTCCTGGTCGTGGCGGTGGCGACCGCACAATTCCTGATCGCCATCTCCCGGCGCCTCGAGCCGCCGCTCTATGTCGCAATCTGGTATCTGATCGGTGCTTTCGTGTGGACGACGATGAATCTCGTTCTCGGTATCATCCTGCCCTACACAATCTCGGGCATCAACAGCGCGGCCTTCCATGGCCTCTACCTCCATTACATCGTCGGACTGTGGATCACGCCGGCGGGCTACGTGCTGATCTACTATTTCCTGCCGATCAGCGTGCGCAATCCGATCTATGGCCACAAGCTCTCGCTCGTCGGCTTCTGGTCTCTCGCCCTGTTCTACCCCTTCGTCGGCATTCATCATTATCTCTACAGCCCGATCGCCGACTGGGCCGAGACGCTGGCGATCATCACTTCCATGCTGCTGATCATTCCGGTGTGGACGGTGCTGGTGAACTTCTTCGGCACCGTGAAGGGTCGCTGGGACGCCTTCGGGAAAAACCTCCCGGCGAAGTTTCTGATCACGGGCTCGCTGATGTATCTGGTGGGGTGTTTCCAGGGCTCGACGGAGGCCTTGCGCTCGATCCAGCAGCCGACCCATTTCACCGATTTCGTCATCTCGCACTCGCACCTCACCGTGTTCGGGACGTTCGTGGTCTGGGCGATGGGCGGCCTGATCTATGTCTGGCCACGGGCCTGCGGGCGCGAGCTTTGGTCGTTCACCATGGGCAATTGGGCGTTCTGGCTGATCACCGTCGGTATCTCCACCATGGGCCTGGTGCTGACCGCGGGCGGTCTGCAGCAGGGCTTCCAGTGGATGGCCGGCACCGAGTGGCTCGACACGGTGCTCGCGATGCGGCCCTATTGGCTGGTGCGGACCGTTGCTGGCATCAGCATGGATATCGGGATGACGCTTCTCGTCATCAATCTGATGATGACGGCGCTGACCCGGCCCGCCGAAGCGGCGGAAGGTCCGGCACTCGGTGCGGCCCCGGTTCCGGCTGGCGGGGCGGCCCGATGAGCGCGCGGTTTGTTACCCTGGTGGCAGGCATCTTCTTCTTTTTCGCCGCCCTCATCACCCAGGGCTTCCTGCCGTTTTTCGAACCTTCGTCGCGAACTCCCCGGGTGACCGCCGTGGTCCGCACCGATCTCGGCCAGCTCAAATGGATCCATACGGAGGCCACCGATTACACGCCGCTGCAACAACTTGGCCGCGATGTCTATCTGCGCGAAGGTTGCTGGTATTGCCATTCCCAATACGTGCGTCCGGTGACCGGCGAGACGCGCCGCTGGGGTCCGGTGACCGAGTCGGGCGAATTCGCCTACGACGTGCCGCATCTGTTCGGCACGCGGCGCATCGGACCCGATCTGATGCGGGTCGGACTTAAGTTCAGCGACGAGTGGCATCTCGCCCATTTCTGGAATCCGCGCATGCTCTCCCCCGATTCGACCATGGCGCCTTACCGCGAACTCTTCGAGACGCCCGAACAGCCGGTCGCAATCGTTGATGACGGAGCCGGTAATCGTACGCTGGAAAGAACGCAGGTCACCGAAGGGCTGTTCGACTTCGCAAGCCAGCAACAGATTAGGCTTACGCCGAATGCCGACGGGCTGCTGTTCGTGCCGATGCTGGCGCGCGGCAAGGTTCCAGTCATCCTGACGCCGAACGAGGAATACACAGGCAGCACGGTGAAGATCGCCGCCGAGACGCAAGACCTGGAAGGTCTCGTCGCTTATGTCCAGAAGCTCGGCATGAACCGCGGCAAGTGGCGCGACCTGTTCGAGCCGCAGCAGCTCGAAGTCATGGACGCGACGATGCCGCGATCGGAGGAATGGATCGCCCATGGCAAGGAGGTCTATGAGCGGCGGTGCCTCGGCTGCCACGGGGTCAACGGCGACGGCAATGGGCCTGCGGCGACCTTCATGTTCAATCAGCGCCCGCGAAGCTTCGCGGCGGCTGTGTTCAAGTTCCGGCTGACCAAGGAGCCGCTGCCGACCGACGGCGACCTCTTGCGCACGATCACGCGCGGGGTACGCGGCACGGCGATGCCGGCCTGGTACGACCTGCCGCTCAACGATCGCCTCGCGGTCATCCAGTACATCAAGTATGTGCTGGCGGTGGACCGCTCCGATCCGGAGCAGCCTTATGCGTTCTTCATAGAGGAGCCGCCCGGGCCCCCTCTCTACATCGGAAAGCCGCCTGCTGCTTCTCAGCCAATCGTCGATCGCGGCAAGGAAGTGTGGCAAGTTGCGAAATGCTGGGAGTGCCATGGCATGACCGGAAAGGGCGATGGCGAGAAAGCCGCTGGGCTGAAGGATGATCTCGGTTTTGGCGTTGTGCCGGCAGACCTCACCAGCGGCCAGTTCAAGTCAGGGGCAGCGGTGGAAGACATTTTCCGGACAATGACGACCGGGATGAGCGGCACGCCCATGCCCTCCTACCGAGACTCGTTGCCCGAGGAGGACCGCTGGGCGCTCTCCTATTACGTTCTCGCACTTTCCGCCTACAAAGACCCACTTACATTGCAGCCGCTGACGATCAGCGACACGGATCGCGCGGCGCTTAATGATCTGACGCTGGAAGCCGATTCCCCGGCAAAGGCCTATATTCCGGGCGCTGACCCGGCAGCGGAGGCCTCCGAACCCGGCGAAGGTAATGGCAGGTCGGTGACCGGCAAACAAGATACCGCCCAAGGAGGCTGAGTTATGCTCGGATTTGAGATCACTGGACCTTATGCAGGCGCCATGCTGATGAGCCTTGGTGCGCTTTGCGTTTTCGTTTGGGGAGTGCTCTCGGGCGCCCTCGGCGGCACCGACGACGCGGCCACCAGATATTACGAAAGGGAAGTGGAAAATGACAACGCCAAGCACATCGCCAAGCACACCGGAGAGTGACGGCTCGGATCAAGGTTCGGATCACGAGCACGAACTGGAGGAGTATGCCGGCGGCACCATCCAGGCGCGGCACGGATATCTCCCGGTGTGGCTGCTGGTTGTCTACGCAGTGCTTTTCCTTTGGTCGCTGTATTACATGGTGGTCTATTGGGGTGGGCTGGGACCGGGCCGGATCTGACAAGGGACCTGGTCCGCACGCAGGCGAATGGATGACGGGCAGGAGAAGGAACAAGGCATGCTGGCAGCCAAGATCGTTTTGGGAGTCGCGGTGTTGAATATGATCCTGCTGATTTCCGCGCTCGCAATGAATGTGCTCCTTGTTTATTTCGGTTGACCGAGGCAATCATGCTGGAAAACACCGTATTCTCGCTGGCCGATGCAAGCGGGCTCCAAATTCTTGCTTTCGTCGGCTTTGCGATGGCCACCGTCGCCTTCTTCGTCTGGGTCGCTTACCTCGTGCGCCACTAGCGGCGCTCGGAGTGAACCGCCTAGGAAATGAGCGGCGGGTGGACAGGACAATCTGCCGGTGACCTATTACCTGGTGATCTTCGCAGCAGGCTTGGCGGGCAGCTTTCACTGCATCGGCATGTGCGGTGGTTTTGCCTGTGGGCTGGGACGCGATCCGCGCGGCGGAGGCGCAACCGTTGCGCGCCACCTGCTCTATAATGCCGGCCGGTTGACAACCTACTGCTTCCTCGGGGCGCTCGCGGGCGCGCTTGGTCAAGTCATCTGCGCCACGCAAGGTTCGATAGCGCCGCCGCTCTTGGACGGCTCCCTCGACATCGCCCAGCAAATTCTCGCGATTGTCGCTGGCCTGCTCATGATTGCCATGGCGTTGCAGTTCTTCGGCTTGCTGCAGGTCTTTCATCGCCTAGCGATCGGATTCGGCGGCAGCACGTTTTCCATGTCTCTGCGCAGTCTGTTGACCGCCCGGAGCAGCGCAGCGCCGCTCGCCTTTGGCGTGTTCAACGGCTTCCTGCCATGTCCCCTGGTCTATGCCTTCGCCGCCCAGGCGGCGAGCACAGCCGGGGCGCTTCCCGGCTTTCTCGTCATGGCGTCGTTCGGACTGGGAACCTTTCCCGCAATGTTGATGATGGGCGGCGTCGGCCAGGTTCTCGGGCCAGCCTGGCGGCGGCGCGGCGTCAGGCTGGCCGGCGGCTTTATTCTTTTGCTCGGTCTCATCACGCTTAGCCGTGGTCTCCTGCCTTCCGACGCGCATATCGGCCATGCCTTGCTCAGCGGACATCCCGTATGACCGCGCATGGCGATATCCTGTGTAGCCATTGTTCTCTACCCGTCGGCCTGCGCCCGATGGAGCGCAGGCTCAACGGTGAGGTTTGCGCGTTCTGCTGCTACGGCTGTTGCATCGCCTTTCAGGTGAAGAGCGGCAGGCCCGAAGAGTGGGAGGCCGCCTGGCTTCTGATCCAGCTCGGCGTGGGCGGCTTTCTTTCCATGAATATCATGATGTTCAGCCTCCTCCTTTATTCGGGCGCGTTCACCGGCGTCGATGCGGGCGTGCTGCCGTGGATTCACCTTTTGCTCTGGATCTTCGCGACGCCGGCGGTGGTGATTCTCGGCGGACCCTATGTGCGCGAAATGTGGCTCAATGGCATTCAGGGACGCGTGACATCGCCCGCGCTCATCGTGCTTGGCGTCGCTGCCGCCTACCTTTATTCGGCGTTTGCCGTGTTCGAGGGCAGCACGCATGTCTATTTCGACACCGCCGTGATGGTGCTGATGCTGTTCACCGTTGGCCGCTATCTCGAGGCCGTTGGCCGCGCCAGGGCGGCGCGCGACCTCGAACCACTGCTCGCCGCCGAAAGCGAGAACGCAACCGTGGTCGATGGCGCGGCAGAGATCCGCCGTCCGGTGCGGGACGTGACGGCCGGCACGCTGGTGCGGGTCCGGCCAGGCGAGCGCATTCCGGTCGACGGCGTGGTTGTCGAGGGGGAATCGAACGCCGATGAAGCCGTGATCACCGGGGAAAGCCGGCAAGTGGCAAAGGGCGCCGGCACTACGGTGATTGCCGGCAGTATCAATATTGACGGCCCGCTCCTGATCCAGAGCAGCGGTGACGGAACCGCAACCCGCTGGGCACAGATTTGCCGGTCGGTGCGCGAAGCGCTCAGCCGGCGCAGCCCGACCCAGCGCCTTGCCGATCGCGTCGTTGGCGTGTCCGTGCCGCTCGTCCTCGCCCTCGGCGGGCTGACGGTCGTTTACTGGGCGCAGTCGTTGCCGTTCGATCGGGCGTTGCTGATTGGCCTGTCGGTACTGGTGGTTGCCTGTCCTTGCGCCGTCGGCCTCGCCGCTCCAATGGCGACCTCGCTCGGCATCGGCCGGCTGGCGCGACACGGCTGCCTCGTCCGCGACCCCGGTGTGCTCGAGACCCTCGCGCATGTGCGGTTGCTCGCCTTCGACAAGACCGGCACTCTGACGGCGGGAAAGGCGCGTCTCGTCGGCGTCGACCGCGACGGGGTCGGCATCGACGAAGTACTGGCGCGCGCCGCCGGTCTGGAGCGCCATTCCGAGCATGGCCTGGCGCGGGCCATCGCGGCAGCCGCCGCTCAGCGCGGCACCGCGCCGCTCGCCACCCGCGATGTCCGGATGGTTCCCGGCCGTGGCATCCGTGGCAGCGCAAATGGCGTGCCCATGGCGGCGGGGAACGGCAGATTGATGAATGATCTGGGCTGGCCGCTTCCCCCGGCGCTGGCCGAACGTGCGCGGTCGCGGGAGGCGAGCGGTCATTCGGTGGTCTATGTCGGTTGGGGCGAGCGGGTTCACGCGGTGCTGTCGCTCGATGATTCGCCGCTTCCCGAGGCGCAGGCGGCGATCGCAGCACTGCGTGAGCGCGGGCTCGACGCCACGCTGTTGACCGGCGACCTGGCGCCGGCGGCGGAGCGGATCGCGGCCACGGTCGGGATCAAGGCCGTGCAAGCGGGCCTATCGCCGGAGGCCAAACGGCTGGCCCTCGATCGGCTCCGCTCTGATCACGATTCGGTGGCGATGGTCGGCGATGGACTGAATGACGGGCCGGTCCTGGCCGCCGCAGATGTCGGTATCGCCGTCGGCTCGGCCACCGATCTCGCCCGCGAGACTGCTGCCCTCGTGCTGCCAGCAGACGGATTGTGGATGCTGCCCTGGGTCGTCGACGTGGCCCGCACAGTCCGCAGGACCATCTTGACCAACCTTATATGGGCGTTCGGCTACAATCTCGTCGCCCTCACCTTCGCGGCCCTCGGACTGTTGCAGCCGATCCTTGCGGCTGCTGTCATGGCCGGCTCGAGCATCCTCGTGGTGGTGAATTCGCTGCGGCTGGAGCAGCTGCCCGATCCTGTTCCATCGCTGGTCCCGGAGCAACGATCCGGCGCCGAGGCGGAGCATACCCGCCATGGTGTCGGCGTTTCCGCAATGGCTGGCCCGGCCATCGAGCGGAGTTGAGTTTCGGTTCAGCCAAATACGTCGTGCGTGAAGGCGTCATACCAGCCTTCCGCCGCGCGCGCCGCCAGGCGGCGGATATCGGCACTTTCCTCGACTTTACTGACAAAGCTGAGCACGGTCTTGAGTTTGCCGTCGACTGGCTGGAAGCTGATGGCATTGCTGAACGCATCATCGGGGGCGAGATAAGTGTAGCAGGTGTTGAACAAATGCGCTGGGAACCGCGTGGATCCGGTGAGATCGGCTGCGATGGCAAAGGCGCAAGCTTTAGCCTGGCTGTTGGCGCAGAAGGCGGATTTCGGCATATCCCCGCCGATGATCGCGTCGCCGACCAGATGGACGCCGGGCTGCAGCGCCGATTCGAAGGTGACCGGATCGACCGGACACCAGCCCGACTGGTTGGCGAGGCCTGCCTGGTGTGCCAGGCGCCCGGCCATTTGCGCCGGGATGACATTGGCCACCGCGGCCTTGAATGTTTCGCCCGCGGTGATCACCGACCGGGTCTTCGTGTCGACCGCCGTGACCCCGCCGGTGAATTGGGCCGGCAGCCATTCGATCATTCCTGGATAGTGGCGGTTCCAAGCGTCCTGGAACAGGTCCTGCGCGTTGAAGCTGTCTTTCGCATCGAGAATCAGAATTTTGGCCTTGGGTTTGCTGCGCTGGAAATAGGATGCGATGAGCGAAGCGCGCTCGTAGGGGGCGGGCGGGCAGCGAAACGGATTCGGCGGAGCAACGAGCACGAATAGCCCGCCGTCCTCCATGCTTTCCAGCTGCTGGCGCAACAGCCTAGTTTGCGGTCCCGCATTCCAGGCGTGCGGCATGATCTCAATCGCCGCCTCATCATAGCCCTCAATCGCCCCACCCCTGAATGCGATGCCCGGAGCAACAACGAGACGGTCGTAACTGAGCTTCGAACCGTTGTTCAGCGTGACGGTCTTCGCCGACGGGTCAATCGTTTCAGCGGACTCATGAACGACGGTGATGCCGTATTGTTTTGCCAGCGCTTCATAACCATGGGTGAGCTGTTCCAACGGGCGAAGTCCGGCGAGATGGAGATTGCTGAAGAAGCAGGTCGTGTAGACCCGCCGCGGCTCGACCAGGGTCACGTCGATGGTCGTGACGCTCGCGGCGAGATATTTGGCGACCGTTGCGCCGCCGATGCCGCCGCCGATCACGATGACGCGCGCCTTGGCCTGGCCTAGCGCCAAGCGCGGACGCAGCGCCGTCAGCAAAGCAGCTCCGGTCAAGCAGCCGAACTCGCGACGCGTCGAGGATTTCATGGCTGGTTACTTCCCTGCGCTGCGACATAGCGCGCGACGCTCGCGATCTCCTCGTCGCTGAGCGACAGCGCGATAGCGTGCATGATGTGATTTGGACTCTCGCTCGCCCGGTAGGCAAGCAGGGCGCTGGTGAGCCTTTCCTCGCCAAGCCCGATGATGCTGGAAATGCCTGTGCCGCCGCCATCGAGGCGATGGCAGGACGCACAGGTCGCGGCAAGTTGGGCGCCTTGATCGGGGCCTGCCGCCGCGCCGGATTGGCCCCCGAGCAGCACGAGGCCTGTGGCGATCACAGACCCCACGACGGGGCGCATGCTGAACACCCGCGAGTTTCGGAGTTTTCCGGTCACGCTCCCTGCCAACTCTTCACATCACAATTCGCGCAGTCCAGTTGCGTCGCCACCTCAACCGACCGCGAGCTGGTGCGACAACGCATAGACGTCGCCGCCGTCTTCTTCCCAGACGAAATCGAGCCGGCCGCTCTCCGTCGCCAACAGGGAAAATTCGAAGAACGGGTTGGCCGAAATCGCCTCGTGAAGATCGACACTGAACACCACGGAGTCGTTGTAGCGGCAGACAAACTTATTGATGATCTTGCGCGGGATCACATTGCCTTGATCGTCATGGCGCAGGCCAGTTTCCATCCCATGGCTGATGATGGTCTTGACCTGAAAAAACTCTCCCTTCGCAGCAGCGCTCGGCACGATCACGCGTGGTGTCGGGGTGGTCACTGTCTTTCTCCGATCTCAGGCACAGCCATCTGTGGCGACACGGACCCACGTCGTGGTCATTAGCAAGACGCCGTCGCTCATTTCGGCGACAGCGACGACATGTTGCGGTTTGGCAAGGCGGATGCGTGTCGACACGCGGGGCAGACTGCGTTGCGGGACGAACTGGAAACTGGCCACTTCGATGATCGGGTTCTGCGGCGCGAACACGCGGATTTGCCTCACATGGTCGGCCTCGGTCATGGGGCTGTCGATGTCGAGACTCATGGGCACGGTGTAACCGGTCGGGAACTCCGCCGGCATTATCAGGCGAAGGCGATCTGATCTCGTGGCCGTCCGTCCGGTGAGCTGTTTGACGAGATCCAACGCCTCATCGTTCGCACGCGCGCTCCGCGGCGAGAAGAGCGCAACCCCGACAACCCCCGCACTCCCGGCGATCAACACATCGCGGCGCGTCAAGCTCATCGTCCCGGTCTCCAAACCTTGCCACCTCTTTAGGCCACTCCAAAAACACATCAGCGGCAGGCGGCGCACTCGGACACATCAGTGCGGCAACTTCTGCGAAATCTAGCACCGACAACCGCTGGGAGCAATCTCGCGGAGGTGCCCAAGGAAGCCTTCGCGGCCTTGCTTGGCCTGACGGGAACGGGGTGACAATGTAGCGCGCAAACAGAAAAGACTTTCGCTTGTCGGCGGTGCCTTGGCGTTTCTGGGCGCGGCGACGGCGCTGACCTTCGTCGCGCTTGGCCAGAAGACATCGTATTTCTATATTGATGCCGACCTCTATGAGAACGTGTCGCCCCGGCGAGCGCATCCATCTCGGCGGACTTAGAAAGGCATGGTTGTTCACGGAGAAGGCATACAGGTGGCCTTCGAAGTCACCGACAAAGAGCAATCCGTGCAGGTAGCCTACACCGGTATTCTTACCGTCCCTTCCGCGAGGAGCAGGGACATCGCGACGGAAGGGATATTCGGCGCGGACGGGGTTTTAGTGACCGACAGCGTTCTGGCCAAGCACGATGAAAACTATATGCCGAAAAAAGTAGCCGACAGCTTGAAAGCGAAAGGTGTATGGCAGCAGAACTGATGCCATTTGGTCGGATTTTGCTCTAGGATAGGCGTCATGGTCGAAACCGGTCACTTCGCGCTTGTCCTTGCCTTCACGCTCGCGCTCGTCCAGTCGGTGCTTCCGCTGATTGGCGCGCGTACCGGCAACGAGCGGATGATGGTGGTCGGCGGGCCGGTTGCCGTCACAGGGTTTGCGCTGACGGCTGTCTCGTTCGTCGCGCTCACCATTGCCTATGTTCAGTCGGATTTTTCGGTCTTGAATGTCTGGCAGAATTCCCATTCGCTGAAGCCGCTTCTCTACAAGATCACCGGGACGTGGGGAAATCACGAAGGATCGATGCTCCTTTGGGTCTTGATCCTCACCCTGTTCGGGGCGCTGGTGGCGGTGTTCGGCAATAACCTTCCGGCATCCCTGCGAGCCAATGTCCTGGCTGTTCAGGGTTGGATTGGCGCGGCTTTCCTTCTCTTCATCCTTGTCACGTCAAATCCCTTTACCCGGTTGACGCCGGCCCCGATCGAGGGGCGCGACCTGAACCCGATCCTTCAGGATATCGGTCTCGCCATCCATCCACCGCTTCTCTATCTTGGTTATGTCGGCTTTTCGGTCTGCTTTTCGTTTGCCGTCGCGGCGCTGATGGATGGCCGCATCGACGCGGCCTGGGCGCGCTGGGTGCGCCCCTGGACGCTTGCCGCTTGGATGTTCCTTACCGGCGGCGTCGCCATGGGATCCTACTGGGCCTATTACGAACTCGGCTGGGGCGGCTTCTGGTTCTGGGACCCGGTCGAGAACGCGTCCATCTTGCCGTGGCTGTCGGGGACGGCACTTTTGCATTCCGCCATCGTCATGGAAAAGCGGGCGGCTCTGAAGATCTGGACGCTTCTTCTGGCGATCCTGACATTCTCCCTGTCGCTTCTCGGTACGTTTCTGGTGCGGTCCGGGGTGCTCACCTCCGTCCATGCCTTCGCCACCGATCCGACCCGCGGCGTATTCATCCTCGCCATCCTGATGATCTTCATCGGCGGGTCGCTGGCGCTTTTCGCTTGGCGGGCCTCGACGCTGGCCGCCGGAGGCTTGTTCCACCCGGTCTCGAGGGAAGGGGCGTTGGTTCTCAACAATCTTTTCCTGACAACTGCTGCCGCGACCGTTCTGATCGGTACGCTTTACCCGCTGATGGTCGAGGCTGTCGCCGGCGAAAAGATCTCCGTCGGCGCGCCGTTCTTCAACATGACCTTCGCTCCATTGATGGTGCCGCTTCTGGCCGTCGTGCCTCTCGGTCCGCTTCTCGCCTGGAAACGCGGCGATCTCTATGCCGTCGCGCAGCGCCTCGTTTTCGCCTTCGGCGGCGCGCTCGCCGCGATCATGATGACCTTGTTCTTCATCGACGGCACGTCGGTTCTGGCCGCGTTCGGTGTCGGCCTCGCGTTCTGGCTGATCTTCGGGACATTGACTGATATTGCATTGAAATCGGGTGTCGGCAGCGCAAGCCTCGCCGTTGCACTTCGCCGTTTCGCCGGCTTGCCGCGCTCGGTCTACGGCACGTCGTTCGCCCATACGGGGCTCGGACTGACCACGCTCGGCATTGTCGCGGTGGGCTCCCTGGAGACCGAAAAGATCGTCACGATGCGCCCCGGAGAAACGCTCGAAATTTCCGGCTACACGCTGCGCTACGACGGCATTTATCCGCTCACGGGACCAAACTATACAGAAGATCGCGGACGGTTCGTGTATTTTGACTCGAGCGGCAACGTTTTGGGCGAAATCGTTTCGTCGAAGCGATTCTACACCGCGCGTCAGATGCCCACGACCGAGGCGGGGATTGCGACGCGCGGCTTCAGCCAGATTTATGTTTCGCTCGGCGATTCCACGCCCGATGGCGCCATCGTCGTGCGCGCCTGGTGGAAACCTCTTGTCACCCTTATCTGGATCGGCGCGTTTGTGATGATGACCGGCGGCGCGGTCTCGCTCTTCGACCGGCGACTGAGGGTCGGTGCGCCGTCGCGCCGGAAACACCCCATTCCGGATGGTGCAAATCCGAGTGCGCCATGATCGCCAAGCACATCGCAACCGGCGTGATCGCCCTGACGATGGCCGCGGCGACCGCGCCCGCCCATGCGTTTCAGCCGCAAGAGGTGCTTGCCGATCCGGGGCTCGAAAAACGTGCGCGCGTCCTGTCGGTGGAACTCAGATACATGGTCTGCCAGAACCAGTCGATCGACGATTCGAATGCCGAACTCGCCGGCGATCTGCGTGTTCTCGTCCGCGAACGGCTCGTGGCCGGCGATACCGACGGCGAGGTCATTGGTTTCGTGGTGCTATGGCGGAATTCGTACTCCTGAAGCCGCGGTTCAGCGCGCGCAATGCACTGTTATGGGCGACACCGGTGATCCTGCTTCTCGGCGGCGGCGCAGCTATCGTCTTCAAGGCCCGAAACCGCAGGCGTGACGAGGTCGCAGGCCTTACCGCGGAGGAAAGAGAGCGCTGGGGACGATCTTCAGGATCGCGATTGACGGTTTGGCCTTTCGCCAACACCAGTCGATCAATCTCCTTCAACCCGGCGGACGCGGCTTTGGCCAAGGCGTCCAGAAAGGCCAGACTGCGGGTCGTCCGATCACGTGACCGTCGCTTCTCGCGCGGGATCGTGCGTAGGCCGGCATTCAGGCTCAGAATATGCGACGAAACCTTGGCGCGCGCAACAAGACGCCGACAGGCGGAATGACCGAATGACCATGCCATCGCGTTTATGCTGCAAATCGCTGACACGAGTGAAGTTGATAACATGGTTGATGACAGCGCCGGCGTCATCAGATAGAGGCGGTGAAGTCAACTTAGGGGGAGAATGCCAATGAACACATCTGAACTCGTGACAAAGCTGGCGGAGACGCACAGCGTGAGCAAGACACAGGCAAAGGTGATCGTTGACGATGTGCTGAGGGGCATTGTCGAGGCTGCCGCGAGCGGCGCAGAGGTTTCGCTGCCTGGGTTCGGGAAGTTCAAGGTCAAGGAGACGCCGGAACGCGAGGGTCGCAACCCGGCAAATGGAGAGAAGATCAAGATTGCCGCGGCAAGGAAGTTGACATTCTCTCCCGCGAAAGCCGTCAAGGATACGCTCAACGGCTAGGCAAGTGTAAGGCCCCGCCTCAGCGGCAGGGCTTCACGGATTGGAGCGCGGCATTGCCGCTCCACAGCCCTTCCCCGAAGAGCTCGGTTAGCAATCACGAGCAGAGAAGCTCCTGGGTCCTGCTGCCGATCGCCGATTGGGTGATGGTCGCGCGGTTACGCTGCAGCTTTCCTGCGACCGCGCGCCGGCTGCGAGCCCGGCTTTTGCGATTTGCGGCCAAGCCCCATCTGCTTAGCCAGCGCTGACCGTGTGGCGGCATAATTCGGCGCGACCATCGGATAGTCCGCCGGCAGTTTCCATTTCGCCCGGTACTCGTCCGGGGTCAGTCCGTAGTGGGTCATCAGGTGCCGCTTCAGCGACTTGAATTGCTTTCCGTCTTCGAGGCAGACGATATGGTCCGGCGCCACCGATTTCTTGATCGGCACGGCAGGTTTCTGCGGTTCCTCCACTTCGACCGGTGCTCCCGAACCGAGCGCGCGCAATGAAGCATGGATCTGGCCTATGAGGGCCGCAAGTTCCGCAGCGGGAACCGGGTTGTTCGAAACATAGGCCGAGACAACGTCGGCTGTGAGTTCGACAATCGGATCGTCAATAACGGCCGTGGTCACGGTTTTCTCTCCTAAAACAAACGCAAAACGCTATAGGCCGACTATGTATTCAGAGGCTCAGACCGGTGGCAATCCATCACGGTGCTCGGCTACTTTAGACTTTCGTCACAAGAGTCCCCATGCCCTGTAGCGCCCCCGGCCGGTCACCTCGCGGATCTTGAGTTCGGCGACCAGGCCGAGCGCGGCGCGCTGGCTGATTTTCAGCTCGGCCGCGACCAGTCCGGCCGACACCACCGGCCGCGCCAGAACCAGCTCGATCAGCGCCGGCAGGCTCGAGTTCTTGCGCCGGTTCCTGAGCCGGCGCTCCATCTGGGTTTTGGCCAGCGCCAGCCGGTCGAGCTCCTTGAGCCCGGCCGAGGCCGCCTCGGCGATGGCGTCGAGAACGGCCAGCAGCAGGGTGGTTTTTTCCTGCGCGTGCCGCCGGTCCCGCGTAACCGTCCGTAGCCCGGCATTGAGGCAAAACAGATGTGAGCCGACCTTGCCGCGCTGCCTGAGCACCGCGGCAACCAGCAGCGGCCCGAGCCAATGCTGGTGCTGCAGCGGCTCGATGTCCTGCCACGCCTCCCAGGCGATCGCCGCTTGAAGCACGGCCGGCATCGTTTCGCTGCGCAGTCGGTCGACGACGGCGAGCCAGTCGGCAAGCCGCTGGTCCTCGTCCCAGTCGAGGTCGCGGATCAGCGGCCCGAGACCGTCCGGCGAGGCGGCCCGCGCGTTTGCCCCCTGCCCTGCCGTGTCGACCTCCGGGCTGTCCGCCGCGCGCGGCGCGAACTTTTCGCCCGCCAGCAGCCGGCTGGAACGGGCCAGCACGGCGTCGATCTCGGCCAGCTCTTCGGCAAGAGAGTCCTCCTGGTCCGTGTCTTTAGCAAGGTTTTCGCCGACGGCCTCGTCCGCCCCGGCGGCCGCCACCGCCGCATCGGGTCCGGAGCGGGCCCGTCCGGGCTCCGACCCGCCGCCGCCCTGCCCTTCGCGGCCACGCAGCATCAAAAGGCCGGGCCGCGACAGCGCCCAGTGGGGTTCTTGGCCAAAATGCGGCGGCGGGCGCGCAGCACCGCGTGCGCCCGGGTGAGTTCGTGGGTCGGGGTGCGGATGTCCATGTGGGCGTCGTGCAGGATGAGATCCTCGCTGTGGACGAGCTCGCCTTCGAGCCACAGCGCGGCCGCCGCGTCGGCAAAGTGGCAGCGTGCGACAAAACCGTCGCGGACCGGGCTGGTTCGCACGCGCTCGTCGAGGCGCGCCAAAAGGTCTTCGGCTGTCGCTTTTACTTTCCGATTTCACACGCCCGAACGTCATATGCCGGTTAGGTTTCGGCGCTATGGCGGGCTCAGTTTTTCGCTAACAATTTCACGGCGATGTCACGGTAAACAGGTTAGCAGGGTCGTTGAAGTAAACGCTCCGGCATGAACATCTCGCCCATCAGCTACAAGCGCCATCGTTTCCCACCTCAGATCATCGCCCATGCGGTGTGGCTCTACTTTCGGTTTACGCTGAGCCTGCGCCTTGTCGAGGAAATGCTGCTGGAGCGCGGCATTGTCGTCTCCTATGAAACGATCCGCCGTTGGGCAAAGAAGTTCGGCCCGGACTACGCGCGTCGCCTTCGCCGCAAGAAGCCCGGCCGGAACGACGTGTGGCATCTGGACGAGGTGGTCATCACCATCGCCGGCAGGAAACACTGGTTGTGGCGCGCCGTCGACCAGGACGGCTATGTGCTTGACGAGATCGTCCAGAACCGCCGCAACACCAAGGCAGCCAGGCGATTGCTGACAAGGCTTCTGAAGAAGCAGGGCACCGCTCCGAAGCGGATGATCACCGACAAGCTAAGCTCCTATGGTGCGGCGCGCCGCCAGGTCATGCCGAACGTCGAACATCGATCGCATAAGGGCCTGAACAACCGCGCCGAGAATTCACATGTGCCGCTGCGAAAGCGGGAGCGAACGATGCAGAGCTTTCGATCACCGGGAAGCCTTCAGCGCTTCGTCTCTGTCTTCTCCGCCATCCGAAATCTCTTCGTTCCACCCCGTTCACAACGCTCCGCGTTCCAAAGCCGCGTTCACCGCCTCCAAGCGATCGCGCAGTGGAAAGCTGTGGCGGGAGCCATGGCCTGAAATCAATCCGCAAGGCAGAACGCCTCCGGCGTCCCGGACGCAAGTTAAGGTGACATCGCCCCGAAGGCTTCAGACATTTTGTCTCCTCCATGCCTGCTCCGGTTGCTTCCGGCTGGAGCATCTTGCCGGGTGGGACTTGCACCCACTGGAAAGCGCCGCCTTGTCACGGCGCACGCCATTTGCGGTCATTGCGCCCGGCAAGATGGAAGCCTCGAATCGAAGCTTTGCCGCCATTCGGTGGCAACGTCCAAAGACCGCGCGCCAACGCTCGAAGATGTTAACACGCACAGGGATTGCATGACGCCATCGACCCTGGCGTGGGCGATTGCGATGATCTTTCTCATGGTAGCATCTCCTCTTCCCGTTCGCTGGCGTCGCCAGGCTGTGACGGCGAGAACAGTGTTGCCGGCGATGTGGGTTGCGTGAGGAAACTCTCGATCACTTGCGCCACCTCCGGTCCCTGGCCGAGGTTGTAGTGCGAATAGCCTGGAATGATCGCCAGCCGCGCGCGAGAGAGCTGCGGATCGATCCAACCCGGTTCCCGGATGCCGCCCCGAACAGGGCGAAAAACTCAGCGATATGCTGCATCGAGACGGAGCCGTGATCGGCAAAGGATTCGATGCTTCCGACCCTTGGCCGCCTGGTCGCCAGACCGGGCGGCGGGTCCGCGGCGTCTCGTCCTCAGAAAGGCTTTTCTGCCTTGTCGGTGCGATAGAGGCTTACGGCGACCTCTCGAGGTTTCCCGCGCGGCCCCTTCGCGACCTTGCGCCAGGCGTCCAGCGTGGTCTGGTCGCGCCAGCATTCGAAGAGATTGACGCGCTCCGGATCGACCGCGTCCGCGCTTATGGAGAAGTCGAGACAGCCGTCGTACGCCCTCGCGCGTTCGACCATGCCCCTGAAGGCTTCCACGGCGCCGTCCCGCTTCTCAGCGTCGGTGCGGGTGTAGCCGGCTATGATGATCATGGGTCTGCTCCTTCGGGCTGGTGCCCTATTCCGGCGACACGCCGCCGTGCATGGTCTGGGATAGCGACCCGCGAGGATCGCCGGTTCGCGATCGGAACGTCAGCCCCCCTTCACGTAGCCCAGACCCTCGACGATCTTTCCGTCCCGGACACGCATGATGTTGACGCCTCGAACCCGGTCCGCTTCGCGCTCGCTCCAGCGAAGCTGCCAGCGGATGATCCCGCGGTCGCCCATCGCCGAGATTTCCTCAGCTTTGAAGACAAGGTTGGCGGACGACGCGACGCCCTTCCAGAAAGTGAGGCAAGCCTCACGCCCTTCGTAACGCGCTCCATCCGGGGCCGGCGCAGTATTTTCGAGAACACAGCCCTCGCCGATGAGATCATCGAGGTCTTCGGGGCGATGCTTCTCAAATGCGTTGTTGAAGCGTTCCACGATGTCGTGGGTAACTTTGCTGTCACTGGTCATTTTCTCACCTCATTGAACGATGGAGCCGCCGTCGATCCCGAGCGTGTGGCCGATGATGAACTAGGCTCCGGTTGAACAAAGAAGACGATGCTTGTCGTCCTGGCCGCGGATTACTCAGGCAAGGGCGCCGATTGACCCGGCGTTTTGGCATAAGCCAAGGCTTCGACGATCCGACCGTCACGGACACGGATCAGGCTAACGCCGCGGACCGACCCACCGTCGCCGAAATGGAAGCGCCAGCGGATGTTGGCGCGGTCGCCCATCACAACGGTGTCTTCGACCTCGAAGCGGTTAATGCGGTCGGCCGCCATGGCCTGCCAGAACGCCAGATTCACATCGTAGCCTTCGTAGCGGGTGCCGTCCGGCGCCGGCTGGATCGACTCCATGACGCAATCCGGTGCGATCAGGTCCTTGAGGATCGCGGGCTCGTGCTCGAGAAACGCCTGGTTGAACCGGCGCACGATCTCGGATGTTTCGTTCGATTGCATGGCACTCTCCTATCCAGACAGGTCTGTCTGTCAACTTGCAATATACAGACCTGTCTGTTAGTGTCAAGCGATGAAAGAAAACATTTCTCATAGCCCCCCTGAAACAAGTTCCGCGCGCCGTCGTTTGCTCGACACCGCGACCCGGCTCTTCTATTCAGGGGGCATTCATGCCGTGGGCATCGACCGCATCATCGCGGAAGCCGGGGTCGCCAAGGCGACGTTCTACAATCACTTTCCGTCGAAGGAGGACCTCGTCCTCGCCTATATCGAGGAGCAGGACCGGCTCGGGCGGGCGGCAGTTGCAGCACTGCCGAAACAGCCTCCACGGGAAATGATCGCGGCTATCATGGGACGTATCAGCGAGGCCGTGGTCGCGGGAGGTTGGCGGGGGTGTCCGTTCCTCAACGCGGCCGCCGAGTACCCAAACCCGACCAGCCCTGTGCGGCAGGCCATCGATGCGCGCCGCGCGTGGTATCACGATAGCCTTCGGGCACTTCTTGCAGCGGATGGGGATCCAGATCCTTCCGTCACCGCCTCCCTGCTGGTCGCGGTATCGGACGGCCTGCTGGAAAGCGCCTACCTGGATGACCCTGAAAATATCCCAGCCCTTGTCCGGGAAGCGGTGGCCAGACTGCTGGACCGCCGTTGATTCGCAAATTCGACTACGCCGCTATTGAAAATAGTGGTCGTGACTAGCGGCGTGGTGTGCACTTATTGACTAAGGTCCGTAAGTTCTTGATGTTGCACTGGAGAATGGACGTTTGACCGTGGGAGGATTTTATGGCCGACCTCAAGGGATCCGAACCAAGCGAGGTACCGACCGAGGTGCCTGCGAAAGAACAGACCTCTGAAACCAAGAAAAAGGCACCAAAGCCGAGGAAGCCAACCGGGCAGCAGGGACGTGCCGTGCGGACCAGAGCCGCCAAGTCGGGCAAGCAGGCGCATACATCTGAAGCAGTCTCCCCAACGGTCCGGACGGTGCGGAGAACATTTTCGGAAAAGGAGCGGGCCCAAAAGCTCGGTGAGATCGAGAAGCAGACCGGCCGGGGAGAGAGCATCAAGGACGCTGTCAAGAAAGCCGGCATATCAGAACAGACCTACTACCAGTGGAAAAAGGCCGCCGGGCAAACGCTGGGCGACGAGCTCAAGGATCTGGTAAAGCTTGAAGAAGAGAATCTCCGTCTGAAGAAGCTCCTCGCCGACCGGCTTCGCAAGGAAAACGCCGAGCTCAGGAAGAAGCTCGGGCTCGGTTGAGCCGGTGCTGAGGAAAGAGCAACGCCGTGCTGTGCGCTACATTGGACGAGGCCGCGAATACGACGCGCTGAATCGAAACTGTCTTCGGCACGATGACAGTGTGCCAGCGGACCGGATCGGCCAGACGCTCGCATTCGACTTCGACGATCAAGGGCGGATCAGCACGATCGTGCGCAACTCCGACATGCTGGACTCGTGTCGGGATAATCGCCAAGGGAGTCGGCGCGGCGACACCTGCCAACATTGGCACAGGCGTTAGCTCC